>CAZBSD010000001.1:0-25118 GCA_964494735.1 uncultured Syntrophomonas sp.
TGGGCCAGGAAGGAGCGGGTACCCAGTTCGGATATCCGGGTACGGTTCCAGCCCCGTTCATCGATGGCGCCCACATCGCTGAGCTTGATCCCCTCAATGAATTCCTCGGTCAGTACCCGGGATGTGGTGTAATCCCAGTAGACTTTGGGTATGACTACCGCCTCGTCCTGGGCAAAAGCGTGGCGCATGCGGTCGGTATTCTTGCCCTCCCGGTGGTAATCCAGTTCCAACTTCATGGTTTTGCTGTATTCCTCGATTATCCGGACCAGACCGATGCGGGATGCTTCGGTCCAATGCCGCTCGACCATCTGGGCCAGGTGGTTGAATATCTCCAGGTCGCTTTCTACCTGGGCTTGGATATCCGGGCGCTGCACCTTGACCACCACCTGTTCGCCGCTCTTCAGGACCGCCCGGTGTACCTGTCCGATCGAAGCGGCGGCTAAGGGTATAGGGTCAAAGCTGGCGAATATCGCCTCAACCGGGCCTATCTCAGCAGCCATCACGTCTCTGATCTGGTTGATCGGTACCGGCGATACCTTGTCCTGCAGCCTCTCCAATTCGGCTATGAACTGCGGCGATAGTACGTCCGAGCGGGTGCTCAGCACCTGGCCGAATTTGATAAAGGTCGGGCCCAGTTCCATCAAGGCTCGAGTCAGCTTGTCACCTATGCAATGATCAGATTCCAGTTGACACGTATTCACCGAGTATAGTGATGGCAGGTGGACATATCTCTGCATCCCCATCCGCTGGATAAGATAACCTAGTCCATGTTTGAGGAATACCCGCACAATCTCGCGATAACGGAAAAAATGCCTGATGTGGCGTCTGAATGCCAATTCGCTTCCCCCTCTATCTGATGTGATCAATCCCCTTGGTTGCGACATCTCGCCTATATCAAGATTTAATGATAATGCTGGCCCGTCCCCCGAGCGACCATCTCAATGCAGCCCCAAGGCTGGTCTTAACCGGTTTCCGTTGCTGGCACCCCGCCGCCGGCTGCGGTTAACCCCCATAAATGCAAAGGCACCCTAAATGTATTCCAGAAACCGGGCCGCCCATTCCTTGCTGTGGCTTATATGCTCCAATCCCTGCTTGAACAGCTTGTCAATATGCTCGTCAGCCAGTGAGTAATAAAGTATCTTCCCTTCCCGGCGGAACTTGACCAGCTTCTGGCTCCTGAGCATTCTCAGTTGGTGGGATACCGCCGAGTCAGAGGCCCCAATAACTACAGCCAGGTCGCATACGCACAGCTCCCGGTTCATCAGGGCAAATACTATTTTTACCCGGTTGGGATCGGCCAGGGTCTTGAAAGTATCGGCCAAGGCCTGGGCCTCCTCCCCGCTCAGCATCATCCCGCTCACATAGCTGACAGCTTCCTCGTGGATGCAAGGTGTCCCACAGCGGTCAAACTGCATTACCATTCCTTTTCCTCCTTTGTCGAGCCTCTATCTGTTCATATGAGCATTCGTTCATATATTTTTATGTAATTTAAACACACAATATGCAGCCCGGCAAGCCTTTATCATTGCTAGCCGGCGTCCTGGCTGTGATTACCCGCTAATTCGGCTCCGCTTCACCCTGGCTGGGCTGGTTGCACCATAACCTCTACAATTATTTTCGCCGCCAGTTCTCTCTTGCTTGGACCTCTGATGCTTATCCTTGGCATAGGCCATTAATGCGCCAAGTCAAGTTAGCGTGACACATGTGGTGAATGTCAGGCGTTTACTAAAGATTTCTGTTTTGGTTTATACTAGTTTTATGGTCGGGCCTTGTGGCGGTGGTCCGCTCTCCATCCTCGGTCTTTATATGCTTCTGAAAATACACTTGAAATAAATCCTATTATGACTATTATATATAGGAATAGCACACATATATGGCGTTCCCCAATTGAATTATGCTGTCTAATGTACCTGGCTGAGATTTACCAAGGAGGCGATCGGATGTCGGACCACGCTACTCTCGGTGTTTTCCTGCTCCTTACCATTCTGTTTCCGGTAGCGGCCATGACCGGGGCCTGGCTGTTGCGGGTCAAGAGTACGCCCTCCGAGGAAAAATTGCTGCCCTACGAATGCGGCGTTGATCCCAAAGGTTCAGGTTGGATGAGGTTCCGGGTCAACTATTTTCTCTATGCTCTGGTCTTCCTGGCCTTTGATATTGAGACCATCTTCCTTTACCCGTGGGCGGTAAAATTCCAGAGCCTGGGTCTCTTCGCCTTCATTGAGATGTTAATTTTCATTGCCATACTGGTCTTGGGGCTATGGTATGCCTGGAAAGAAGGTGCCCTGCAATGGTATTGAAGAAAAATCCTCCCCAGCCAGCTTCCGAAGACGACGTGGACCATCTGGCCCACCACAACATTATCGTCACCACCCTGGAAAAGTTATGGAACTGGGGACGGGCTCGCTCATTTTGGCCTTTGAACTATGGCTGCAATTGCTGTCCGATCGAACTGTTGGCCGCCAGCGGTGCCCGCTTCGATATCTCCCGTTATGGTTATGAGGTGTTCCGAGCCTCGCCCCGCCAGGCGGACCTGCTCCTGATAGCCGGTCCCATATCCCTGAAGATGGCCCCGGTAGTCAAGCGAGTCTATGAGCAGATGCCATCGCCCAAATGGGTCCTGGCCATGGGCAACTGCGCCACCAGCGGCGGCCCCTTTCGCGATGGTTATAGTATCTACCCGGGGGCGGACTCCCTGTTTAAAGTAGATATATACGTTCCCGGCTGCCCTCCCCGTCCTGAAGCCTTGTTTCATGGCCTGCTGGAGCTGAAGAAGAAGGTCGAGCAAGGCGACTATTAAATCCAGGGAGGATATCGAATGACAAGCACAGCTGCCCAGACGGCCATAAATAGAATAACAACTGCTCTGGCAGGGCGGGTTGAGTCCTATCCCGATGCCGGTTTCAGCGGCCTGCGGGTGAGTCCGGCGGACCTGCCCGAACTGATGCTGTACCTCCGTGACCAAGCCGGGATGAACTACCTGGCCGACTTGACGGTCACTGACCTAATCCAAGAGTTTGAGCTGACCTACCATCTATATGCCATACCCGACAACGGGCTTAAAATCGCTGTGAAGACCAGAGTCTCCCGGGAAGCACCCCAACTCCCCTCGGTATTCTCCATATACCCCACCGCCGATTGGCAGGAGCGTGAGGTATTCGATTTGATGGGGGTAAGGTTTTCCGGTCACCCTAATCTGGTCCGGGTACTGTTGCCCGACGAATTCGTGGGCCATCCCCTGCGCAAGGATTTCCAGAAGGAGGTGTGAGGGACTTGTTCCAGACTGATCATTACACCATAAATATCGGTCCCCAACACCCCAGCACCCACGGCGGCATGCACGTGGAGGCGGTCATGGACGGCGAGGAGATAGTGGATGTCATCGTCCATCTCGGCTATGTGCATCGTTCGGTGGAGAAGATCGCCGAGAGCCGCACCTACACCCAGTTTATCCCGTACGCATCCCGGCTCGATTATATGGCCACCAATCTGCCAGCCTGGGGTTACGCCCAGGCGGTGGAGAAACTGGCTGAGTTGGAGGTGCCGGAACGAGCCCAATACATCCGGGTGATAATGGGAGAATTGTCTCGTATCGCCTCCCATTTGATGTTCGTGGGCAGCCTGGCTATCGACCTGTCCGCTACCACCGGACTTCTCTATTGTCTGCGCGACCGCGAGCGCATCATGGATATGTTCGAAATGACCAGCGGGCAAAGGTTGCTGGCCTCTTATATGCGCCTGGGAGGAATCAGCCATGACCTCCCGGCAGAGTTCTTTCCCGCTGTCAGAAGATTCCTGGACGATATCCCCGCCATGCTGGATGAATATAACGGCCTCATTACCGGTAATGAGATATTGCAGGCGCGCTGCAGTGGGATCGGGATCCTGCCCGCCGACACCGCTGTCGCTTATGGAGTAACCGGTCCTAATCTTAGGGCTAGCGGGATTAGCTACGACCTGCGCAAAGCCGAGCCTTACGGGATCTATGAACGCTTCGATTTCACGGTGCCGGTAGCCCAGGAGGGCGATTGCATGGCCCGCCTGGTGGTACGGTTGGCGGAGATCGAGCAGAGTGCCCGCATAATCAGGCAGGCGGTGGAACAAATGCCAGAAGGCGAAATACAGGGCAAGGTGCCAAGAATCCTGAAACCCGAAAAAGGACGCGAGGTATACCACCGCATCGAATCGGCCAAGGGGGAGCTGGGTTTCTATCTTCTCAGCGATGGTACCGAAAAACCAGCCCGGTTACATGTCCGGGCGCCGTCATTCATAAACCTCATGGTCCTCCCGATCATTTCCCGGGGCGGCAAGCTCCAGGATATCATCGCCAACATCGCCACCCTGGACCCAGTCCTGGGTGAATCGGACCGCTAGGTGAGAAAGGGGTTGAACCGATGGAAAGCCTGTTTGTAAACCTGGCCGGGGTGCTGTCCGCCTGGCTGCTGGCTTTGGGATTAAGTCCCTTCTGGGCGGATCTGCTCCTGCTGGTCCTGCAATGGACAGTCATCATCCTGATAGTCACTTTAAACGTAATCATCCTGGTCTGGCTGGAACGCAAGATATCGGGCTTCATGCAGCAGCGCCTGGGGCCTAACCGTTTAGGCCCCTTTGGCTGTTTCCAGACCATCGCCGACACCTTGAAACTCTTGACCAAGGAGGATATAATCCCTTCCCAGACCGATAAATTGATATTCAAGACCGCCCCCATGTTTTTTATAATCATCTCGGTACTCCTCTATGCAGTCATACCAATGGGTCAGAGCATGGTAGTGGTGGACCTGAACGCAGGTCTCTTCTATTTCATTTCAGTAGGTTCCCTGTCCACTATAGCTATCCTGATGGCCGGCTGGGCTTCCAACAACAAATGGTCCCTGCTGGGTGCCATGCGCTCGGTGGCCCAGATGATCTCTTACGAGATACCCCTGGCTTTTTCACTCCTCGGAGTGGTAATGATCGCCGGCTCTCTGAATCTCTCCCACATAGTGGGCGCTCAAAGCAAATTCTGGTTTATACTTCTGCAGCCGGCAGCCTTCATCACTTATTTTATTGCCGCCACCGCTGAATTGAACCGGGGACCCTTTGATATGCCGGAAGCGGAGCAAGAACTGACCGCCGGCGCCTACACAGAATATACCGGCATGCGCTGGGCCCTGTTCTTCCTGGCCGAATACACCAACCTGGTGGCTGTCTCGGCTTTGGCCGCCACCCTATTCTTCGGTGGCTGGCAGGGTCCCTGGCTGCCCTCGTGGATATGGATAATAATCAAGACTTACCTGATAATGCTGGTGTTTATGTGGCTGAAATGGACCTTCCCCCGCATCCGTATGGACCACCTGATGTCCTTCAGCTGGAAAGTGCTTATCCCCGTCAGCCTGATCAACATTGTGGTCACCGGGGCAGGCATCGAGATATTGAAAGGAATAAGGTGGTGATCATATGCTAGGCAAAGGACTGTTGAAAGGCCTGGGTATCACCGCCAGGCATACCTTCGAGCGGGATATAACCCAGCAGTATCCGGAGGAACGGCCGTTCCTGCAGGACCGCTTCCGCGGTTCACTGGAATATGACTTTCCCAAATGCATCGCCTGCGGACAGTGCATCAAGGCTTGCCCCAACAATGTCCTCACCCTGGACACCTACCGGGATGAAGGCTCCAAGAAGAAAAAGGTGGAGCGATACGTCATCGATCTGCAATATTGCCTGTTCTGTAATCTGTGCGTGGAGATCTGCCCCACCAGCACTCTTTATTTCAGCCATGATTTCGAGTTAACCAGGGCTGAACGCGGGGATATTATGAAGGTCTATCACCGCCCGCCGGAGTTGCAGCTAATTCCGGCCGGCAAAGTCGGTGGCGGCTCGGTTTCTGGCACAGAAGCACCCCCGCCCGAGGAGTTAGAGAAAGCGATGGACGGGAATACTGGAGAAAAGAGAATCGAGACATTACAGGTTGAAGCTGAACTCTCCGAGGCCGATTCCAAACGACAGCGGCAGATCGAAGCCATGAAAGGGGTCCTGTCCAAAAACCCCGCTAAGACGCTGGCTAAGATTCTGCCCGATGAAGTCGATGCCGCAGTCATGATCGTCTTAATGAACGAAGACCAGAAAAAACTGATCAAATTGGCGGAGCTGCTGGTCGATGACCGCGACAAAGCTGCCAAGCTGGCCGCGGCCTGGGTAGCAAAGGAGAAGAAAAACAATCCCCGGGAAGGAGGCGAAGCAAAATGAACATTGACCAGCTGGTCTTCCTGGCCCTCTCCGCCTTTACCGTGGCCGCCGCCCTGGCAGTGGTGCTGAGCCGCAATATAGTCCACAGCGCCCTGGCCCTGATTCTCACCTTTTTGGGGGTGGCCATGACCTTTTTCGATCTGGGCGCCGGTTTCCTGGGACTGGTGCAGATACTGGTGTATGCGGGGGCAGTTTCGGTCCTGATGATTTTCGCCATCATGCTGGTTATGAATCCTGAGCCGGCCTCAACCAATCCCTCCACCCCCAGCCGCAGCACCCATCTTTTAGGCGGTCTGATGGCTTGGCTGCTGGTGATCGGGCTGGGAATCGCCATCGGGTTTACTGGCTGGCCCTCCACCCCGGAGGGACCGGGCGAACCAGATGCAGTGGGCGCCCTGGCCAACCTGCTGCTGGGCAATTACGTAGTGGCTTTCGAAGCGGCCGCCATCCTGTTGCTGTTGGCAGTGGTAGGGGCTATCATCCTTGCGAAAGGGGCTGACCAGACATGATCGGATTAAACCATTACCTCTTGCTGGGTACCGCCCTCTTTGGGATAGGAGTCTATGGGGTGTTTGCCAAACGCAATGCCATCGCCATCCTGATGTCGGTGGAGATTATGCTCAACGCGGTTAACGTAAATTTCGTTGCCATCAATCGATTTATCCAGCCAGCCGCCGCTGTCGGCCAGCTTTTTGCCATATTCGTGATTGTGGTGGCGGCGGCCGAGGTAGCGGTGGGCCTGGCCCTGATCATATCCATCTACCGGCAGCGCAAGTCAATCGATCTAAATGATTTTAACTTATTGAAATGGTAAGGAGGGGACTGTACATATGCAAGACATCATGACCGTCAGCTGGCTGATCCCGGCTCTGCCCTTCCTGGCTTTCGCGCTGATCGGATTGCTCCTGCACCGTTGGCCCAAATTATCGGCAGCCCTCTCAATTGCCGCCATCGGTATCTCGCTGCTGCTGTCCCTGTTGGTGGCCGCTGAGGTCTATCGCCAGGGTCCCGGCTCGTTCTTTGAGATATCGGCTCGCTGGCTGGAGATGCCGGGGCTGAAGGTGGATATGGGTATATTGATCGATCCGCTGGCCGCCGTCATGCTCATCGTGGTCACCAGCGTAGCGTTATTGGTGCAGATCTATTCGCTGGGGTATATGAAAGGCGATCCTGGTTTGGCCAGTTATTTCGCTTATCAGAGCATCTTTGCCGGTTCCATGCTGGGTTTGGTGCTAGCCAACAATTTCGGACAGCTCTTTGTATTCTGGGAACTGGTAGGGATGTGCTCTTACCTGTTGATCGGTTTCTGGTTCGGCCGACCATCGGCCCGAGATGCCGCCATCAAAGCCTTCATAACCAACCGCATTGGTGATTTCGGCTTTCTGTTGGGGATTCTTTTCCTGGCTATAGTCTTTGGCACCTTGAACTACGGTGAACTGACCGCCTCTATCCCCGGTTACCATAACCTGGCGGTACTCCTGCCCATCGCCATACTGCTGTTCTTCGGTCCGGTGGGCAAATCGGCCCAGTTTCCCCTGCATGTGTGGCTGCCAGACGCCATGGAAGGTCCCACTCCGGTCAGCGCCCTCATCCATGCCGCTACCATGGTGGCGGCCGGAGTTTATCTGATCGCCCGGGCCTTCTTCATATTCAGTCAGGCCCCCCAGGCTATGCTGTTGATCGCGGCCGTGGGAGGTTTAACCGCACTATTGGCAGCCACCATCGCCCTGGTACAGAACGACATCAAGCGCATACTGGCCTACTCCACTCTGAGCCAGTTGGGCTACATGGTGATGGCCATGGGGGTGGGGGCAATGACCGCCGGCATGTTCCATCTTATGACCCACGCCTTCTTCAAGAGCCTGTTGTTCCTGGCCGCCGGCAGCGTTATCCACGCCCTTGACGGCGAGCAGGACATCTGGAAGATGGGCGGGCTGGCCCGGAAGATGCCGGTAACCACCTGGACCTTCGTCATCGGAGCTCTGGCCCTGGCCGGTATCCCGCCTTTGGCAGGATTCTGGAGTAAGGATGAGATACTGCTGGGAGCCTATACGGGCGGTTACCCCGGGCTCTACCTACTGGGTTCATTGGTAGCCTTCATGACTGCTTTCTATATGTTCAGACTCATATTCACCGCCTTCTTTGGCCACAACCGGGCAGGTCATCATGCCCACGAATCTTCCCCAGTGATGACCGGGCCGCTGGTTATTCTGGCTTTCCTATCAATAGCAGCCGGCTTGGTCGGTTCACCTTTGATGGGTAATGTCTTTGGCCGCTTCATAACTGCTCCCGGCGTCGCCCATCACCCCATCAGCCCGGCTATTATGACCATGTCCTCCCTGCTGGCCCTGGCTGGCATCGGACTGGCCTGGCTGATCTACCATAAACAGGTGCTGCGGGCTGAAGACCTTAAACGACACTGGGCGGCACTGTATGATTTGGTTTATCACAAATTCTACGTGGATGAGTTCTATGCCTGGCTGCGGGCGGTCTTGGTCGATGCCGGAGCCCGGGCTATGGAATGGATCGATCTCCGCATAATCAACGGGGCGGTCAACGGCCTGGCTTTCCTGACCGGGGCCTCGGGCCGAATTCTGCGCTACACTGTCAACGGGCAGGTCCAGACCTACGCCATCTGGGTGGCGTTCGGGGTGGCCATACTGCTGCTGACTGCTCTCATGGCCGCCTTTGCGGCCATGGTTTAGGGAGGTGGAGCAAGGATGAATGATTTTCCGATCCTGTCCGCCACCCTGTTGCTTCCCATCGCCGGTGCGGTTTTGATCATGCTGGTGCCCCGCACCCGTGAAGATTTGATCCGAGTACTGGCTGCTGGTTCCACCCTGGCCAGCATGCTTCTCTCTTTGCTGGTTTTTTTCGTTTATGACCAGGGTCTGGGCGGCATGCAATTCGTGGAATCCATCCCCTGGGTCCGGGACTTGGGGGTAAACTATGGCCTGGGAGTAGATGGTATCAGCCTGCCCCTGCTGCTGCTGACCAACCTGATCGGATTCAGCGCCGTTTACGCCAGTTGGCATACCCAGGAACGGGTCAAGGAGTTCTTCGCCCTCCTGCTCCTGCTCATCAGCGGGGTCATGGGCACCTTTGTGGCCACCGACCTGTTCATATTCTTCCTCTTCTATGAAGTGGTGGTCATCCCCATCTACCTGTTGGTGATCATGTTCGGTTCCTCCAAAAGAGTTACCAAAGAGTACGCCGGCATGAAACTGACCATCTATCTTTTAATCGGCAGCGCGTTCCTGCTGGTGGGCCTTATCGCCTTGTTCGTCAAGGGGCAGGCCCTGCTGGGCTTCCCCACCATGGACATAAGCACCTTGGCGGGAGCCGCATACCCGCTGGGCTTCCAGATCTTTGTCTACTGCCTGATGGCATTCGGGTTCGGTACCCTCTTGTCCATGTTTCCCTTCCATGCCTGGTCGCCCGACGGGTATGCGGGTGCCCCTACCGCGGTCAGCATGATCCACGCCGGGGTGCTGAAGAAGATCGGCGGTTATGGCTTGATCCGTATCGGTTTGCTGCTCCTGCCGGCCGGGGCCCGTTATGTAGCCCCGCTGATCGCTATTCTGGCTTTGGGCAACGTGGTCTATGCCGGTATCATCTGCTTGACCCAGAAAGACCTCAAATACATTGTTGGTTACTCCTCGGTCAGCCATATGGGGTACGTGTTGCTGGGTATCGCCTCCATCAACGTGATCAGCATCAACGGGGCGGTCATGATGATGTTCGCTCACGGTGTGATGGCAGCCCTCTTCTTCGCTATGATCGGCAACCTCTACCAGCAGAGTCATACCCGCAATGTAGCCGATTTTGGCGGTCTGGCTCACCAGATGCCGCGCTTGGCAGTCGGTTTCATGCTGGCTGGTTTGGCCTCATTGGGCCTCCCCGGTACGGTTAATTTTATCGGTGAGTTTACCATCTTCGTGGGCGCCTTCGGTGTTTATAATGTCCTCACCATACTGGCCATATCGGGGATAGTCATCACCGCGGTGTATATCCTGCGCACATTGGGGGGAGTGTTGTTCGGTCCACGACGACCCGAATGGGACCACCTCCAGGACCTTAAAGGCGTCGATATGGTGCCCCTGTTGGTCTTGGGGGGAGCCATTTTGGTGGGTGGCATCCTGCCCTTCATGATTATGGATCTGATTAATAGCGGGGTGGGCCAGCTGCTGGTGCAGATCGGTCCCGGCCAGATAGGAGGGATCTTCTGATGGGTTACCAATTACTGGCCCCGGAAATAATGGTAGCGGCTCTGGGTCTGCTGGTACTGGCTGCCGGTTTGCTGCTTCCCTCCCAGGCCCGCAAGGCGGTGGGATACCTGGCGGTGATCGGGCTGACGACAGTCCTCGTCACGGTGATTTGGAATTTCGACCGGGAATTGCCCTTCTTCTTTGGCGGGGTTTACCAGATAGACATATACGCCAATTTCTTCCGCATCCTTTTCCTGAGTGCGGCGCTGCTGATATTTATGATGTCCGCCCGTTATACCGATTTCTTCGGTAATCGCAAGGATGAATGGTTCAGCTTTATGCTCTTCGCCACCCTGGGGATGATGATCATGGTGGCGGCGGGGGATTTGATTACTGTCTATATAGGCCTGGAGTTGATGACTGTCAGCTTCTATATCCTGAGCGCCTACCTCCTGGACGATCAGTTGTCGGCAGAAGCGGGATTGAAGTACCTGATTATCGGGGCTTTCTCCTCGGCGATGCTGCTGTTCGGTATGAGCCTTGTCTACGCCTGCAGCAGCTCCACCATCTTCGCGGAGATTTCTCAGGCTTTGGGCGGCGGGACGAACCGTCCCGCCTTACTGGCGGGTATCGTCATGATGATCGCGGGACTGGGCTTCAAGATATCAGCGGTGCCCTTCCATATGTGGACCCCGGACATATACCATGGGGCGCCCACCCCGGTGACCGCTTATCTTTCGGTAGCCTCCAAAGCGGCTGGCTTTGCGGTACTGGCGAGGATATTCCTGGTCGCTTTTCCAGCGCTGGCATTCGACTGGCATCAGATCCTGGCAGCAGTGGCGGCCCTTACTATCATCATCGGCAATCTGACCGCCCTATCCCAGACCAATGTCAAGCGTCTGCTGGCTTATTCCAGTATCGCTCAAGCGGGCTATATCCTGGTCGGCCTGGTGGCCGCCAATGCCTATGGAATCAAGGGCCTGCTCTTCTATGCCCTGCTGTATGTATTCTCCAATGTGGGGGCGTTTGGGGTGGTCACCGCCGTCGAGGTGGTGGAAGGCAATGCTGAACTGGAGTCTTTCGACGGCCTCAGCCGCCGTTCCCCAATGCTGGCTGCGGTCATGACCATCTGCATGCTGTCTCTGGCTGGCATACCGCCCATGGCCGGTTTTGCCGGCAAGTTCTACCTGTTCGCCGGTGCCATCCAGGCCGGTTATCTGTGGCTGGCCTTCATCGGACTGCTGATGAGCATGATCTCGGTCTATTATTATCTAAACGTGGCCAAAGCCATGTACATCGGGACCAGCCGGCGCGAAGAGCGGCTGTCGGTTCCACTGCCAGTCCAGACTGCTTTATGGATATGCCTGCTGGGTACCATATTCCTGGGTGTTTATCCCGGGCCGCTGTCCGAGCTGACCGAAATGGCGGTACATATATTTTCCATTAGCTAAACATTGCCCTTATCCTGGGAAAATCACAGGATGGGCAAATACTCCCGAATTAAACATAAACCGACCATTAAGGCTGCTGCAGGTCCTGCATGGACCGGGCCAGCCTTATCACACCCCCGCCATTAATTGAAACTCGCAGCTGGTCACTGGACTCGGCTGCCGTCTCCTGTCGATCATTAATAATCCTTGTTGCCGCTCCCTGGTAGAAGGCTGCCGGCACTGTCTGCCCGGACTGATGCGATCAGGCAACCACTATAACACCCACCTGTCGTTGGACTTGGAGTAGTTGATTATCTCTCCCGGCGAGAAGAAAAGATCTATCTCCCGGGCGGCGCTGAGGGGCGAATCCGAACCGTGGATGATGTTTTTATCGATGGTCATCCCGAAATCACCCCTGATAGTCCCCAATGCCGCACCCTGCGGATCGGTCGCCCCCATCATGGCCCGCACCATTTCCACCACTTTCTCTCCTTCCAGGACCATCGCCACCACCGGGCTGGAGGTGATAAAATCGATCAGGCCGTCGAAAAACGGTTTGCCCATATGCTCCTGGTAATGTTCGGCCGCCAGCGAAGGCGATATCTGCATCAATTTCAAAGCCGCTATCTTGATGCCGCGACGCTCCAGGCGTCCGATTATTTCCCCCACCAATCCTCTTTGCACCCCGTCGGGTTTGACCATTGCGAAGGTACGTTCCACTCTGTATTCCTCCTGACTTTGGCGGGGCTGGACCGAAACCGGCTCCCGCTGGTGATTCCTACAATCATATGCTTATTATTATGGGTAAATACACCCCGGTTAAACCCTTCCCGACTGGCGATACCCTGGCCGCGGCCCCGTCGATTGATTCTCCCGAGCCGCCGCGGTAACTTTCCCCGGCCTCTGAACATAATATAGTACAGCCCAAAATGTTATCATTTTAGCCAATTCAGAGGAGGAATGGCCATGTATCACCTGACCCGCTACCACACCACCCAATACCGCCGGTCGGATCGGCAGATCGCCGATCATCCCCATAACGGCAGGAATTTGTACCGCTCCACTGGTTTGTATGCAACCAGCCCGGCCCTGGCCGCCAACACGGCCGGCTGCACCGATCCCTGGCAGCACGAGGACTGTCTGTGTCTGCCCCGTAAAGGGGATATGGTCCGCAACGGCGGTTTCGAAAATCCCTATAACCCGCTCCACAATTGGACCGTAAACGGTGGGGTGGATGTAAGCGACCCCAATCGGGGCGACGTGGCCCACCAAGGGATCAATGCTGCCCAGCTGGGTTTGGTCCGGCCCCAGGCCTTGCTTTCCCAGGACATCCCCGGGGTCTGCCCGGGCGGGTATTTCCAGCTGACCTTCTTCCTGCGGGCTGCCCAGGAACAAAATAATCCCGCTGTGCGGGTCTCCTTGGAATTCCTGGATAAAAACAAGCAACTGCTGGTAGCACCGGCAGTTGCTATACTGGTTCCCGCTGGCAGTCTGTCGACTGTCTATACAACTTATATAAATGTCACCCGTTGGCCGTCTCCCCACCTGACCCATTTTGCCCGGATTAGTTTCGCCACTGATAATTCCTTCCCGGGCGGGTGCCATGTGTGTCTCGATGATGTCTCTCTGGTGGCCCTGGCTGGTACCACTGGCATCGAGTGGAACTCCGGACAAGCTAATCCCAGACGGGTATAGGCCAGCTTGATCCAGGCCCCTGGACTCCTATTTATAGTCGGCCAGGAATCGTTCCAGGCGAGCCAGCCCTTCCTGAATGTTTTCCCGGGAATTGGCGTAGGAGAAGCGGATATAGCCTTCGCAGTTAGCCCCGAAGTCGATTCCGGGGGTAACCGCCACCTTGGCCTTCTCCAGGATCTCAAAGGCAAACCGGTAGGAATCCATGCTGTAATCCTTGATATTGGCCAGGGCGTAGAAAGCCCCGCTGGGGTCGCAGCGGGTGGCAATGCCCATCTCTTTGAGGCGCTGCAGCAGATATAAACGCCTCTGGTTGTAAACATCGCGCATCTCCTGGATATGGGCGTCGCAGTCCCGCAGGGCTACTATGCCTCCCTCCTGGGCGAAGGACGAAGCACAGATAAACAGGTTCTGCTGCATGGTTTGGATGGTGCGCACATACTCCCGGGGCGCGATCACGTAGCCTAACCTCCAACCGGTCATGGCATACAGCTTGGAAAATCCGTTGATGACAAAAGCCCGGTCGGTGTATTCCAGGATGGTATGCTCATCGTCCTCATAGTTGAGACCGTTGTATATCTCATCAGATATGACCACCGGGCCCACATCAGCCACCGCTTGCAGATCGGAGACGCTCAGGACCACCCCGGTTGGATTGCTGGGGGAATTTATCAATATCCCTTTGGTTTTGGCAGTCAGTCGTTGTCTGATATCACTGGGACGATACTTAAAACCATCCTCTTCATAGACCGGTATCACTACCGGTTCCCCATCCACATAGCGGATAAAATTGGGATAGCATGCATAGTGGGGATCGGGGAGGATGATCTCTTCGCCACGTTCCAGCAGGACCGAAAAGACCATCAGCATCCCCGGCGAGGTACCTGAGGTCACGATAATCTGTTCAGGGGAAATCTCAACCCCGTATTTGCGCAGGTAATAACGGGCTATCTCTTCCCGCAGGGTCATCTTACCCAGGCTGTGGGTATAGTGGGTATCATCGTTCTGTATAGCTTTGATGGCCGCCTCTTTGACCGGCTCCGGGGTAGGGAAATCGGGCTCACCCACCTCCAGGTGAATAATATCCTCTCCGTCCGCCATCATGGTCTGGGCTTTTTCCAGTACCTCCATGACAATAAACGGTGACAATTGCTGGGTGCGCGACGATGAGTGCATATCCGCCATGATTATTACTCCTTGTTTAGTGCTCTTATAATTCTATTAGAGGCAGAAGACAAAGTCCAGCCCAATGAGTCCTCCAAAACCGCATCCAGCCCATAGATAGTCGTCCGGGAAAGAATCAGTATTGATCCCAATGGGAATAATAGTGTTATAATTTTGACCTGCCCTGCTTTCAAGGACCCGTCTGATCGGGGGCCTGTCCCAATTGCCAGGGTCCGCCATCAACCTACTCAGCCGGGGATGTCATCAGCGTCCATAATCCTGTGACATTCATTTACCACCGCAGCCAGGCATGGCCACACACCTGAATGTCGGTAACCGGTAATTAATACATTAGTATTGAGAGAGCCAAACTTTACAGGTATGGCAATTAAGCTTAAAATATCGGTATTCGATATTATCGGTTAGCCGGTGTGGGATACAGCGGCAGCCGAATTTGGGTGGGGAGGGTCAGGATATGACGTTCCAACGAGAGCGTACCCCTATGGAGAGATTCTGGTATACTGCCGCATTGATCGTAGGCATATTTACATTGATGGGCATAATCGGCACTACTATAGATATCACCTATCACGTCCCTGATAACGCGGTGGTATATGTCGACCAATCCCAAGGCATCTATTATGCCCCGCCGTATATCGACAACAACCGTTATCCCAGCGGCCTCGACGTTAGTTCATTGAAGGCCCGGACAGTCACCGAGTGCCGGCAGCAAAATATCAAACCCGATCCGGTATGTGTCGAACAGGGATATTTCAAGGAGTACGACACGGTTACCCATATCGTCAAAGCCAAACTGGGATGGGCCCAACCCAAACAAAGCCGTTGGAACCCCGATGGTTCCTGGAATTTCTAACCACGCTAGCAACAGCCTTGCTTCTTGGCCAAGAAGCAAGGCTGTTTCCTGCATAAGCTTACGCCCGGCATTGCTGGACTGAACAGAATCAACTCCGACCAGCGAGAGCGAAATTCAAAGGCAAGCTAACGGCGGGTTGAGCTGGCAATGGTTAGGCGACTTCGCCTGCTGAATATCATTCATAGGTATAACCGGAGTTCTGGCGGTGCGGGGGTTGACCCGGAGGATGGTAGATTAGGAATGGATTGTCGCGGATAGAGGCCAGCTGGGAGCGGTGCTAACTGATGCTCTGGATGTAGGTGCTTTTCTGGTCGTACATCTCCACCAGCCGGATCAGGTTTTCGCTGCTGAGGGGTTCACTTATCAGGTATCCCTGCATCTCATCACAGCCTTTTTCGCGGATGAAGTTATACTGCTCGATGGTACTTACCCCTTCGGCAACAACCTTAAGATCAAAATTATGGGCCATGGTGATCATGGTATCGACCAGCATCCGGTTGTCCCGGTTCTGCAGGTGCTGGATGAAGCGTTGGTCGATCTTCAAAGTATCTACTGGGTACTGCGACAGATAAGCCAGACAGGAGTACCCGGTGCCAAAATCGTCCAGGGCCAGCCTTACTCCCAGCTCATTCAAAACCATAAGCTTGTGGGAAACCGCCTTCTCGTTGAAGATGGCCACCCCCTCAGTGATCTCCAGTTCAAGGTATTCCGGAGCCAGTCTCGTCTCCCGCAGAATCCGCTGGACATTGCTGACCAGCTTCTCACTGTTGAACTGGATCGGAGATACGTTTACGGCAATCTTGGGTATACGGTAGCCCTCGTCATGCCATTGGCGCAACTGACGGCAGGCGGTAGTCAGGACCCATTCCCCCAGGGGGATAATCTGCCCGCTTTCTTCGACTATGGGGATCAGCTCGGAAGGATTCACCGCCCCCAGGATGTGGTTGTGCCAACGGACCAGGGCTTCCACGCCGATGATCTCGCCAGTCTTGATACTGACCTGGGGCTGGTAGTATAGAGTGAACTCCTGGTTTCTCAAGGCCGAGCGGAGCTCGTTGTCGAGGGTCATGCGGCGGGTGTAATAATTGTGCATCTCCACTGTGTAGACGATGGCTTGATTCTTGCCCTGTTGTTTGGCTTCGTACATGGCTATATCGGCGTACTTGATAAGGTTATCGATATTGTCACCATGGCGGGGGTAAATGGCGACTCCGATACTGGCCTCCACGAATACCTCCATGTCATCGCCCAGCAGGAAGGGTTCCTGAATGTTCCGGTGGACGGAATCTATCATTTTGTAGGCCTGTTCCACACTGGCGATCTCATTGATCAACACCATAAATTCGTCTCCGCCGTGCCTGGATACCACATCCGCCGGGCGTACAGCAGCCGTGATCTTCTCGCCTATCTTCTTTAGAGCCATGTCGCCCAAATTATGCCCCAGATTGTCATTGAGCACCTTGAAGTTGTCCAGGTCGATGAAGAGGACCGCAAACATCTTTCCCTGATAGCGGGCACTCTCAAGGGCTTTGGTCAGATGACGCAAAAACAACCTGCGGTTAGGCAGGTCGGTCAAAGCATCATAATAGCCCAGGTGATGAATATCTTCCATGAAAGTCTTCAGCTGAGCATTTTTTTCATGGAGTTGCCCCGAGCGCTGCTCCACTTCTTCTTCCAAACGCTGGGTTCTCTGCAGCCAGGCTTGTCTCTCTTTATTCATTACGAATCCGTTATATATATATAGGGCCAGCAGACACAAGAGCGAACTGACCAGCAGTATGGTGGTCAAATCCTCGCTTATAGGCCAGTCGGGCTGCCACAACAGCATAGCCGCCAGGCTGCCCAAGCTGTATATTAGAATAAGGCCGGATAAGATTTTATTCCAGGTCCTCCGGTCCAATTGCGCCCACCCTCCAGGAATTTACATGTGCTAGTTGATAATTCTCCAACATTTTGGTAATACCTCTTTTTACGGCATCATTTGCTGTTAAATAACATCCTGTGCAACAATCATAATAATAATCCAATTATATACAATATCACCCTTATCTTCAGCAGATTTCTGCAGATGCCACCGTCTCCAGGCCTTAAGGGGGAAAGATCCCTGACCAGGACTGGGCAGGGGCCTAACCAGCTTAATAATTGGGACCATCAGTGTACACCAAGGGTATACTTTCTACCTCTGCACTGTAACGGCGCGGGTATACTTAGCCTGTAGTTGGCCCAGGGAAACAGCTCCAGCTGGTACTGCTACTTGAACGTTGCCGCCGGTCTTTATATTCTGCTCGAGACTGAAGGTACATACCAGGCGATCGGTGGGTTTGGCAGGATCACTGATGTTCAGGTGCAGCCGGCTGGTGACCTGGTAGCTGTTGGCACCGGTCTTTTCGACGCTGGATATTATTTCCGAGTCATTGACAATCTTGAGCAGCTCAGTCTCGGAAGCAGCGCTCATAGCCTGAATCTCTCGTATGGCACTGCCACTGTCCCGTTTGATTTCCATAACCATCTGGTCCAGGCTTTGTATGGCCTTTAGGCGAGCATCGCTGGTCAGTCCCAGCTGGGCAGCCTGGGCCGGGGTCAGGCCATTGAAAAAGCCCTTAAAGGTTTGGCCGATTTTGTCGATGTTTTTGATGGTGTACACCGCGCCCGATTCAAAAACATCCATAAGATCGCGACCGCGCAAGGTCATGGTGTATTTGTTGCCATTCTGAGAGACCAGGCTGGTGGAGTAATCGCCATAGGCGTCATTGACCAATCCATCCAAGAGCTTCTTGAAAACCAGCTGTTGCCCGGATGACTGGTCGAAAAGCTGACCCAGGACCCCTGATTGCCTTCCATCAGGCATCCATCCGCTTATATCGCGGTCGTCGATACTAACCCACACCACCCCCGCAAAGATACGGTCCAGGTTATCTCTTTCCGCGGCACTGCAAAATTCCTTGATAAAACCCATAATTCCATCGATCTTCATATAGATTGTGCCGTTCTTGCCGGCAACCGAAAATGCGCCTTTGGCAGATTTGGCACGGGTGTCGTAGATGGTGTAGTCGTATTGAAAAACCTCCTGTTTGATGTCAACCTGGCCCTGGTACTCGATCCTTAACTGCCCCAAGGCGTTACCAAGAGTTTGGGCGCTCATAGCTTCCTGCCCAGTTAACAGGCTGACCGGCAGGGTAGTCAGGTTGATTATGTAACTGCCGCTGTCGGTAAAGACCTCTTGGGTACTGACTTCACTCATCAAGCCGTAATATCTCTTTTCAGCGGGACTGCAGCCAGTCAGGCAGCCTATCCCCATCAACAGGACCAGCATTAATGCCAGCAACTTCTTCTTAACCACACACTCATCCTCCTTTTCTATCAATACGTTTAATATATCAAATATTGGACCCCCATACCTGTCATTGCCCCAAATAAAACCTGCCGGGTGCAAGACACCGGCAGGCTGATTGACCAGTACTGTTATTTACTTGTTTAGCGACTATCCCCACCAGCTACTGTAACTGCGGGCCGATTGTCCTGGTTGATAGTAGCTTTGACCACTTCCACCGGCTTCATCATGACTGGCCGATTAACTACCAGGGCTGGATAAACAGGTTTACCGGGGCGCCGCACCACTTCCGCCTCGCCGGTCTGAGCTTCGTTGGAGGTGATCAACGCCACACCAGGTACCAAGCTGCGCCGTACTCCGCCGACCTTGACCTTATCCGCCTTCGGCACCACGGCCAGAGCAGGAACGGGCGTGGTGGCAGCAGCCAATTCAGCCTCAATACCAGTATTACCAGTTTCCAGACTGTTGATGGAAATCCCCCGGACATGACGGGTATGGGCCCAATTGTCCTGATTCTTATGTTGAAAGAGGCCCCAGATGGTTACCGGGAACCAAGTCAGTCCATAGAATGGATAAGTAATGTAGTAGAAATACGCCCGGCGCGGAGCTCCTTCCAGGATTAGGCCCAGCATGGGGTAGCAATAACCGACCAATCCAAATATCCACCAATACCAACTGGGGGTCAGTCTGGTCAGCATCGACTCATATAATGGCACCGGTGACAAATAGGCAGCTCCGGAAAACAGGAAGGTCATGAACATAATGGTAATCAAAAAGGGCTGAAACAAATAAATGGCGCCGTCGATGGGGTACCATTTTTTCTCCCGAAATCCTTTCTTAATCAGGGGCACCATGTAACGGAAAGCAACATCCCAGTGGCCCGACAGCCAGCGCGTGCGCTGCCTCCAGGTCTGCGAGAAATATACCGGTTTTTCATCGTAGACCTTGGCTTCATGGGCCCAGGATGTTTTGATGCCGTTCATAAGGAGTTTCATGGTGAATTCCAGATCCTCGGTTAAACACGTGGCCCCCCAGCCGTACTCCTTGAGCAGCTCGTATTCCAGGCAGACTCCGGTACCACCCAAAGCATTGGACAAACCCTTATTGTGGCGGGCCAACTGCCACATACGGTTCATTGACCAATAGGCGGTCGCATAGCAGGCAGTGACCCAGGAATCGTTGGGATTCTTGGTATCCAGATAACCCTGGATGGAGCGATATCCCTTCTTAAGCTTGGAATTCATCTCCAGAAGGAAGTTTGCCGATACTACGTTGTCAGCATCGAAGAGACAAATGGCGTCATACTTCTGTTCTTCCATTTCAAAAAGTTTGGCAAACATCCATTCCAGTGCAAAACCTTTCCCCCGCTGGGATGAGAACCTTTCGTAAACCAGGGCTCCCTCCTGGCGCGCCACTGCTGCCGTGCTATCGGTGCAGTTGTCGGCAATCACATAGATATCAAACAATTCGGTGGGATAGTTCAATTTCTTGAGGCTCTCCAAATGGTAACCTATAACCGATTCTTCATTGTGGGCTGCGGTAATCAGCGCAAATCTCTTTTCGGGGGTAAATTCCTTGTCTTCCTCATGTTTACGCCAACCGTAAACGGAAACGTAATAATAGTACAATAAAAACAAGATTACAATCGATTCTGCCATGGTTACAATGCCCGATAGGGCACCATACAACAAGCCGTCCATCATACGACCTCTTTCTCTAATTTATTAGGCTACAGGCACTTGTTGGCTCCATTACGGGAATAATTTTTATTCAACCTTATATACTCTACCAAAAATCCTTGATATTTTCAATATATTTTGAATTTACCAACCTCTACTCCCTGGTCTGACCCCTCTTATGCACTGCGTTTCTGAACCATTTCCTCAATGAACCTGAATAATTCCGGCATTTTGCCTTGCCAGTCAGGAGTAAGCCTTTCATCCCCGCGGTCAATCAATTGATCTTCCACCAAAAACGTCTTCATACCGATTATTCCCGCTGCCAGATCCTCATCTCGATCATTACCGACCATCAAACAAGCTGATGGTTCTATCCCCAAATAATTCGCGATCTCCTGGTAATATTCGGGGCTGGGTTTGCAGTAGTGCATAACCTCATAGGAGGTAATCAGATCGAACGGAAAGTGGCCAACCCCTGCCCAGTCCATCCGCATCTGTATGGCTCGCCTCGGAAAAACCGGATTGGTAGCCAACACTACCTTGATCCCGCTGGCGAACACTCCCGTCATCATCTGTCTGATTCCACTGAAGGCACCGCAGTATTTCTTTAAACGGGGAAATCCGGTACGATAAAATTCCTCGAAGAAATTTCTGGTCTGCACTGAATCAACCGCCAAGGAGCAGAAGAAGTGCTGCATAAAAACGTCTTCGTTGCAGATATACGGATTTTTATCCTTAATCATGACGTCAGTCGATTTCAAGATCTGCGCCACAATAGCTTCCGGTTCCTGATATCCATGCAGAGCCGCCATATGGGCCATCTCTTCAAAGTATCGGGCCAGGAAGAGGTCCATATCTATGTCCAATAGAGTGCCATCAAGGTCAAACAAGACCGCTTCGAACATTTATTCTACCTCAAATTACCAAACTAACGAATAACCTAAATAGTACTACTTCGCTGGGAGCGAAATCTTTCAGGATTAATTTAACCTGAGCCAGGTCAACTCATCCCTCCGCAAGGTGATTATTCAATTTTACACAATTTGGTTTTGCCAATCATAATACCCATAAAACCGAATAAAATCAATACTTTATAGGGCCGGTGGCTATTGACTAAACCTCTCATATAATTTAGACTGAATTTCACAAAATTATATATTATACAGCTTGCGCAAGCAGCTTTTTTGTTTTTCTATCCACGCCACCACTCAGTGGTTGGGAAAGGACGCACCAATGGATTTTAGTATTGTCCCAAATCTTGTCGATATATTTGTTAATTTGGATTACTACCTGATCGAGTTGATTTCCGCCTATGGCACCTGGGCCTATCTTATCCTGTTCCTGGTCATATTCTGCGAGACCGGCCTGGTGGTAACCCCTTTCCTCCCCGGCGATTCCTTGATTTTCCTAGTGGGAGCCTTGGCGGCTGGGGGCGACATCGATCTTGTGGCTGTCGCCGCTACCCTGATGACCGCTGCCGTGCTGGGCAATATGGTCAATTACCGTATAGGCCATTATTTGGGGCCACGGGTATTTAGCAGTACCAATATACGCTTTCTCAACCAAGAACATCTTATGCGGACCCATGATTTTTATGAAAGGCATGGCGGCAAAACCATAATCATCGCTCGTTTTATGCCCATCATTCGGACTTTTGCACCCTTTGTAGCCGGTATCGGCCGCATGGACCAAACCCGCTTTTTCATCTTCAACGTGGTCGGCAGCGTCAGTTGGGTGAGCTTGTTCCTGTGGGGCGGCTGGGCATTCGGTAATATACCCATCATTGAGCGCAACCTGAGCCTGATAGTTTTGGGAATCATAGCTGTAACCCTCATACCTGCCTTCATCGGGTTCCTGAGACAGAAGGCTCAGCCCAAAGCCCGGCATCAGGGCTGCAAGGCGGAAAGTTGATGGATTACTCCAAACAGGAGACAGGCTTGCTAAAAAAAGTGTGGGCGCCGGTTCTGCCGGATACCTTTCTTTTTTTTAAAAAAGAACATTTCGATTTGACAACCAGCAATCTATGAATTAGAATTTAGCTTGCCTTGTTCTTTTAATCGTCTCCTTTGTGGGGGATCTAGTCCAAGAGTACTTCAGAAGGGAGATGAACGCATGTTACAGGACAAATATATCGTGTGTAAGGATTGTGGCAATGAATTCTTGTTCTCGATTTCGGAACAGGAATTTTATGCTGAGAAGGGCTTTGAGAACGAACCGGGACGCTGCCCAGAGTGCAGAAGAGCTCGCAAGATGCAGCGCAGCGGAAATTCCGGCGGTTTCAGAGAACAGCGCCAGATGTTTTCCACCATTTGCGCCGCCTGTGGTCAGGAAACCACGGTTCCATTCGAACCGACCGGTGAGAGACCAGTCTATTGCCGGGACTGCTTCCAGGCCAGACGTCGTTAATCCATTAAATTAGCGATCTTTTTAAGGGGTTTAGCATTTAGCTAGACCCCTTTTTGTTGTGCCGTAAAGTTGCGTCTGCGCCCCTCTGACCGCCATTTTCGGCAGGGGCGCTAATATTGGGTTGACAAATAGTTGGTAGGCAAAATATAGTTGGGCTATACGGAAGTGTAGAATCAGCCGATAACGTCTCTACATCCAGCCTAAACTTACCAACTATCTCTACTGAGAGTCTGGAACTCGCTTCAAAGTTAACCGCAAAGGGGGGAGGCGCCAGTCAATACATCGAGTCTGACCAAGAATGCACCCGAAGCTTACTGAAATGTGAAGAAGGAGGGGCTTTTGAATGGATTTTAGATTAACCGATGAGCAGGAATTGGTTCGCGCCAGTATGAGAGAATTTGCCCTGGAGTACGTAGAACCAATCGCAGCAGAGTTGGACGAGACCGCCCGCCATCCCCAAGAACTGATAGAAAAACTAGCTGAGCGCGGCTATATGGGAATGCCCTTTCCAGCCGAGTACGGCGGACAAGGAACCGATTACCTGACCTATACCCTGGCGGTGGAGGAACTTTCCCGTTCTTGTGCGGCCACCGGATTCACCATGTCGGTTCATACCGGCCTGGCTCTCATGCCGATATTCTTGTTTGGCAACGAGGAACAAAAGAAGACCTTCCTGACCCCACTGGCCCAGGGCAAACACCTGGGCGCTTTCGCCCTGACCGAACCCGGTGCCGGCACTGATGTGGGAGCCGCGGTCACAACTGCTGTCCTGGATGGGGATGAATATGTACTGAACGGATTAAAGACGTTCTGCTCCAATGGTCCGGTAGCCGATACTTATGTGACCTTCGCCTGGACCGATAAATCGGCCGGCCCCAAAGGCATGAGCGCTTTCATCGTACCCAAGGGCACCCCTGGGCTCAAGGCCGGCAGCCATTTCATGAAGATGGGGATCCGCTCCTCCCAGACCTCGGAGATTATCTTCCAGGATTGCCGCATACCCAAAGCCAACCTGCTGGGTGGCGAAGGCAGCGGTATGAAGATCGCCATGGGCTGTTTCGACAACGGCCGGATCGGGATCGCCGCCCAGGCTACCGGTATCCTGCAAGCCGCCCTGGATGAATCGATCAACTATTCCAAACAACGGGTCCAGTTCGGCAAACCTATTTCCAAGAATCAGGTTGTGCAGTTCTGGATCGTGGACATGGCCACCGATCTGCAGGCTTGCCGCTTCCTGACCTACTATGCTGCCTGGATGAAAGACCAGGGCCAGCCTTTTGCGAAAGAAGCGGCCATGGCCAAGCTGTACTGCGCCGAAGCGGTTATGAAACATACCATAAAAGCGGTCCAGATCCACGGTGGTTATGGATATGTGAAGGGCGTGAAGGTCGAGCGGCTGATGAGAGACGCCAAGATCACCGAAATCTATGAGGGGACCTCGGAAGCCCAGCGGATGGTAATCGGCGGCAACATAATGCGTTAGTTTGTTGAACTCTTACCCGGGACAGGGGACACCGCTCCCTGTCCCGGTTTTTACGGCCTCCGATCTATTTGCAGTCGGCAGCAGCTTAATAACAGGGGCGAAATTATGCGAATAGGTATCGACATCGACAATAACATCAGCAACACCCGCGAGACCATACTGGCTCATCTGCAGCGCTATGCCCAGGCCAACCACCTGCCCTTTACTTTCGATCCCAGCAAGTACACCCTGGAGGAAGCCCTGCCCTGGGATCCCGGGGATATGGAGCTCTTCATGAATCGCCGCCTGGCAGCTATTTACCGCGAAGTCAGGCCTAAACCTAACGCCATCGCTGTTATCCGCGAACTGCACCAACATCATTTCATCGCATTAATCACCTCCCGCAACCGCCGCAATGGTGATATCGAAAAAGTGACCCTGGAGTGGCTGGCCCAGTACCAACTGGACTATGACCAGTTGATCATGAATGAAACCGAAAACATGCACCACTTCAGCAAGTTAGCCGTCTGCCTCGATAACCGCATCGAAATCATGATCGAAGACCACCATGGTCTGTCATTGGAACTGAGCCGTTTCCTCCCGGTTATCATGTTCGACTATCCCTATAACACCCACCTAAAGGCTGACAA
>CAZBSD010000001.1:25218-104364 GCA_964494735.1 uncultured Syntrophomonas sp.
GATCACCTGTACGCCGCGTCTCCATATGCGAAAGCCCCTTCCTCGACCAGGAAGGGGCCTTAAAACGTGTTGAAAATAAAAATGACCTTCTAAAAAAGATTGGATTATTGCCGATGAACGGCCCAGGGTGGTTTGTTCTAGCCGAAAAACAACAGGGTGGCAACCACCAGCAGAGAATGGGTAAAAAACATACCCGCGCTCATCCTTTCCAAAGGCCAGGAGAAAACCTGGCTGAGCAGGTATTTACCACTGAAAAAACGGTGGAAAGACAGACCCAGTCGAAACAGGTGAAATGCCTCCAGGGGGATGATCATGATAGTTAGAATATGAATTACTGGGTTGGCAACCTGTACCAGGGTCAGATAGAAGTACAAAATCTCCACCATCGCCGAGGCCGCCAGCATCGACCACAGGTATTTCTTGCTGCGGGCACCGGTCGCAATCATCCAATTGGCCAGTGACCTCAGCAGTTCTAATTCAAACGCGTGCGGTTCTTCCCTGATTATCTTATAGAAATAGAATGCATAGAGCAGGAAGATGGTCCCTGCCATGGTCCCGATGATAGCTGTCATAATTCACCGCCTGATATGATCGGGATTATCGGGCTTCCGTCTTGTTGCCCGCTGCTTCCAGAGCCCGGGTGATCTCCTGCATCATGAATTTTCGGTCTTTGGACTTATGCACATAGTCGAGGTGATCGACATTCAGTACCAGTAGCTGCCCCAGTCTGAAGTCCTGATAGTTGTTTTCGTAGAACTGGTTCAGCATATCCCAATATTCGCGTTCCACTTCTATCTCATCGGGACGCCCGCGACGATGGATGCGCCGCACCGCTTCGTCGGTGGCCACCCGGAGGTAAACCATTAGTTTGGGCGGTTTTACCTGGTCCAGGAAGGTGTTGAGCAGGTTGTTGTAAACTGCGTATTCCTCTGGGCTCAGATATTTATGGTTGAGATACATTAAAGCGAAGATGCGGTCGGAAAATATGGACCGATCCATTACCGCTTGCCCCACCTTAATGGCATGCTTGTATTGCTTGAAACGGTTGGTCAGGAAGTTAACCTGCATTGCGAACGCCCATTTTTCCCGATCATGAAAGAATTTATGGAGCAATCGGTATTCGTCGTCGAACATCTCATCGAAGGGCCTGAATCCGAGTTCTTCGCTGATAATCTGGACCAGGCTGGATTTGCCCACCCCGGTTACTCCGTCGACCACTATCTCGACCTGATTCTCAATATACAACCCTGAGCTCCTTCCCCTCCCGGGAGCGGCTCTTCAGCTTGCGTATGGCCCGCTCCAGTCCCTCTACGGTTAATTCCTCCATCGGAAATACATTTCGGATGGCACTGATAGTGAAAGCTCCTTCCACCCGTTCCCAGTATTTGGCCGGGATGGGATTTAGCCACACCGAATACTCGAAATGCCTACGTAACCGCCCCAGCCACTCTATCCCCGCTTGCTCGTTATTCAAATCCCAATCGATTATTCCGCTGGGCCGCATCAGCTCGGCGTAGCCCATACTGGCATCGCCGACTATGATCACCCGGTAATTGGAATCACAGGCACGCAGGATATATTCGGTGTCTACATAATTTCTTTGGCTGCAGCTGGGATCTTGATAGAGCCAATCATAGATGCAGTTGTGGAAATAGAATATCTGCAGTTCCTTGAAATGGTTGGATTTATTGACAGCCGTGAATAGTTGGTTGCATAACCGGGTATAAGGCCACATCGATCCGCCAGCGTCCATCAGCAGCATCACCTTCATGCTGTTGACCCGGGGCCGGGCCCATTTCAACTCCAGACGACCGGCGTTCTGGCAGGTCTTGTCTACGGTGCCCTCCAGGTCCAGTTCCTCCCGGGTACCGTCCAAACGGGTGGTGAACTGGCGCAGCTTGCGCAGGGCCAGCTGGAACTGCCTGATGCCCAGTGTTTCATCGGTGCGGAACTCCTGGAAACGTCTCATGCCGGCTACTTTTACTGCGGAGAGGCTGCGCGTATCGCCGCCTATACGGATACCGCCCGGATGGTAACCGGAATGTCCAAATGGAGAAGTTCCCCCCGTGCCCACCCAGCGGTTGCCGCCATGATGCTGCTCGGTCTGCTCAGCCAGCCGTTCGGCCAGCATCCGCTTCATCTCCTCGATGTCCAGCTGGCGATGGCTCTGGCGCATGGCCTCGGTCACCTCTAACGGGTGTACCTCCCGGTTGAGCCAGTCCCATATCTTCTCCGGCAACCCCTCGACTGTCTCCAAGTCTTTAAAATAGCTGGCGAAGGCCATATCGAAGCGGTCGTAGTGGGCTTCCGTCTTGACCAGCAAAGCCCGGCACAGGTAGTAGAAACCGGTCAGGCTGGAAGCCGCCATCCCCTGTTCGAGGGCTTCCATAAGGTCCTGCCACTCATTGAACGATACGGGTACCCCGAAATTCTTCAGATAGTAATAGAAGTTGGTAAACAAACTCTCTCTCCTAGCGGCCCCACATGCCGGAACGAGGATTGGGACGGTTCTGGGTCTTGGCCTGTACCCCATTCAGAAGGAGATCCAAATCCTCGTTTTTCTTCAGCAGCACTCCCAAGAAGGGCATATCCTGTTTTATCTTGTTGGGACTTATCCCCCCCACCACCAGGGCTTGCAGCCAATCGATCAGTTCGCTGGTGCTGGGTCTCTTCTGGATGTTGGTCAGGTTGCGCAGCATGTAGAAGGTTTCCATGGCCTGCTCCAGCAGCCGCTTGTCCAGACGGGGGTGGTGCACTTTGATGATGCGCTCCATCTCATCTGGATCGGGGAAGGCAATATAGTGGAAAATACAGCGGCGCAGGAAAGCGTCGGGAAGCTCTTTCTCGGCATTGCTGGTGATGATAACGATAGGACGGGTAACAGCAGATATGGTCTCCTTGGTTTCCGGAATATAATAGCTCATCTGGTCCAGCTCCCAAAGCAGGTCGTTGGGGAATTCCAGATCGGCCTTGTCTATCTCGTCGATCAGCAACACCACCTGCTCTTGGCTCTGGAAGGCCTCCCCCAACTTACCGGTCTTGATATATTGTTTGATATTGGCCACATCGTGGTCCTTGAACTGGCTGTCGTATAACCTCTGGACAGTATCGTAGACATATAATCCCTCTTGGGCTTTGGTGGTCGACTTGATGTTCCAGATGATCAGTCGTTTGGCCAAAGCCTCAGCGATGCTCTCCGCCAGCATGGTCTTGCCCGTCCCTGGCTCGCCCTTAATCAATAAGGGCTTACCCAGAGCGATAGCTATGTTGACGCTGTTGCGTAATTCGTCGCTGACAATGTATTGGGCTGACCCTGTATAAAAGGCCAATTTTGCTGACATACTTATGATTCCTCCTATTCTCTGCCCGAAACTCACCAATATGAATCATAGCAGAAAGGGGATTGACCGTCAACGCGCCTTCGAGCGGGTTACCCTGGCCAAATCCCGGTTGGGCTGAGCCCTCATTCGGTATCTCCCTATGATTTGGCAGCCGACCGACCAGCTACATATCCGGTGGAGAAGCATGCCTGCAGATTATACCCCCCGGTATAGCCATCCACATCCAGGATTTCACCAGCGAAGAATAGTCCCGGAACCAATTTGGACTGCATGGTGCGGGGATCGACCTCCTTGACGGTCACCCCACCGGCAGTAACGATGGCCTCGGCTATGGGCCGGGGCGCAGTTATGGTCAGGGTCAGGTGTTTGAAGAGCTGCACCAGTCCCAGCCGCTCCCCCCGGCTCACCTGATGGCAGGGCTTGGTCGGCTCGATGCCACTCATTTTTACCATCACCGGGATCATCTTGGCCGGCAAAAGGTCATCCAAAGCGTTCTTGAACATCTTGCGGGACTGACGGCTGAAGTCCCGCTGTAGGCGCTCGTCCAGCTTTTCGTCGGGCAAGGCCGGTTTGAGGTCCAGTTCGATCCTGACCGTCTGCCCTTCCCGGTGTATATACCGGGCTATATCGCGGCTCATGGAAAGTATGATCGGGCCTGACAGGCCGAAATGGGTAAACAGGAGCTCTCCGAAGTCTTCGTTGATCTTGCCGCCCCGGGCATCGAATGATATCGCGCGGGTATTCTTCAAGGCTAATCCCTGCAACTCTTGGACCCAGGATTCGGCCGTCACCAGCGGCACCAATCCCGGCCTCGGCTCGACTATCCTATGACCGGCAGCTGCCGCCCAGCGATAACCGTCGCCAGTCGAACCCGTACCTGGGTAGGACAATCCCCCGGTAGCTACGATCACCGCTTGCGCCGCCAAGGGTCCCGGGCGGGTATTCACCCCGGACACCTGTCCCTCTTCCAACATCAATCCCAACACCTGGCATCCGGTTACCATATTTACCCCAGCTTCGCGCATCGCTTGGACCAAAACCGCCACCACCTGACCAGCATCATCTGATTCCGGGAATACCCGTTGGCCCCGCTCCACTTTTACTTTGAGCCCGCGCTGGGTAAAAAATGCGATCAGGTCCTGGTTCGAGAATTCATTGAAAGAACTGTACAGGAAACGGCCATTGCCGGGCATGCCCTTGATCAAGCCTTCTGTATCAACAGCCGCGGTTAGATTGCAACGGCCTTTGCCGGTTATCCTCAGTTTTCGGCCTACCTGGACTTTCTTTTCCAGGATCGTGACCCGGCATCCTGCCGATGCGGCGGTGATTGCCGCCATCATTCCGGCCGGACCGGCCCCGATTACCACCACTTCTTTCATGTTTCGACCCTCCCTGATACGATATATCGTTATTTTAAGCTCATATCCCCTGCCAGCACTGCTCATCCATCCATAGCGCCAACTGACAGTTTGTTAAAATCGGCGGGATGGATTAGAATATAAGGCGTAATTGTTATACTGCAGAAGAAACGGGGGTAAATGGAAATTGTCTAATTCACATGAGAACCATGCGGCCCAGGTTGCTGCCGGACCGCCCCGGGTGCCCAGGTTCCTGTTCGTGGTTATTGTGCTGCTCCTGGCTGGGCTTTACTCATACGCCGCTTTCATGGACAAACCGGCACCTGAGAAAACGGTCAATAATTTCTATCAGGCTTACTTCAGCAAGGATTATAACACCATGGCCTCTAACTTGAGCGTCTTTTGGGCAGTACGCTTCCTGCCCGATTATCAGGATAAGAATCCCGCCGAACTGCTGGCCGCGCGCAGCCAGATAGAGAAAGAGATCGCCGCCGTCATCACCGAAATCGAAGCCGAGAACACCATGCCGGAAGGCTTGGACATCAAGGTCCTGGGAGAATACACCAAGATCGGTACCAATGGGGCTCTGGTCGTGTACGATTTCCTGGAGAAGGGCCAGCCGACCAGCCGTGAGGCGGCCTTGCTCATCAATGAGAAGGGACAATTCCGGATATTTAACATGAGTCCCATCGACGATAGTGTCATGGATGAGGTCAAGAGCTTCTCTATCGAGGATCTGGATGAGGGATTCGCGACCCTTTTGGATCCAAAGGCCCCAGAATCAGCACCGACTGAGTAGGGTTTGTTACCCTCGTATATTGCTTGGCCGTGACAACCGAAAAGGAGTAGAGAGTGGTTCTCTTTACTCCTTTTTTCTGCTCTTGCAGGGCCAAAACCCCTTGCTCCCCCAACCTAATAATGATCAAATCGAATGCCCGACACCCGGTCTCAGCGAAGTGAGCCGGAGCCTAAAAAAGCATATCCATCTCCTGTTGCGCTTCCTGTCTCAGCCTTCATCCCCGGCCCGACAAGTCGTGACCGGAGACGGAATTAATACCTGGTGCCGCTGGCGATGGCAGCCCCAGGTCCGATTTTACTCCCAGGCCGGATCTGGCAGTTGGCTCCGACCACTGATTCGTTGATAACGGCTCCGGCACCGACGCTGGTATTTTCCCAGATCACAGCGTCACTGATGGTGACCCCATCTCCGATCTGACACCCCGCAGCGATAACCACGTTGCCGGAGAACCTCACCCCGTCACCCATTTTCGCCCCATCAGCCACCAACACCCGCTGGCCTGCTTCCGCCAATATGAGCCGGCCTTCCTGGGCTGCCCGCACTTTCCCGGCCAGCACATCGGCATGAGCTTGCCGATAGGTCTCCAGGTTGCCAACATCACACCAGTAGCCCTGCGCGGTTACACCGAAGAATGGGCTGCCCATGTTTACCAGCAGGGGGAATAATTGCTTGCCGAAATCGTAGAAACCATCGGGGATATATTTGAATACCTCGGGTTCAAATACATATATGCCGGTATTGGCTACCTGGCTGAGAGCCTCCTCAGGGCGGGGCTTCTCCTGAAAACTCTGGATGCGTTCATCTTCGCCGGTGATGACGATGCCAAAATGCTCTACATCGGGCACCTCTTTCAGGGCTATGGTCGCCAAAGCGCCATGCCGGCGGTGAGCATCCACCAGCCTGGTCAGATCGATATCGGTCAGTGCATCCCCACTGACGATCACGAATGTCTGGTCCAGGAATCCGGCACACCGTTTAACCCCTCCGGCCGTGCCCAGCAACTGCTCTTCATGGGAATAGCGCATGGACACCCCAAATTGGCGGCCATCACCGAAATATCCACTGATCTGGTCACCATGATAATGGAGGTTGGCAACCAGTTCGGTAAAACCGTGCTGAGCCAGCAGTCGGACCGAATTTTCCATCAGCGGCCGGTTGGTCATGGGAATCATGGGTTTGGGCAGGCCAGCCGTCATGGGCATCAATCTCGACCCTACCCCAGCCGCCATTATCATTGCTTTCAAATTCCGTTCACCTCGAGCTTAACTCTACAAAATCCTGTTGATAATGGCAACCTTTTTATCACTTTCGTTCACACCTGGATGGTATGGCTATTAAAGGCCGCAGATATTTTCTTTTCCAGGGTAACCAAATTATAGGCCGGTGAATAACCTACATTAGGACCGGCTGATATCAGCGCTCGGGCTGGTCGAATCAATAAAACAGGAGGTTTTTACTGATGAAATGCAACAGAACTTATCGTGATTCCTACCGGCAGCCGGAGCGGGAATGGGGCAAACGGCCCGATTACGACGACGGCCGCTATCCCGAACATGACCGCGAGGATTACTGTCCCCCCATGCCCCCAATGGTGTGGCCCAAACCCCAGCCGCGCTATGAGAGTGCTTCGATTCTGAAGTGTGGAACCGCTTCCGGCTCAGCCCCGATCCCCACCAACTTCGTCGGTCTTACAGGGGTCAATGGTGCCTCTGTCATCCCTAATGGCAACTACTGCAATTCCGCGGTGCAGTCCACTCTGGCCCTGGATACCAGTGAACTTATCGATGCCACGGTAAAATTCGATTTCTCTTCTTTGATCACCTATCGCACCGTCGATCTGGCCAATTATTTTTTACGCCTGGTCTTCAAGCTGAAGAAGGTATGTGAGGGCGCATCCATAACCCTGGGGAGCTGGGTCTTCGAAAGATCCCAAAACTTCCCCGGACCGCCTCCGATCCCAACTGATGCTTTCCAACAGGTGACCGAACCATTCAGCTACAGCTGGTGTTCCTGTGCCGACTGTGGCGACTGCTGCACCTATGTAGTGGAGGTCGAGCAAGAGGCTTATAACATCGGTTTCGTGGCCATCACCAACATTTCGGCCAGTGCCCTGGCGGTGGGATTAAGATTGGTCGATTAAGTAGTTGACCCCGATAGCACCAATCCGCTTGGCAATTGCACAGCCCCAGCCAGGTTTAGTCCTGGCTGGGGCTTTTCCTTTTTCGTATGCCGCCTGTTTATGATCGTGATAAGCAGCCCGGCGCTTCCCGCTGGGTTGGTTCCAGGTCATTGCCTATGCGTTTCTTTCCGGCAACCTTTTCTTCATCAGCAGGTAATTAATACTGTCTACCAGTGCCTGCCAGGAGGCTTCGATTATGTTCTCCGATACTCCCACCGTGCTCCACTTTTCCGATTCGTCGGCCGAGTCTATCAATACCCTGACCCGGGCCGCGGTGCCCCGGTTGCTATCCAGGACTCTTACTTTGTAGTCGGCCAGGTGCATCCCGCTTATCTCCGGGTAAACCTCGGCCAGGGCCTTGCGCAGGGAATTGTCCAACGCGTTGACCGGTCCGTCACCCTCTGCGGCAGTGTGCACTATCTGGTCTCCCACCTGTATCTTGATGAAAGCCTCGGCTACGAAATCGCTGTCTTCCTGCTTCTCCAGGATGATCTTGAGGTTGCGGAGCTGGAAGAAATCCTCCAACTGCCCGAATGCCTTGCGTAACAACAATTCCAGCGAACCGTCCGCACCTTCGAACTGGAAGCCCTGGTTTTCGAGTTCCTTGATCTGCTTGATGACGGCCCTGGTCTGGGCGTCATAGCTGTTGACATCCAGCCCCAATTCCTTGGCCTTATAGAGCAAATTGGAGATGCCCGCCAGTTCTGAGACCAGCACCCGGCGATGGTTGCCAACCTCCTCCGGATCGATGTGCTCATAAGTGAGGGTATCTTTTAAAACGGCGCTCACGTGGATACCGCCTTTATGGGCAAAGGCACCCGAACCAACAAAAGGCTGGTTGCTGGGGCTGGGCATGTTGGCTATCTCATTGACGTAATGACTCACCTCGGTCAACCGTTTGAGATTTCCAGTGGGGAGACAACGTTTGTTCATCTTGAGCTCCAAGTTGGGGATAATAGAACACAGATCGGCGTTGCCGCATCTTTCCCCCAGATTGTTGATGGTGCCCTGCACTTGCACACAACCCAGGTTCAGCGCCGCCAGGGAGTTACTCACCGCGCATCCCGAGTCGTTATGGGCGTGAATCCCCAAGGGGATTCTTACTTCCTCCTGTACCTTCCTGATTATGTTCTCCAATTCCCAAGGCAGGGTGCCCCCATTGGTGTCGCACAAGGCCAGGCAATCAGCCCCGGCCTGGACGGCCGCCGCCAGCACCTGTAAGGCATAATCCGGGTTGTGTTTGAAGCCATCGAAGAAATGCTCGGCATCGAAGACTACCTCCAGACCCCTGTCCTTAAGATAAGCAACGGTCTCCCTGACCATGTTGAGGTTCTCCTCCAGAGTGGTCTCGAGGGCGCGCAGGACATGGAAATCCCACGATTTGCCGACTATGGCCGCGACCGGCACGTCTGCAGCCAGCAGGGCGGTGATGTTGCTGTCATGCTTGACATTCACGCCAGGACGACGGGTGGAACTGAAGGCGCTGATTTTGGCATGCTCCAAGTGATAGTCTTTAATCTGCTGGAAGAAATCCAAATCCTTGGGATTGCTCCCGGGCCAGCCGCCCTCAATATAGGAAACCCCGAGACGGTCCAATTTGCGGGCAATCTTTATCTTATCATCGACCGAAAAGGATATCCCTTCGCCCTGGGCTCCATCCCGCAGGGTAACATCATAGACCTTGACATCCAACTTTAAATCCCCAATTAAAGCACCCTCCTTAACCTCTCAATATTACCTTTTTCACCCGATCGCCCATCTGGACGGTGTCAACCAGTATCTTGCCTTCTTCCATCAAATCCGGGGTGCGATAACCATTCTCCATGACCTGACGGACAGATTGTTCGATCCGGCGTGCTTCCGCTTCCAGGTTGAGCGAATAACGCAGCAACATGGCTGCTGACAGGATGGTTGCCAACGGGTTGGCTTTCTTTTGCCCGGCGATATCGGGAGCACTGCCGTGGGAGGGTTCGTACAAGCCTACCTGGCCACCTATCGAGGCACTGGGCAGCATGCCGATAGAACCGGTCAGCATGGAAGCCTCGTCGGTTAATATGTCGCCGAACATGTTTTCAGTTACTATAACATCAAACTGCCGGGGAAAGCGGATCAACTGCATTGAACAATTATCGACATACATATGGCTGGTCTCCACATCGGGATAATCGGCGGCCAGCCGGGTGACCGTCTCCCGCCACAACCGGGAACTCTCCAGGACGTTGGCCTTGTCGACCGAACATAGCCGGCGGTTCCGTTTGCGGGCCACTTCATAAGCGAAGCGTACTATCCGCTCTACCTCATAGGTGGAATAACTCAGAATATCAGTGGCCTTCTCTCCCCCGTCGGGGGTATTCTCCCGGCTCTTGGCGCCGAAATAAAGCCCGCCGGTCAGTTCGCGGATTACTATCAGGTCTACCCCGGCAATAACCTCTTCTTTCAAAGTGGAAGCCTGCAACAGCCCCGGGAACAAAATGCAGGGGCGCAGATTGGCGTAAAGGCCCAATTCCTTGCGCAGGGGCAGCAAGGCTCCCACCTCCGGACGCAGGTGGACCGGCAGTTCATCCCACTTGGGGCCGCCGATGGCTCCCAGCAGAACCGCATCTGACTGCCGGCAAATATCCAGGGTAGCCGCGGGCAGCGGATGGCCGACCGCATCGTAGGCTGCCCCCCCGATAAGGGCTTCGGTAAATTGGAACTCATGACCGTACTTTTCCCCGATCGCCTCCAGGGCCTTGATCGCCTCCGGTACTATCTCCGCCCCGATGCCATCCCCTGGGAGGACTGCAATTCTAAACATCGAACTTCTCCTTTCGGCTGCGCTGGTGGCTATTTGGTTTCTTTGACATAGTTTATCAAACCGCCCCGGGCCATTATGCCCTGCATAAATTCAGGAAAAGGGGCGGCCTGGTATACTTCCCCACTTCTCAAATTGCGGATCTGACCCGACTCCAATTCAACCTCGATCTCGTCACCCTCTTGGATGGCTTGGGCTGCCTCCGGAGATTCAAGGATGGGCAGCCCGATATTGATGGCGTTGCGGTAGAAGATGCGGGCAAACGAGTCAGCCACCACACAGGCTATACCCGCCCCTTTTATGGCTATCGGGGCATGCTCACGGGAACTGCCGCAGCCGAAGTTCTTGTCGGCTACGATAATATCCCCTGGTTTGACCTTGTTGGGGAACTCGGCATCAGCATCCTCCATACAATGACGGGCCAGCTCGGCCGGGTCGAAGGTGTTAAGATAACGGGCCGGGATAATGGCATCGGTATCGATGTTGCTGCCAAATTTATACACTTTACCGGTAAATTTCATCGTTAAACCTCCCATGGCGGGGTGATCTTGCCCTTGATGGCACTGGCAGCCGCCACCGCCGGATTGCTCAGGTAGACTTCGCTCTCCGGGTGACCCATGCGCCCCACAAAATTGCGGTTGGTTGTAGCCAGGGACTTCTCGCCCTGGGCCAGGATACCCATATGACCACCCAGACAAGGGCCGCAGGTAGGCGTACTTACCGCTGCCCCAGCTTCAATGAATATCTCAATGAACCCACGCCGCAAAGCTTCCAGGTAAATTGCCTGGGTACCAGGCAGGATTATCAGGCGCAGTCCGGGGTACACCTTGTGTCCCTTAAGCATTTCAGCGGCCGACTGCAGGTCTTCGATGCGGCCATTGGTACAGGAGCCGATCACCACCTGATCCAGCCAAACCTCCCCAGCCTGGCTTACCGGACGGGTGTTTTCGGGCAGATGCGGGAAAGCCACCACCGGTTCCAGCTTGGATACGTCATACTCAATGGTGCGGGCATAGACCGCATCATGGTCTGATTCATATATATGGCAGGGGCGTTTGGCCCGGTTCCTGACATAGGCCAGGGTGGTTTCATCAACCGCGATGATGCCATTTTTGCCGCCCGCCTCGATAGCCATGTTGGCCATCGAGAAACGGTTATCCATCGACAGTCCCAGGATTGCCTCGCCGGTAAACTCCATCGACATGTAGCGAGCCCCGTCCACTCCGATATCCCCGATGGCGTGTAGGATGAAATCCTTTCCTCCTACCCAACGGGGAGTCTTGCCATAATAAATAAACTTGATGCTCTCCGGAACCTTGAACCAGGCTTCCCCGGTGGCCATAGCCGCAGCCATATCGGTGGAGCCAACCCCAGTGGCAAAAGCCCCCAGAGCCCCGTAGGTACAGGTATGGGAATCAGCGCCGATGATAAGATCACCCGGCCCCACCAATCCCTGCTCCGGTAACAGGCAGTGTTCAATACCCATCTGCCCAATCTCGAAATAGTTGCCAATTCCCTGCCGGCGGGCGAAATCACGCATGATCTTGGCCTGCTCGGCTGATTTGATGTCCTTGTTAGGGGTAAAATGGTCCGGGACCAACACGATGCTATCCGCATTATATACCTGTTCCCGCCCCAGTCGGTTGAACTCGGTGATGGCTACCGGAGCCGTAACGTCATTGCCGAGGATAACGTCCACCTTGCAGTTGAGCAGTTCGCCTGCCTCCACCTGCTCTTTCCCTGCATGGGCGGCCAGAATCTTCTGGCTGATTGTCATTGCCATTAGAAGTCCCTCCAATTAGACTAGGTTTACTCCGCAGAGCTCAAGGTCATGTCGTAGTAATATTTGTTGATGGCATTGATGTAGGATTTGATGCTGGCCTCGATGATGTCGGTGCTCAAACCCCGTCCATTATATACCTTGTCACCAATCTTGATCCGAGAGGTAACTTCGCCCAGCGCATCTTTGCCGGATGTAACTGCCTGCAGCTTATAATCCACCATCGTACCGTAGATATCGGTTATCTTGTCGACGGCATGGCAGCCTGCTTCCACCGGACCCACACCGGTAGCGGTGGCTTCAATAGCTTTGTCCTCGATGGCCAGCCTGATGGTGGCGGTAGGAATTACACTGGTCCCGGCGGTGATCTGCAGGTAATCCAGTCCGAACCGTTCCGGCACCGCCCGGGCCCGATCTTTGATCAGGGCATGCAGGTCATCGTCGTTGATGGCCTTCTTTTTATCAGCCACCTCCTTAAAACCCACGAAAGCCCGGGCCAATTCGGCATCATCCAGATTATAGCCCAGCTGCTTGAGCCGTTCATTGAAGGCATGACGTCCGGAGTGCTTGCCCAGTACCAGGTTGCTCTTGAAAACTCCCACCAGTTCCGGGCTCATGATCTCGTAGGTGGATCTATCCTTTAACACCCCATCCTGGTGGATGCCGGATTCGTGGGCAAAGGCATTATCGCCTACGATAGCCTTATTCGGTTGGATCAGCATCCCAGTGGCACTGCTCACCAACCGGCTGGTGGGAAAGATCTCCTGGTAATTTATGTTGGTCTCCTTCTGGTAAAAGGCTTTACGGGTATATAGGGCCATGACGATTTCCTCCAGGGAGGCGTTGCCAGCCCTTTCTCCTATGCCATTGACGGCACATTCTATCTGGCGGGCACCGTTGATTACCCCAGCCAGGGAATTGGCCACCGCCATACCCAAATCGTTGTGGCAGTGGACGCTTATTATGGCCCTATCGATGTTAGGTACCCGCTCCATGAAGGTGCGGATGAAATCGCCAAAATCTTCCGGTACCGCATATCCTACCGTATCCGGCAGGTTGACCACGGTGGCCCCAGCGTCGATGACCGCCTCGATGATCTGGGCCAGGTAATCGACGTCACTGCGGTAGGCGTCTTCCGCCGAAAATTCCACGTCCGGGCAGAATTGGCGGGCATACTTGACCGCTTCCACCGCCTGTTCCAATGCCGCTTCCCGGCTTATCTGCAGCTTGTGCCGCAGGTGGATATCGGATGTAGCCAGGAAGGTGTGGATGCGGGGGGACTCGGCGTACTTGACCGCTTCCCAGACCCGGTCTATATCCATCCGGGTGGCCCGGCACAAACCGGCAATAACCGGTCCTTTTACTTTTTGGGCGATGGTCCGCACCGCCTGGAAATCTCCTTGAGATGAGATAGGAAAACCGGCTTCGATGACATCCACTCCCAAGTGGGCCAGCTGGTAGGCTATCTCCAGTTTCTCCTCAACATTCAGACTGACCCCTGGTGACTGTTCACCATCGCGCAGGGTGGTATCAAAAAGGTAGATCCTATTTTTATCACCCATATTTCCACCTCCATTCAAATCACCATAGCCAGAAACGGAAAACTCTCTTCCCTGACCATCCCGGTTAAGCCGGTGGCTATTTGGTCTCTTTCAGCCAGGGCATCATAGCCCGTAAATCGGCGCCTACTTCCTCAATCAGGTGTTCCTTGTTTTGCCTTTTCAAGGCATTGAAGCGGGGACGGCCGACCGAATTTTCCAACAGCCAGTCCTTGGCAAAAGTTCCGTCCTGAATGTCCTGCAAAGCTTCCTGCATCGCCCAGCGGCTGTCTTCGCCGATAATGTCCGGACCTTTGGTGTAGTCGCCCCACTCGGCGGTGTCGCTGATGGAGTAGCGCATAAAGCTCATCCCGCCCTCGTACATGAGATCGACAATCAGCTTCAGTTCATGCATACATTCGAAATAGGCTATCTCGGGCTGGTAACCTGCTTCCACCAAGGTTTCGAAACCCGATTTGACCAGCTCCGTGACTCCGCCGCACAATACGCATTGCTCGCCGAAAAGGTCGGTCTCGGTCTCTTCTTTAAAGGTGGTCTCGATGACTCCCGCCCTGGTGCAGCCGATACCCTTGGCATAGGCAAGGCCCAGTTCCCGGGCAGTTCCACTGTAGTCCTGCTCCACCGCGATAAGACCAGGCACACCGGCTCCCTTCTGATACATACGGCGGACCAGATGGCCAGGGCTCTTGGGAGCCACCATGAATACGTCCACGAAATCGGGGGGAACGATTTGGCCGAAATGAATATTGAAACCGTGCGAAAATCCCAACGCATTACCCTTCTTAAGGTAGGGCTTGATCTCCGCGTTGTAGACCCGGGCCTGTACTTCATCAGGCAGCAGGATATGGATTATATCAGCCGCCGCTGCCGCTTCGGCCACGCTCATGGGCATAATACCAGCCGCAATAACCAGGTTCCATTCCTTTTCAGTGGCCTCATCGGTGGGTTTGCGCAAGCCGACCACCACATTCACCCCACTCTCGTGGAGGTTCTGAGCCTGGGCATGGCCTTGGGAGCCGAACCCCATCACAGCTACGGTTTTCCCTTTCAGAAGATCCAGATTCGCATCAGCATCATAATACATTTTTGCCATTATCGATTTCCTCCTTAATACTTTGTATTACCTTCTCTTACTATCTTCGCCGGTACCGCGGACCATAGCCACTTTGCCGGTTCGTACCAATTCCAGTATCCCGAAGGGGCGGAACGCATCCTCCAGGGCATCGATCTTGCGCTCATCACCTGTTGCCTCGACTATCAATGAGGTCCGCCCGATATCAACTATCCGGGCCCTAAATATATCTACTATCTGAACAATATCCGGCCGGACGTTGTGGTCGGCTTTGACCTTGATCAGCACCAGTTCCCGTGCTACCAGGTGTTCTTTGGTCATGTCCACGACTTTGATTACGTCGACCAACTTGTACAGCTGTTTGGTGACCTGCTCGATAATGGTGTCATCGCCGTCGACCACGACAGTCATCCTGGAGATGGTCGGATCTTCGGTGGCACCCACATTGAGGCTATCGATGTTGTACCCCCGGCGGCGAATGAGGGTAGTAACCCGGGTCAATACCCCGGGACGATTTTCAACAGTTACGGCTATGGTGTGCCTATTCATCGAAATCACCTCCCAGCATATTCAGGATCGACTCCCCGGGGGGTACCATGGGATAAACCCCCGCTTCCCTTTCCACCCAGAAGTCTATTACTACCGGGCGATCGGTGATTTGCATGGCTTCCTGCAGAGCCCCCCTTACATCCTCGGTGCGGTTAACTCTCATCCCCACGGCTCCATACGCCTCGGCCAGCTTTACGAAATCGGGTTGGTGACTCATGTCGGTGTAGGAATAGCGGCCTTGATGGAATAGTTCCTGCCATTGCCGCACCATCCCCAGGTATTGGTTGTTTAAGATACAGATTATAACTGGTATCTTGTACTGCATGGCGGTACCCAGCTCCTGAATGTTCATCTGGATGCTGCCATCCCCGGCGACGTCGAAGACGGTCTTGTCGGGACAGGCCAGCTTGGCGCCGATAGCAGCCGGGAATCCATAGCCCATGGTCCCCAACCCCCCCGAGGTGATGAAAGAGCGGGGTTCTTTATATAGGTAATGCTGAGCCGCCCACATCTGGTTCTGACCCACTTCGGTGGCTATGATGGCGTCACCGCGGGTCAGGTCGTAGATAGTCTCAACTATATGCTGCGGCATTATCCGACCTTCGCTGGGCCGGCCATAGCGGAGGGGGAATTCGTCCTTCCAGTTGGCGATGACATGATGCCATTCACTTAGCTCTTGTCGGGCTTTAAGCCGGGGCAACAAAGCCTGCAGGGCTTCCCTGGCTTCACTGACGATAGGGATATGGACAGCGGTGTTCTTACCGATCTCAGCCGCATCTATGTCAATGTGAATGACCCGGGCGTTGGGAGCAAAGGTGTCCAGTTTACCGGTGACCCGGTCATCGAACCGTACTCCAATCGCTATCAGCACATCGCACTCGCCGATGGCATAATTAGCATAACGGGTGCCGTGCATACCCAACATTCCCAGGGAAAGATAACTGGTCCCCGGGAAGGCCCCCATCCCCATCAAGGTAGTGGTGACAGGGATGCGGCACTTTTCAGCCATCTCCCGCAGTTCATTGGATGCATCTGAGGCGATTATTCCACCCCCAGCGTAGATGACCGGTCTTTGCGCCTTATTGATAGCTTCGGCGGCGGCGATTATCTGGCCCGTATTCACGCCCTTCATGACCCGATAGCTGCGCAGTTTAACCTCCGAATCATTTGCTTCAAAATCTATCTCACGGGCCATCACATCTTTTGGCAGGTCGACCACCACCGGTCCGGGGCGGTTGGTCCGGGCTATATAAAAAGCTTCCTTAATTATTCGCTCCACATCTTCGGTTCTCTCCACTTGATAGCTATGTTTGGTGATAGGGAGGGTAATACCGGCAATATCAGCCTCCTGGAAGGCGTCCTTGCCGATCAGGGTCGAGGCCACCTGCCCGGTCAGACACACCAGGGGAACTGAATCCATATTGGCAGTGGCAATGCCGGTGACCAGGTTGGTTGCCCCCGGTCCCGAGGTAGCCAGGCATACACCTACTTTGCCCGACGCCCGGGCATAACCGTCGGCAGCATGAACAGCCCCCTGCTCATGGCGGACCAGGATATGCTTAATGGGCGAATCATAGAGGGCATCGTAGATGGGCAGGACTGCTCCTCCCGGATAGCCAAATACTACATCTACTCCCTCTCGCTGCAGGCAGTGCATTAGGATATCGGCTCCTTTTAGTTTCATACCCTTCACCTCCGTATTTATTTTTTGTAAATATAACTAAACTGCTTGGGATTAGCAATGAAGCCCTAAAGTGCATGATAATCCCATCTGCTTTAAGGAGATTATCACTATGTTGGGAAACTTCCAGCCAGCCCTTTTACGAGAGCTGCAGAACCAAAATTAAACAAGTGTTGATCGACGTGACAATGGTTGGCAGTAAATACAACTAAGAAACGGGCTTGTGATGGCCCGCTCCTGCTTGCTGGTGTGAGGGGTTATTTCCTGAAGGTAGCTCCCCTGCTGGCGGATTGAACCATCTCGGCATATCGTTTCATATACCCGGTCCTGATATTCGGTTCAGGTTTTACCCACCGGCTGCGCCGCTGGGCTAGAATTGTTTCATCCACCAGTAGCTGCAATCGCTGGGCGGGAATATCGATATCTATCATATCCCCTTCCTGGATCAGCGCTATGGTGCCTCCAGAGGAAGCCTCCGGTGATACATGGCCGATGGATGCTCCCCGGGTGGCCCCGGAAAACCGGCCGTCGGTTATGAGGGCTACCTCACGGTCCAAACCCATACCGGCTATGACCGAGGTGGGTGTAAGCATCTCTCTCATCCCCGGCCCTCCCTGTGGACCTTCATAACGTATTACCACTACATCCCCGGCTTGGATTTTTTGGCCCAGTATCGCCTCTACCGCTTCTTCTTCGCTGTTGAATACCCGCGCCGGTCCCTGGTGCTTCATCATCTCCGGGTCCACCGCACCCTTCTTTACCACCGCGCCCTCAGGGGCCAGGTTGCCAAACAAAATCGCCAATCCGCCCCTGGAGTTGTAGGGATTATCGAGAGGACGGATAACCTCATAATCCAGCACCGGGTTGGAAGCTATGTTCTCGCCTAATACCTTGCCGGTGACGGTCATTACTTGAGTGTCAATCAGGTTCCGCTTGCTCACCTCGTTATATATCGCCTGGACGCCCCCGGCCCGATAAAGGTCCTCCATGTGGTGGAATCCTGCCGGACTTATCTTGCAAAGATGGGGGGTGTTTTCACTGATTTGGTTGAACAAGTCCAAGTCGATCTTAACCCCTGCCTCATCGGCGATGGCCAGTAGATGTAAGACTGAATTGGTGGAACACCCAATCGCCATGTCCATGGTGATGGCGTTATTGAATGATGCTGGGGTCATTATGTCCAGCGGCCGGATGTTTCTCTCCAGCAGTTCCATAATCTTAATTCCGGCTTGTTTGGCCAGCCGGATCCGTTCCGAATAGACCGCCGGTATGGTACCGTTGCCGGGTAGGGCCATGCCGATGGCTTCGGTCAGGCAGTTCATGGAATTGGCGGTAAACATGCCGGAACAGGAGCCACATGTAGGGCAGGCTTGCTCTTCCAGGCAGGTCAGCTGCTGCCTATCGATCTTGCCGATGGCGGCTTCTCCTACCCCCTCGAAAATCTGGGTCACGCTGATAGCTTTGCGGTTGGATACCCCCGCCAGCATTGGGCCCCCGCTGACAAATATGGCTGGTATGTTGAGCCGGGCGGCAGCCATCAACATACCCGGTACCACCTTGTCGCAGTTGGGGATAAAAACCAGAGCATCGAAGGCGTGAGCGGTAGCCATGATCTCCACCGAATCAGCTATAAGCTCACGACTTCCCAGTGAATATTTCATACCTATATGGTTCATGGCGATGCCATCGCAGACTGCGATGGTCTGAAATTCGAATGGGGTGCCGCCGGCCAACCTTACGCCTGCCTTCACAGCGGCTGATATCTTATCCAGGTTGATGTGCCCGGGAACAATATCATTGAAAGAATTGACGATGCCGATAAATGGGCGCTCCATCTCCTGGTCGATCAGACCCAGGGATCTGAACAGGGAGCGGTGAGGTGCCTTTTCCAGTCCTCGTTTGACTAAATCGCTCTTCATGGTCCTATTCTCCTCCCGTCAGATTTGTTGGTTAGACTCTATCCGATACCCGATTTAGCAAAACTTCTGCCGGCCGGATAACATCTAAAAAAGGAAACAAAAAACCTCTCGTCCTGGTCAGGGACGAGAGGTGAATTCCCGCGGTACCACCCTGGTTGCCATGCTCCAAGTGAGCATGACCGCTTACAGCACCAGCATGATTTATTCTGTGGTGCTAACTTGGTAACGGACTTGTTCGTCCGGCCCCACCTAATAGGTCCGTCTGGCGGACTGTTCAGATAGCGGCTCTGGAATGAGCAACCTGCGTCGATCTGATACCGGATCCCAGCCCCCCGGCTCTCTGTGATCAACCCGTCACACAGGCATTTTCCTTCATAGCCTTTGAATAATATGTGAAAGAGTATACTGCAATAATCGCCTGCCTGTCAAGATAATATCCTAATATTCGCCTTCCTGCTGTAAATTTAGTTTGCCTATATACTCTTTTACCCCTATTTTCTTGCGCTCACCCCGGAGCCGCCGCTGTTGCTCCTTGCGGATGATATGCTTGAACATGGTCCACAACAGGCGGGTGCCCTCCTCGGTCTGGCAGGCTTCCGACGGGGTCATACCTCGTAAGACGGCAAAATGGGAATGATACCACTTGTTGAGGTACATCTCTTTAAGCTGGGCTTCCAACTGGGGATAAGTCTTCTTTACCTCGGGGGTTAAGACCTCGAAGATCCCATTCTCCCTGATCTCCAGCCCATCAAACTCCAACGCGTCGTACATACCTGTCTCGAAAAACTGCCGCACCGCGCTGATGTCCCGTTCCCCGAATGCGGATATGGTTATCCAACTGGGGCCAATCATGTATTCGGCCATAAACCCGGGATGCTGCGGTAAGTTGTCACACTGGTAGATAAGCTGCAGCGGACCCGGCAGCTCAATCCTCGGTCCTGTAAGTTCATCCACCCGGCGCAGAACCGCCGACCGGTCTTTCAGAGCGTACCGGGCGGTTATGAAACGCATCCCATCTTCAAAAGCCATCTCTTCATCCTCATCCAACAGGATATCTTCAAACTGCAGGTAGCGGCCGCTCAGGTAACTGTAAGCGGTACTTAGGCTCAGTTCGTACTCACCCCTAGAGGATAAGGGATAAGGGCCCTCCAGGGTAAGGATAGAGTGCAGGTCCTCCAGGGAATCCTGCTCCTGGGCGATCATCACGAATTCATCCCCATTAATGACCAGGTCGGCAATCACCCCGCTCATAAAGGTGACACCATGGTTGTAATCATCATCGTAACAGGTGACCCGCATGTGCATCCCATAGGGCAGTTCCTCCACCTCGCGGATATTATCCACCCGGTCCAGGACCTCGAACAGGTCATCGATATTTACTATCTCGTATACCCGGCAGTATACCGGGACCGCAAAGGGATCATCGTCAGATCCGGTTTCCAGCCTGGTCTGATCGACCTGGGTAATATTGGTGATCAGCCAGGTCCCTAATGAATCCCGAGAAACCGCAAAAAGGTATTCGGTACGGTAAACTTCGCGCTCAAACATTATGATCGAGTAAGCCGATAATCCCAAGTTGTTGTGGGAACCGCGGATCTCCTCCACCCTGCCCTCCAGCAGCAAGGCACTCGGTTTCATGGCCCGATTTATGTGCTGCAGCAACGTGCCTTGTGATATGTACTGTTCATCCACGATTGAAAATAGGTAATTGAAATCCTGGCAGCGCAGGGCATGAAAAAAGCTGTTGACCAGCTGGCGCGGAGCCAGCCGGGGGGAGATCCTGCGCAGCAGGGCCGTTATAGTGCCATGGGCCTCCTTCGGTTCATCATCCAGGTATTGATGATACAAGAAACGGCCCAGCGCCGGGCGACTCATACAGCGCACGTTGAACTTATAGGCGTCGCTGATCAGCATGCAGCACTCCGTATAATCTATTTCCGCCAATTCGGGTTGATTATCCCGATCCTGCTCATATTGTTCCACCCGCATATCCTCGATGATGAAGAAACTATGCACCCCATCGGCACTGAACGCCAGGAAAAAACACTCTACGTACAAGCGCCCATCCGGTTTGTGCCAGGCTACATCAACTGTCATCCGTCCGGTATTGCGGCTGGTACTGGCAAAGGCGCGGTAGAAATCACCTCTCATCAGGGGGGGAAAGTGGGAATGTAAGCTGGCCAGCTTGTACTTGGCCAGAGCTCTGGTGCAGGCTTTATCGAACTCCTTACCGTATTCCAGCCTGATCAGCTGAAAAAAATTGACCATGTCGGGACTGTGAAAAGAAGAAAGACCTTCGATGACATCAGCCCGAATATCATAAGGAATATCCTCGACGATCTCCAGAATGGACAAACACCCTTCGTTGGTCTTGATGTATCTCGCTATATCCCCGACGAGGGGCTTAAGCATCGCACGCGGCACGTTGGATTTGTTTTTCATGGAAAATACCTCTATAGCCAGTTCCAAAATTATTATTTTTAATTTACCATTTTGCCGGCATGAAGGCAATTTTCTTGTGGCACCATAATCCGTCAAACCGTAGATTTAAATCCAGCTATAATAATTATCCGGGTGACAAAAGATATAGCAAAGGAGGGATATAGATAATGAATAGACGTTTCAAAGTTATGGGTAAAAACGGATTCAATTTTAAATCGATGTATTGGCCGATCGCATTTATCAATGGCCTGTTTTTCGGAGGCCTGGCCCTGCGGAAGATAAGGCAGTATTGGGAAGGCGGCCCCATGGATTAGCCGCCCCCTTCTTTCATAATCGTTTAAGGATAGGCCTGTTCAGGCAGTACCTATCCTTTTTTCTATTTATTTTTGGGTTAAAGCCAAACTATTCTTTAAGGTTAAACTGGCCAGGTCATGGGCCTGCACCATATCCTCTGACAGAGAGTACAGAGTGTCACCGATGTACAGACCGCGCTGGATGTTTTTGCGGCTGTCATACCAGGTGTCTCCGGCCGCCAGGTAATCCTGCCTGCTCAGATGGGTTATGCGGCCCCGCAATTGTAAACCTTTGGATAAATCGATGTTATATACATACAGACCCTGAAAGGCGTAACTGCCGTAGGCCGGGAACGGTTGAGTTCCACTGGTCACCTTCGCTCCATTCACCTCCATGACCGTCACCGGGAAGGCCAGTAGATTGTGGGCGGCTGAAAACAATAGAGCTTTGTGGTCGCTCAGCAGCGGAGAATCGGTACCGCGGTCCCCGATAAGGACCTTGCTCATCTCCACCGGATTAGCTACATCGGTCACATCGAAGATAGCCACTTTCATGCCCTGATAGTATGCCTGGCTTTGGTCTCCCCAGGTCTTCAATTCAATGGTATCCTTGCCAAATCCGATTATGTGATTCTCATCATAGGGATGCAGATAGTCGCTATATCCCGGTATCTTGAGTTTGCCCAGGATGGCCGGGCGGGCCGGGTCGCTCAGATCAATTACGAAGAAGGGATCGACTTTTCGGAAGGTTACCATATATACCCGATCGCCCATAAAACGGGTCGAATAAATCTGTTCTCCGGGGGCTATGTTCTCTAGACTGCCGGCCAGCTGCAGGTTGGCATCCAGGGTATAGACGTTGTTGGAAGACGTATATTGGTCAGTACGCCACACCTCTCCGCGGGTGGTAGCTATGCGGAAATGGCCCTCATGTTCATCCATGGAGAACTGGTTCAAGATGCGTCCCGGTACCTGGCCGGAACCAAAATACTTTACTCCGCCCGGCTGCAACTCAAACTTATAGACAGTGGTGGTACTTTCGGCAGGCAGATCCGGTATCATCCGCCCCATCAGCGGTTGGATGCGGTAGTCGTGCTTCTGCACCGCCACATAGAGGTTTTGGGTGGAAGCATAGACGTCCTGGCCGCTGCCCAGATAGGTATTGATATTGGCCGGGGCACCGGGCTGATCAAGATTTATGGCCGCCACCATCAGGTAATTGGGCGCGATACAGTCCGGAAAGTACCGGATATCCTCGTATTTCTCAGCTACATATCCCTCGCCCCGGACAGTGTCGCGCCAGATCGGGGTAACCCCCTGCTGTTGTTGGATGTAGTAGTAATTGATATATTTATTGCTCAACAGATAAAAAGAGGAACCCACCTTGCGGGAGGAAAGATAATTGCCTTCCAGTTCCAATTGTCTAACCTTGAAAGGCCGGCTGCGGTCGGAGATATCATATACGATAGCCTGGGTCAGCTGGGTGGAGTATACCGGGGGATAGATCAGGGATTGGGACTGATCTTTTTCATAGTATGGCCTGGGGGAGGGCCCCGGGGTGTTATGGTTACCGACTACTATCAGCCGGTCGCTGTCCACATATAGCTCAGATGGTGTGAAACTGCTGTCGTGGAAATCTATCGCGGCCGTCCAAGCCATGTTATCTGCCGGTTGCGCCTTGATTATGTTTATCCGCTGCTGGTTGACCTGGTATATATAGGTACCGTCAGTCTTAACCAGATCGCCTTCATCCACCCCCGCGACCTGCAGGTTGGTGGCCGAAAAATCGCTGCTATCGCTGGGAGCACCGGCAGCTTGGGGGGCCACAGCCAGATTGGATTCCTTGGTCACCGTACTATCGGCCGCCATCCGCCCATAAAGACTGCCATAATGCTGGGCATTCTCCAAGAGCTGAACCAGCTTCTCATAACTGCCCACCACCGGCAATTCTGCCTGGGCTGCTGCCTGGGATTGATTGAGCCCGACCTGACCGCCAAGCAAACTCAGTATTACCAACAAGACTACCGCCAATAACCCCGCCAAGGGAATTTTCCACCTGCCTGCCTGCATCTCCATATTTATCACTCCCCAATATTTTGTTCCTGACCTAAATACGGCGGTGATTATCGGATGCTTGCAGACCATCCTGCGATTGAGAGGTATTTTTCATGCCCATGGTCGCCAGATGGCAAGGTTGCTTATGGTCACAGCTTCACCGGTCCATAAAAAAGCCCGGGCAAACCGCTGTTACCGACGCCTGCCCGTGGCTTAAGCATTTCCGGCGGCATCCCGCCGCTACCGGCCCGATCCAATATTATCGTCATTTTGATTTACTTGCTCCGGTTTAGCCCTCGTCGGCGATGAATACCGCCTGCACCACCGGTCCGAAAACCATTTGGGCCACTTTCTGACCAGGGAGTATTTTGATCGGTTTATCGGTGACATTGAGCAGCATCACCTTGATCTCTCCGTTGTGGTCGCCGTCAATGGTAGCGGGGGCATTGGCTACCACGATACCTTTGCCGGCCATGCCGGCCCGACTCCTGATCTGCCCCTCGTAACCGGATGGTATCATGATCGCCAATCCGGTAGGAAAACTCCTCACTTCATTGGGATACAACACTACCTCATCCTGATTGGCCAGACAGATGTCGCAGCCTGCTGCTCCTCTGGTCTCATATTCGGGCACCGCCGCCCAGGCAGCAAGTTTCTTGAACTTGACCCCTATCTTCTCCATTTCTCGTTCCCCCTCATTATTCCAGTTGTCTGGCAACTATTTATTCGCGTGTTTTAATTATAGCCCAAGCCAAAAGATTTGGCTCTAGTCAGTTGGGCTCGCCTAACCCAGACCAGTAACCACCAGCCCCGCCCGCCCGATTCGTTTTATTCCCGCCCCGGTTCCGGTACAATAGGGATATGATGCGCGGGGAGGTATGGGGATTGGAGTATCTGTTACCGATAATGAACCTGGTCCTGGTCATCATCTCATTGCTGGTACTATGGCGGCTGCGGGCCATCAGGCAGATGCAGACGATACAAGAGCAGCGGCTGGCAGTACTGGAAAAGGGCCAGCAGACCGCCTGGTCGGTCATGCATTCCGACTTGTCCGCCCTGCGTACCGAATCAGGCAGCCAAGCTCGCCAGGGACGGGAAGAGATGACCCACAGTCTGCGCTTGTTCGAGGACTCGCTGCTGAATCGGGTCAATGAAGCCGCCCACCTGCAGAAGAGCCAGCTGGGCCTGTTCGGCGAACAAATAGACCGATTGGCCGCCGGCAATGAAACCCGTTTAGACCAGATGCGGCAGACCGTGGAGACCAGGCTTAAGGAAATGCAGGAAGATAATAACCAGAAGCTGGAGAAGATGCGCCAGACGGTGGATGAAAAACTACACGCCTCCCTCGAGACCAGACTGGGCGAGTCCTTCAAACTGGTCAGCGACCGGCTGGAGATGGTACACAAGGGTTTAGGGGAGATGCAATCACTGGCCGCGGGGGTGGGCGATCTCAAGAAAGTACTCACCAATGTAAAGACACGGGGCATATGGGGCGAGATCCAGCTGGGCAATATCCTTGAACAGGTCTTGAGCCCGGAACAATATGCCTGTAATGTAGCCACCCGACCAGGCAGCAATGAGAGAGTGGAATTCGCCATCCGTCTGCCCGGGCAGAACCAGGGAGAGGGCGAGATATGGCTGCCCATCGATGCTAAATTTCCCCAGGAGGATTACCTGCGCCTGGTGGAAGCAAGTGAAATGGGTCTCCCCGAGCAGCTGGAGGAAGCCGGGCGCCAGCTGGAAAAACGCATCCGCTCCGAAGCCCGAATGGTACAGGACAAATACCTGGCCCCGCCCTATACCACCGATTTCGGCATCATTTTCCTGCCCACCGAAAGCCTTTACGCAGAAGTGGTACGCCGGCCGGGATTCCTGTCCGCCCTGCAGAGCGAACTGCGGGTCCTGGTAACCGGGCCCAGCACCATGGTGGCTTTGCTCAACAGCCTTTCAGTGGGCTTCCGCACCCTGGCCATAGAGCAACGCAGCAGCGAGGTATGGGAGCTTTTAGGTGCGGTCAAGACCGAGTTCGGCAATTTCGGGGATATACTGGACAAGACCAAAAAGAAACTTCAGGAGGCCAGCAACACCATCGACAACGCCTCGCGCCGCTCCCGCAGTATCGAGAAGAAACTGAGGGCGGTACAGGAGCTGCCCCCAGCCGGCAGTACTGACCCACTCGATTCGGATCTGAACTCAATAGAGACGGAGCTTTTCTGATCAGGCCCGGCGGATCTGGTTGCGGCCACCCTGCTTGGCCAGGTATAAGGCTTTGTCGGCAGTCTCGATCAGGGCCTCCACCGTTTGCCCGTGTTGGGGGAAGGCTGCCACCCCCAGCGAGAGGCTGATTTGTTCGGGCCCTCCCTCCTGGCTGGCAAACTGGTGGTTCAGGGCACGACGAAGAGCATCAGCCCGGGCGTAAGCTGATTCCAAGGGCGCATCAGGCATGACCAGGATGAACTCATCTCCCCCATAGCGGCAGGCGATGTCATTGCGGCGGACGCCTCCCTGAAACAGCTGGCTGACCTGCAGTAAAGCCTGGTCCCCCTGCCGATGCCCATAGCGGTCGTTGATCTGTTTGAAGTTATCTATGTCGGCCATAATCACTGATAGCGGCCGGCCATTGCGCTGGGCATTGTATAGGGCCAACTGAAGCGCCTCTTCCATGTAACGCCGGTTGAAGAGACTGGTCAGTGGATCCCGGATGGATTCCTGGCGCAGGTTGTCCTGCATCTGGAGGTTCAGTAAGGCCAGTTTTATAGTATCGATAGCCGTCACCAGCATCTGCTTCTGGTGGTGGTTCAGTCCATCAGTAGGATAGAAAAAATGGAGCAGGGCGAAGGGCATCCCGTCGACAACCAGGGGCTGGCAGACATAACTGGTCCCGGCCAATCGCCCCTTGCAGTCAAAGCATTGCTCTGCCCCGCTATCTCCAGACCCACATGCTTCCCCTTTGATCCAACCGCGGCATTTACCGCTATCGAAACCATCCGCCCAAGCCACATCTTCGGGCCAGGCCATAATCAGCTCCAGGAGTTGACGATGGGGCGAATAAATATATATTCCTCCCGCCACAACCGGCAGGAGTAACTGCATATAATTGCGGATGATGGGGCCGCTCTCTCCCACTGACGCACAAATCTGCAGCTGGCTGCTCATCTCGTTCAGGGTCCGGGCCTCATAATAGTGGCGGTCCAACTCCAGATTGCGAGTCTTCAGCTCCAGGTTGGCCACTTCCAGCTGCAGCTGGGCCTGTTTGCGTTTGGTTATGTCCCGAAATATGACGACCTGCCCGCGGAACCGCCCCTTCTTATCGATAAGCGGCGAGAAGGTCATATCCAACCACTTGTCTCCAGAGGCGGTTTTCTCCTGGAAATCCCAGCGTCCGGCGCGGGACTTCATCAGCTGCAGGGCAGTCTCGGAACCAGGCTGGAATAGATTCTCCAGCGGCTCCCTGAGTGAAGAGGTGTTCTTCTCCAGTATATTCAAAGCGGCGGAATTGACGTGGAGAATGAGGTCTTCCACGTCCAACAGCACTACCCCATCCCTTACCTTCTCCAATATCAGAGGACTGGCCAAGTAGAGGGAGAGGAGACTGGTGGTCCGGGCACGACTGCCCAGATAGCGCACAGTCAGCCACCCGGCTAAAAAATATACAAGCCCCGACAATATAAATGCGATTGTCCATGCTTCTGCCTGCATATATCCCTCATCGGCAATTTCGCAATTGGCCGGCTGGTCACAAACGTCAGCGGACTCATTTAATTATTACCAATATATGTCATTTTGCCTGCTGGAATCAAGTCCAATCGAGATGACTTGTTCAGGGATATCCCCACTGATCCAGCCGCAACTTCCCGAAATCAACACCCGACCTTGTATACTCCCTGACCAAGGCGCGGCATCGCCACCCCATTGGCCAGTTTTTTTGTTGATCCTATATCCATCTTGGCTAAATCCCACCTCCTTATATCGCTTGGCTATGTTCCGCTGCTGCCCTCATCTAAAAATCTTTGTTCTCTGCCGATACCGAGGGCTGGACCGGATCAATTTTACCTCTATAATGATATTATAGCTATTATGAGCCGGTATTAATGCCGACTGGCAAACGCCAGCTGGCTGAGCGGCGGATAAGCAGGAATTGAGCCTGTTTGGACCGGGTATGGTTCGACAAAGGAGAGATGTGCATGGCGATGAACAGACAGACCCCGTTGGGAATGATCGGCATTGAAGAGCGAGATGGGTATATCACCGACCTTTGGTTGGCCGGCGACGATATTCCCCTTGACCAGGAAGCGACCGACACCCCCCTTCTCAGGGAGGCCTTCCGTCAGTTGGAACTATACCTGCAAGGCCGGCTGGAGACCTTCAGTATCCCCCTCAATCCGGCCGGGACTCCCTTTATGCGCTCGGTGTGGCGGCAATTATTGCAGGTTCCCTACGGGCACACCGCCTGTTATAAAGATATAGCCATAGCCATCGGCAATCCCCGGGCGGTACGGGCGGTCGGTCAGGCCAACCGCCGCAACCCCATCCCCATTTTCATCCCCTGTCACCGCATTATCGGCGCACGAGGAGATTTGGGCGGTTTCAGCTCCGGTCTGGAAAACAAGAAACGATTACTGGCTATCGAAAACCATGGGCGGAGGACCTGGGACTGAGGATATTATATAGGTACTGCCGGAAGGTTCCGTCCACCAGACAAATGTATGGATGACAGCAAACAGAATTAATCCGCGGGGATGCTTCGCATCGGGCTGGATACATGATCACCCGTATCCAACATGGTTCCCTCTACCGGCGGTCGCCCCCGCATGGGTGAGCAGATGAACTGGCCTCCGCGTGATTGATCCATTCGCCTTGCTAGTATACCTGAAGGCTATAATCCGACAATTTCACCATAACGAATCCATCTGCCACTAAAATCGGCAAGGCATCCCTCACTCCTTCGGCGCTTCCGCTCTCGGGATGGTTGGCATGCAGTATCACTATCGAGCCTGGCTGTACCTGCAGCAGAGCCTGCTTCACCTGTTGCCGGTCGAAGGTAGCCCCGGCATCCCCCAGCAAATTATAGCCCACCGCGGTATAGTCCAGCTCACCCAATGCCGCCACTGCCACTTCGTCGTAGTAATTGGTCCCGGAACGGTACAGACGCGGTCTTTTCCCGGTCAGCGCTTCAATATTGCGGCTATTGCGATCCACTTCTTCCAATGCCGCCACAAGGCTGCCGGTTCCCCTGATCCCATAAGCCTGCCGACCAGTGGTCGACAGGGGCAGGTGTCGGGCGCCGTGGCTGCCGATCTCGAACAAGGCGTTGGCGGCCAAGCGATGGAATAGCTCAGGATTTGCTTCCAGCCATAAACCAGAAACAAAGAAAGTAGCTGGAATATGACGCTTCTCAAGGAAATCGACCAGGTCCTGATCGTACCCATTGCCCCGGATTGACCCGCCACAGAGATCAAAGGTCAGTGCCACCACCTTGTCATGTGTCTCCAGGGCGTAGGCCACTCCGGTCACCTTCTCTCCCCATTGCCGGGGCTGGGCTCCAGTGTAGCGGTCCAAAACAGCCTCCATCCTATCCGCCGGGGGAGCATCGGGAACTGATTGGAACCATTCAGGCGAGCTCATCACCTCAATAACCTGATTAGAGGCCAACAGAGTATTTTCCCAGCCGGGCGCGTCGCGCCCAATATGCAGCCCCGCCCAGCCAAATGCTATCAACTCCAGCAAGACCATCAAAACAAATCGCTTGGTCAATGCTCTACACCACCATGTTTACACTGCTGCCAGTGACGCTCTTCTGCACTACCAACTTCTTGTCTATCCGTTCCCGCAATTCTCCCACATGGGAGATGATGCCCACCAGGCGACTGCCACTGGTCAGGGCCAGCAGTACCTCGATGGCCTGCTCCAGGGATTCCGGATCCAGGGCTCCGAAACCCTCATCCACGAACATGGTATCCAGCTGGATCCCCCCCGCGGAACGCTGGATCATATCGGAAAGACCAAGGGCCAGCGCCAGCGATGCCTTGAAGGACTCACCGCCGGACAGGGTCTTGACACTGCGGTTCTTGCCGGTGTAATTGTCGATCACATCCAGTTCCAATCCGGTCTGGCTCCTGAGGTTGCCGGGCACTTCCCGGCGCATCAGCACGAATCGGCCACCGGTCATATAGCCAAAACGTTTATTGGCTTCGGCAATCACCTGATCGAAATAGGTGGCTTGAACATATTGCTCGAAGGCCAGCTTGGGACGTCCCGGCAAGCTGCCATTGGCAGTATCGGAGAGGGCGGCCAGACGTTGATAGTCTTGTTCTGTTGAACTCATTTCCTGCTGGCGCTCCGTAATCCGTTCCAAAACCCTGGTGTTGGCGGTTAGCCGCGCATAAACAGTCCGCTGCCTTGCCTGGGTGGCCGCTCTCTTTTCTTCCAGCGTGGTCTTCTGCTCCTCCAGGGCCATAGTCTCGACAAGGACCAAGCCTCTGGTGTCCTGGCTAAGACTACGGTACTCGAGCCGGGTGGCCTTGATCAGGTCCTTAAACTCATCTATCTCCGTCCGCAAGGCTTTGATACCATCCGTAGGCAAGCGGCTTTGCAGGTAATGGTCCCGGTTGTTAAAACCCTGCTCCTGCAGGACCCGGGCCAAATCCTTTTCCGCCCTCTTCAGATCGCCTTGAGCTGTCCTCAATCCGGCGCTCAGTTGGTCCAGGATCGTCCGCCCTTTGGCGATGGCCGCCTGGCATTGGTCACAGGACTGCTGAACCTCCTGCAGGGCTTGCTTGTTGCTTTTGAGCCTGCTGGTAAGCAGTTGGATATGGCCGTCGGCTTCGGCCTGGCTGTTGAACTGGAGCCGGGACCTAGTGGTATCGCACCGGTCCTGCAGTATGATGTGGGAGTTCTGATCTTTCTCCAGCTCCTGTGCCAATTGGATGGCTTTATCGTTGAGAGCGGCCATCGCCTCGCCATTCGCTTTGAGCTGGTCCTGCCACAGCACCTTCTCCTTAGCCTGTTTGTCCAGGCTATCCAGGCGGGTTCGTGTTTTTTCCAATTCCTGTTGGGCCCGGTAAGTTTCCAATCGAAGCCGGGCCGGGATATCCTCCCAGGCTGCCTCCCCTAATAAGGCCAGTGCACTCTTGAGGAGCGTCTCTTGCATTGCCCGCATTCGGCCGTTCCAGTCGCTGGCCTGCTTGCTTATCTTGTCAGTTTGGCTGCGGGCGGCATTGGCTTGCTGCCTGGCTGATTCCAGCTCACTTTCACTGGGTGCATGTTGCGGCGTTACAGCCGGATCGGGGTGTTGGGTCGATCCGCACACCGGGCAGGGCTGCCCATCTTCCAGGCGAGTGGCCAGGATACCGGCCTGCTCGTAGAGGAAGGCCTTCTCCATTTGTTCGTAAATCGCAGATAATGCGGTGCTCTCCCTCAATGCTTCCTCAAACTGGCTCTGGACCCGAGTAAGTTTCTGGTGGTTCTGCTTCCAGGCTACCAGGCCTTGTTCCAAATCCTTCAATTCTCCACAGCGACGAGTCCTAGCATCCTGTTGGGCTTTGGCCTTCTCCAATTCGACCTCTACCTGCTGGCAGCCTTCCAAGGCAGTCTGCAACTGTTTTTCGGCAGCCCCCATCTCCTGCAGCTGGCCCTTCATCCCCTGAAGATCGGTCTGTTTGCTTTCCAAAGTGGCATTCAGGGCCTTGATCTCCCTTGTGTACAGATCCAATTGGGCGTAAACGGGCAGGGTGTTCTGCAGGGTGACGATCTCAGCCGTCAGGCTTTCTCGTTCTGGCTCCCGCGACTTCTCATACTGCAGCGATTCTTCCAACCTGACCAGTTGATCTCCATTCTCGGCGATTTGGTGCTCCTGTTCGCTGATTCTCCCGCTCAGGTCTTCTGCCATCGCCATGATCCCGGCCCTGGCATCATCCACCGGTTTCACATGGTATAGGGCGTTCTCGGCCGCATTCAGCCTCTGGCTCTGGCCCACGAATTCCTTTTCCTGCAGCTCCAATTGGCTCAGCTGCCGCTTGGTCTGTTCCAGTTTGTCAAGGAGGGCGTTGTTGATGGCGGCAGTAGCAATGGCCTGGTTGAGACGGTCTATCTCCGTCTGCAGTTGTTGATGCTGTTGATCCTCGGCTTGGCTGGCTTGGCGGTCGTCCTGGAGCAATAAAGCCAGGCACATCAGGAACTGATTCAGGGCATGGATATTGCCCTCTTGTTTTAATTGCTCCAATTCGGTATGGACCCGGTGGTCGGATGGGCAGCTGATCTCTCCGGTAAACTGGAGGATACTTTTACGCAGGTCTTCATACTGGTTCTTAAGGTTGTTGGCCTGGGTCTTCAATTCATTCTGCAACCGCTGATACACCTCGGTATCGAAGACCTTGCGGAATATTTTACCCCTCTCTTCGGTGTTGGCCAGCAAAAGTCTGAGGAAATCTCCCTGGGCGATCATGGCTATCTGGGTGAACTGGTTGCGGTCGATACCGATTCTCCTCTTTATTTCCTCGGTCACCGCCGAATACCCACTCACCACTTTGCCGTCCGGAAGGGTCAGGGTGGCGCTGGCATTGGTCATGGTGGTGCCCTTGCCGCTCTTCTTGGTTCGCTCGTAGCGAGGGCTGCGCTCAACCCTATAAGGCTGACCACGGTAATAGAATTCCAATTCCACCCCCGTGACTGTGTCCGGGGCAGCAAAATCGCTGCGCAACATGGAACTCTCCCGGTTAGCCCCACTGGGTTCACCATACAATGCGAAGCAGATGGCGTCGAAGATGGCAGTCTTGCCCGCCCCTGTGTCCCCGGTGATCAGGAATAGGCCGCTGGGGCCAAAATCAGCCAGGGGTATCTCCACCCGCCCAGCATAAGGCCCGAATGCGCACATGGTGAGTTTGACTGGTCTCATCCCTCCTCACCCCCAACCCGGGCCAGCATCTGGCCCACTATCTCGATCTGGGCCAGGTCCATCGGCTGATTGTTCTGCAACCGGTAGAATTCCTCGAACAACTGTAAAGGATTCTTCACGGCTACATCGAGAGCCGCTCCAATCTCGTTGAGCGCGCGCGAACGTTGGTTATCGTAATCCAGGTGCATCACATTGGGATAGACGGTCCGCAGCTTGCTCATGGCATCGACTATCTCATCCTCATCGGTCAGGGTCACTTGCAGATAATCCCCTGTATTGGTACCGAAGTAGGTGGCCGGAGCCAGTAATTGAGCGATAGGGCCTTTGATGCGCCGCATATCCCGCAAAGGCCGGAGCGGTATGGTTTCTATATGAATATCACCTTTCTCCCTAAGGTCTACCACCGTCACCGACTTGGTCTGGCGGACCTCGGAAAAAGAATACTTCAGGGGCGAGCCGGCGTAACGGATGGTATCCCGTCCAATCGGCTGGGGACTGTGCAGGTGACCCAGGGCGACATAATCGAAGGCGGCGAAAACTCCCGCATCGACGTTGTCAACTCCTCCCACCGAGATGCTTTCCGAATCAGAGCGCTCCGGCTCCATCCCTGCGCTGGTAACAAATTGATGGGCCACCAGGATATTGCGTCGGCCTGGTGTCAGAGGACATCCATCTATGACTTTCCTGACCGCCGATTCGAAGCTGTCGATATCCTCATCCGGGTAGAAACGGCGCACCTGGGCCGGTTTTATGAATGGCAGCAGATAGATGTCTACCTCGCCGTATTTGTCATGGACGGTAGTGGGGGTCAAAGTCCCATCGAAGACCCGTGCCATATGTACACCCCGATCCGCCATTATGCGAGAACCGAAGGCGATTCGCTCAGCCGAATCATGATTGCCGCTGACTACCCAGCATTGAACACGCCGGCCTGCCACCTCGGTCAGAAACTCATCCAGAAGTTCAACTGCTTCTGCTGCCGGTATGGTCTTATCGTAGACATCCCCGGCGATAACCAAACCATCTGGTTGTTTTTCCGAGCAGATATCCAGGATCTGCTGAAGTATGTGCTTCTGGTCATCCAGCAGACTGGATTCGTTGACCCGGCGGCCGATGTGGAGATCAGCCAAATGCAAGAGTCTCATGGTCCTCCCCCTCTCACCAACTTCCATTATATAACTATGTCGATATTTGGGAGCAGCTATTTTTGATAGAGTGGAGCTAAAAAAGGTATAATATAGGAAAATTTCGACAGGAGGGGTGAGCTGGATGGATAGGTTTGATCTCAACGAAGATGACTATTATGCGGTCATCGTTGCCAAGAATGTGGCCCGGAGGCTACTCCAGCATCCTGACATACAACCCCGCCAGATCATCGGGTTGGGCAACGCCCTCTACGCCTTGGAACGCTTACCGCAAGCTACTGCTGGAGCCCATTGCGATTATAGTGTCGTCTTCACCCAGTTGAGCGATGGATATGAAAAAACCCGCTATATCTCATTCCACATCTCCACTGATGATTTCCGCCTCTGTCGGGGCGGCAACAATTTTGACCAAACAGTGGGGGAAGACAGTTTCAACGAACCTCTGTGGGAGGTGAGGAAAGACGGGTACCGCAATACTGGCGGCATCCTGGATACCATCGAAGACTCCTGCGAGGCCCTTTTGCACCGGGGCGGGATAATCAAAGTGGGCGACCGCTCGGTCATATCCTATGAGGCAGACGGGAACTAAATGGCAGTATCGGCCCCCCGCAATCACCTATGGAAATGGCTGCGTATCGCTTTCATGGCTTTGGCCTTCACCTGGGCGGGGATTTTTATGCTGGTCGCCCAGTTTGGATTTCCAGTCATCAATAACCGGGCTGCTTTTCCCCTTGATTGGCGGGTAATCGTTGCTGTGCTGGCACTCGGCCTGGTAGTCTGGAAAACGATCACTGCTGACTACTGCCTTCCAGTCCGACTAGCCATCCCGGCGTTGATCCTCCTGGCGGCTGTCCCGCGCATCTACCTACTGCTAAATGTTGCTGTCATTCCAAGCAGCGATTATGCTACCTACCTGGTCAACGCCATGTCCCTCCTCAATACCGGCACAGTACCCGGAGACTGGCAGCAGTATTTCGCCGCTGCCGCCGCCAACGTCCCGGTAATCTGCGGGATATTCGCGTTGAGCTTCAAGGTCTTCGGCGCTGGCTTGGCCACCGGCCTCTATATGAACGCATTCTTTTACACAGGTGCGGCGGTGGCTTTGTATTTTATCGGCCTCAGCCTGACCCGGCCTAATCCCGCTTTCCTGGCTGCTGCCCTTTACGCCCTATGGCCCAACCATATCTGTTACTCAGTCTCATTGGCCTCCGAACCCATGTATGTATTCTTCCTGTTAGGGGGATTAGCCCTGTTCACCAGCAGCATCGGGACCCACGGGCCGCGGTTGGTAATTCTTCTGCTCCTGGCCGGGTCATCCTTGGGAATCTCCCAGGCTATTCGCCCGGTGACGATTATATTCATGATTGCCCTGGGCCTGGTTTTTCTGTTTTACTATGAAAGAAGGAACTGCATAAATCAGTCTTGCACTATCACCTCGCGTTTAACCAACCTGGGCCTGGTGGTGCTGGCTTTTACCACCACCCTCTGGGGGCTGGGGCTGTATACCGCCCAAATCCTGCCTGTGATATCAAAACCCAGCTACGGATGGTCGGTCTACGAAGGGTCAAATACCAATAGCTTCGGCCAGTGGGATGCAGAATCCAGCGCCGTGCAGGATGCAGTCATTGCCGCCTACCCACTGCAAGATGTGCAGAACATACTGCTGCGGTTGGGGATAGACCGGCTCAAATCACATGACAGTCATACTCTGGCCTTGCTGCTGGCTATGAAGACCAAGAATCTGTTGGGGAATGGCGACCTATTCTACCGGGAACTGGTCGGCTACGTACATATCCAGCCCAGCCTGGTGCAAAGTGGACAGATCCCGCCGCTCCTGATGGCTTGGGGCTCGTTATCCTTCTGGCTGTACCGGTTGCTGGCGCTATGCTTCCTGATCATATGTGGCCGTTGCCTCTGGCTTCTCAGACAGGGCACCAGCAATGCGAGGATAAGCCGCACATTTTTCCTGGTCATGCCGGTTTGCGGCCTTATGGCTATTCACCTGATCCTGACCTCGATCGAGAGATACAACTATCCGGCCATACCAATAATGATATTGATGCTTATGACTTTTTGGGGCGGTTGCCCGGTTGATACAGAAAGAAATGGACGACATACCTAATATGAAACATGCCAGCGCCAGAATCATAGTGATTATCCCAGCCTGTAACGAGGAATCCAACATCGAGGCGGTCGTTCGCGCGGTGAGGAAAAAGGCTCCTGAGGCCGACTATTTGGTCATAAACGACTGTTCCCGGGATAATACCCGCAAGGTGTGCCGCCGTAACCACTTCAACTACCTGGACCTGCCAGTCAATCTCGGTATCGGCGGAGGGATGCAGGCCGGCTATCGATATGCCCTGGAGAAGGATTACGACATAGCTATCCAACTGGATGGAGACGGCCAGCATGACCCTGCTTATATCCAAGACCTGGTGGCAGTTATTCGAAGCGGTGGTGCGGATGTGGTTATCGGCTCGCGCTTCGTCGACAGGCAAGGATTTCAGTCATCCTGGGCTCGTCGCCTGGGTATAACCTTCTTGAGCAGCTTGATCCGTCTTTGCTGCGGGGTACGGATCAAAGACGTAACCAGCGGTTACCGGGCAGTGAACCGTCGCTTCATCAAGATCTATGCCAGTGAATATGCTCAGGATTATCCTGAACCGGAGGCTATCATCTGCGCCGCCCTGCATGGTGCCCGGATAAGCGAGGTGCCCGTGATGATGCAGGTCAGATCGGAAGGAACCAGTTCCATCCATTCCTGGCGATCAGTCTATTATATGATCAAGGTTTCCCTGGCCATTTTGTTATACTGGCCCGCCCTGTGGAAGAGGTGGCCGTGATGGTGCCTATCCTGCTGCAAATCGCCTCCCTGGCCGGTATCGCCCTCTATTTCGCAGCCATATTCTATCTATTGTATAAGAGAACCCTGGCCTTGAAATATACTTTAATGTGGATCCTGTTCGGCATGGTAATGGCCGTCATCGCCGTCTTCCCCGAGCTGCTGGCCCGGTTTTCGGACCTGGTAGGCATATCCACCCCATCAAATGCCTTATTCGCAGCCATCTTGTTCGCCATTCTGCTTATCCTGATCGCCTTGACTTCTATCATTTCAGGGCTGAACGATAAGAATACCCGGCTGGTGCAATCGCTGGCCCTCCTGGAGAAACGAGTGAGGGACCTGGAGAAAGCAGATGAAGATACTCTCCCAGACACCAAAGGGGAGATTTATCAATGAATAGCAGACGGATTGGAATGGGTCGACGACAGCTGTGCATGCTTTATCGCCTACTGTTCTGTTTATAGCGAGCGATAGAAATAAGCCCGGCGGTTAAAACAACGGCGAGCAGCAATGTCCTCTCCCTTTGTGGTTCTGTTCATTAAATTTGAAGCAGGTGTTGGTATTGATATACTTATTGGTATTACTCCAGGTCATCATGCTGTTGGTCGGCCAGATGCTGTGGAAGACCGAACTGTCCAAATTCGGTTACCTGGGTTCCGACAATTTCGTGAAGATCATGCTCTCCCCCGGTATCATGGCCGGCATTGTGATTTACATATTCGCTACCATAGCCTGGTTCTATATTCTATCCCGGGAGGCCTTCAACCTGGTCTATCCCCTCCAACTCAGTCTGGCTGCCATACTGGGCGTAGTGCTGTCCGTCTGCTATCTGCATGAGGGTCTATCCCTGCCCCGACTTTTAGGGATCATCTGCCTGGTGGCAGGCGCATTTCTGATAACCAGGCAGTAGCCTGTTTTCATCTTGTCCGACCTGGTCGCATTGTCCATCTTATTACCGTTGCCAAGACCAGAATTGCAGAGTCCACCCGTGTACCCAATCTCAGTCCTTATACAAGGCTTCCCACATAACAAAAGGCCCCTCATCGAGGGGCCTCAGACCGTCAAAAAAGGCCCATAGCTGCGTTAATACGGGAGCCCCATTCAATCGACGTACCTCATGTACGCCTTAATCACGGGACTCCCGAATGCCTTGCTCTAAGCCTTTTTTGCTCGGTCTGCCTGAATGTCGCTTGTTTGACGCCGGAGGCCCCTCATCGAGGGGCCTCCGCTTCCAATATCGCGTTATCGTCCAAACGGATCATAAACACCTAATTCAAATTTTGATTTATTCGGTCTTCTTGGCGGCAGCTTCCTTCTTGACAGCAGCTGTCGGCGTAGGTTCCGCTTTTTTTACCAAACCCTGATACTGTTTGGTTAGATCCAGGAGTTGCTTGGAGAGGTCCTCCACCTGCGCGGTCAGGCTGGACACCATATTTTGATTGGCCTTATTGGCTTCGCCAAAGGTGTTCGTGACCGCGTCCTGGACCATCTGCTGGACCTGAGCCTGGCTGTTTTTGATCTGTTTGTTCAGATCGGCAACCTGGCCCGACAGACCCGAGAGCAAGGCCTTATTGGCCTTTTCCCCCTGTTCGTAAGTATTCATTACCACGTCTTTGACCATCTTCTGCACCATGGACTGGTTGCCCTGCACTTGCTTGGTCATTTCCATCACCTTCGTATTCAGCCCGGAGACCATGTCCTGACGGGCCTTCTCTGCCTGGCCATAGCTCTTGGCGACGGTCTCTTCGACCATTTTGCGGACCTGATCCTGGTTCTTACGCATCTGGCTGTTCAGGTCCTCTACCTGGCCAGTCAGATCGGCAATCAGCTGCTGGTTGGCCTTGTTGACCTGCTCATAGGTATTTACGAAAGCAGTTTCAGCCATCTTCTGGAACTGCTCTTGGTTCTTGCGCATCTGCTTATTGAGCTCATCCTCAAACTTGGTCATCTCTTCGAGGGCGGCCTTGCTCTGCTCCATCTGTTTGCGGGTCATATCTTCAATCTGTTCCTGGGTGGCGGTCATACTCTTCATGCTCATGGCCCAGAAATCCCACATCTTGCTCATAGAGTCTTCCATGAGCTTAAAGCTATTGGTTAGATTATCCTTCGTATCAAACATCTACATTTCCTCCTCAAAATACGTTTTCTAACAGAATTTGACATCCATTTGGAATAACGCAAAATTGATTATACCACCATATGGTATATGCGTCAACATAGAAGTCCTATGACGAAAAATTCACGCCCCAATTATACTATCTTCCGTACCGGCATCATGACCGCCTCGCCGTCCACCACCAACTCATTCTTCTGATTGGTACAAAAGGTATGCAGCCATACCCGGTTTCTCTCCTCGTCCTTCTTGGTGACCTCGACCGTTGAGGTGATAGTGTCTTCTATAAAAATGGGGCGTTTGAAGTCACAGGACTGGTGGACATAGATCGAACCTGGCCCGGGCAGCTGGTTACCCAGCACGGTTGATATGAAGCCGATCGATAGTATTCCATGAGCTATCCGCTTGCCGAAACTGGTACCACTGGCGTACATGGAATCGATATGGGCGGGATTGAAGTCACCCGTCACTCCTGCGATGGAGTATACGTCGTATTCGGTGACCGTCTTGGTAAACGACGCTTTATCGCCGATATGAATCTCCTGAACTGATTTGCCGAGCATTTTCTGTCCCCTTTCGCTTTCCATTCTATAAATCATAACGTTTCAATTATAGCCGAAAACCAGCTGTTTGGCATGTAAATTCTGGCATAGCACCCAGTCCAGCCCCAAAGTATTACTACCTTACATCCACCTCACCGAAATATACCCTGTGCAAACAGGTAGCGGCTGGTCCCGAATTCATGAATACATCTTGAACTCCTTTAAGGTGACAAGATGCCCCCGGCTCGTGTCATAATTTATCGGCCCGCGAATATATCTGTGTTAGACTCTCTCTTCTGCAAAGCGTGAAATATGAGGTGAAGGAGGATTGGGGGAAATGAATCTATGGATAGCTATAGTGGCTGTTATCGCTGGCGTTTTGGGATTCTTTTGGCAGCCATTGTATATGGGGATAGCTGCCATATTGCTGGGAGGCGCTGGGGAGTTTATGGCCCGGTCGATTAACTCGACCGCTACTCCAACCACCAAGAGACTTGACTGGGTAGCTATTGCCGCTGGTCTCGTGGGCTTAATCCTGTATTTCGTCTAAGACTGATTCAGCCGGGCAGGATTGTACATGGCAAAGCGGGCCAAACTGTGGGGCCCGCTTTTTTTAGCCCTTTCAACCAATATCAAACCCAATCCTCAGTCCTTTTTTCCAATTACAGTAGATTCCAAATCGACCAACTCAAAATTGCTGCCGTTGCTATGCTTGACTGCCAAAACCTCCCGCGTCAAGGGGATATCTACCTTCTGAAAACACCCACACTTTTGTTTGCTTATAGCTACCTCTTGAATGTCGAAGGGCTGCACCTTTATCTCCAAACGCTCCTCCCGTAATGGGATACGGCTGATTTCCACCCTATTCGCTTTCTCCGCCCCATCATAGTCGAAATATTTCCTCTCTACCACCATTTCCTCGCGCCGCAGCGGAATCGTTATGCTCCGTACCTCGGTGATAATCTCCTTGTGCCAGGCTGCCTCACCGGTAGCTACCCATTTGGCATCGACTCGGGCAGTTTCCTCCCCGATCCTGATTGTCTCCTGGCCATCAGTCATCTCCTTCATATCCAACATCCTCACTGGTCTAAAAACACCCCACAGTTATGTGAGGTGTTTTATACTGCTTAACTTATCAGCTGCATTTTTTCTGGAGATATTACTGGTTATGACAGGTGATCATGATCGTCAACTATCTTGGCTTCGCCGTCCTTATTGATGCGGGCCTCTTCGTGACGAACCGTCTCTCGCACTTCCCGATCTTCTTCCACTTCCCGTTTGCGGGCCGAAACTTGGCCGGTCACCACGGTGTGCTTGCCAACCTCGATCCGATCTTCACCCTACGACATGCTGAAATGTTCATCATCTTCTCCGATAGGGCGTTCACTGGGTTCGTTAATAGTCCGTCTCTCGATAATAACCTCGTCATGGGAAACCGGGACGTGAACAGTCTGCTGTTCCTCGATAATCTCTTTGCCGAACTCCACTTTACCGATATCAACCCGGTTCTTAGCGATATCAAGCTCTTCTCGGCGCAGCTTCATCGATTTCTCGTCTACATCACGGCTCTTGTCATGCTCTGAACTCTCATCCCGATGTTTATCTTCACCGCTTTCTCCCATACCGAACATTTGTGAAAACCAACTCATATAAAGCCTCCTTTATCATTAATTCAATAGTATTTTTCCCGCCTGACAAGCTATTATTAGTCATTAGGGTTTGGTAAATATGGGTCCAAAACTAAAGCCTAGTCTCAAATGCTTTTAAAACATTTTCCATATCCTGCCTGACAAGGTACAATTTAATTGATAGCCGAAAATAATGAATAGGATGCCGGTAGGCCACCAAGGTCGCGGCAACTTCGGCGAATCTTACGGGGAGATGTGATGGACATGTCCTCGCTACGAAAGGAGCAATGATAATATGGTCAAAGAAAATTTGGTTCTCACTGAAACAAACCAAGGAATCGCCTGGATAATCATGAACCGGCCTGAAGCCCTCAACGCCCTGACCCTGGAGATGATAGACGGGGTGAGGGATGCGGTAGTGGCCGCCGACCACGATCCCGAGGTGGGGGTGATAGTCATCACCGGCACCGGTCGGGCTTGGTGCACCGGGCTCGACCTGAAAGCCCTGGGCCAGATCCAATTCAAGGGCGGCTCGGTAGGACCGGCCATTGACAACTGTGGCCGGGCGCTGATCGAAGCTATCGAATCAGCTTCCAAAGTAGTTCTGGCTATGGTCAACGGCTGGGTATTCACCGGAGGCCTGGAACTGCTGCTATGTACCGATATCATAATAGCCTCGGAAGATGCCCAGTTCGGAGACACCCACTGCAAATTCGGTATCCGTCCCAGTTGGGGCATGAGTCAGCGTCTGCCCCGCATCATAGGTATCAATCGCGCTCGTTATCATACCTTCACCGCCCAAAACATAACTGCCCATCAGGCTCGGGAATATGGCCTGGTAAGCGCGGTTGTGCCAGGAGACCAGCTGCGCGCAGAAGTGGAGAAGACCGCGGCGATGATCATGAAAAACAGCCGGGAGGCGATCGCTGCTAACAAAGCCCTCTATAACCGGGGATGGCAGACCAGCTTGCGGGAAGGCCTGGAAAACGTGGAATACCGGCAGAGCTTCGATATCAATGATACCAATGAGCGATTGGCCAAATTCCTGAAATAGACCGGCATGAAGGTGCAGTGTGTTTTTCAATTAGTATTGATTGGCTCCATGGATAATCGTTTCATGGGGCCTCTTTTTTTGGCAGCCGCGGATATTCTTTTTACTAATATAATCCGCTCACCACCTAAAACTAAAGTTAACCCGAATTATGTTCATACAAAGCCACTGAATTTTTAGCCGATACCTGACTGCTTATCAGGCACTTCGATTTACTCCGCCTCTTTTCCCATTATATCGGCATTCGTTTGGCAAAATCCGCTTATCTTTTCGATTGTCAACAACTGGTAACGTTGATACAATGAATTGGCATTCCATAGATTGTTTCACCGTCTGTATCTGGTTGATCGCTGCCGGAGGGCTTTTTCAGCATGCTCATCGATCGCTCGGGAGTCAATTCTCGTGAAACATCTACCTAAGAATGCAATATGAAGGAGGGGTTGAATTTTGGTGGATAGCAAACAGAACCTGGCCAGAAGTATTGACATGGCCAACAGTGCAGCGGACAAGATGTGGGATCTTTGGTCGGCGGGATTGAAGACTTACGAATGGAGTCAAGAAAAGCTGGATAATATGGCCCGCATGCAATTGGACCTGAGTAAAGCCAGCCGCGATGACGCTATCAGAATGCTGCAGGAGACGTTCGCGCAGGTGCGCAAGAACCAGGGGCAATTCCAGAAGATGTTAGAGGAAGCCATGTTGAATGCCTATGAACCGTTAAATATGTTTCAGGCTTTCGCCAATCGGGGGATCGAAGCTTCACTCAAATAGGTCTGCGCCGTAACTCTCATATCGGCTTGGATGCAAGTCTATGGACTTAATAAAATATGAGGAGAGGGGCCGGTGGGCCGCTCTCCTTTTACGTTGTGTCTGTATCGCTAAAGTGAAGGTGAAGACTAGCGGGCGCGGTAATTGTCTTGATTCATTCGACGTACGCTGCGCATACTAGTTTCAGAAGTATGAAATCGAATTTCGGATAAGGCATGTCTAGATCTGCGGTTAGGGGTGAACAAGTGGGCACCGGAATCTTCGACATCATCGGGCCGGTCATGGTAGGTCCCTCCAGTTCCCATACCGCCGGGGCGGCCCGTATCGGAGCAGTGGCCGGTCAGGTCAGTGGTTCGGTGCCGGCGAGGGTCGACTTCTACTTGCACGGCTCCTTTGCGGAAACCTATCGGGGCCACGGGACCGACCAGGCTCTGGCGGGTGGCATTCTAGGTCTCTCCCCTGATGATCAAGATCTGTCTGGAGCCCTTGATAATGCGCGGCTGGCGGGGATGGAGCTCCATTTCCACCCCGCTGACCTGGGGGATGTTCACCCCAACACGGTAAAGATAGTCATGCGGGCTGCTGATGGCAGTGAACAGGAAGTGGTGGGTTCATCGGTGGGCGGTGGGGCCATCATCATTCACTCGGTCAACAGGGTAGAATTGGAATTCTCCGCTGAACACCCCACCTTACTGACCCTGCATGAGGATAAGCCGGGTTTGATTGCCGCAGTTACCGGCCTGCTGGCGGATTATCAAATAAATATCGCTTTTTTGAAATTACTCCGTCAGATACGTGGGTTGGAGGCTAGTATGGTCATTGAGGCCGACAACCGACTCCCCCTCGCTTTGGTAGATGCTGTTCGAAACCTGCCGGGAATACAAAAGGTACATTATATATGTATCAGTGGTGAAAAGACAGGAGGATACTGCGATGTTCCGCTACACTAAAGGTTCCGACCTGCTGGAGCTCTGCTCAACCCATGGGCTTACCCTGCCCCAGGTGATAATAGAAGCGGACAAGGAAGAGAGCGGGCTGACAGAGGACGAAATTAAACTGAAGATGGCCAACCGCTTGGAGGTGATGAGGACTTCCATTTCAATCGGAGTCGAGCAGGATCTGATATCCAAAGGAGGCTTGATCGGCGGCAATGCCAAAAAACTAAACTCCTACACCGCCAAAGCCCGCAGCGGAGTGACAGTTACCAAGGCGGTAGCGTATGCTCTGGCCGTCACTGAAGTGAGCGCATCCATGGGCGTCATCGTGGCCACCCCCACCGCTGGCTCCAGCGGAATATTACCGGGAGTGCTGAGGGCATTTGAAGAAGAGTACCATCATACCCAAGCGGAGCTCATCGATTGTCTTTTTGTGGCTGCCGGCTTGGGCCGGGTGATATCAATGAACGCCACCTTGGCCGGAGCTGAAGGGGGATGCCAAGCCGAGTGCGGTTCAGCCTCCGCCATGGCCGCCGCGGCTGCCGCCCACCTGGCTGGGGGAACCCCTCAACAATGCCTTCAAGCGGCCGCTATGGCGCTTAAAGGGTTGTTGGGACTTGTCTGTGACCCGGTCGCCGGGTTAGTAGAAGTCCCCTGCTCCAAACGCAACGCGACAGCTGCCGCCAACGCTCTCATTTGTGCTGATATGGCCCTGGCCGGTATCGACAGTTTCATCCCCTTCGATGAGGTAGTGGAGGCCATGCGAAGGGTGGGTGAAGCCATGCCGGCAGAATTCCGCGAGACTGCCCGGGGCGGATGCGCCGCAACGCCTACTGCCCGCAACTTTGCCGCTGCCCTTAATCCAAAAACATTAAACTGACATCCTGATTATCTTCAATCATGGCTTTCATGCCACTTACTATATGCCTGCTTTCCGCCCACCACCATCTACAGTCCCAGTTATTCTGATTAATTAGGACACTTCCATTCCTGGTTTCGCTGCTTTCTTCCGGCGAATGCCTTCAATAAAACCAGAATAGGGCTTCCGCCCTGCGGCGAAAGCCCTGGTAATTTTCTTATTAAGGTTGAATAAGCCTATCGCCCCGCTCGGTTCTTTTCCACAGGCTCCTTCACAAAAACGGCCTCCCCGCAACTGTTCCAGGCTGGCCGCGTCTAGGACTTCCCCTTCACCATGTTGTCGAAAAACCCGCGGACTACGTTATACTGGGCATTCCACCCCTTGCGCATATCCTGCAGTTTCCCTTGCAGTTCAGCTTGCTGGGCCAGCAGGTCCTGCAGCTCATCTCCTAATTTGGTTATCTCTGCCGAAGCGTGATGGTGGAATTGGTCGACGGCTCCCCAGATATCATTCCACACCGCGTTCCACACCGTTCCCCATACTTCGCGCCCAGACATCTTGGTCACATCGATCTCGCTGCGCAGGGCCTCTTTTCGTTTCTTGAATGTCTCCAGCAATTCCCCCTGGTTACGGCGGACGCTGGTAATGGCACCGGTGCTCATCTCTTTGACAGAATCCCAGATCATGCTCCACACATAATCCCAGGCCGCCTCACCGGACATGGCTGGATCATTGAGCTTGGGGTCGATCACTGCCTGTTTTACGTTCAGGGTCTTTTCCAGGTCGCCATAGCCGGCTTCAAGTTCATCCGACAACTGGTCCAGCCGAGCTATACGGGTTTTGATCTCCTTGCTGACCTCGCTCAGCTCCTGTCTGAGTTTCTTCTCTACGCGTGCCTTGCCCTCCATCTCTATCCCTCCTTTTTGGTTCTTGGGTCTAACCTGAGTCTGTCTGGGTATCATTGCACCAAGGTGTAATATAAATATACAGTCTTTTGATTAAATCTACTACCACTTTGTGAAGTATGTACTAAACCGAACACACTCCCTGGTATCTGTCGCGTGGCAATTTTATTTGTTTATCCAAAGACCGCTTATTGATCATTAAGGTGCCGGTTCCGCAGCTGCTACGACGGGCTGAATGTCCGGCGAAGGACCGATCGCCCACATATTGGGATTATCCCCTGCCACGAGGGCCTTGGCAAATGTGACAAATTGCTAAGGTATGGTTTCTCCTGGCAGCAAACTACTTTTCGGTTTGGTCCAGGGACAAGCCTTTATGCAAATCCCGCATACGGTTTGGCCGATTTCCGGCCGGATGGCAAAATCATCCTTCAGCTTGGCTAAACACCGTTCGAAGAACAGAGCTGTCTCCCGGTTGTCAGGATAATCTTCCCAGGATGCACCCTTGATGGCTCCAACCGGACAAGCTTCCACGCACTTGGTACAGTTGCCGCAGCGATAAGCTGTCGGTTGGCCGGCGATAAGCGGAGCATCAGTCAGGATGACCGCATATCTGACCCGGGCTCCAAAACGCGTATTGATAATGAGCAGGTTTTTTCCCATCCACCCCAGCCCGGCCGCCCGAGCAACCGCTTTGGCAGGTAGGTTCGGCCACCATTCCTGCTTGTCGACCACCATTGAGGCCGGCAGGGCCTGAGCTCGGTATCCCTGGTTGGACAACTGCTGCTGCACCCTGAAGCTGATGTGGTCCAACAAGTTGTTGGCGGTGGTCTGCTGGCGGGAATAAAGTGCGGTGGGGGCATCGGTTATCGGTTCGAATACATCAAACGGGAAGTGGACTCCGACCACCACCCCTCGAGAATAGGGAGCCAGAAGATCGGCCGGGATGGTGCGGATACCATCGATCAGATCGAGGTCGGCTACACCAAACAGATCAGCCCCCTGGGAAACAGCAAATTCTTTAAGCTGAACAGTGATATCTTCGGTCATTGCAGCGCCTCCTCAATGATATTCGGGCAGAAATCAATGATAACTTCTATTCACATGTTATCATAGCGATTACCCCAGCGGATGGAAAACAACGCATTCAGAGACAGGCTCCAGCAGGGAGCGGTGTTATCTTATCGACGCCGCGCCGGCGAAAAGGGTCCTCCTGTCTCCCACAGACTGCCCCTTACCAGTAGTCTTATCAATTTATGGTTCCGACCAGAGCTTCATCTCTTTGATGACGAACGTCGCCCGGCTGGTGGCCACCAACTGACCCTGGTCATCGCGCATGGTACCCTGCACCACTGCGCTCCGGTTGCCAATGTGGATGACCTCCGCCTCGGCTGTTAATCCGGTACCTTCGAAGACTGGGGCAAGGTAGTTCAAGTACATATCGCTGGTTACAGGGCTATAACCCCGTGACAATAAAGCCCATCCCATGGTAGAATCCAGTACCGTCGATATGATGCCCCCGTGCAGCCTTCCCCGTACGGTGGAATACGCATGGCTGGCCATTATCCGCATACCCGCCTTGCCTTCGCCCAGGTAGGCCAGACCTATATTCAACGTCTGGTGAACTGGATTCAGCCACCGCGCGCACAGGAATTCGAAATATTTAGAATCGATCCCCCGGTTATCAACCTGCATGGCACTCACGTCCTCCCCCGCCCCTCAAGATTTTCGGCTTTGTTACAATTATACCCAACAAATTATAGGTTGGGGATTGATACGGCGGCAATGGTCAGGATGTCTTGCTGCCAAACGTGGGTAGAGGTAGCAACAAGCCTCCTGCCCCCTAATGTAGATGGTATTTAATACCGCGAATAAATCCCCCTATGCCGGTCAGTTCTGTCGGAGGTCAACAATTAACGTCAAAATTACCCTGTTATTAACCTAAGTCACCATATATTGCCGTTGATATCAATTCAAAATGTGCCAAGGCGTGCATATAAATTCTTATAACCAAAAATTGTGGTTAGAGAGGAGGATTGTTCTTGATGGATGTAGACCTTCAAGCGTTAATACAAAGTGATCGTCAAACCGGTAAGCGCGCTGCCTTCGAGGGAACCCTGCTGGATTATTTGCAGCTGGTGAAGAAAGACCCGGACATCACCATGTTGGCCCATGAGCGCATGTACAACGTTATCGTCGGCTGCGGAGCTCAATCAATAAACACCGAAGACGACCAGCGGTTGAAAAGGATCTACGGCAAAGAAACCATTAAACGGTATCAATTCTTCGAAGAGGACTTCTATGGCATTGACAAGACCATAATGGAACTGGTCCGCTACTTTCATTCCGCCTCCATGCGGGGGGAGGAATCCCGCCAGGTACTGTATCTGGTCGGCCCGGTTGGATCCGGTAAATCCTCACTGATGGAGGCCCTGAAGAAGGCGTTGGAACAACATCCTCCTATCTACGTGATCAAAGATTGTCCCATGCGGGAGGAACCCCTGCACCTGATCCCCAAGCATCTGCGTGCCAAGGTCTCTGACATCGTGGGGGTCAACATCGAGGGCGACCTCTGCCCGGTCTGCCGCTATCGGCTGATCCATGAATATAGGGGCGAATATGAAAACTTTCCAGTCGTCACCAAGGATTTTTCCATCCGCAGCCGCAACGGAATCGCGGTGGTGCCACCGGTGGATCCCAACAATCAGGATACCTCGGTGCTGGTCGGATCAGTCGATATTTCAAAGATGGACCTGTATCCCGAGGATGACCCGCGGGTCCTGTCCCTGAATGGTGCATTCAACGCTGGCAATCGCGGATTGGTAGAGTTCATCGAAATATTCAAGAATGATGTGGAATACCTCCATACCATACTTACCGCTACCCAGGAAAAATCCATCCCCTCACCCGGTAAGAATTCGATGATCTACTTCGATGGTATAATCCTGGCTCATTCCAATGAATCGGAGTGGAACAAATTCAAGTCCGACCATACCAACGAAGCCATCCTGGACCGTATCGTCAAGATTGAGGTTCCTTACTGCCTGGAACTTGATGAAGAGGTAAAAATCTACCGCAAGATATTGAAGAAGAGCAGTTTTAAGGCCCACATCGCCCCCCATACCATTGAGATGGCTTCTATCTTCGCCATAATCAGCCGCCTCAACCCCTCCTCCAAGGTGGACATCATCACCAAGATGCGCATCTATAACGGCGAGGAAGTTCTGCAAAAGGACGCCACCCAGAAGATCGATATCAAGGAACTGCGCGATGAGGCCGGCCGGGAAGGATTCACCGGCATCAGTACCCGGTTCATTATCAAGGCCATCGATAATGCCCTGTCAGAATCAGAGCACAAATGCATCAACCCTATAATTCTGGTCGACACCCTGATCAAAGCGGTCCGGGCCAGCGACGTCAGTGACGAGGAGAAGAAGAAGTTGCTCACTTTCCTGCAGGACGTGGTCAAGAAAGAATATAACCGCATCCTCGAGAAGGAGGTAACCAAGGCCTTTATCCATGGATTCCGGGAGCAGGCTGAATCGCTGTTCAACAACTACCTGGATCATGCGGAGGCGTTCGTTAACAAGGTCAAGCTCAAAGACCGTAACACCGGGGAAGAACTGGATCCAGATGAAAAATTCCTGGAGTCGATCGAAGCCCAGTTGGGACTCACCGGCAGCGCGGCGCGGGGATTCCGCCATGATGTCACCGCCTATATGTTCTCCCTGCTCAGGAATAACCGCAAGATAGACTATGACAGCTATGAACCGCTCAAGGAGGCTATCGAAAAGAAGCTGGCTTTCTCGGTCAAGGAATTATCGCGGGTAATAACCCAGGCACGGGTCCGGGACAGCGAGCAGGGGGAAAAATACAATCAGATGGTCGAAGAGATGAAAAAGCATGGCTATTGCGAGCACTGCTGCAATGTAGTTTTAAAATATGCCGCCAATAACCTGTGGAAAGACTGACCGTGATGATGGTAGGGCCCAGCCCGGTGGAACACACCGGGTTTTTGGCCGCTGCCAGGATCACATATGTTCCTGCAATTAAACAGATTTTCCTGATTTAACTGGGATTGAGGTGATCAAGTTGGGCGTTTTCCGTGACTATGACAGCGGGGGCCGGGACCGGAGTGCCGAGGACCGCCGACGCCACCGGCAGCTGGTGGAGGATTCGATTAAAAAGAATATCGGCAATATCATCGCGGAAGAAAGCATCATCGGTAAAAGCCGGGATAAGGTCATCAAGGTCCCCATCCGGGGTTTGAAGGAATATCAGTTCGTCTATGGGTCGAACGATCCCGGGGTGGTATCCGGTACCGGCGGTGAAAAACGGGGCGACCAGATACGGGGGCGGGAGAATTCCAATGGCACTGGCGCCGGCCCAGCAGGATCCGAGGATGGAGAGGATTACTTCGAGACCGATATCACCCTGGAGGAATTGATCCAATATCTATTTGAGGATCTGGAGCTCCCCAATATGCACAAAAAGAAATTCTCTTATGTGGAGACCGAACGGAGCCACAAACGCTGGGGCATTCAGAGGAAAGGCATCCCTCCCCGCCTGGCCCGCAAGCGCTCCATGCAGGAGAAGATCAAGCGGCAGAAATCCATGGAACGCAGTTACCGGGAGTTAGGTGAGGAGGTGGAGATAGAGCGCTTCGCCTTCCGGGAAGAAGACCTGCGCTACCAGCGGGTCAAACCGGACCTGCGCCCCCAGTCCAACGCGGTGGTAATATGTCTCATGGACAACTCCGGTTCAATGTACCAGGGCAAGAAGTTCCTCGCCCGAAGTTTTTTCTTTTTGCTGTATCAATTCGTTGGCTACCGCTACCTAAATGTGGAGTTGGTATTTATAAACCATACCACCACCGCCAAGGAGGTCAATGAAGAAGAGTTCTTCCATAAAGGCGAATCGGGCGGTACTTTCATCAGCAGCGCCTATGAAAAAGCACTGGAGGTAATCGAGGAGCGCTATAGCCCTGAGATATGGAACATCTATGCCTTCCATTGCAGTGACGGCGACAACTGGGTCCAGGACACCCCCAAAGCCATCGCCGCCGCCGGGGAGTTGTGCAGCGTGTGCAACCTGTTTGGTTACGGGGAGATAAACGAAACCAGCGGCCAGTTTTACAAACCAGAACGCACCATGATAGACGAGTTCCTTGACCATCTGCGGGCGGACAATTTCGTTGCCGTGACCATAGAGTGTAAGGATGACATTTGGCCGGGCTTCAAGAAGCTCTTGACTATCGCCGATAAGGAGTGATCAGGTGGCCGAATACACTATAGCCGACCTCGAGTATTACAACCGGCTCATCGAAGAGGCGGCAGCCGAGTTTGGACTCGACTTATACCCGCAGGAGTTCGAGATCTGCAACTATGAGGATATGCTCAGTTATGAGGCCTATTCAGGCATGCCCTCCCGCTACCCGCACTGGAGCTTCGGTAAATCATGGGAACGGAAGAAGACCTATTACCGTTACAACCTGGTCGGCCTGCCCTATGAGATGGTGATCAATTCCAACCCCTGCCTGGCCTATCTGATGAAAGAAAACTCCCTTCTGTTGCAGGTGCTGACCATCGCCCATGTATACGGCCATAACGATTTCTTCAAGAATAACCGGATGTTCAGGGATGGCACCCGGGCGGAGTATACCACCGAAACGTTCAAATCCCATGCTAATAGGCTGCGGGACTACATAGCTGATCCCAGTATCGGCTACAACCGGGTGGAACGGGTGCTCGACGCTGCTCATGCCCTGCGCTTCCAGGTCCACCGCATCACCAGTGAAAAGCATCTCACCCCCGATGAGCAGAAGCGACGACTGATCGCCTCCTACCATGATTCCCTCACCACCGAGAGAAAGCCCAGCCCGTCCATCCCGCCGGCAACACCCCCGGATTGGGATCAGATCCCGTTGGAACCGGAAGAGGACGTACTGCTGTTCTTGATGCGTCATGCCCGGCTGACCGATTGGGAGAAGGACATCATAAATATCGTGCGGGAAGAGACCAGGTATTTCATCCCCCAGATAGAGACCAAGATAATGAATGAGGGCTGGGCCAGTTTCTGGCACTATCGGATTTTGAACCACCTGCAGCTTCCCCAGGATATGCATCTGGAGTTCATGAAGCGGCACAACCAGGTGGTGTGCGCCCATGAGGGCGGTCTCAATCCCTACCACCTGGGCTTCGAGATGTGGAGCAAACTGGATCGTGAGGCAAGCGACAAGCAAAGCATCTTTCGGATAAGGGAACAGGAACGGGACGTTTCCTTCCTGCGCCGTTACCTGGATGAACAGTTGTGCCGGGACCTCAACCTGTTCAAGTACAGCAAGGCGGGCAGCAATTATGTGGTAAAGGAGGTATCGGACCAGATCGGCTGGGAAAAGGTACGGGATACTTTGATCAGCAACGTGGGCATGAACGGGGTGCCGGTCATTAAGGTGATCGACATCGGGGCCAACAACATGCTGGACCTGGCCCAAGAACAGGACGGCCGGGAATTGGTACTGAAATATGCTCAGGAGACATTGAAATATGTAGCCCGCTTGTGGGGTCACAAGGTACGCCTGCACCTAAAAGTCAATGGCGGCTACCAGAAGATTGTGTGCGACCACCAGGACATATACGTTACTAACAGCCCTTCGTAAGTCAATCTCAGCCCGACTTTACATTCCCTGGTCCAAACCCGTATTTACCTTTGTATTTTCTCCGAAAAAAGCCCCGGCACTGCGGCCAGGGCATATAGAGAAAGTAGACTTTAATGGGCATATATATTTTTAGGCCATGACCTGACCTGAAGCTCACTTATTATATAAAAATTTAGGGGGCAGCTCCTTGTATCCTATGGATGCGGCGGCATGGCCTATAGTCTGCATTCCTTGAGTTACCAACTGCTTTGAGGTACCGTGGGCCAGGATCCTGCCCTTGCTGTCTTTAATAATAGCCTCTGACTTGCAGACGCTGCGCCCAACCTTTATCCTCTTCCCCTCCACCACCAGATGCCCGTTTTGGGATGCTCCCAGCATATCCACCTGTACGTCAAGAGATGTGTAGCCAGCATCCTCGGGGATTTCACAATAAGATGCCCAATAGGCAGCGGTATCGATCAGCGAGGTGTAAACTCCGCCGTGAACGGTGCCGAAGGGATTCCAATGCTTTTTTTCCACGTCGCATTCCACCAGACAGTACCCAACCCCCAACTCTTTAACCGCCATATTCAGCAATAGGAAGTAAGGTCCCTTGTTGATCATCTCCATGATGACCTTGAGATGCTCCGGATTCACCTGCTGCATGACAATCCTCCTCCCCTTCCATTCGCCAATTGAATCTCCGCTTGCGCCGCCTGCCAACCAGAAAACTATCCCAACTTCTCAAATCACTCCGGTTTTCCAACAATAACTGTGCTGCGCCAAAGGCTATAGGCATGCTATTCCGCCAACAACCCCTTGGCGAGGGTCTCATGGAATGAAACCACCATCTCAATCATCTCTTCCCTGGAAATTTCCTTCAGTACCACCCATTTATAGAGTAGAAATTTCTCCATGGCCAGGATAGAGTAGGCCACCGGCACCACCCGAACATCCTTGAACCGGCCCTTCCTAATGCCGTATTCAAGATTGCGGGAATAGAAGCCTATCAGTTTGTCTTCAAAACCCTTTAAACACTGATCGATGGGTTCACTGGCCCCCGCCACACGACTGTATAGCTCTGACAGCTCTGGATTTCGGGCAAAGACCTCCATTGTGATGCGTTTGGTCTCAACGAATCGCTCGTAGATATCCTCTTCCAGCTGGTAGTATTGGCTGATGCCAGCGATGATCTGGTCGGCAAAATCCTCCAAAAGGGCCTTCAGGACATCTTCTTTGTCAATGAAGTAGTTGTAGAAGGTCCCGGTACCAACCCCCGATGTAGCTATGATATCCCTGATCGCGGTATTGAAATAACCTTTTTCTATAAATAGCTGCAGTGAACTGCTGAGAAGGTGCTGGCGTCTCTCTTGGCTTTGCTTGACTGCCGGGATAGGCATAAATCCTCTCCTTTCGAGTGTACGTTCGTTCACCATTAGTATATGGACATCTCCGCAGAATTGCAATGGCTAGTGAAAATCATGACGAGGAAACTCCAGAACGGCGAGCCTAGGCTTGATTAATACTGAAAAACAGGCTTCCGATTGGCCGGCCAGCATATCGACTCCGATGCCACGCTAGGCGTAGCTGTGCAATCCGGGCAGTAAGATGCTCACCCCGAAGAGGGTGAACAGGACTACAATGAAGCCTATGACCACCAGCCAGGCACTCTTTCGGCCTCTCCATTCGCTGGTTCGGCGGGCATGCAGATAGGTCGCGTAGACCACCCAGGTTACCAACGACCACGTCTCCTTCGGGTCCCAGCTCCACCAGTTGCCCCATACTTCCTCGGCCCAGACCGCCCCGGTGATGATGACCAGGGTCAGCAAGGCGAATCCCCATACCACCAGGCGGTAGATCTTGCGGTCTATCACCTTCAGGACTCTTTCTTCGCGGTCAGCCTGAATCAGGTAAATAATACCCAAACAGAAGGCTATGGCGAAAGCCGAATAGGCCAGGATGGCGGTAGCTACGTGAGCACTCAGCCAGCGGCTCTGCAAAGCGGGCATTAGCGGCCGCAGCTCGGATGGCAGGGAGCCCAGCATGGCAAACAGCATGGTCAACATCACACCCATTGCCAAGTCGAAGACGGGATTATTTATGGAGCGGCGCACAAAGAAGTAGCCCAATAAAATTACCATGACCATTAAGACCGAAAACTCATACATGTTGGCCAAAGGCAGACGGCCGGCTTCGACTGTACGCAGCCCCAGTATTACCATCAGCAACACTGCCGCCAGATACATGGGCAGCGGAGCAGCTTTTTCAAGCCAGGGGGCAGGGTACCATAACCGGACCAAACCGGTCAGCACAGCCAGTACCAGGAGTACGAAAGTCGCCATCAACAGTGTTTCAGCCATAAACTAATCTTCCCCTCGTGCTAAGAATAGGTGCCAGTATCTGCCCAGCAAGCCCAGCAGGAGCAGGATGAAGCCTGCGAAAACCAGGTCGACTCCGGGGTCATACTTGATCTGCAACCCGGAGTAATAGAAAAAGTCCTCGAAGGTAAATATGTATGTGCCCATCTCGGCTTCTTCGCCCGGGGCCAGCAACGCCAGGTCCACCATCCGTCCTGATTGCAGCAGGCTCAGTCCCAAACGGGGATTATTGGGCAAAGTAGTACGGCTGAAGGCTCCCTGCTGATCTTCATCGTAATCGGGCAGGAAAGCCACTTTGATGGCATCATCTCCGCCGCTCCCCAATGGAACAGTTTCATAGTCTTTTGCGTCTATTGCCTGGCTCTTGCCATCTGCGCTGGCCTTGATTCTCAACATCCAACCCCAATTGCTCTGATAGATCTTAAGGTTGTCAGCCCGCAGGGGATTATTCACATTGATCTTCAGGTCATAATCCTGCTGGTCAAAACCCTTCAGGCTGATGCCGCTGGTGTATTGGCGGGGTTGAAAATCCGGGTAGTAATCAATGGTAAATGAATTCAGCATCAGCTGCCCTTCACCAAAACCATAGTCAGCCAGGTCTACCGCCTGTCCCTCGGCCACATCGATCATGGCGCTGTGTGCATATCCCAATGACCACACTGCCCCGGCCAGGATGATCACGATAGCCAGGTGGAAGACCAGTGAGCCGGCCGTGGTCGTTGAACGGACGCGGCGCAGCCGCTGGAAAGCGCAGACCAGTATGGCCAGGCTGAGAACAGACATCAGCAGTAAGAACCACCAGGCATGGTACAAGTTGCCCAACGACAGGAGATTGATGAACGCTCCCATCCCATCGCCATAGTAGCGCAGATAAAAAGCCGGTGCTTCGCCTTGGGGTATTATGGTACCCAAGGCGGTTACGGCACCGACCAACATCAACAGGTAGATGGCAAATTGCATCGAGGACAACCAGGAAATCAGGTTATTATATCCCTTGCTTTGATTATCTGGCACTGATCGAACCCCTTAAAAGCATAGAGTATCCTAGCTAGCGCCCCGGGCGGCCTTGGCCAGGTCCACCGCCTTATGCGCGCTGTCGATGGCGATACTGAGGTTGTTCAGGGTCTCGGTAGGATTATGGAATCCATAACCATTGGTGACCATCACATAATCCAGATACCACTGGGCTTTGCGGTGCAGGGTCATGGCTTCCTGCAGCTTGGCTTTGTCCACGGTGGGAGTCTCGCGGCTGATCTTCAATTCGTTGATGGCCTCCACCACTGCCTCCCCGGCCAGTTGCTGGCTCTGTTTGGTCTGGCTCTGAATAGTGCCTACCCTCTGGGTCAGCCATTCCTGGCCATTGCGATGGCAGGTGGTGCAGCTCTGCTCGATATTCTTCAACGGACTCTGCCATACATGCGAGCTTATCTTGGTGGTGCCAGTGCTGGTGTAAGGCATGTGGCAATCTGCACAGGATACCCCGGCGGACTCATGAGTACTCCCTACAAAAGTCTCGTATTCGGCATGGCGGGCCTTGACCAGCCCGGAGCCGGCTATGGGGTGGGTAAACTCGGTGAACTTCTCTTCATCAAAGTAGGCCAGGATCTGGTCCGCCTTGACCCCATTATCCCAGGGGAAAGTTACTTCCTTGGTGACCGGTTTAAAATAGTATGTCACATGGCACTGGGCGCACACCAGGCTGCGCATCTCCTGCTTGCTCAATTGGTTGACGTCGCGGCCTTGCCTCTGCAGGGCTTCAATAAGGGCCGGGCGGGTCAAGCGCAGGTCCAGGGTCTGGGGATCATGACAATCGGCACAGCCGATGGCTTCGGACACTTCGCCCTTGACCTGGTCAAAAGACATCAGATAGTATTGAGCTCCATATTTCTCCATCAACTCCGGTACCTGGGTAGATTTGCAGGTGAAGCAGGATGAGCCAGCTTTTCTCCGGGCCGGGTCAATGGCATTGATATCTTCGATGGTATAGGTATGGCCGCGTGGTTCATTATATTCGGCAAAAAAACCCGTGCCGTTATATATTGGCTTCATATAGGGCTTGGTATCGAAATGCGAGGGTTTCTCACTATTGGTTTCATTAGTCAGGTAACTGGCCCACTGGGAGGGATAGAATCCTGCCCATGTCACAGAACTGGTCGTGTTGCCTGTCACTGCTACCTTGGGTTTCTCCACAACGATATTATTATGGCGATTGAAGAAATAGATTCCGGAAACCAAAACCAACAACAACACGGGCACTGTGATCAAGGCTAATCTCTTAATCCTGTCCGACTGCACATCATCACCCTCCTCATCTACTTAATATGGACTATGTTCCTGTGACAATCAAAACAATTCCGACCGCCATCCTCGTGGGTGTCACCGATCTGGCCCAGGACATCCGCGTGACAACGTATGCAGTTGCCCTGTAATACGCTTTTGGATAAATTGGTGGCACGAAGTTCGGCCGGGGTAGTGTTGGTGACCACCCGGTAGAGGTCCCGGGTGCCGGTGTAAGCAGCAAACGCACTTCCGGTCACCAGACCGTGCGGATCATGGCAATCCCCGCATGCGGCCTCCCGAGCATGAACAGAATGTTGGTAGGTACTTACGGCTGTATCCATGGCATGGCACTTGCCGCAAAAGCTGGCTTCACTCAATCCCAGAGCTGGAATCTTGGTCGACAGCATCATGACAAAACCAAGTACCGCTAATACAGCACCCCATTTCAGTACGTTCTTCATAGAGCCAGCACCATCTCCCTTCATGTGGCAAGATAGTATCACCCGATCCCGAAGCCATAGAAACGCGGTCAACCGTAAATGTTGCTGATGGAAATCCACTATTATAATAACTAAAGGAGAAATATGTAGATAGTTTGCCATAAGTATAACACAGGATTATATACACTTGGACAATTTTTAGAGACGCTTCTCCATCGGCATAAAACGAATCCCGTGATCTTGCTGAATCTCGTCTGCTTGTATTGTAAATCCCATCTTCTCATAGATGGGTATGGCGTAGAGTGAAGAGTGTACGGTAAGCTCATCCACATCGGGCTCCCTCATTTTGAGTTCAGCCAGGGCCATTTTCAGAAGATTGCCGGCAATCCCCCGTCGGTGGTATGGCTCCCGGACAAAAAGCAAGGCTATATGAGACAAGCCCCGGAGAGCTATAATACCAACCAATCGCTCACCGTCGAAACAACAGTAGATGCGCAGACTACCCTCGCCCACCATCCACCTTAGGTTATCAGGGGCGATAAATGCCCTAAATGTCTCCACCCCTTCCTTGCGGTAACCGGGGGCCTCGTATTTTTCGAATACCTCCCACACCAGTTGCTCCACCATTTCTTCCTGGCCGGCTTGAAATCCACAATACCGCATCAGGGCCTCCCCCATCTCAAAGCAGACTAGACTCAACATTCTCTACCATCATGAAAGCAGCCTGCCGGAATGTCAATATGCTCCCCCTGCTTAAATAATTCTTTAGATTGCTTGCTGGCGCATAATTCTGGCAACATTGTCTGGTACAATGAACTCAAAAGAATCAAATGGTCAACGACGGGGGATGGGATATATGCTGGTGGTAGGTATAGCTGGGGGTTCTGGAGCCGGGAAGACCACGGTGGCCCGGTCGATTGCAGATAGGCTGGGGAAAGGGAATGTAGCTTATATATCGCAGGACTGGTACTACCTGGACCAGTCGCACCTGCCTCTCGAGGAGCGCAAACAGATGAATATGGATCACCCCAACGCTTTTGACAGCCCGTTGCTGATAGCGCACCTGGCCCAGATGCGCCAGGGGTTGGTCATCCATGTCCCCAAATATGAATTCGGGCAGTATACCCGCGGCACCGGTACTACCCCCTTGGCGCCCCACTCAGTGCTCCTGCTGGAAGGTATCCTGGTGCTGGCGATACCGGAGATGCGGGATGTCCTGGATATCAAGGTCTTCGTGGATGCTGATGCTGATATCCGCCTGATCCGCCGCCTGAATAGAGATATCCATGAGCGCGAAATTAGTTACGACGACACCATCAAGCGCTACCTGTCCACGGTGCGCCCGGCCCATGAAGCCTTCGTGGAGCCCTCCAAGCGTTATGCCGATATCATCGTGCCGCGCGGTGGGGAAAACGATATCGCCACCAATCTGCTGGCTGATCTGGTCGAACATTATGCGGTCTACAAACCGAACCACAACAGCAATCCTTAAAGGACCCGATGTATCATCGGGCAGCCAATACGTTTTCGATGGAGGCCTCCTTCAGCCAGGGTATGACCACGAAGTGACCTTCGCTTATCTCCCCTATCTTGTCCAGCCAAGGTTTTTCCGCCTCCGCCCGGGCCAACAGCATCGGGTCACTGGTACCGGTCAAGGAGAGGCTCTGGTTTACCACCCACCACTTATTTTGTATGCCGGCCCGGTGCAATTCCTGGCGCAGCCGCAGTGCTTCCCATACCGGGGTAGCTTCCGGCAGAGCCACAATTACCACATCCGATTGGTTATGGTCCCGCAGCCGGGGCAGTAGTTTCTGTACCGAGGGCGGGATTTCCCCCTTGGTCCGCTGTACCTCGCGGTGGTAGCTCTGGGTAGCATCCAGAAGCAAGAGGGTATGTCCGGTAGGGGCGGTATCAATGACCACTACCTGATCTTCAGCTTTGGCTACCACCTCAGCGAAGGCCCGGAATACCGCTATCTCCTGGGTACAGGGGGAACGCAGGTCCTCTTTGACATATTCCAGGTCAGCTTCGCTCATGGTCTCGCGGGCCTTCTCGATTACCTCTTGCTGATAATTGACCAGTTCCTGGCGCTCATCGATATGGCTCTGGGTGATATTGTCGGCATGTTCGATAACGAACTGCAGGTGGTCGGCCGGATCGGTTGAGGTCAGATGGACCTTGACTCCCTTGCGCGCCAGCCCCAAGGCAATGGTTGCGGCCACGGTGGTCTTGCCAACCCCGCCTTTGCCCATCACGAAGATAACCTTCTTAGAGCTGGAATGGAGATCATCTATCAGGGTGTCCATCCTGTCCAGGTCCGGTTGGCGAGTGGCCGCCACCGCCAGAAAATCATCACTGGTGAAGAAGGTCCGGATGCGATCCAGACCTAAAATATTATATGAACGCAGAGGCAAAGTAAAAATCGGATATTTTTGCAGGCTGGCCGGGATGTCGGCCAGCGACTCCTGTTGTTCGGCCATTATCTTGCGGGATAGCTCATCGGTAGACTGGTTCAAAACCGCATTTACGATAAGCAGCTGGTTATTTATCCCCAGGGCGCTCAGTTCCAGGCTCGAACGCTCAGCTTCAAGCAGCGGGCTCCGTTCTGGTTTGGCCACCAGGACCAAGACGGTGCGGTTCCTGTCAGCCAAGGTGGCCACCGCTACCTTGTACATGTCCTTTTTGTCCTCCAACCCTGCCAATTGGCCCAGGCATGAAACTCCATGGGTGCTCTCGCCTATGAAGTTGCTCCAGGCCGAGGGCAGCTGCAGCATCCGCAGGGTGTGTCCGGTGGGGGCGGTGTCAAAAATAATGTGATCGTACATCTCTTCGGTCTTCTGATCGGTTATGAAGTGGGAAAACTGGTCAAATGCGGCTGTCTCCACCGTGCAGGATCCCGACAGCTGTTCGGCCATATTAGCTATGACACTAGCGGGCAGTTTGTCCACATAGGGGGCCAGCAATGCTTCCCGGTACTCGCGGGCGGCCTCCTCAGGATTGAGATTGGCAACTATCAAGTCAGGCACTCCGGCGATGGGGACTCCATGACCGGTCAGCTCAGTGGCAAAGACGTCCTGCAGATTGGAGGCGGGATCGGTACTTACGAGCAAAACTTTCTTACCCTGGTCGGCCAGGCTCACCGCCACCGCACAGGCGATGGAGGTTTTGCCTACCCCGCCCTTGCCGGTGAAGAACAGATATTTGGTCAATCGGATCTTTTCCAAAGTGAATGTATCGAACATAGCACGGCCTCCTTATTGTCGAGTTACTGGTAAGCATAATAATAGTCCGGTTAGCTAGACGTTAATCCCCAGCCATTCGGAGAACTCCTGGTTGGTGGGATAATTCTTGGTCTTTGCCACCTGGCCATCCACCAGGGTGACGGGAAGTATATCCGGCCCATTTTTCTGCAGGAGGTCGTTGATGGTCTGGTTGGTAATGAAAGCCATAGGATCATTGGATAGACCGTGGCGGCTAATATCCACACCCTTCTGCTGCAAAGAGTTGATGACCGTCGCCACCCGCAGCAATTCAGGATCTATGGCCGGACCGCATACCCCGGTGCTGCAACACATGGCTGGGTCGAAGATCTCGATTTTCTTCATTAATGTAACCTCCTATCATCTATTCATTGTTTGCTTGGTTTCAGTTTAAATCCTCTGCTGAGATAAGTCCATGAACTCGACATTTCCAGCGAATATTTGATATGCCATTTATACATTGATTAGTATTAATTTATATAATATATTTTTTATATATTACCCTATTTATTAATCGGAAAGTTTATAATCTTATGCCATACTATAGTTATAGATATGCATCGTTCCCCTCGCTGGGTGGTTTCCAGCTTAGCATTAAATTCACGTGACTCTTGATGGAGGTGAAGGTATGGATAGGAAGGTTATGATTCTACCGTGTAGCGGCATAGGCAAACCTGCGGGAGAGATCGGGCGCCAGGCCGCCTACCGTACTGTCCGGCAATTGCGGCCTGAAAATACCGGTATGGCATGTCTCGCCCGTCTTGTTGTCGACGATCCTGCCACCATAGATTTGATCAAGGGCAATTATGTGATCACGTTGGATGGATGTCCCGATGACTGCGCCAAAAGGAACGTGGAACGCTTCGGCGTAGCTGTTGATTGTACAATCCATGTGGCCGATCTGCTTGACCAGCATCCAGCTCTGCACCCAATGGGAATTTTAGATCTGGGAGATGATGGTTTGAAGTTGATTGAGCTTTTGGCAGATCAGATAGCTACCCAGGTTGATCAGTTGATCGCAAGGGAGGAATAGAATATGGCCATGAACATTAATATGGGCAAAAAACCTACCCGGGTCGCGATCGTGCCTTGTAATGGAGAGGAACTATGCGAAGGGAGCATTACCCGGTTCGTGACCCGAAAGGTGCTGGAACAGAAACGGCCAGGACAGACTATTTCAATGTGCATGCCCCTGTTCTCCACCGGTGATGAGAAGCAGCGCACCTTCACCCATCGCATCGCCACTATCACCCTGGACGGTTGCGACAAGAAGTGCTGTGCCACATCAGCAGCCAAGCAGCAAGGACGTCCCATTCACCCATTCGTGATCAGTGAAATCCTGGAACGTCATGGGGCTAAACTATCTGGAGATCCACAGAACCTAAGCGATGAAGATAAAAAGCTGGTTGACTTGGTAGCGGATGAGATTGTGGCTGAGGTTGATAGGATCATAGCCCAGAGTAATTAGAAAGGAGGCGTTATTATGACTGAATTAGATTTAAACCGCGTTTTCAGCTCAGGGGAGCCGGGTTGTTGCACCACGGCCGGTCGGCCTATAATTATGGAGACCAAAAAGAGACAAATCGCTATAGACTTCTTGTTTCTTGATCTCAGCATATGCACTCGCTGCCAAGGTGCTGACACCAGCCTTGATGAAGCGCTGGCAGAAGTTGCTGGCGTTTTGGCCGCTACGGGGATTGAGGTCCTGGTCAGGAAAATTAATGTCAATACAGCGGCACTGGCCGAAGAATATAAGTTCGTCAGCTCTCCTACCATCAGAATCGAAGGCCACGATATACAGCTGGATGTGAAGGAGAGTCTATGCGAATCTTGCGGGGACTTGTGCGGGGACCTGGTGGATTGCCGGGTCTGGGTATACCATGACCAGGAATATACTGTTCCGCCCAAAGGCCTGATTATCGAGGCCATCCTGAAAGCGGTCTATGGAGGGCAACCTCCGCTTGAATCATCAGTTGCCGAATACGTTATGCCGGACAACCTGCGCAACTTCTATGCGGCAATGGCCATTAAAGAATAGCGGCTGCCGGCTGGTATATTCGTGGTTCTAAACACCTGACCTCATTTTTGTTCCATTCGATACTCCCCAGAAAAGGTTTAGCCCCGCCATTTTTTGGCGGGGCTAAAATATTACCCTAGCTAGGTCAATAATTTCTTGATATCTTCTATGCCCAACACCTTGCCTGACGACTTCAGTTTGTCATCCACCACCAAAGCTGGCGTCTTCATAACTCCAAACTTGATGATATCCTGAAGGTCGGTTGATTTTTCCACAACGGCATCCATGCCCAGCTGTTTTACTGCCTCCTTGGCGTTGGCCTCCAGTTTCTTGCAGTTCGAACAACCCGGTCCCAGAACCCTAATATTCATCCTTATTCCCCCTTTAAAATCTTGCTGCAGTATAACCAACTTGAAATATCGGATTGGTATCCAGAATCGCCACACAACATTTGCCAGGCCTAAATCAATAACGCGTTGAACCCGTTGAGGATGTACCCGATAACGATAATTCCGACTATTACGATGCTCACGAATGTATACAATAACTTGGATTTCACCACCTGGTTCAGCATTATCAGCGAAGGCGGAGAGATAGCGGTGACCGCCATCATGAAGGCCAATACCGTACCAACTCCGACGCCTCGGTAAACCAAGGCCTCAGCGATAGGCAGAGTACCGAATATATCGGCATACATGGGTATGCCGATCAAGGTGGCCAGCAGCACTGAGTACCATTTGTCCTGCCCCAGCAGAGCAGCGATGATACTTTCCGGTATCCAGTTGTGGATGGCCGCTCCGATAGTGACTCCCAGGATTATATAGATCCATACCTTTTTTACGATATCCATTACCTGGTCCCGTGCAAACATCATGCGTTCCCTTACTGTCATCGCCTGCTCTTCCACCCCGACTATTTGATTGTGGAAAACGAAGGGTTCTACATAATTCTCCATCTTCATGTTGCTGATGACGGTTCCGCCAATCACCGCTAGGACAACCCCCACTATTACATAAACAATCGCTATCTTCCAGTTGAAGATACTGGCCAGCAGGATAAGTGAAGCCAGGTCGACCAAAGGAGAGGACAACAGGAACGAAAAAGTGACACCCAGCGGTAACCCCGCACTGGTAAACCCTATAAACAGTGGAATAGACGAGCATGAACAGAAGGGGGTAATGGTTCCTAGTAATGCACCTAAGATATTGCCGGATACCCCTCCGAATCTGCCCAATATCCGTCGACTACGTTCCGGTGGAAAGTAACTCTGGATATAGGAGATGAGGAATATCAAGAAAGATAGTAGAATGAAGATCTTGATAACATCATAGATGAAGAAGTGCACACTGCCGCCGATTCGGGTGCTGACATCCAGGTTGAATACATTCTCAACCAGCGATCGGACCAGATCTGACAGCCATTGCATTTTCAGAAGCTGATCGTTGAGAAACCTAAAGATGAACATTTGAACCACCTACTTTTAATTAACTACTATGATGCCAAGGCAACTGTCACTGCTTGATCTGGATAACCCGGCTTATCCGTCCAGCTCCTCCTGGATATACCTTCTAATCTCTTCACGCCTGGGCAAGCGCCCACTCACCTTTATCTTTTCATTTATCACCAAGCCGGGAGTTGCGAGAACGTTGTATGCCATGATTTTATGGATGTCCTTGATCTTAAGCACACTAGCCGCCACATCTAATTCGGCCAGGGCATTGTATACCTCTTTTTCCAGGCTGTCACAACGGGAACAACCTGTGCCTAATATCTTGATTTCCATTTTATTCTTTCCCATCGTTAAATATTGTTAGCTATCCTTTGATGAGGGTGGCTGAGCCCCGTCTTACAAGCAATCACGTCCTCATTACTTTCCAATGTTAGGAGTCTATGATATTCCTCCTGCATCTCGGCCAAATCTGCCAGACCCAGCTGCATAACAGTTTGCAATGGAACGATGATGTTACCATCCAAGACGGCTCTATTGATAGTGAGATATGAGTTTTGCTTCGACTTGCGTTCTGTTAATAAACCGGCTTTCTTTAGAACCTTTACGTGCTGGGAAATCCGCGGCTGGCTCATATTCAGAATTGCAACCAGTTCACAAATACACAGTTCACGGAGTGACAGCACTCTAATAATTTTCAGCCGAGTCGGCTCCCCGAGAGCTTTGAGAATCTTCGCAGTATTATCGATCATCTGACAGCACCAGCCTTACAACAAATTGGCTTATATAAGGATATTATTATGTTACTACCCATTGCCTCTCTTTGGCAATACGTTTTCAAATCACAACCAAATTTATCCAATGTTCAGAGGTTAGAGGGCTGGCTAAAGCTGAAAATGACTGGGGAGAGATCTATAATTTTCTCTCCCCATCTCTTTTTTCAGTTTGGCCCAAGATTTAATTATTCTTATACATTAGGCGTCTGCTCATAAGTCTGCTTAGTGAGCACGTATCATCTCTTGGCCACCAAAATACTTTCTCTTGTAATACAGTGCTACATTGACAAGTGCAATCAATACCGGAACCTCCACCAGGGGGCCAATAACGGTAGCAAATGCCTGCCCGGAGTTAATTCCGAAAACCGCAACGGCTACTGCTATGGCCAGTTCAAAATCATTGCTCGAAGCGGTAAAAGCCACGGTGGTGGTTGTAGGATAATCCCCTCCCAGCCATTTGGCGATAAAGAAGGTGGCAAACCACATGATCCCGAAATAAAGCAGCAGCGGAATCATCACCCTAACCACGTCCATCGGCAGAGTTACAATCATATTGCCCTTCAAAGAGAACATTACAAAAATGGTAAACAGGAGCGCAATCAGGGTTAGTTTGCTTATACGGGGGATAAAACTAGCTTCGTACCAATCCCGGCCTTTGGACCGGATCGTTGCGGTGCGGGTGATTATAGCGGCTATAAAAGGGATGCCCAGGTAAACAAACACGCTCTGTGCAATCTCCAGCATGGATACGTCCACAGCCATACTGGCCATACCCAACCATCTGGGTATGACTGTCAAGAAGATATAAGCATAGACAGAATAAGTGAGTACCTGGAATATGGCATTGAAGGCTACTAGTCCAGCTACATATTCTGGGCTGCCTTCGGCCAAATCATTCCATACCAGAACCATGGCGATACACCGCGCCAATCCGACCAAGATCACCCCGGCCATCAACTCCGGTTTGTCCGGCAACAGCAAAACGGCCAGCACGAACATAACTATAGGTCCAACGATCCAGTTTTGTACCAACGATAAAACCAGCATTCTGGTGTTTTTGAATACCGCCGGCAGTTCTTCATAGCGGACCTTGGCCAGAGGTGGGTACATCATCAGTATCAATCCAACCGCGATGGCGATATTGGTGGTCCCGACCTGGAACTTGCCCCAGAAAGCCGCGATTTTTGGGATAAGATACCCGGATCCCACCCCAATGACCATCGCCAAAACTATCCAAAGGGTCAGATAACGATCTAAGAATGATAATTTCTTGGTGATCGATTCACTCACCTTGATAACCTCCTATAAATCGGATGCTTAATAGTATCATGGGCATGAATCAGGGCTGGTATCCCATCATTCACAATAGAGGATTTTGCATATTAATTAGCCCAGATATATTGGGATTTTCTAAGGGCAAAAAAAGGACTTCACCCCCGTATTTGCCGAGTTTATAAGGTGACAAAACCAAAACCCAAACAAACACGAAAGGGGAAGTCACCTATGAATATTCGGCAAGGATGTATTTTTTCCTTTGAGGATGCATTAAAAATGCAACCCCGTTCCAGATTGGAGATAATTTTGTCCACCCTCGATTTAAAACCAGTTATCTCCAAATTGCTCAGCAGCGCTGACCGGCAGGGTGGTCCTAAAGGATACCCGGTTAGAGCTAAGCTTCAGGCATTAATTGCCATGCGGGTTTACAATATGGCCGGGTTTTCTCAGTTGGCTGAACGCCTTAGTAATGATCCGATGCTTCGCTACTCTTGTGGCTTTGAAGTTTTCGGACAGGTACCCAGTGTAGCAACCATTAGTCGATTCTATGCACTATTAACAGCTGAAGATTGTCTTGAAGAACTATTCCAGCAATTAGTGCAGCAGGCATAAGAAAATGGACTGCTTGATACTAGTTCGGTAGCGATTGATGCTTCTAAAGTGACGGCTAAGGAAAAGTCGCTGCCCCGCAAGCAGATCCTGAATAACGGTTATTCGGCCAATTGGGGCAGTAAGCGTGATACCAACGGCAATCAGATAACTTGGTTCGGCTACAAGCTGCACATAGCAACCGATGTTAAAGCAGAACTGCCGATAGCCTTAAAAGTAACCCCGGCCAGCACCAACGATGGTATCATGGCCGAAGATATGCTGGCAAAATGCCGGGATAATACCACTGCTAAACCTGACTACTACCTCATGGATGCTGGTTATGATAATCAAGAAATCTATCAGTTAATCCGGAAAAAGTATCATGCTCAAGCAATAATACCCTTGAATCACCGGCGCGCCCAACAACCAAAAGAAGGGCTCGATTGGGATGGAACCTCCATCTGCTCAGCCGGATACCGCATGGTTTACTGGGGCGGCAGTAAAGGAGTAAATAAATTTAGGTGTCCCCATATTATGGGCAAATGTGAGTGCCCATTCGGTTCCTCCTGGTGTTCCGATAGCAATTACGGCATGGTTGTCAAAACCAGAGCTAGTAAAGACCCGCGGTTGTTTACTACTCCCCATCGGGGCACAACCAACTGGCAGAACCTTTACAACAAGCGAACCACGGTAGAGCGATGTTTTGGCCGCTTAAAAGAAAACCTGGGGCTAGAAAAAGGCCTTAATGTACGAGGCATCAAAAAGGTGGAAACCCATGTCTACCTCTGTGCCATTACCATGATTGCCGCGGTTATCGCGGTAAATATGGGGAGTGCCCAAGCGACCACGGCTGCTTAAACGAGAATCTAAAATCAGGAAACCGTTAATGGAAAGGGGAGAGCATGCCCATTTGTAAGCCAATGGTTAGTTTTGTAAGTGCTGTGAGCAGAGCAATCTGGTAATTTCTCCTGTAGTTATGCTCCCAGATTAATTTGCTATTTCAAAGAACTTAATTTTGCTATTATGCAAAATCCTCAATAACCTATGAGATAACTAATCCAAGCAGATGTTGGCCGGCAATGGTTTCTAATTGATTTAAATGAGGCTAGTCTATCATTTATCAGCAATATTTACAGTCCCGGCTTTTATGCCGGTAATCGATGACATTTCCCATCTTGTCGAATTCGATTTGGCAGCACCCCAGGAGTATTTCCTTCAATTTTGTCCGACCTCTTTGAACTCTCGATTTTGCCCCCGGTAATGACAGTCCCAGCTTATTACTCAGTTCCTTTTGGGTTAGGTTGCCAAATTCGGTCAATAATATGGCCTCTTTATAGTTATCGGGCAAAGACTCTATCATCTTTTTCAGACAAGCGACTATTTCCAGGGTCGCAGTTGGGTCCTCCGGCACCTCGGCGGTCAAGTATTCAGGCAATTCTGATATTTCTAGTGCACCATGGCTCCTGCGGTAGTAGTCAGCAATTGCATTACGGGTTATCCTATAAATCCACGCACTTATCTTTTGATCATCTCTGAGATCTTTAATGCCACTATTAACCTTAATAAATACCTCCTGCAAAACATCATCGGCATCCGCTTCATTTTGAATACGTTGCCGTATAAATCTCTGCAAAGGCAGACTGAATTCTTCCCAGAGCATATTTAAATCCAAACCCATAAAATGACTCCTCAATGCTTTCATCGTCTATTGACCCCGTCGGCTACATGTCGACTCCTTCAGGATGCCTGAGCGAAGCAATAAGAATAAAATCTCTCATCAATGTTACTATTCAATGGTTTGGTATGCATCCTTTTACACAAACCAACGTCTTAGTGTATGAAGCCAGAAGATTTACTATCCAAAAGGAGGGCACATAATTGAAGACTTTGACCATCGAATGGCGGCACCTTGATGTCGACGGAGAGACCTGCGACCGTTGCTATGATACCGGGGAGAACCTGGCCAATGAGGCCAAGCGATTACGAAGGACGTTGGAGCTCCAAGGTATAGAGGTGATCGTCCTTGAGACCAAGCTTGACGATGATCAGATTCCAGAATCCAATACCATTCTTTTCAATGGAGTCCCCATCGAGGACATCTTGGATATAAAGATATCCGAAAATTACTGCGATTCCTGCACCTTGCTGCTGGGCAAGAAGACCTACTGCCGGACCGTCCTGTTCGAAGGGAATGAATACGAGGATGTGCCTGCCAAGGCCATTCGCCAGGCGGCACTAAAAACCGTTGGGATATTGACCATAAGCACCGTGGCGACGGCAAATTGCGGATGCGGGTGCAATGAAAGCGGTTGCTGCTGATACCATCAGCAGCAACCCAGGTGGCAGATCCCAAAACTTCCTGCCGGGAAGGTCAGTCATTTTTATTTTCGTTTTTTTTATCGGCCTTTTTAGCCTCTTCCTCCTCTGGTATCTCCTCGATCTCGAAGCCACAACAACAGGAATTCTGTTTTGGTTTGCTCATGTCGATCAATTTCGAAAATAGACCCTTCTTCTCTTTTTCATTCTTCACGAGATTCCTACCTCTTTCTCCAATCACATTGCAGGATCAGACATTTCTTGACACCCAGTTCTTGCAATCCCGGCAGGCTTTTAACCAGTGTATATGAGTCATCAAACAGATCGGGAGCGATTATCACTTTATCCATATTGAAAGGCTGCCTCCTTCCGCGCCAGCAAAGGGTGAATAAATAACTGTGATGTGCTTAAAGGATCAGGTTAAATATCAGCCCTGACAACACCGCGGTCATGAACACTATCACCACAAAAGCGATTATGATGTTCCTCTTGAAAATGCTGGCAAACATGGTCAGCTCGGGGATAGCTATACCAGCTCCACTGATGATAAAGGCTGTTACTGCTCCGATACTGGCTCCTTTATCCAATAAAGCCAGGCCGATGGGGATTACCATGCCGGCGGGCAGAGTCCACCAACATCTGCAAGGAGGCTTTGATATTGCTGACCGTTGCAGCGTCCAGCTCTTGCAGCATCTCATTCACATATGATGCATACTGATGGACGATATCGGCAGTCGCGGCCGCGCCCTTGCTAGTCGGGGAGACACAGCATACCCGTCCATCGAGCGGTGACACCTGACGGGCCACATAGCCTTTATTTTCTAAACGGTCGATTATCTTGCTAGCCCCGCTCTTGGTGAAATTCAAAGCCCGACCGGTCTCCTGGATGGTAATCTCATCGTTTTCCCTTATCTTCTTCAGAGCTACATATTCGACAAACGACATGTCTCCACAGCACTCGCCATTGAATGCATGTTCGCCAAAAAGCCAGGCCAGCTCTTGAATCATGTTGTAGATGTCGATAATATTCTGGTCCATGCCAAATCCTCGCATGATACTTTAGTTTCCTTTGTCAACTATGTTAAGGCAGATAGTTTCCGTTGTCAACTAACATATTATATGCTGCGTATACCGTCGACGTGAAGGACAAATCTACTGCAAGCAGCGGGCTAATGAGTTGTAGTCCGGCCCAGATGTCAGGCCGAGTACAGACAGTACCGCAAAAAACACCCCTATGTGAAGCGGGGTGTTTAGCTCTCATTTATCTATTTAGTATTTTATGGTCAGCCAGGTTGAGTTTCGGCAGGTACGGCGGGAGCATGGCTATTATTTGCCTCGCTCTGCTAAAATCCGCGCATTCCTCTCTCGGGCGCTGCGTGGAGGTACATGCAGGGTGGTCCGCCGGGCCACGGTTAGGGCCGTAGTGGGGCACAAAGAAGCACATACCCCGCAGCCCAGACATTTGTCCTCGTCAACCGCGGGGATTTCCTCAAATTCTCCCTCTTCCTCCCGCATGGTGATGGCTTTGATCGGGCAGCGATCGGCGCAGATGCCGCAGCTGGTGCATTGATCCTGCTCCAGGGTGGGGATGAAGTTGCTGGGATGGGTAGGGTACTTGCCGTATTCGGTGATGGTGGTCATCACCACGCAGCAGCAGCTGCAGCAATGGCATAAATAGAAAGGCTGGTTCATGACGTTGTCGCAGTTGTGGACCAGTCCCAGTTTCTCGGTTCGGTCCAGCACCTCCAATAATTCCTCCACTGTAGCCGGTCGTCCCAGCCCTCTCCTTATAACCCATTCCGCCGCCGGATACAAAGTGGTGCATACCTCCAGGGGGGCGTCACAGGCTTGGCCCAGGTGGCTGGCCTTATGGCGGCAGGCACATAGTGAGATGGCTCCTCCCCCCGCTTGGCGGATGAGCTCACTGGCCCTTTCATAAGGCAGGACTTCGGTCTCCACCGCAGCTGGGATAAGACGCTCATAGACCAGGGTGCGTTCCATTCTGGTATCGATGCCCGCCATCAGGTCACGGGCTTCCCTATCATCGAAATAGGTGGCAAAAAGCTCTGACAAGGCATGCATATCAGTATCTTCGCGGGATCTCATGAAAGTGTATTCGAAGAAACCTATCATTATCGGCGCCAAAGAATAGTAGACCGTATCCCGGCGGGGCAGGTCTATCACCAGCCCCTTCATAGCCATACTTTCCAGGATAGGTGTTAGCTTCTCCGCGGTCATACCAGTAATCGCCTCGATCTTGTCCAGTCGGATGGGCACCATCGGAAACTGACTGCCCACCATGGCCTCACTTTCGGTATAGAGACTACGCAGCAAGGCCATCATGGTCTCGTTCACCTTTATCCCGACGGGCTCCCGGTTGAGTCTTTCGGCTAAAACCTGGTATACTACCTCGTCCTTGCTCTGGCTGAGATGCCCCATATTCTAACCTCCATGAATCTGGTAAATCTATATTTTACTTCACCACTTGGTGTGAATCCATCTTTTGCTGCGATTATTCGGTCCAGTTCTTGCATCGTCCATCCGGTTTGGAGTTGGAACACGCCGCCCACCACCGGCAGGTGTCGCATCTTTCCTTGCGGGATGCCGCAATATCGATCAAACGCCATTTGCAATCACGGTGCCCTCGGGCCAACGGGCAGGTCCTACACTCGCCTCTGTTCTCGGTACAATAATCCTTCATGATAATCTCCTGGGAGGCGCCAATGTGGAGGCAACGCCAGTACTCATTCCATTATAACAAAGGCTTAATCAGGCCATACGTAAATATCCCCGGGCAACTATCCGGGGATATCATTTGGGTTATATAGAGTACTCATCGCTGATATCCTTGGCCGCCAACACCATCCACTTAACCCCATCTACAGTAATGATGCTGGTGGAAACCATAGTAACCGCATATCCGCCCATCTTCTTACGGAAGCGGCACTCCACATTGCGGGCATATCCCTGTTTACTGAATTCGTTCATTACCCGCTCCCTCTCATCGATATCCACCCAAATATTGATATCCCAAGCACTTCGGCCGATAATCTCATCCCATTTGTATCCCAAGATGTTCAGGCAGTTATCATTCATATAAACAAACACACTATCTTTGAATCTGGATACGGCCAGAGCGGTTTCATTATCCAGGATCGCCTTGGTATATTCTTGATTGATCGCCCGCAGGTCGGTGTTTTCCTTTTCAAGCTTGGCATTCCTTTGCTGTAGCTTCTGGATTTCTGCCATCAGTTCCATGACGTATGGTTCAGGCACACACTTCACCTCCGATTTCCAAGGCTAATCTTAACACATCCATAATTTATTTTACCATTAGGGTGTTGAAGGGATTCAGTTATCATCGGAATTGAGCATATTGAGGGATTCCCGGCCAAATTGTCCCAGTATAAGTCTGGATATGGGTTCGAGCAATGCTTTTCTTAATTTCACAAATCCCTAATAATTAATCACTGCGGTAATGCCACCCTGGTCCTTAAGTGAGCTATTGACTGTTACATTACATATTTGCAATAAATTTTAATTTGTACAAGATTCTGCGGGCTTGCTTACGTATTTATTTGTATACGGGCTGTTACATCTACGAAAGCGGGGAGTAGCCATGAAGTTGGATGAAGTACTGCAAAATGGCAGAAAGATTCAGATCCTGTTAAGAGATGATGATAAGAACTTAATTCTGCCTACCCAGGTTTATCTCAACAAAGAAGACACGTTCCTGATTAAGGCGCCGGAGGATGAAGGCCGGTCCAGAGCTCCTATGGGGACCAATATCGAGGTTCGGGTGGGTTGCTATGATGCCCATTATACGTTTGAAGCCAAAGTGGTCGGTGAAAAACTATTTAAGGATCTTTTGTGCTGGGAAGTTGAGAAACCACCCCTGTTGAAAGTTTCAGATCGGCGCAGTTTCTTCCGAGTCAAGACTTCGATGCTGGTGAAATGGCAGGCGGTGGAGCCGGACCAGATAGAGGAGTGGGAAAAAATACACCCGAACATGATCATAGTCTTGTACGACCTTTGTGGAGCCGGTCTGAGCTTCAGCTATCCAACCGAAATACCGATAGGCAGCCATTTGGTTTTTAACATCCCCCTGGAAACAGAGAGCATCAACATTAACACTACCATCCTGGGAATAGTGGTCCGTAACCAACTCCAGGATGACGCATTCCGGGTCGGGGTTGAGTTTAAAGACATCACCACATTGCAGCAGCACATGATCATGCAGCACCTGTTTTCGCCTTGGCGACGCAACATCCATCTTAGCAGCGGTTTCTAGCCAGATAAGTGATGCCACCAGCATCAGCGTCACGAACAACCCGGTCGGCGCTGGTGCTTTTTTGGTTGAGTATTATTTTTGTTGTCTTTTCTTTTCCATCTCGCATAAGAAATACATTTATGACGCCGTATCCAGTAATATATAACTATGGCACCAATAACGTAAAGGGGGTAATATAATGGCTTTTTTTAAGGATTTGGGCAAAAAGATTACCGAAGGTGTACAGGACGCATCCGAGAAGGCCTCCGATTTGCTGGAAGTAACCAAACTAAACGCAGAGATTGCCAAGGAAAAAGGCGCCATTGACGAGGCCAAGAAGCAGCTAGGTGAAAAAATCTTTGTCATGTATAGAGCCGGGGAGGACCTCCCCTCAACGTTATCCGATGAACTGAACCTTATCGATTCCCATCTGAAGACCATAGGCGGCATAGAAGCCAAGATTAGGGAGATAAAGGGTGAACCGGGTACTCAGCAGAGCGACGTGCCAATGGCAGCCAACCCAACCCCGGTAGGGGAACCCGGAGTTGCCGCCGCACAATTCTGCCCCAACTGTGGAGCCAAGCTGGCTGAAGGTACCTCCTTCTGCGGCGAATGCGGGCAGAAGGTCGGATAATCTGGTCATGAGACGTTAAGGAGGGATAGAACGTGTTCTGTAAACAATGTGGTTTTGATGCCAGGGACGCCAAATTTTGTGTCCAATGTGGTTCGCCCATGGACACCACGGCTGCCACCGCAGACAGCTCCGGGGATTCCCGCACCCAATCCCCTGCCGGTGTGGGCCAACGGATGCGCCGGGCTCACGAGGTGGAGTTCAATATATACGGGGAGGATCTCCAGTTTGTTGAAATAATGTTGGACCCCCAGGAAACTATAGTAGCTGAGGCCGGGGCTATGATGTACAAGGACAACGCCATCAAGATGGAGACCATCTTCGGTGACGGTTCCGGTAAATCAAGCAGCGACCTGAAGAGCAAACTCTTTTCCGCCGGCAAGCGCATGCTTACCGGAGAAAGCCTGTTCATGACATCTTTCACCAACATGGGGACCGGAAAGAAATGCGTGTCCTTTGCCGCACCCTATCCGGGTAAAGTGGTGGCTTTCGATCTGACCGATTATGGCGGGGTCCTGATCTGCCAGAAGGACGCCTTTCTCTGCGCGGCCAAAGGGATTTCGGTCGGAATCGCCTTCCAGAAGAAAATTGGGGCAGGATTGTTCGGCGGGGAAGGTTTCATAATGCAGAAGCTGGAAGGCGACGGACTGGCCTTCATGCACGCCGGCGGTACCATTATTAAAAAGGAACTACAACGGGGCGAGACCCTGCAGCTGGATACCGGTTGTCTGGTAGCCCTTACTCAAACCGTCAATTATGATATCCAGTTTGCCGGCGATATCAAAAGCGCCCTCTTCGGAGGCGAAGGGCTAGTGCTGGCTACGCTGACCGGCCCGGGCACGGCATGGCTGCAATCACTGCCATTTTCGCGGTTGGCCGATCGCATCTATTCCGCAAGTCGGGCAGGGAAAAGCAAGGATGAGGGCAGTCTTCTTGGTAACATAGGCCTGGAAACATTCTTTGGCGGGGGAGATTAGCGGGAGCAGGCAGCAATTCTAGAAACACGGGGAATCACAGCGGGTTCCTCGGTGGATTTGACACGCTTCTTCACGAGACATCCGTTACTTGTGAAAGTGATTGCCACTGCCTAAACGGGGCAATTTTGGTGGCAACGATTAGGCGATGCCAGACAATAAAGTCACTAACGAACCAAGAGTAGAAACCACGCAAACTGCGTGGTTTCGCTATTTCTTATGGAGCCGATGGGCGGATTCGAACCGCCGACCTGCTGATTACGAATCAGCTGCTCTGCCTCTGAGCCACATCGGCAAATGTACACCAGCGCACCTATTGCCAGGCGCATGAATTATTATAATGGAGATTTCGACTGCTGACAATAATCAGCCGGGCAGTTTCGTCCCTTACCCAACCATCCGCAGCGGAAATTATTCTTGAGAATATTGTATGGTCCCTTCAATCTGGGCCCGGTTTCCTCATAATATCGCGCTAATTTGCCAAACTATGATTGAGGAAGTATTTAATGATGGAACAACTGGAAGTAATAGCGGTCAGACGCAACAAAGCGGACAATTATACCAGCTTCCGGCTCAGTGATGGCCAAGTGATAGACTATCAGCAAGCGGTGCAGATGGCTTATGACGGCCGGCTCAAAAATGTGGATGTCTCCTATCAGAATGGGCAGCAGGTACTCCGCAGCGGGATCCTGGTAAAAAGCTACGAACACCTGCCCGAGATGACCACGTGAAGCAATTGGGCGGCGGCTGCCGACAGAGGCAACCGCCCAACTCCAAATCACCATTAGCCTTGCCGTCTGCATTGTTCGTCAGCTGACGGTAGTCGTTTCGGCAGATTGATGCCCCTTCTATTCTTGGACCGGAAACATGATCTTGGTCAACAGCTCGCTGGGGGGAACCTGGCTGGGGTCATTGTAATAGAACTCATAAGCCAATCCGCTCGGTACATAGCCATTAGACGCCATCCATTCGGTCATGGCTGTGTAAGCTGGCTCCATCCCGTCGTAGGGTCCTTTATACATACAGGAAACCTGCTTGCCGCCCGTGATTTCCAGGGCTTGGACTTCCCCACCTCCTACAGCTGGCTCGACCAGTACGAAACCGATAGCAACATCGAGGTCGTTCATGTCCATGTTGTAGTAAACTGCAAATGCGCAGTCTCCGGGTTTGGCACCAGTCTCCATGATGTACTGATAGACCTTGCCGAAGGCCTGGCCCATTACCGGTCCGATCGCCGTCACGGGGGTACGGGTGCGGACCGCCAACGCTGGGCGGGGCCCCGGTTCAGTAACCTCAAACTTGTAATCCATATTATCAGCCTCCCTCTCAAACACTCCAAACTACGCAACTATCGTTCTCCCAGGCTCCCTTGCTCATAACTCCCCCCAATGATAATGAATCACTGTCAGATATATCATTTGTAACTATTTGATCTCATACTTTTTAAGCGTTGAAGAGATGACCTCGTTGTTGGTGGTTATAAACTCTTGTTTTACCAGCCCTACCCCTTTTTTGTAGTACTGGTAAATCGTATCGTTCTGGCTGGGCTGCTTCACCTTGACGCAGTTTTCGAATTTGCCTGCCGGGGTCTCGACGGTCGCAGCTATATCAATAATTTGTTTGTTGTTATTGGTGCCGGCCCAGGTGGTCCCAACCTTGACTGGCGCCTGCAGCAGAATGTCATTGGCGTTGGCGGTGTAGCCAGCCTCCAGCAGATTCTTGGGTTGGTAGTCTTCACCCTGCAGATAGACCACCTTTACAACCGAATCGGTAGTCTCTATCACCCTGGTCGCCACTGTTCCGCCGTTGTCTTCGCTGGTCTGGGTCAGGTTGCCCTTGGTGTACAGCACCTTGCGGGTGAAGGATGCATACTCGTTGCCGGATCCTTCATACTCCCAATAACTGCCCACGGTCAGAGGGAAGAAGTCTTTGGGCAGTTGCTCCGGGGGCGTGGTAGTCTGATTGTTACCCGGGATGTTGTTGGCCGGCGGGTTGTTAACGGGGGGATTGTTGGTCTGATTATTGGCTGGTTGGCATCCGCCCAACAATCCCAGAATCAGTACCAGCAGCAGAATAACACTTATCTTTCTCATAGCTGTCCTCCTTCTCCTATCAATCTCGATTCTATTATTCGCGATTGGATCGCTTATTAATCGATCTGGTAGATTGGCCAGAAATGTTCTGGGATTGGACATTCTTAATAAAGCCGCACGTCAATCCAAGCCCCTAAATATGCTTCAGGTAGGCCTCGATATAGGATACCTCGCGCTCGGCGATCTCCCGGACCATCGTAATGGCTACGCCGATTACGGTTTCGCCGGCGCCTGATAATTCCCTGGCCACCAACTGATCGAAGGGGATATTACGCATGCTGTTGACAACGTCGCGGATATCCGCTTGGGCATAGAAACCTTCCGTCATCCTCATCAGGGCATGGTAATATTCCTCGGCCCAGTCGCTGATAGCAGATATGTCCGGGGTTCCTTCCGTTAACAAAAACTTATCCTTCATCCTGCATCCTCCTCAGCCACTGGCCAGCTTCATCGATAGCCACCTTCACTGTTTCCGGTGCTGGTCCACCAGGAATGCGGCGCCGGGCCACACAAGCCTTGACGTCAATATAGGGGTAGACATCTTCCCCAATCAATGGGGAGAACTCTTGAAAGGTGGCCAAGTCGAGTTGATCCAGGGTAAGACGTTGGTCGATACAATACCGGACAGCCCGGCCCACCACCTCATGAGCATCCCGGAAAGGAAGGCCCTGGTTGACCAGGTAATCGGCCAGGTCGGTGGCATTGGTGAAACCGCCCCGGGCTGCCTGAGCCATCTGGTCTTTGTCGAAATGGCTGGTCAGGAGCATAGGGGCAAAGACCAGCAAACATTTCTTGACAGTATCTATGGCATCGAAAAGGGCTTCCTTGTCCTCCTGCATGTCTTTGTTGTAGGCCAGGGGCAGAGACTTCATAAGAGTCAACATCGTCATCAGATCTCCGTACACGCGCCCCGTCTTGCCCCGCACCAGCTCGGCGATGTCGGGATTCTTCTTCTGGGGCATGATGCTGGATCCGGTGGAGAAGCCGTCATCCAAGGTGAGGAACGAAAATTCCTCGCTCGACCACAGAATAATCTCCTCCGAGAAACGCGACAGATGCATCATAAGGATACTGGCCAGGCTGCAGAATTCGATGGCAAAGTCGCGGTCGCTCACTCCGTCCAGACTGTTGCGGGTAAGCTCGGCAAATCCCAGTTGTTCCCGTACAAAATCACGGTCCAGGGGAAAACCGGTGGCAGCCAGGGCACCTGATCCCAAGGGCATGGCCAGCAGGCGGCGGCGGCAATCGTCCAGGCGCCCCACATCGCGGCGCAGCATCTCGAAATAGGCCATCAGATGGTGAGCCAACGTCACTGGTTGGGCCTTTTGCAGATGGGTGTAGCCGGGCATGATGGTGTCCATGTGCCGTTTCGCTATTTGCAGCAGGGCTTCCTCAAGGGCCAATAGAAGCGAGCGTACAGCTCCTATCTCATCCCGCAGGTAGAGACGCACATCCAGGGCTACCTGGTCGTTGCGGCTGCGGGCGGTATGCAGTTTCTTGCCCAGCTCCCCGATTTTGGCGGTTAAGAAAGTTTCGATATTCATATGCACATCTTCAGCCGCAACGGTGAATTCCAGCTTTCCTTCGTCCAGTTCCTTCCTGATCTCATCCAACCCGGCCGTAATCCGGTCGCGTTCCGTCTCGGTTATTATCCCCTGCTTGGCCAACATGGCCGCGTGGGCGATGCTGCCCCGGATGTCCTGTTGGTACAGGCGGCTGTCAAAGGCAATCGAAGCATTGAAATCCTCAGTCAATTTGTCGGTCTGCTTGGCAAACCGTCCACCCCATAATTTCATCAAAACACCTCATGCAACGAATTTGAGTTAATTATAGGACTTTTTGGCAGCGAATGCACTATGGCCGTATCGGCCCACCTTATACCAATCCCATCGGACTTAATTGCCGCTAATCAATCGGCCGCCTGAATACTCCCTGATACCCCGCCAATCGGGTAGGAGGCTACCCATTAGTTGAGTAGCCGACCTCCCACACCACCGCTCATGCGGTTCCGCAGCCGGGCGCACAAACAAAAACCCGGCTCCCACTGGCCGGGTTTCTTATTGGTAATGTAGTTATGCCTTTGGTAGGATGGTGCCACACCGCTCCATCTTCCCTCCGCCGTCTATAAATTGACCACTCGCACTTCTTCCACATATGGAGAACACCGGTCAGCCAGATCCTGCATTTCCGCCTTGGAGTAGGGAACCACCCTTCCGTAGCCTGGTTCGAGAGTTATGCGGGGATTGAACTGCTGGAGTGTGT
>CAZBSD010000001.1:104464-157672 GCA_964494735.1 uncultured Syntrophomonas sp.
ACCCTTCCGTAGCCTGGTTCGAGAGTTATGCGGGGATTGAACTGCTGGAGTGTGTAACGCTGGGCACCTTCGATGAACCGCGCGATGGCCATGATATCTTCTGGGGTATGTAAAGCCGGTACCACGGTGGTGCGGAATTCCACATTTATGCCGGCTTCTTTAAGCAACAGAATGGAACTGCGGATGTTGAAGAAGTTCTCCGGGCTGAGACGCTCGCATGCCTCCCGGTACTTCTTGTATTCCACCGGCGCCTTGATGTCCATGGCCACGTAATCGAGCAAACCCTCCCGCAGCAGCAGTTCGATCATGCTGGTGTTGGTGCCATTGGTGTCTAGCTTGACCAGCAAGCCCAGCCCTTTGACGCTGCGGATGTCGGTGACCAGATCTTCATTCAGGGTCGGTTCGCCCCCGCTGAAAACCACCCCGTCCAGAAATCCTTTGCGTTGCTGCATGAACTCCAACACTTCCACGATATCTACCGGCGGCGCCATTGTCCTGGGCTTGATAAGCAGATCCGGGTTGTGACAGAAGGGACAGCGCAAGTTGCAGCCCCTTGAGAAGAGTACTGAAACTATCTCTCCTGGATAGTCCACCAGGCTCTGTTTGATCATTCCCGCATACTGCATGTCCATCCAACCCAATCCTGTAGAATTTGTGACCACCCTGCCGGTTGATTTGCGTCAAACATTGTGATTATAGCATGTTTTCGAATCCTTGCTGGGGTCAAGCCGGTTTGCTCAAAACGGGAGCCATCACCCTTACAGTGACGGCTCCTTTTTATCCAGATCATCTTTTCCGGCAGTTCCAACTTTTGAGTTCCAGTCCTGTTGCCAGATAAAGCCGCTATCCAAACTATGTTGTCATTCCAACCAAATCTTTAGATCAAAGGATTTACATTACGGCCGTGTCGAAAGTCTTCCTCTCCCGGAACTCTTCCTGTTTACCGGCGTTCCACTGATCTACAGGGCGCAGGTAACCGACTACCCGGGAGTAGACTTCACAGGAAGTCACTTTGCCTTCTGCCTCGCACACCGGGCACTGGTAGTTCTCGCCCCGGATATACCCATGTTGGGGGCAGATGCTGAAGGTTGGGGTGATGGTGAAGTAGGGCAGCCGGAATTGGCCGCACACCTTCTTGACCAGTTTCTTGACCGCTTCCACCGATGATACCGATTCACCCAGGAAGATATGGAATGTCGTCCCCCCGGTATAGAGGGTCTGCAGCTCGTCCTGGATGCTCAGGGCGGTAAACAGATCGTCGGTATAGTTGACCGGCAACTGGGTGGAATTGGTGTAGTAGGGCTGGGCCCCCTTGGCTACGTCTTCTTCATTGGCCACCTTGATTTCAGGATACCGCTCCTTGTCCTTACGGGCTATGCCGTAGGATACTCCTTCCGCCGGGGTCGCTTCCAGATTGAATATGTTGCCGGTCTCCTCCTGATAGAAGCTCAGGCGGTCGCGCATGTAATTCATCACTTCTATGGTAAACTGGCGCCCCGCATCACTGGCGATATTCTGGTCCAGGAAATTCAGGCAGCATTCGTTCATCCCCACCAAACCGATAGTAGAGAAGTGGTTCTTCCAATACTGACCGGTACTCTCCTTGACCCCCCGCAGGTAGAACTGGGAGTAAGGATATAAGCCATATTCGGTTAGACTCTCCAGCATCTTGCGCTTGATCTCCAAACTGTCGCGGGCCACATCCATTATCTCCTCCAGGCGGTTGAAGAACTCGAATTTGCTCCGGGACAGATAACCCAGGCGGCCCATGTTGATGGTAACCACCCCGATGGAACCGGTCAGGGGGTTGGCCCCGAACAACCCTCCGCCCCGCTTGCGTAGTTCGCGGTTGTCGAGCCGCAGCCGGCAGCACATGCTGCGGGCATCCTCCGGACTCATATCCGAGTTGACGAAGTTGGAGAAAGAAGGTATGCCGTACTTGGCGGTCATCTCCCAGATCTTATTATAGGCTGGGTTGCTCCAGTCAAAGTCCTCGGTGATGTTGTAGGTGGGGATGGGGAAGGTGAACACCCGCTCCTCTACATCACCATCCATCATCACTTCGGCGAAGGCCTGGTTGAAGATATCCATCTCGGCCTGGAAATCGCCATAGGTTTCTTCCTTGTATTTCCCCCCGATGATGACCGGTTCGTCTTTCATGAATGCCGGTACCTTCAGATCCATGGTCACATTGGTGAAGGGAGTCTGGAAGCCTACTCGGGTGGGGACGTTCATATTGAAGACAAATTCCTGTAAGCACTGCTTGACCGACTTGTAGTCGAGTTCATCATAACGGATGAAGGGGGCCAGCAGGGTATCGAAGTTGGAGAAGGCCTGAGCCCCGGCTGCCTCGCCCTGCAGTGTAAAGAAGAAGTTTACTATCTGGCCCAGGATGGAGCGAAAGTGCTTGGCCGGACCGCTGGCAACCTTGCCCCGCACCCCTTTGAAGCCTTCCAGGAGCAGATCGCGGATGTCCCAACCCACACAGTAAACACCCAGGATACCCAGGTCATGGATATGTACATCGCCGCTCTGCTGAGCTTCCTTCATCTGAGGAGTATAGATCTGATCCAGCCAGTACTGGGAAACTATTACCGAAGACAGGTGGAAGTTCATGCCTTGCAGCGAATAGGTCATGTTGGAGTTTTCCTTCACACGCCAATCGTTGCGGCCCAGGTAGTTGGCTATTATCTGGTTGTTGTTAGCCAGTAACTGGTCGGCGTTACGCAGGGTTTCATGCTGTTTGCGATATAGTATGTATGCTTTGGCCGTCTTGTAATGGCCGTTCTTGACTAATACCTTTTCCACCAGGTCTTGGATTCCTTCTACCGTAGCAACCTCGTCATCATCGACATATTGTGCGATATCCATCACTTTTTCCGCCAAATCCTCTGCGGTCTGATAGTCTTTACCTCCCACCGCCCGGGCGGCCTTGAAAATGGCATTGGTCAGTTTCTCCTTCTCGAAGGGTACCACGCGGCCATCTCTTTTTCTTATCCTGGTGACGTCCATTTAAATCCTCTCCATTCAGCAACGCTATATATATGGTGTCCTACTCCCTGATCACACTATATATAGTATATATATTTATCATGGTGGTCAAGGCCGTTTGAAAAAATATTTGGATGAATTTTCTCGCCTTCAGCAAAATTTGTCGTGTCAAATAAATACCTGCCGAATTAGCACCATATGATGCCCCGAATCCGGCAGGCTCCTGAACTTTTTCGGCTTTTGTTCCTATTTCTCGCTGGCTGATTTCTTGTTAAGCATTGCCTGTATCTTCAACGGTAATCCAAATAGGTTTATGAAGCCCTCAGCGTCCTTCTGGCTGTATATCTCATCAGCTCCGAAGGTGGCCAGCTCCTCGTTATACAACGAATATGGGGAGCGGGAGGCTACTGCCGTACAGCTGCCTTTGTACAGTTTCACCCGTACATCGCCGCTGACTGTCTCTTGGGTAACATCGACAAAGGCATCCAAGGCTCGTTTCAATTTAGAGAACCAGTTACCGTCGTAGACCAATTCTGCGTACTTGGAAGCCAATTGCTCCTTGGTATACTGAGTGCGCCGGTCAAGAGTCAGTCGCTCCAGTTCCTCGTGGGCGGCAAACAAGATGGTGCCCCCTGGGGTCTCATAGACTCCCCGGGATTTCATGCCCACCAGTCGGTTCTCCACCATGGTAACTATACCCACCCCATTGGCTCCCCCCAGGCGGTTGAGTTCGGTCAACAATTCCACCGGCCCCATGGCTTGCCCATCGAGCGACTTGGGTACGCCCGCTTCGAAGCCGACAATGACATAGGTAGGCTGGTCTGGCGCTTCTTCCGGCGGTACGGTCAGGGTATAGAGGTGGTTCTGGGGTTCGTTCCAGGGATCTTCCAAATCCCCGCCTTCATGGGAGATATGCCACAGGTTACGGTCGACACTGTAGATCTTCTCTTTGGTGACCGGCACCTCGATGCCATGCGCCCGGGCATAATCTATGGCTTCTTCGCGGGAGCGGATGGTCCATTCCCGCCAAGGGGCGATTATTTTCAGATCTGGATTAAGCGCTTTTATGGCCAGTTCGAAACGCACCTGGTCGTTACCCTTTCCGGTAGCACCATGGCAGATGGCTACTGCCCCCTCTTTTTCAGCAATCTCCACCAGTTTTTTGGCTATCAAGGGCCGGGCGACGGAAGTGCCAAGCAGGTATTTCCTTTCATAAATAGCCCCAGATCTCAAAAGCGGATAAATATATTGGGTGATAAATTCCTCCCGCAAATCCTCCACATAGATTTTGGAAGCCCCTGATCGAATTGCTTTCTCTCGAACCGGGTCCAGTTCCTCCCCCTGGCCCAGATCAGCACAACAGGCGATGACTTCATAGTTGTAGTTCTCTTTTAGCCAAGGGATAATAATCGATGTATCCAATCCGCCTGAATAGGCCAGGACCACCTTTTCCATGGTTCTCCTCCTTAAGTTGGGCCTATAACTTTTCCAATATTTTAACTAATTCTTTACTGCCAACTTCTTCAAGATCATACCTTACCCGGACGGCTGGTTTTTCTAATTTCATAATTCTCCTCAGATCGATAGGGGTACCGATTACGACCAGCTCCGCCGGGGAATCATTGATAGTCTTCTGCAACTCCTCGATCTGGGTCTGGCCATAACCCATGGCCGGCAGCAGGCGGGACAGATGATTATATTTGGCAAAGGTAGCTTTGATAGTGCCCACCGCATAGGGGCGAGGATCTATAAGTTCTGCCGCACCCAACTTTTCGGCCGCAATCACACCCGCCCCATAGGCCATGTCACCATGGGTAAGAGTAGGCCCATCCTCGATCACAAGGACCTTTTTGCCGGCTATCGATTCCGGATCGTCGATTGTCAAGGGGGAGTTGGCCATGATTATCCTGGCCTTGGGATTGATGGCCGCTATAGTGCTTCTAACCTTCTCCACTTCCAATGGGTCGGCAGAATCGATCTTGTTGATGATTGCCACATCAGCCATCCTCAGGTTCGTTTCCCCGGGATGGAAGGTAGTCTCGTGACCGGCTCGATGCGGATCAACCACTACGATATGCAGGTCGGCATTATAGAAGGGCAGGTCATTGTTGCCGCCATCCCATAGTATCACATCTGCTTCTTTCTCTGCCTGCTCCAGGATGGCTTGATAGTCGACCCCGGCAAATACCACCATGCCGTTGTCGATGTGGGGCTCAAATTCCTCTCGCTCTTCGATGGTACATTTAAACTTGTCCAGATCTTCATAACTGCCAAATCTCATGGCCACCTGTTCTTCGAGATTGCCATAGGGCATCGGATGCCTGATTATTGCCACCCTTTTACCTTTTTCGGCCAGGGTCTTGGCTACATAGCGGGTAGTCTGGCTCTTGCCGCTGCCGGTCCTGACCGCCGTGACTGCCACCACTTTGACTTTGGATTTTATCATGGTATTATCCGGTCCCATCAGGCGGAAATCGGCACCGCAGCCCAATACTTGCGAGGCTTTGTGCATCACATATTCATGGGAAACATCACTATAGGCAAATACTACCTGGTCAGCCTGGTATTTCTTTATCAGATTGGCCAACTCTTCTTCAGGATATATAGGTATACCTTCGGGATAATTCTCTCCGGCGATACTGGCCGGGTATACCCTCCCCTCGATATCCGGTATCTGGGTGGCAGTAAAGGCCACAACCTCATATTCATCGTTGTTGCGGAAATAAGTATTGAAGTTGTGAAAATCCCGGCCTGCCGCCCCCATGATAATTACGCGCTCTTTTTTCAACCTTCATGCTCCTTCGCTCTAAATTTTCCAGTATTAAATGAGAATATCTCAATATCCTTGCGGATATGCCAACCCTGTTTTTCATAAAAGACTATAGCGCCTGGATTGTCCTTAAAAACGAAAAGGTGGATTTTTTCTGCCTGCAATGCCTGCAACCGGGTTATTACTTCCCGCAGTATCTGGCTTGCATAACCCCTGCGCTGAAAATCGCGGTGTACGACCAGATGATAGATATAACCGCGGCGACCGTCAAAACCTCCTAAAACTGTGCCGATGATCGAGTTGTCATATTTCATCAGCAGACAGGTGGAGGGGTTTCTTTGCATGAAAGCCGCTAAAGATATATCATCATCACCGGGACCTACTCCCAAGCCAGGGGTAGCTCTCCACAATTCCTGCATGGAAGGTATGTCGATCATCTGAGCCGTTTCGATGTTCAACTCTGACATATTTTACATTGTCACGGCCATGATGGCCTTGTGGGCATGGAGACGGTTTTCCGATTCATCGAAGACCACGGATTGAGGTCCGTCCATTACCTGATCGGTTATCTCCTTGCCCCGCTTGGCTGGCAGGCAATGCATGACGATTGCACCGGGGTTGGCTCCCTCCAGCAGGGCCTGGTTGACCTGGTAGACAAGAAACTTCTTCTCCTTCTCGGCTGCCTCATCTTCCTGGCCCATGCTGGCCCATACATCGGTGTAGATGACGTCGGCTCCCTTTACCGCATCCCATGGGTTCTCCAGAACCTCCAGGCGGGCCCCGCTGGCCTGGGCGTCCTGACGGGCCAGTTCCAATACCTGGACATCGGGTTTAAATCCGGACGGGCAGGCAATAACCATATCCATACCCACCTTGGCGCATCCGTACAGCAGTTCATGGGCAACGTTATTGCCGTCACCGATGAAGGCCAGTTTTAATCCCTGCAGGACACCTTTATGCTCCTGCACCGTCATCAGGTCTCCGATGACCTGAGTAGGATGGAGCAGGTCGGTCAGGCCATTGATGACCGGAACGGAAGCCCATTGGGCCAGTTCCAGCACCTCATCATGGGCGAAGGTCCTGATCATTATCCCATCCAGCATCCGCGACAACACCAGGGCCGTATCCTTTACCGTCTCACCCCGCCCCAACTGTATATCCTTAGGACTAAGAAACAATGCATGCCCGCCCAGTTGGTACATCCCCACCTCAAACGCCACCCGGGTACGGGTGGAAGACTTCTGGAAGATCATCCCCAATGTCTTGCCGGCTAGCAGCGGGTGAGGGATACCCTCTTTTTGCATCCGTTTCAATTCCAGGCCTACTTGCAATATGTAACCGACCTCGTCAGCATTGTAATCATGGATACTAATGAAGTCCCTGCCTCTAAGTCTATCGCTGACCTGCATATTCCGCCCACCCTTTCGATTAATTATTTATCGCCATTCGCTCAGGGCGGCCGTTACAATAGCCAATGCCTGATCGACTTCCTCACGGTTTATATTCAGGGGTGGTACGAACCGCAGCACCTTGCCCCCGGCTCCGATCAATAGAAGGCCCATTTGCATACAGATCGCAACCAGGTCCTTGATTTCCCGATTGAACTCGATACCCAGCATCAGGCCTTTACCCCTGACTTCTATTATACGACTATCTTCGACTTTGTTAAGTCCCTGGCGCAGATAAGCCCCCATCTGCTGGATGTTCACCATGAACTCACCTGCGCTGATGGTGTCGACCACATAGTTGGCTACCGCCGCAGCTAGAGGCGTTCCACCGAAGGTGGAGGCATGATCCCCAGGGGCAAATCCCGATGCCGCCCGGTCACTGGCCAGCATGGCTCCCATAGGAAATCCCCCGCCCAGCCCTTTAGCCAGGGTCACGATGTCAGGGATTACTCCATAAGACTGGTAGGCGAAGAAGGTCCCGGTGCGCCCCATCCCGCTTTGCACCTCGTCAAATATCAACAGGATATCTTGCTCATCACATATAGCCCGGATAGCGGCCAGAAATTCAGGCTGGGCCGGGTGTATACCTCCCTCGCCCTGTACCGGTTCCATCATGATGGCCGCGGTTTTTGGGCTGATCAACCGGCGTACTGAGTCCAGGTCATTGTAATCGGCATAGACGAATCCTTCCGGCAGGGGCGCGAAACCCTCCTGGTATTTCTTCTGGCCGGTGGCGGTGACGGTAGCCAGGGTACGGCCATGGAACGAATCGTTGAAAACTATGAATTGATGGCGGTGGGAGTGGCCCAACCGATAATGGTACTTGCGCGCCAGCTTGAGAGCCGCTTCGTTAGCCTCCGCCCCGCTGTTGCAGAAGAAAGCCTTCCCCAGTCCGGATAGTTTGACCAGTTTCTCGGCCAGGTCCACCTGGGGCTGGGTCCAATATAGGTTGGAAACATGCCAAAGCTGGGCCGCTTGCTTATTGAGGGCAGCCTGCAGACCCGCATCGCAATGGCCCAGCACACAGACCGCTATCCCCCCCAGGAAATCCAAGTATTGTTTGCCATCGGCGTCCCATACATAGGAGCCCGAACCCCGCATCAGGGCGATGGGAAACCGGCTGTAAGTGTTCATTATAAATTGTTGGCCCTGTTCCATGATTGATTGATTGGACATGGTACGTTCTCCTTTCCGGCCCAGGTGTCACCATCACCAGGTGACCATGGTGCCTACCCCTTCTTTGGTGAATATCTCTAATAGTATCGAGTGAGGAACCCGTCCGTCAATTATATGGGTGCGGCCCACCCCACCCTGCACAGCTTCCACGCAGCATTGCACCTTGGGTATCATTCCCCCGGCGATCACCCCGCTCTTGACGAAGTTTGGAACCTCGCCCACTTTTAGCACTGATATGAGGCTGTCCGGATCTTTGGCGTCCATCAACAATCCCGGAACATCAGTCAGCAGCACCAGTTTATCAGCTTTCATGGCCACTGCTATAGCCGCTGCAACTAAATCGGCATTAATATTGTAGCTCTGCTGTTGTGAGTCCACCCCGATAGGCGCGATAACCGGGATGTATCCGTTTTCTATTACCGTCTCTATGATCTCAGGATTGACATTTTTGACTTCTCCTACAAATCCCATCGCCCCGCTGACGTCGGCAAAGTCGGCCTCGATCAGCCCGCCGTCCTTGCCTGACATGCCGATAGCCTTGCCCCCGCTGGCATTTAGCCCGCTCACTATTTCCTTGTTGACTTTGCCGCCCAGCACCATCTCCACCACTTCCATAGTATCGGCATCGGTCACCCGCAGACCGTTGATGAAGCTGCTCTCGATGTCCAAACGCTTAAGCATGGCGTTTATCTCCGGGCCTCCCCCGTGCACCACGATGGGGTGCATGCCTACATATTTCATGAGGACGATATCCTGCATCACCTTCTGCTTCAGACAGTCATCGGTCATGGCGGCTCCGCCATACTTGATAACCACCCGTTTACCGTAAAACTGCTTAATATATGGTAAAGCCTCGACCAGTATCTCCGCTTTTTCCAGAGCTGATTTCATTTAGATTCCCTCCGCTTTACTCGACTTTTTATTACCATGATTGACGCCTGGCCCAATCGCTGCTCACCTGAATCCTAGGTTCGGTAGGCGGCATTGATGCGCACATAATCATAGGTGAGGTCGCAGCCCCAGGCAGTTGCATGCTCTTGGCCGGCTTTCATGTCCAGTTTGATAACCACCGGATCCTGCTGCAGCTGCTGGCGAACCTGGTCCTCGTCAAAGTCCAGACCCTTACCGTCGGCGGCCATCTGCTGGTCGCCCAGATAAATATCGACTGTGCCCGGATCGAAACAGGCGCCGGAATAACCGGCTGCGGCCAAAATACGTCCCCAGTTGGCATCTTCGCCGAAGACAGCCGCCTTGGTCAGGTTGGAGGAAGTTATGGAACGAGCCACGGTGCGGGCAGTTGCGTGGCTGTCTGCGTTCACTACCTGCACTTCTATAAGCCGGGTAGCCCCCTCACCATCACGAGCGATCATCTTGGCCAAGCTGGTGGCAACATAGTCCAAAGCTACCTGAAAGGCCTTGCCCGCTGCGCTGTCGGGGCTGTCTATACACTCGTTGCCGGCCAGGCCGTTGGCCAGTATCAACACCATATCATTGGTTGAAGTATCCCGGTCGACACTTATCATATTAAAGGACTGGCTGGTCGTCTTGACCAGCATCTTATGCAGACACGGGCTGCTGATTGCAGCGTCGGTGGTGATGAAACTGAGCATGGTAGCCATATTGGGATGGATCATGCCCGATCCCTTGGCCATGGCCCCGATGCGTACCCGGTGTCCTTCTATCTCAATCTCTACCGCTATCTCCTTGCTGACCAGATCAGTAGTCATTATTGCTTGGGCGGCATTGTTGGCACCTTGGCTTGATAGTCCGGCGGCAACCGCGCGAATGCCCTGCTCGATTCGGTCCATGGGCATAGCCACCCCGATTACTCCGGTGGATGCTATCAGTACATCATGGGGATCGATACCCAGCAACTCCCCTGTCAAGCGAGCCATCTCGATGGTATCATCCCAACCTGGCTGACCGGTGCAGGCATTGGCATTACCGCTGTTGGCAACGATGGCCTGGGCGGTGCCGTTCTCCAGATGGGCGCGGTCGATGTCTATACAAGCGGCTCGTACGATGTTGGTAGTAAAAACCCCTGCCGCTTGGGCCGGATGGGTAGAACAGATGATAGCCACGTCCTTTTTATCCGGTTTTTTTATGACTGCCTCTACACCCTGGGCCAAAAAGCCGCTGGGGGCGGTAACCGAACCTTCTATTATCTTCATATACCTTATCCTCTCTATCGCATAAATAATTGCATATCAATCCTTTGCGCTTTAAGTTGCGCCTTTATTACGGGTGAACCCCGGCAAATCTCAACCCCTGGGTCTCCTCCAGTCCCAACATAAGGTTGAGGTTCTGGATGGCCTGCCCGGAAGCGCCCTTGCAAAGGTTGTCGAGAGCTGATACCACTATCACCTGTCCAGACTGGTCATCGGCGTAAATCCCGATCTGCACCAGGTTGCTGCCGTAAACCCATTTGGTACTGGGAAATATTCCGGGCGGCAGGATATCGACGAAATATTCGTCCTGGTATTTGCGCTCCAGTACTTCCCTGACTTGGGCTGCTGCGGCCCCCTCTTTCAGTTGGGCGTAGCAAGTACTTAGTATCCCTCGGTTCATAGGTACCAGATGGGGGGTGAAGATCATCTTCACTGTTTCCCCGGCGGCAAAACCAAGTTCCTGGGCGATCTCCGGACCATGCCGGTGGGTCCCTATTCCATAGGCTTTGAAACCTTCGTTGACCTCGCAGAAGTGAGAAGCCGCTTTTAGGGCTTTGCCAGCTCCGGAGACACCGCTCTTGGAATCCACTACGATACCGTGGCTCTCTATCACTCCGGCTTCCAACAGCGGAGCCAAGGGCAGGATCGCTGAAGTGGGAAAGCAACCGGGATTAGCAAGTACCTTTGTACCTCTGATTTGCTCCCGATATAATTCTGGAATACCGTAAACAGCGTCAGCCAACATCTCTGGTGCTGCGTGCACAGTCTCATAATATCTCTCATAGACAGCCACGTCTTTCAGCCGGAAATCGGCGCCCAGGTCTACACACTTGATTCCTGCCGCTGATAATTTCTTGACCATCGGTACCGACAAGCCATGCGGCAAGGCCATGAACACCGCATCGCACTGTTGTTTGAGAATGTCCAGATCAGTAGCCGTGCAGGTCAAATCGGTAAAAGGTCTTAAATGGGGGTAGATAGCAGCTATTGGGCTGCCTATATTTTCTGTGGAAGTGATTGCTACCGCCTGCAACTCTTCATGGCCAGCCATTAGCCTCAACAACTCAGCAGCCGTATAACCGTCACCAATGATCCCCACTCTGTACATGTCATTACCCCCTTATTCAAGTAGTGCGTTTGTAATTATACATTTCATTGTATATTTTTGCAACGCAAAATTCATTCCGGTATTACTGTTATTCCCAACCCCTTACCAAATAATTGCCCGGTGCGGTTGACAGCCCGCTACTTTGTTTTTAAAATATACTAAGAAGGTATAGTTTGGCGGAGGCGGTTCATGAATATTAATCAGGCTACCGATTATGGATTCCGGGCGGTACTTTACCTGACCCAAAGGGACGGCGCAGAACTGGTAGATGCCCAGACCATTTCCGAGCATGAGGTCATCCCCATCCGTTTTCTGCTTAAGATCATGCCCAGCCTGATCAAGGCCGGTATCGTAAAATCACAACGCGGGGTGCGGGGCGGTTATGCTCTGGCGCGTTTGCCCCAGGATATCAGCCTATTGGATGTTGTCGAAGCCATCGAGGGCCCCATACAGCTTAATCGCTGCCTGCAGGATGCGTCCTTGTGCAGCAAAAAGGCGGCTCCGGCCTGCAATGTTCACCAGGCGCTGCAAGATATTCAGGAACAGCTGGTGCTGGAATTGCGCCGCCGCAATTTTGCTGAACTGATAGATTGAAATCGGTGCGGCCTTCAACCCAGTAAACAGAATATCAGGGACCATCCAAAATTAAGGTTGCGATATTAAATCAATTTAAGGAGGAATAGTAATGTCAACTATGGACAACCTGGCCGCTGCATTTGCAGGCGAATCCCAGGCCAACCGCAAGTACCTGGCCTTTTCCCAGAAAGCGCAGAAGGACGGCTTCGAAAAGGTGAGCCGCCTGTTCAGTGTAGTGGCAGAAGCCGAGACCCTGCATGCCTTGAAACACTTGGGAGTAATGAAGCAGATCAACAGCACCGCTGACAATCTCAAAGCATCGGTAGAAGGCGAACATCATGAATTTACTGAGATGTACCCCGCTTTCTTGGAGGAAGCGGAGAAGGAAGGCAATACCCAGGCCAAAATCTCCTTCCATTTTGCCAATGAGGTAGAGAAAGCCCATCACAAACTGTATGAAAAAGCATTAGCCGCTGTACTAAACAATCAGGACATGGATGTCGACAAGTTCTTCCTCTGCCCGGTCTGCGGCTACGTTGAGGAGAATGAGGCCCCGGGTCGCTGCCCGGTCTGCGGGGCCCCCGGCACCAGTTTCAGACAGTATTAATTCTCTAGCTCAGTCGCGTTCCTAGCGCCATCAACAACCAAAAATACCACAGGGGACTGATCAGATAACCAGTCCCCTGTATTTCGGCAACAATTTCTGTTCCAGCCGTTTTTCTGATACGTCTGGTGCCAATGTTTTATTATGCCGCCCGGAAGCACTGGTCGAAATCCGCTCATCACATCAACTGGCATCCCTCACAATAGTAGATACTGCCGCCCATATACGTTTCCTTTCTAAGGATGCCTCCGCAAACCGGGCAACTATCTCCAGCGGTGAGCCTGCTGGCTTCGGTCTTGTAACCTCCAGCCTGGCCAAACAGGTCCTTCTCGGTATCCCGCCCTCCCCGTTCCGCCATCTCTGCCAGGGTGGACTTAAGCGTCAACCAGAGGGCATCTTTCTCCTCTCTGCTTAGGGTACGGATCTTGCGTTTAGGGTGGATACGGGCACGATAGAGGATATCCTGCAACACGCCGTTACCTAACCCAGGTATGCGCTGTTCGGTGGCCAACAGGCCCTTGACGCTGATCTTGGCCACTTCCGGCCCATCCAGCAAAGCCTGAAAATAATCGCGGTCGAACTCAGGTTGCAGCGGGGAAGGTTTTTGCATGGCCATGCGGTAATACGGATTGTCGAAATCCCCGGCAGGGAAGCACCACAAACCTCCATACATCTGCACCGTAGCACTTAGCGAGGTGCCATCCTCAAAATCCAGCAACAGCTGGTGTTTGTCCGGTTTCCCTGTCCCCAAATAACAGGCACGTACCGTCGGCTTGTATCTCCACCATACCCCCCCGGGCAGTCGCTCCGGCGATGGTCTGACCGATTAAAAGCCGTCGGTAAATCTCCGGTTCGCCGCTGAACCACGCGAATTTGTGGGGAGTATGAGCGGCGGTCACTTCGATAATCCTCTTACCGGCCAGGGTCTCATTTATCTGCCGGGCCAGGACACTAGCCTCGGGAATCTCCAGCATTATTTTCCCTCCCTTTACCTTAAGGATATGCCATAGTCATCACTAGTTTCTTACAATTACAACAACATAGCCTCAAAAGCTGGTTCAGAAAACCCCGACACCATGCGTCTCCCATCAGTGAGTACGGGGCGTTTCAATATCCTCGGTTCGCTGGCAATCAACTGGATGGCCCCCTGCTCATCCATCGCCTCCAGATCAGGTTTCAGCTTCTTGAATGCCTGGCTTTTGGGATTGACCAGTTGTTTGACGGTGGTCATGCCGACCTGCGCCAACCCCTGTAGTTCTTCGCCACTCAGGGGCATCTTAAGCATATCCCGATATACATAGGGAGTATTCCGCTCATCCAGCCAGGCCCTGGCCTTCTGACAAGTCCTTCAGGTGGTGATACAATAGAACGTCAATTCCTGCCCCTTTTTCTTCATGGTGTCGCCATCCTTTCCCTGCCCATTTTGGTCGGATTGTAGCCTTATTGAAACCATTATAGTTAATAACCCGAAGTTATATCTACTTTGTTAATTTCTATCCGGCACAGCCGGGATATGAAGGCCCGCCGCCTGCCTCCACCAGCTCGGATCTGGTCCCGGTGACGTATCCGGTACGGGACAAGGTCGATACTGATCCATCAGTAACCTTTTGCTGCTTTTCCACATATCCTAAATTGCAGGCGCTTCCGCCTGCATGAACAGTCTTCCGGGTAGGCTCCGGAAGCTTTCATATAAAATGCCGGGAGAGAAATCCTCCCGGCATTGCTATTGGCTCAAGTTCGGACTCTAATGATCAATTGAAGGGCGAACCATAATCAGCTGACTACTTATATCCGCGGTTCGCCTCCCCCCAGCTTATATTACAACCATAACTGCTTTCATATCCAGCCCCCCCAGTGACTTGCTGAACCTTTCTTCCCGCTGTCGATCAATGGCTGCAATGTAATCTCATAACCCTTCTATGTACCTCAGTTCTGCACCACATCGGGCACAGTGGCGGTCCTTGATGCCGGTTATCTTGACCTGGTATACGTTGCGCTGGATGAGTTGATTGCCGCATTGGAGGCAATTGGTATTGTTGATCTCCCCGGGCAGGTTGCCCGTGAATACGAAATCCAGGTGCTCCGTGGCGATTTCCTGGGCCCGGTTGAGGGTAGCCTCCGGGGTGGGGGGCAGGTCCAATTTATAGTCGGGATGGTATTTGGACAGGTGCAGGACGGTCTGCCGGTCCAAGGAAGCCAGCCATTGGGCTAGGGCTCTGATCTCGCCTTCATCATCGTTCTGGCCAGGTATCAGCAGGGTGGTAATCTCTACATGGGCCCGGCCGATAGCCCTCTCCACAGTTTCTTTGACCGGCTCCAGCCGCCCTTTGCACAGTTGGGGGTAAAAATGGTCGTTGAAGCCTTTGACATCGATGTTAAAAGCATCGATACAAGTGAGCAGGTCCTCCAACGGCTGTTTCTCTATGAAACCATTGGTCACCATGACTGTTTTCAGCCCCAGCTCTTTAAGGCGCGGGGCGACATGCATTATATATTCATACCATATCGATGGCTCGTTGTAGGTGAAAGCCAGACCAATGGATCCATCGGGGCGGCATGAATCAGTTATCTCCACCAGCTTTTCCGCTGTAGTGTAAGCGCTGGGGGGATTGCCATGGGCAATGGAGTAGTTCTGGCAGAAGGTACAGCCCAAGTTGCAGCCAAAACTCCCAGCTGACAAGATGTAGGTGCCGGGATAGAAATGGTAGAGTGGTTTTTTCTCGATTGGGTCCAGGGCCAGCGAAGTTATCTCTCCATAATTATTGGTGAGGAGACTGCCATCCTGGTTGCTCCTCACCCGGCATATACCAACTTGTCCGTCTTTCAGGCGGCAGTGGTGGGGACACAAGAAACAACGCACCACCCCCTCGGTGAGTTTCTCAAAACACTTAGCCTGGGTGGTTGCCATGGGTTATCACCTCCCTTTTCTGATAGCGGGCAGCATCAGGAGTATCTCTTAACCTCGAAGCGCTGGATAGAGTACTTCTCCCCCGTGGATATGCCCGCCTTCTGCAGGGCTATACCCAACTGCTGCTCGACTGTCTCAACTCCTTCCAGGTCGGGTAACAGCAATCCACTGCGTCCTCCACTGCGGACAATGACTCCATAGCGACTGGGATCCAAGTCGTCCCGCCGGGTCGGCTCAGGGGGAGTCAAAATATCCACAGAATAGACCAGGCTGGGCATCTCTTGAGCTGTAACCGGGGAAAAACGCGGATCTCTTAATCCGGCTGCGATGGCATTATTTCTTATCTCCTCGGCGATGTTATCATAAACTGGCTGGAAGGTTCCGATACAACCGCGCAGCTGACCGTTCTTCTTCAAGGAAACAAACACCCCTGCCCGTTCGGTGAGGAATTCATCCATTCCTTCCGGTGGATCTCCTGTCCGGCCGCCTTGCACATAACTCTCCAATACCTGGCGAGCCCACTTGACCGGGGGCGACTCTTTTTTACGCCGGGCTTCGAAAGCCGTTTCCTGTTGGTTGATAAGTTTGTCCATAATACTGGCACTGGGCTGACCCGGCTTAATACCAACCGTAAGGTAACCGACTCCAAACGGACCCTGATAGCTGTATACTTCCGTACGAAAGCTAAACCCGTCCAGGGCTCCTACCATGATTATTATGGAAGGGTAACCGCACTGGCCGGCGTTGTCGGTTAATTGGGGCGGTATCTCCAGCAGGCCCTCCACGTTACCCTGGGATAGGAGTTCCTTGACCAGCAGGTCAAAGCGGCTGCCATCCGGGTGATAATCATAAGGCCCCTCATCCTTAAGGCGGTGCGACATATCCCCAGAAGCGACAATAGCTGTCCTGCGCCCAAGCTTTTGGGCGGCTTGCTGGATGAGTTGCCCGAACCGATACAATTCCAGATTATCCAGCATGCCTATGCTGATAGCAGCAATAGGCTTGTCCCCCAATCCAGCCTTCTCCAAGTAGTAGAGCGGCACCATTATCCCGTGATCGAGCGAAGCGTTCAGATTATGGCGGGAAGACGTCTCCTTATCTATCCCGATCATGCTGATGCCGTGGCCTTCCGCTGATCCTCCTATCTCTTGGACCAGCTCGAGATCGTTATCATGACGGAAACTAACTTCGGGCCGGCCGAAAGCTGCCAGGTTGCCCCGTAGCTGCGGCTCGACAAGACAGGTGATACAATCCGAAAAGACATTCCCGTGGGGAGTCAGAAACACAACCGTCTCTGGCTGGCTCTGTACCAGATCGTGAGCCATGGCCTGCATCCCCCGTACGGTTAAGTTCGCTTCCTGAGCCCGTTCACCACCGACTTCCGTGACGATTATGGGTGGGTGGGGCGTCAGTGCCGTATAAGTTATCAAAGCGCTCCCTCCTTCGTTTGCATTTATTTCCTAGTCTATTTTTATTATCCATCAATAAATGCTTTGGCGATACCACAATAAATAGCATAGGCAACTTTCTCCTGGTATTGATCGTCGCTTAGCAGGCGTTCCTCCTGGGGATTGGACAGGAAGCCTACTTCAACGATTACCGCGGTCATGTCTGTCTTCTCAGTCACATAGTAATTGCCGGTTTTGGCCTTGCGGGTAGTATTCCCCAATTGGGCGATCAATTCGGATTGAACCGTCTCGGCAATCTTCTTGGCGTCTTCGCTATTGGCGCTGTAGAAGGTCTGGGCTCCGAACCAGCGGGGACTGACATCGGCATTGGTGTGGATGCTTACATAAAGGTCGGCATTATTCTCCTGGGCCAGGGCTACCCGAGCGGCCAGGTCCTTCCTTTTCCTTTGCAGCAAACTTCCCGAGAAGCCTTGCCCGGCCAGATCCTGATCCTCATCCCGAACCGCAATAACCAACGCCCCAGAGTGACTTAAGTGGTAGACCAATTTGTTACTTATCGCCAGGGTAATGTCTTTCTCCACATTTTTGGCCGGACCGATTGCACCAGGATCAAATCCACCATGTCCGGCATCGACTACAATAACGTGGTTAGCCAGGGAATATGCCATGACGGCTCGTTCATGGGGTGGAGTGATATTTGCGCCCCAGAAACATAACAATGGCAGCAGCAACAAGGCCATGACTATGCTGCTCGGTTTCCTACGGAAAATTATCACTCCGTTGAACAAGGCCATACCCTCCCCAGTCCTGATATTTCTTATATATGCCCACCTGCCATATAATATTTATACATCACCTGCCATATTTGCCCGTCCCAATCAAGACAAAGGCCCTCCCTGCAGGATGGCCTTCATGTCAAATTATTTGATTCGTCAAAATACCGTAGTTCCCTTTGCCCCAGTACCTCAGTCAATTATCGGCATCGCCTATGGACTCCACACTACTGCTGGGCTTATCCCAGGCAAACAAAAAGCCCCTCCAGTGGAGAGGCTCCGGTAAACTAACGTTTGGAGTACTGCGGGGCTTTGCGGGCTTTGTGGAGGCCGTATTTCTTTCTTTCGGTCATGCGCGGATCTCTGGTCAGGTATCCAGCCCTCTTCAGGCTGGGACGCAGCTCGCCGTTGGCTTTGATAAGCGCCCGGGCGATGCCCAGACGGATGGCCCCGGCTTGACCGGTAACCCCACCGCCGCCAACCCGGCAGATGATGTCAAAGCGGCCCGATTGCTCAGTCAGCTCCATGGGCTGTAAAACAATCAGCCGGTTGGTCTTATTGGGAAAGAAGTTTTCGAAACTCCGGTCATTGATGGTTATGTTTCCGCTGCCGGGAACCAGTCTCACCCGGGCTACAGCTTTCTTCCTTCTTCCGGTTCCCCAGTATTGTGCCTTCGTTGCCATTTTGCTCCTCCTAACCTCTCAATTCCCGCGCTTCGGGTTTCTGGGCTTGATGAGGGTGTTCACTCCCCCGATATACCTTGAGCTTCTTATACATGGCCGCTCCTAAACGGTTGTGAGGAAGCATACCTTTTACTGCTGCTTCAATTATCTTTTCAGGTTTCTTTTGCAACAAGGTTCCGTAGTCTATCTCCTTTAAACCACCGGGATACCCAGTGTGCCAGCGCATCTTTTTGTTGAGCAGCTTGTTGCCGGTAAGATTAATGTTAGCAGCGTTGATTATGATTACGAAATCTCCGGTATCCACATGGGGAGTATAGATAGGTTTGTGTTTGCCTCTAAGTATAGAGGCTACTTCCGAAGATAATCTTCCCAGCGTCTGGCCAGTTGCATCTATCACATACCACTTGCGGTCGATCTCAGCTGGTTTCGCCATAAATGATTTCACAATTTTCCCTCCTGTATGTCATTGCCTGGGTTTCACCCTAATAGCCTCCAAGCGGCTCGCTTGTCAACGGGGCAGGAGACAAACAACTATTTAGAGACTACCTATTAATTCTATCTATGTTTGCTTGCCTTTGTCAAGAAAGATGCCTTTTTTCGCAAAATCTAGCTTATTCCGGGTGGATACTTGACCTCCATGAGACAGAGTCCCTGGGGAGGTGCAGTCGGACCGGCTCGAGTCCGGTCCTGGGATTCTATCACGGCTGCCACTTCGGCTGGTTTCATCTTGCCACGACCCACCTGCAGGAGGGTTCCCATCACTATCCTGACCATATTATATAAGAAACCATCGGCTTCGATATCCAAGCGCAAATGAGCCCCGTCAGTCGTCAGTGAACAGTCCAACACGTTGCGTTCAAAGGTCCTGGCAGTCGAACCCCGTGCGCAAAAGGCCAGGAAATTATGCCTTCCTATTATATGGCGACACGCTTCGTTCATCGAATCCAGACACAAGGGTTCAGTGGTGCACAGAGCATGCTGACGGTAAAATACCTCTCCGGCCTTCTCCCTAAACAAACAATACGAGTAACGCTTGCTGGCAGCTTGAAACTGGGGATGGAAAGAAAGACTGGTTTCGGCACTGCTCAACACCCGAACATCACCAGGCAGGAATGTGTTCAAGGCTGCCGTCCACCTTTCGGCTGGTATGGTCGCACTCGTATCAAAGGCGATAACCTGCCCCCGGGCATGTACACCGGCATCTGTCCGTCCGGCTGAATGGACATGGGCTGTGCTGCCGGTCAACCGCTGAATCTGCTGCTCCAGTTCAGCTTGTATGGTGTGCGCATTATCCTGCCTCTGAAATCCATGATAATTGGTACCATCGTATTCGATTATCATCTTGATCCTGGTCATGAAGCTGCATCCAACTCTCCGGCTAGGGCCAGTCTGCTATGAGCAATGGCGTGGGCTGACTGGCGATGTGATTCACCTTCGAATTGCCAATGCTTTTCTGGATATGGAAATATGCTCTCCCCACAAAAGATGAGGAGGATATATATCCTCCCGAACTTCCCATAGGATAGTATTATGGCATCAGTTCCGCCGGTCTTTAGTCAACCAATTCAATGATGGCCATGGGGGCCCCATCTCCCTTGCGCACCCCGGTCTTTATTATCCTGGTGTACCCGCCATTACGCTCCTTATATCGCTCCGAATAGGTGGAAAACAGTTTATATACGACCGCATCACTCAGCAGATAGGAATTAGCCTGACGGCGGGAATGCAGATCTCCCTTTTTCGCGAGTGTGATCATCTTTTCAGCCAGGCTGCTAATCTCCTTAGCCCTGGTTTCAGTAGTGGTTATTTTTTCATGCTCCAGCAGCGATGTCACTGAGTTTCTCAATAAAGCCCGGCGGTGATCGCTTCTAAAACCCAATCTACGGTAACCCAAGTTAAGCCCTCCTTTCTTATTCCTCTGATTTCTTAAAATTCAAGTCCAGCTCTTTGAGCTTCTTTTCTATCTCTTCCAGTGACTTCTGTCCCAGGTTTCTAATCTTGCTCATCTCTTCGCGAGTCTTTTCGATGAGATCTCCGACCGTATTGATGCTGGCCCGCTTCAAACCATTAGACGCCCGCACTGAGAGTTCCAGTTCTTCGATGGACATCTCCAGGATCTTATCCTTCTTTTCCTCTTCTTTCTCCACCAAAATCTCAACTTCCGAATAGGTATCGTCGATCTCAGTGAAGAGTTTAAGGTATTCGATCAGGATCTGGGATGATAGACTGAGAGCTTCTTCGGGTCTAATGCTGCCGTTGGTCCAGATTTCCAGGATAAGCTTGTCGTAGTCGGTCCTTTTGCCTACCCGTGTATCCTCAATGGTGTAATTGACCTTGGTAACGGGGGTGTATATCGAGTCAATCGGAATCAATCCCACTATGTCTGCGCTCTTCTGGGGTTGCTGATCAGCACTCACATAGCCCCGGCCTCTCTCAACGGTCATTTCCATCTCCAGTTTACCGTCTTCATCCAACGTGGCTATATGCAGATCCGGGTTGAGGATGTCGACCTCGGCGTCCGGCATGATATCGGCGGCTGTGATTGTCCTCGGTCCTTTTTGCTCTATGCGGATTATTTTGCGCTCATTCCCATCATACCGCAACACCATCTGCTTAATATTAAGTATCATCTCCGTGGTATCTTCCAAAACCCCGGGGATGGTAGAGAATTCATGTAACACTCCATCGATTTTGATGGAGGTCACCGCTGCACCCGGTAGAGATGATAAGAGTACTCGCCGCAGGGAGTTGCCCAATGTCGTGCCATAACCTCTCTCCAACGGTTCGATTACGAATTTGGCATAATTGCTGTCTGGTTCCTTTTCGGTACATTCGATACGGGGTTTTTCCATCTCAAGCATATGTTCCCCTCCTTCTTCACTAGAGGTTTATTGGAGTTGGATATCTTATCTGGAGTACAGTTCTACGATTAATTGCTCGTTAACAGCTGTATCCACATTCTCTCTGGTCGGGAAGGCCAATACCCTGCCCGTAAGATTCTCTATATCAACTTCCAACCACTGCGGGGGGGTCTTGTAGGCTCCGGCAGCCTTCAACTCCTGGAACTTGGGAGAATCGTTACTGCCCGATTTGACCTGAATGGTATCACCAACAGATACCAGCATAGAGGCAATATTGGCTTTCTTTCCGTTGATGGTGAAATGATCGTGTGTCACCAGTTGGCGGCCTTCTTTACGGGAGGAGGCAAAACCCAGGCGATACACTACATTATCCAATCGTCTTTCCAACAGAATCAGGAGGTTTTCACCGGCGATGCCTTTCTGCCGCTCTGCTTTCTTAAAATAGTTGCGGAACTGTTTCTCCAATACCCCATAGATCCGTTTGGTCTTCTGTTTTTCTCTCAACTGGATCCCATATTCACTGCTCTTCTGGCGACGTTTCTGGCCATGTTGCCCAGGGACGAAAGCCCTTTTTTGCACTGCACACTTTTCCGAGTAGCAGCGGTCCCCTTTTAGGAACAATTTTTCCCCCTCCCGCCGGCACTGGCGACAGACTGCATCAGTATATCTTGCCACTAAACAATTACCTCCTTAAACTCTTCTTCTTTTGGGCGGTCTGCATCCGTTGTGGGGAATAGGGGTAACGTCTTTAATGACGCTGACTTCCAGTCCCGCCGCCTGTAAAGACCTTATAGCGGCTTCACGTCCGGCTCCCGGCCCTTTGACATAGCATTCTACTTCCCTCAAGCCGTGCTCCATTGCTGCCCGGGCAGCATTCTCGGCAGCCTGTTGGGCAGCATACGGCGTACTTTTGCGAGAACCCTTGAATCCAACCGTTCCGGCACTGGCCCAGGAAATGGCGTTGCCGTGTTTATCGGTAATCGAAATTATCGTATTATTAAAGGTCGATTTGATATGAGCTATTCCTTCGGCGATATTCTTTTTTTCCCGTCTTTTGACCCTGACTGTTGCTGTTCTACGTGCCACTCAATAATCCTCCTTATTTATTTCTTCTTGCCGCCAGCGGTACGTTTGGGTCCCTTGCGGGTACGTGCATTGGTCTTGGTGTTCTGACCCCTGACCGGCAACCCACGCCGATGGCGCAATCCTCTATAACAACCCAAATCCATCAGCCGCTTGATGTTCATACTGACGTCCCTGCGCAGATCGCCTTCGACCACGTAGTTCTTATCGATGATCGCCCTGATTTTGGCAACTTCTTCCTCGGTTAAATCTTTCACCCTGGTGTCGGGATTTATACCTGCTGCTGCCAAAATCTTCTGCGATGACGCTCTCCCAATTCCTAATATATAGGTAAGGGATATCTCCACTCTTTTATCGCGGGGTAAATCAACGCCTGCTATTCTTGCCAAACCTCTCACATCCTTTGGATAAATTTTTATTCATTCCCTCTGACGTATTAACCTTGAACCTGCTTATGCTTGGGATTCTCACATATGATTGTTACTTTACCCTTACGTTTGATAATCTTGCACTTTTCGCAGATCTTCTTAACCGATGCTCTAACCTTCACGGTTCTAACCTCCTTTTTTGATGCTGGCCCTCGATCCTATTTGAATCGATATGTTATCCGTCCCCGGTTCAAGTCATAGGGTGACAGTTCCACCATAACACGGTCACCAGGCAATATCCTGATAAAGTTCATTCTCATCTTCCCTGAGATATGGGCAAGGACCTTATGGCCGTTTTCCATTTCTACCGTAAACATGGCGTTAGGCAATGGTTCCAGGACTTTCCCTTCTACCTCGATAACGTCATCTTTAGCCATTCTCCAGACCTCCTTCCCCACGGTTTAACCCTTTATCGATCAACTGTTTGATATTTTTCTTAATGATGTGATTGGGCGGCTTATCGCCCTTCTGTAAATATTCTAAAACATCATAGGCCTGCATAGATGTCACATTCAAATGTCTTATATTCTTTTTCTTGGGATTCTCAATTTTGCGTAAGTCCCCATCACAGATGACAAGGAATCTCTCATTAATCACACCGATTACTACAAACGCCTTGCCCATATCCCGGCCTGATTTGGATATGACCACTTTACCCAGGATGTCGGTACTTATAATCCTTCACCTCCATCATACCAAGGTAAGAATCTCGGGCCCCTGGTCTCCGATCACAATAGTGTGCTCGAAATGAGCCGAAGGTTTGCCGTCGATTGTGACCACCGTCCAATCATCCAGTTTGGTGACGACACTGTATGATCCCATATTTACCATTGGCTCTATGGCAAGTGCCATACCTGTCTGTAGTACGGGGCCCCGCTCGGCTTTGCCGTAATTGGGGATAGGAGGATCCTCATGCATGTTCCGTCCGATGCCGTGGCCTACAAAATCCCGGACCACTGAAAACCCAGCTTGTTCAACATGGGTCTGGACTGCATTGGATACTGCCCCCAAGCGGTTACCGGCTTGAGCCTGCTCGATGCCTTTCATCAGGGCTTCCTCGGTGATCCGGATCAACTTCTTGACTTCCGGTCTTACCTCACCTACTGCCAGTGTAACAGCTGCATCTCCAGCGAAGCCGTCCAAAATTACCCCGAAATCAATACTTATTATATCGCCTTCTTTAAGCTTCCTCCGACCAGGTATGCCATGGACCACCTCTTCGTTCACGGAGGCACATATGGCTCCGGGGAAAGAACGGGTTCCGCGCGGATGGGGATAATTCTTGAAAACTGCTATGGCGTTTCTCTTCTTGGCCTCTTCCTCCGCCATCTTGTTTAACTGTCCGGTACTCACCCCCGGCCGGATCTCCCTTTTAAGAATGTGCAGCACTTCGGCAACTACTCGCCCTGATTTCCGCATCTTCTTAATTTCACTGGGAGTCTTTATATAGATCATCCCAGTTTCTCCAGTAGGTACTTCACATCCTCGAATACATCCTTGGGATCTCTCTGACCGTCCAATGTGACCAGATTGCCTTGTTGGGTGTAGTATTGCAGCAGGGGTTGAGTCTGCTCCATATAGACTTTTATACGGTTCTTAACCGTCTCTGCTTTATCATCGCTGCGCTGCTCCAATACTCCCCCGCATTTATCACATACCCCAGCAGTTCTAGTGGGATTGAATATGGTGTTATATACAGTTTTGCAGGATCCGCAGAATACCCGGCCTACCATCCGAGCCATTAAAACGTCCTCAGGGACCGAGATATCCAGAGCGAGGTCCAGCTTCTTACCTAACCTTTCCATTACCTCGCCCAGTGCTACTGCTTGCACGGTTGTACGCGGGAATCCATCCAGCAGAAAGCCCGCCTGACAATCAGGCATTCCCAAACGGTCTTCTACTATACCGATGGTAACCTGATCGGGCACCAATTGTCCGGTATCCATATATTTCTTAGCTTCAAGCCCCATGGGGGTGCTATTCTGCACTGCCTCCCTGAACATATCTCCGGTGGAGATGTGCGGTATCGGATACTCATTTTTGATAAACTCGGCCTGAGTCCCTTTCCCTGCCCCGGGGGGGCCCATCAGAATTATATTCATGAGATCATCTCCTATTTAACAAAGCCTTCATAACTTCTCAGAAGTAAATGTGATTCCACTTGCTTCATAGTATCCAGTGCTACCCCGACTAGGATCAATAGAGCGGTTCCCCCGAACCAGAGGCTTTTTATTCCGGTTATTGCTATTACTATGTTGGGCAATATAGCAATCAGGGCCAGGAATATTCCGCCCGCCAAGGTTAAACGGGACAACACCTTGTCAATATATTCAGCGGTCGGCCGCCCAGGTCGGATGCCAGGAACGAAGCCGCCATTCTTTTTGATATTGTCGGCAACATCCAGCGGATTGAATATAATTGAAACATAGAAATAGGTGAAAAATATGATCAACGCCGCATAAAAAACGTTGTATGCCACACTGGTGTAACTGAAATAGGTGTTTATAAAAACATTGAAGGATGATGTCGGGCTCATCCATGACCCGATGGTCGCTGGGAACATCCCAAGGGACATAGCGAAGATTATGGGGATAACCCCGGCGCTGTTAACCTTCAGGGGTAAGAAAGTGCTCTGGCCTCCATAAAGTCTGCGTCCTACCACGCGCTTGGCATATTGAATAGGTAATCTCCGAGTTCCTTCGTTCATGGCAACGACGGCGGCTATCACTACCAATATAACCACTATCAGCAATAGCACTTGGAAATATCCCGCCATTCCACTGCTTACTTCCTGCCCAACTCCCTGGATCTGGGACGGTATACGGGCGGCGATACCACAGAAGATGATTAAGGATATCCCATTGCCAATCCCCCGTTCGGTTATCATTTCACCGATCCACATCAACATGGCGGTTCCAGCGGTGAGAGATATGGCAATAATTAAATAGGAAAGCACTCCGGGATTGGTTATTGCTCCTGACTTGCCAAGGGCCACTGACATTCCCACCGCTTGGATCAGCGCCAGTACTACAGTTCCATATCGGGTATATTGGGCGATCTTCTTTTTACCCTCTTGCCCTTCCTTGTTCAGTTCTTCCAGGGCCGGCACCACTACCGTCAGCAACTGCATGATAATTGATGCGTTGATGTATGGAGTTATACTCATGGCAAACACACTGAAACGTTTGAATGCCCCGCCGGAAATAATATCGAAGAAACCAAACAGCTGGCCTTGCAACAGCTGGGCGATCGCCTCCGGATTGATGCCCGGAACCGGTATGTGAGCGCCGATGCGAAACACCAACAGCATCATTAAGGTAAAGAGCAATTTAGTCCTTAAGTCACCTATCTTAAGGGCTTGTTGAAATGAACTAAGCATTAAACCACCTCAAATTTGCCGCCCCTAGCCGTAATCTGTTCCTCGGCCTGCCGGCTGCATTTATGCACTTGAACGGTCAGCTTCTTTTCTAACTCGCCATCGCCTAACAATTTGACTCCGGCCAGTATCTTATTTACTAATCCCGCCTCTTGCAAAAGATCGATGGTAACAACCGTCCCGTCCTCGAAACAATTGAGATCCTTGACGTTTACAATGGCATATTCTTTCTTGAAGATATTGTTGAATCCTCTCTTAGGCAAGCGCCTCTGCAAAGGCATCTGTCCGCCCTCGAATCCGGGCCTGATGCTTCCACCGGAACGAGCCTTCTGGCCTTTATGTCCACGGGTGGAAGTCTTGCCATGACCGGAACCAATTCCGCGGCCCACCCTCTTTATCCTTTTATTTGCACCAGGTGGAGATTGCAGTTCCTCCAGTCTCACTATAAAACCTCCCTATGCCTCATCTATTTCTTCAACACGAACCATATGTTTGACTTTATCTATCTGTCCCCTGATTTGGGCACAGTCTTCTTTAACAACCGTATGATTTAGTTTTCTTAAACCCAAACTCTGAATGGTTAAGCGCTGGGTGCGGGGATAACCAATAAAGCTTTTGGTCCAAGTAATTTTCAACTGCTTCGCCAAGTGGTTTACCTCCCTAGTTCAATATCTCATCAATCGTCTTTCCCCTTAGCTGAGCCACCCGGTCAGCCTTCTTCAGGCTCTTCAAACCCTCCATGGTTGCCCTCACCACGTTATTGGCGTTTGAGGTGCCGATACACTTGGTGAGTATATCTTTTAACCCCGCCGCCTCCAGTACGGCTCTAACCGGCCCACCGGCTATGACCCCGGTACCGGCTGCCGCAGGCTTCAACAATACTTGCCCGGCGCCAAACCTGCCAATTATCTGATGGGGAATTGTCCTGCCGTCAATCAAAGGGATCTCGATCATATTTCTTTTGGCACTCTCAACACCCTTGCGGATGGCCTCGGGCACTTCGGCGGCCTTGCCTTTACCAGCGCCGACCCGTCCTTCACCGTCGCCTACCACTACCAGGGCGCTGAAACTGAACCTGCGTCCACCTTTTACAACCTTGGCAACCCGGTTGATATTGACAACAGTCTCAATAAACTCCGGTGCTGCCTGTTCTTTTTCTATCATCATTTCCCTCCTATCTGTAAGCAATCAGTTAAAATACGAGACCGTTTTCGCGGGCTGAATCTGCCAAAGCGGATACGCAACCATGGTACTTGCGCCCGTTGCGGTCGAAAACTACTGTGGTGATACCTTTGTCTTTCGCCTTTTGAGCTATGCTCCCACCAACCCGCTTGGCTGCCTCGATGTTGCTGCGGCTGTCCAGGTCTGCCATATCCTTATCAAGGGTAGAGGCGGTCGCCAAGGTTACACCCTTTTCATCATCAATCAACTGGGCATAAATATGATTAAGGCTGCGGTAAATACACAGTCTGGGTGTTTCTGCCGTTCCCGCCAACTTAATCCTGATTCTCTTGTGTCTTCCTTGTCTGAGGTCTTTCTTGCTGGTCTTCTTGATCAATGCAGTCACTCCCTTCCTAGTTATTTAGCGCCTGATTTGCCGGCTTTACGACGTACAACCTCGTTTTCATAGCGAACACCCTTGCCTTTGTACGGTTCCGGTTTTCTAAGGGCCCGAATGTCAGCAGCGGTGTTACCTACCAGCTGTTTATCTATGCCTTTCACGGTTATCCTGGTAACCGCTGGCACCTCGAATTCTATCCCCTGAGGGGGTTCGATTTCGATCGGATGTGAAAAGCCGATATTTAGTACCAGTTTGTTGCCCTGCAGTTGAGCCCGGTATCCAACTCCGACCATTTCCAACTTCTTTTCAAAACCAGCTGTGACCCCAGTGACCATATTGGCTACCAACGCCCGGGTCAACCCATGCATAGCGCGGTGTCTCTTAGCGTCGCTGGGCCGAATAACCTGCAGTTCTGTCTCCTGCTGCTCTATATTAATGTCTTCCGGAATAGACTGGGACAGAACTCCCTTTGGACCCTTAACCGTTATAACGTTTTCCTCTATTTTTACTTCTACGCCCGCGGGTAGATTGATAGGCTTTCTACCTATTCTGGACACAGTTCACTCCTCCTTAAAGCTACCATATATAACAGATGACTTCTCCGCCCAGACCTGCCTTGCGAGCGTTTTTATCAGTCATAACCCCTTTCGAGGTAGATACAACTGCAGTCCCCAACCCAGCCAGAACCTTAGGTACCTCATCTTTCTTGACGTACACCTTCAGACCCGGTTTGCTGATTCTCTTAATACCAGTAATGACCCTCTCTTTGTTCGGGCCATATTTCAAATATACTCTGATTATCCCCTGCTTGCCGTCCGCAATGAACTCATAGTCTTTAATGTAGCCTTCATCCTTGAGGATTGCAGCCAATGACAGTTTCATTTTGGAACTAGGTATCTCTACCGTTTGATGCATGACCATATTACCGTTTCTAATCCTGGTCAGGAAATCAGCTACGGGATCAGTAACGACCATGTCTTATACCTCCTTAATCCAAGCTACCAACTTGCTTTAGTGACTCCTGGCAATTCGCCTTTATGGGCCATTTCCCTGAAACAGACCCGGCACATACCAAATTTACGCATATAGGCTCTGGGCCGTCCACAAATCTTACAGCGGTTGTACTCCTGTACCTGATATTTCTGTGGGCGCTTTTGCTTAGCAATCAGTGATTTCTTGGCCAATTTATAAACACCCCCTCTTATCTGAATGGCATTCCCATGTTCTTAAGTAACTCGCGCGCCTCTTCATCTGTCTTGGCAGTGGTTACTATAACTACTTCCAATCCTCTTATCTTATCTATCTTGTCATAGTCGATTTCGGGGAAGATAGTCTGTTCTTTGATACCGAGCGAATAATTGCCTCGGCCGTCGAACGCCTGGGGTGAAACGCCCCTAAAGTCACGAACCCGTGGTAGGACGATGTTAATCAACCTGTATAGGAAATCATACATACGTTGTCCCCGCAGGGTAACCTTGCAACCAATCGGCATGCCCTCGCGCAGCTTGAATCCGGCGATTGACTTTTTTGCCTTGGTAATTACCGGTTTCTGACCGGTAATAGCCATAAGATCATTTACAGCTCCATCCATGGCCTTTGGATTTTGGATGGCTTCCCCAACCCCGACATTGATTATAACCTTCTCTATCTTGGGAACCTGCATTATGTTCTTGTAGCCAAATTTGTCTATCAATTTTGGGGTTATATCTTGCTTGTACTGTTCCAACAACCTGGCCATTCTACAGTTGGCCTCCCTTCCTGTAGTTTTAGTCCAAAACCTCACCGCATCTTTTACAGATCCTGGCCTTCTGTCCGTTGTCCAAAACCTTACTGGCTCCCCGGGTCGGTTTGTTGCACTTGGTGCACAACAACATTACGTTGGAGGCATTGAGAGGGGATTCCACTTGCAGAATGCCTCCCTGGGGCAGACTCCTGGTGGGTTTTTGATGCTTCTTGGCTTTGTTGATACCTTCAACCACCACCCGACTGCCGGCCGGATTAACTCGCAATACCTTGCCTTTTTTGCCAGCGTCCTTACCGGTTATCACTGTAACCATATCACCCTTTTTTATGTTCATCTTTCACACCTCCACCGACTACAGGACTTCCGGAGCCAGAGAGACTATCTTCATAAAGTTCCTGTCCCTCAGTTCTCTGGCTACAGGGCCAAAAATGCGCGTCCCCTTGGGGTTATTATTATCATCAATGATGACAGCCGCATTCTCCGAAAACGCTATATGAGATCCATCCGGCCGCCTGATCTCCTTTTTGGTACGCACAACTACAGCTTTGACTACATCACCCTTTTTGACTACTCCACCAGGACTAGCCTCTTTTACGCTGACTACAATCACATCACCGACGGTCGCATATCTTCTGGTCGATCCTCCCAGGACCTTTATACACAAAACCTTTTTTGCTCCGGTGTTGTCACCAACCTGTAAAACCGTTTCTTGTTGAATCACGGAATGAGCCTCCCTTCAATACCCTGACTATTCCAAAGTCTTGGCTTTTTGTACTATTTCAACCAATATCCATCTTTTATCCTTGCTTAAAGGGCGGGTCTCCATGATCCTGACCACATCGCCGGTCCGGGCCTCGTTACTTTCATCGTGGGCTTTGTATTTCTTGTTGGTTTTTATGGTCTTTTTATATAGAGGATGCTGTTTTACGGTTTCCACGCTGACTGTGATGGTTTTTTCCATCTTGTCGCTGGTGACCGTGCCTATCATGCTTTTGCGGTTGCTTTGGTTTTCAGCCACCCTTTAGACCTCCTTCTTAGTTACTTAATCTGGAAATTTCCCGCTGTCTCAATATCGTCTTGCACCGTGCTATGTTTTTACGGACATCTCTGATTCTCATGGGATTATCCAGCTGCCCGGTGGCAATTTGAAACCTAAGGTTGAACAATTCTTCTTTATAATCAGAGACCTTTCTTACCAATTCTTCGTCGGTTAGCTCTCTCATCTTATCAACTTTCACTAACCTCACCACCCATTTCTTCCCTCTTTACAAAGCTGCACTTGATGGGGAGTTTATTTGCAGCCAGGCGCATGGCTTCCCGGGCCACTTCTTCCGCAACCCCGGAGAGTTCGAACATAACTCTGCCCGGTTTAACCACGGCTACCCAATGTTCGGGTGAGCCCTTGCCTTTTCCCATACGGGTTTCAGCAGGTTTCGCGGTTATGGGCCGGTCCGGAAATATCTTGATCCACAGCTGGCCGCCTCTCTTAACATGGCGATTGATAGCGATACGAGCGGCTTCGATCTGGCGATTGGTAATCCAGGCCGCCTCAAGGGCTTGTAATCCATATTCTCCGTAAGTGACGGTGTTGCCTTTGTGGGCTTTCCCTTTCAGACTAGGCCGGTGCTGTTTTCTATACTTGGTTCTTTTTGGGGTAAGCATTATTTCTCTGCCTCCTCCACTGCTTTCTGCTTTGGTCTTTGCTTGGCTTCTGGGGCAACTTCACCACGGTTGATCCACACTTTGATGCCAATCTTCCCGTAGGTGGTATTTGCTTCAGCAAAACCATAATCTATGTCTGCTCTCAAGGTATGCAGTGGCACTTTGCCTTCGGCATACCACTCCGTCCTGGCTATCTCAGCTCCGCCCAAGCGGCCAGATATAGCTATCTTAATACCCAATCCGCCGACACGTATGGTCCTCTGTACTGTCTGCTTCATTGCCCGGCGAAATGATATGCGCTTTTCCAATTGCTGGGCTACGTTCTCAGCAACAATCTGGGCGTCCAGTTCGGGCCGTTTGATCTCCTGTATGTTGACGTTTACATTCTTGTTGGTTAGTTGGCTTAACTGAACCTTGAGGTTTTCCACCTCAGTTCCGCCGCGGCCGATCACGATACCGGGCTTGGCGGTATGAATGGTCACCCGTACCCGGTTACCGGTACGGTGTATCTCAACCTTGGAGATACCTGCAGTATAAAACCGTTTTTTGACCATCTCTCTGACCTTGTAGTCTTCGTGCAGCAGATCGGAATAATCTTTATCGGCGTACCAGTTGGAATCCCAGGTTCTAATAACGCCGAGCCTGAATCCTTTTGGATGAACCTTTTGACCCACTATCTAACCTCCCTTTCCTTGAGAACTACCGTAATGTGGCTGGTTCTGTGCCGTTTCACATCTGCTCTTCCATAAGCCCGGGGCTGCATCCGCTTCAGGGTTGGCCCCTCATCGATCATGATCTCTGATATAAAGAGTGCATCTGAGTCCATATCAAAATTGTGTTCCGCATTGGCTATCGCCGATTTGACCACTTTATTGATCAAAGGTGCTGATTTCTTGTTTGTGTATCTAAGTATCCCTAAGGCTTCCTTGATATTTTTGCCTCTAACCAAATCAGCTACCTGGCGGGCTTTTAAGGGAGATACGCGTATATATCGAGCTACTGCTCTGGATTCCATCTCTATATCTCCTCCTTCCTATCTGCTTCTACTGGACTTCTCGGATTTGCCAGCATGGCTCCGAAATGTCCGGGTAGGAGCGAATTCACCTAATTTCAGCCCCACCATATCTTCGGTGATATAGACGGGAATGTGTCTGCGCCCATCGTGAACAGCTACTGTATGACCCAACATCTGGGGCATGATGGTTGAACGGCGTGACCAAGTCTTGATTACCTTGTTCTGGCCCGTTTCGTTCATATCTTCGATCTTCTTTAGAAGCTTCTCTTCACAATAAGGCCCTTTTTTTAATGACCTGCCCATTGAAAGACCTCCTTAGCTTTATGCGCAATTTAAAAGTTTACTTGGTTCTCTTTCTGACTATCATCCTATCGGAAGGCTTCTTCTTGCGGGTGCGGCCACCGATTGCGATCTTGCCCCAGGGAGATACGGGATACTGCCTCCCGATCGGGGCCCGGCCTTCGCCGCCGCCGTGGGGATGGTCAACCGGGTTCATGACCGAACCGCGGACAGTTGGCCTTATTCCCATCCAACGAGATCTTCCTGCCTTACCTATCTTCTGGTTTTCGTAATCCAAGTTGCCGACTTGACCTAGTGTGGCGCGACAGTTGATATGGACCAGTCTCACTTCCCCGGAAGGCAGCCGAACGTGGGCGTAGGCTCCCTCTTTGGCCATCAATTGAGCAACTGTCCCGGCTGAACGTACCATCTGACCACCTTTACCAGGTCTCAACTCTATGTTGTGGATCAACGAACCTACCGGTATGTCTTTTAGAGCCAGGGTATTGCCGGTCTTGATATCTGCCTTGGTTCCCGATACTACTTTGTCGCCCACCTTTAGGTTGTTGGGCGCCAAGATGTATGCTTTGGCACCATCTGCATAGTGTAGTAAAGCTATGTTGGCGGAACGATTGGGGTCGTATTCTATCGCTGCCACCGTTGCTGGTACATCATCTTTAATCCGCTTGAAGTCAATTACCCGATAGAGGCGCTTATGCCCCCCCCCCTTATGCCTAACCGTCAAACGCCCCTGGGCATTTCTGCCTCCTTTGCTCTTCAGGGCAACAGTCAGACTTTTTTCGGGCTCCGTCTTGGTAATCTCCTCGAAGCTCATCATTGTCATATGTCTTCTACTTGGGGTTGTAGGCCTAAATTTCTTTATGCCCATTACTTGCTCACTCCTTACAACACACCGAATGACGGTTTATTACATACCTTCGAACAGTTTGATTTTATGACCAGGCTTGAGGCTGATTATCGCCTTCTTGCGATCAGAAGTGCGTCCCTCATATTTTCCCATTCGTTTGGGCTTGCCCTTGATAACCAAGGTGCTTACTTTATCTACTTTAACCTTGAAAATGTTTTCGATAGCATTTTTTATCTCGGTCTTATTGGATCTCTTATCCACAATGAAGGTGTATTTGTTATCGGCCAGCAGGTTCATCGACTTTTCTGTCACTACCGGCTTGATAATGATATCTCGATAATCTCTCATCTTAGGCAAATACCTCCTCTACCCTGGCAACTGCATCCCTGGTCATGAGCAGAGTATCATATTTGAGGATGTCAAAAACATTAATGTAATCAACTCTAAGGGATTTAACTCCAGGAATATTACGGGCTGACTTATAGACGTTTACATCTCCGTCGGCAGTAACTACTAAAGTCTTTTCCGCTGCATTCAATAATTCGAGGGTCTCAAGCATCAGTTTGGTTTTGGGCTCCTCGAATGTCAGGAGATCCACCACAATTATGCTGCTGTCCTGAACTTTGCTGGAAAGAGCTGATTTTAAGGCCAATCTCCTAACCTTACGTGGCAGGGTGTAGGAGTAATCTCTCGGTTTGGGCCCGAATGCGATTCCCCCGCCTCTCCAGACTGGATTGCGGGTACTGCCCACCCGGGCTCTTCCCGTTCCCTTCTGCTTCCAGGGTTTTTTCCCTCCCCCTCTGACTTCAGCCCTGGTCTTGGTAGAAGCGGTTCCTTGCCGCTTATTGGCCAGCTGCATCTTCACAAATTGCTGCATCACCGCTTCGTTGGGCTCTATGCCAAAGACCTTGTCGTTCAAGTCTATCTCCCCGACCTGTGTGCCGCGCATATCATATACTGCAACTTTAGGCATCTCTTTTACCTCCTTCGTTAGAACTCTGACTATGCCTTAATTGAATTCTTAATAAGCACCAGACCTTTTCTGGGCCCGGGAATCGCACCCTTGATCAGGATGAGATTTTTCTCCGGATAGACTCTTACTATCTTCAGACCCTGTATTGTAACCCGGTCTCCGCCGTAATGACCTGGCATCTTGCGGCCCCTGAATACTCGAGCCGGTCCCATGGCGCCCAGCGAACCAGGACGGCGGTGATATTTGGAACCGTGTCCCATGGACCCACGTGCCATGTTATGTCTCTTAACTGCACCGGAAAAACCTTTGCCCTTTGAGGTGCCGACTACGTCTACCACCTCACCGGATGAAAATATGTCTGTTTTAATTTCAGAGCCGACTTCATAATTGTCTACGTTATCTACCTTGAATTCTCTGATGTGACGGCAGGGCTTTAAACGGGCTTTGGTAAATATACCCATCTTGGGTTTATTGACCAGCTTTTCGCGAACGCTCATGAAGCCCACTTGAATGGCGTCGTAACCATCGGTTTCAACCTTCTTCTTCTGTAGAACAATGTTGGGGTCGGCCTGCACAACCGTGACCGGGATAGCTTTGCCGGCATCATCAAATACCTGGGTCATACCGACTTTGATCCCCATGATCGTTTTCTGGATTTTATTTGCCACCTTTTCTACCTCCTAGTTGAGAATTCTCTGGCGAGCGGTTGAAAGTGAGTGGTCCAACATCGCCTTTTTTCTTATCCGGATTTTCCACCTAGAAGCTACATGCCCCACTAGCCTCGCAGTACCGGTTCCTCACCTATAACTTTATCTCAATATCCACTCCTGAAGGCAGGTCCAGGTGCATTAACGCATCTATAGCCCGGGGATTCGGATCCAGTATATCGATTAACCGTTTGTGGGTTCTCATCTCAAATTGCTCCCGCGAATCCTTATTGACGTGCGGCGACCGCAAAATGGTATAAATCTTCTTTTCAGTAGGCAGCGGCACTGGTCCGGAAACGCTGGCGCCATTCTTCCTGGCTGTCTCCACTATTTTCTGGGAAGATTGATCAAGCAGTCGGTGATCAAACGCTTTCAATCTAATTCTTACTTTCTGGCCATTCACTATAGTTTAACCTCCTTAGAATGGGTCAATTTGTTACACGCACCCTGGCGTTTGGCAGCTAAAGACATTTCCGTCCTTAGCTGCTAGGTCAGCTGGGTATTCGGTTTAGGAATCGATACCGGTTACAACTCCGGAGCCTACGGTGCGGCCACCCTCACGGATAGCGAATCTCAGTCCTTCTTCTATGGCGATCGGGGTAATCAGGCTGATGGCCATCTGGATATTGTCGCCCGGCATTACCATCTCTACTCCCTCCGGCAGTTTGATGATTCCCGTCACGTCCGTGGTACGGAAATAGAACTGGGGACGATAGCCGCTGAAGAACGGGGTGTGTCGTCCTCCTTCTTCTTTGGTCAGCACGTATACCTCCGCATGGAATTCGGTCAACGGTTTGATGCTGTTGGGCTTGGCCAGTACCATCCCTCTTTCTACGTCTTTACGGTCCAAACCTCTCAACAGGGTGCCGATGTTGTCTCCCGCCTGGGCATAATCCAGCAGTTTACGGAACATTTCTACCCCGGTTACGATATGCTTTCTTATCTCTTCTCTCATTCCTACTATGGCTACTTCGTCTCCCACCTTGACCTGCCCTCTCTCTACTCTGCCGGTTACCACGGTTCCCCGTCCGGTTATGGTGAATACGTCTTCGATCGGCATCAGGAAGGGTTTGTCGGTGGCTCTTACCGGTTCGGGGATATATTCGTCCACTGCATCCATCAACTGCCAGATCCGTCCGCACCATTCACAGTCTCTGCTGCCGCAGCCGCAAGCCAGTGCTTTGGTGGCTGAGCCCATCACTACCGGAATGTCGTCGCCGGGAAATTCATAGGTGCTGAGCAGTTCACGGATCTCCATCTCGACCAGTTCCAGCAGTTCGTCGTCGTCCACCAGGTCAATTTTGTTCATGAATACTACCATGTAATGTACACCTACCTGGCGCGACAGGAGGATATGTTCGCGGGTCTGGGGCATCGGGCCGTCCGCTGCTGACACTACCAGTATTGATCCATCCATCTGTGCAGCTCCGGTTATCATGTTTTTGATATAGTCGGCATGACCTGGGCAGTCTACGTGGGCATAGTGCCTTTTCTCGGTCTGGTATTCCACGTGGGCGGTATTTATGGTGATTCCTCTTTCTCTCTCTTCCGGAGCCTTGTCTATTGAATCATAGCTGGTCGCTACCGCTCCTCCTACTTTTGACAATACCAGGGTTATCGCTGCCGTCAAACTGGTCTTGCCATGGTCTACGTGACCTATCGTCCCTATGTTTAGATGCGGTTTCGTCCTCTCGTATTTTGCTTTTGCCATTCCTTTTCACCTTTCCTTTCTAAGCTTTCGTTAATTACCTTCTTAAAGATGAACCATATCGTCTGCCAATGATCTCTTTGCTCCTGGATTCTGGCACCTCGGCGTAATTCTTCAATTGCATCGAGAAGGTAGCCCGACCTTGACTTAATGATCTCAAATTGGTCGCGTACCCGAATGTCTCAGCTAAAGGGACCATACCATTAATGATCCGGACGTCCCGGTTCTCTGCAAAACTCAGGACCCTTCCGCGCCTCGCATTCAAATCAGATATCACATCGCCCACATATTCATCAGGAGACATAATATCTATGCTCATAATTGGTTCCAGGATAACCGCCTGGGCTTTGCTCAGAGCATCCTTCATGGCCATATTGGCGACGACCTTGAAAGACTGCTCGGATGAATCCACCTCATGATGGGAACCACCCAGTAAATCCACTTCTATGTCATCTACCGGATATCCAGCCAGTATACCAGCCTGGAGGGATTCCTTGACTCCAATCTCGGTAGCTGCCACGAACTCTTTAGGAAATAATCCCGCTGGTGTTTTGTCAATAAATACCTTTCCTCTACCTTCGGGCAAAGGTTTTATCGATAATATTACGTGAGCGAACTGCCCATGCCCCCCGGTTTGCTTTTCAAACCTGGTTTCAACTTTGGCATTGGAACTGACTGTTTCTTTATAGGCCACCTGGGGTTTGCCAACATTGGCGTTCACTTTGAATTCTCTCAGCAGGCGATCGATTATAATCTCCAGGTGTAGTTCACCCATACCTGAGATAATGGTCTGACCGCTGGCCTCATCGTATCCAGTCCGAAAAGTCGGATCTTCTTCTGCCAGACGCCGCAGACTCTCTCCTATCCGATCCTGATCGGCTTTGGTCTTCGGTTCGATCACTACGTCGATGACCGGTTCGGGGAAATCCATGGACTCCAATACAACCACCCGGTCAGGTGAACAGAGGGTTTCTCCGGTTACTGTATCTTTTAGACCTACCGCCGCCAAGATCTCGCCTGCCCCCGCTTCTTCAATCTCTTCGCGGTGGTTGGCATGCATCCTCAAGATTTTGGTCATGCGTTCCTTCTTATTCTTGCCACTATTAATAATCTGGGCTCCTACCTTTATGCGGCCTGCATAAATCCTGAAATAGGTCAACTTACCTACATAAGGATCACTGGCCAGTTTAAAAGCCAAAGCACAAAAGGGTGCATCCACATCTACTGTAACCGCAATTTCTTGCCCCGTCTCGGCATCCGCCCCGATTATGGGCGGGACATCAAGTGGCGAAGGCAGATAATCGACTACTGCATCCAAAAGCATCTGTACGCCTTTATTTTTAAAAGACGATCCACATAAAACCGGCACTAACAGATTAGCTATGGTTTGTTTTCTCAAAGAACCGGTGATCTCATCTGCGGAAATCGGTCTACCATCCAAGTATCTCTCCAGGATAGTGTCATCTAGCTCGGAGAGCTTTTCGATGATTTTTTCCCGGAAGACTTCAGCTTCCGACAACTCCCCGTCATCCAAACCCCGTTCCAAGAATTTTTCGCCAGCATCTTCTCCATAAACATAAGCCTTAAGGTGAACGACATCAATGACCCCGGTGAATGAATCCTCAGTTCCTAAAGGCAACTGTATGACTACTGTATTACCGCCCAATTGTTGGGTAATCATTTTAACAACCCGGTTGAAATCAGCTCCAATCCGGTCCATCTTGTTTACAAAGGCTATCCTGGGTACCCCATAACGGTCTGCCTGACGCCACACTGCTTCCGATTGGGGTTGCACTCCCTCTACCGCAGAAAATATCCCAATCGCTCCGTCAAGTATCCTAAGCGACCGTTCTACCTCAGCTGTAAAGTCCACATGCCCGGGCGTATCGATAATGTTTATAGCACAATCGCGCCAATAGCAGGCTGTAGCGGCGGAGGTGATGGTGATCCCCCGTTCTTGCTCCTGGGTCATCCAATCCATGGTGGCAGTACCTTTGTCTACTTCACCCATCCGATGGACTCTACCGCTATAAAATAGAATTCTCTCGGTAGTAGTAGTTTTCCCAGCATCTATATGGGCCATGATGCCTATATTTCTGATAGAACTCAGATCAGCCTGGTAGGCCATGGGACCACTCTCCGCTTCTTACCAGCGATAATGAGCAAAGGCTTTATTAGCTTCTGCCATCTTATGGGTATCTTCCTTTTTCTTAACCGATGCACCGGTACCATTAGCAGCATCCATCAGTTCACCAGCCAAGCGTTCAGCCATGGTCTTCTCACCCCGTTTACGGGTATAACCAACCAACCAACGGATAGCCAATGTCTGTCTGCGGTCGGCTCTGACTTCAACCGGAACCTGGTAGTTGGCACCACCTACCCGGCGAGCTTTAACCTCCAGCACCGGGGTTATATTTTTCATAGCCTCTTCAAAGACCTGCATAGCGCTCTTGCCGGTCCTGTTCTCTATCCGGTCGAATGCTTCGTAGCAGATTCTCTCCGCGAGACTTTTTTTGCCGTCCCACATAACCTGATTAACCAGCTTGGTAAATATCTTGCTGTTATAAATGGGATCGGGCAAAACATCTCTCTTGGGGACGGGCCCTTTTCTAGGCATGGCTTGACTCCCTTCTACTTCTTCTTCGGTCTCTTGGTTCCATATTTGGATCTGCCCTGGTTGCGCTTTTGCACCCCGGCCGCATCCAGCGTACCTCTGATAATATGGTATCTGACACCAGGCAGGTCCTTGACCCGGCCACCTCTGATCAGCACGACGGAGTGCTCCTGCAAATTGTGTCCTATGCCAGGGATATATGAAGTAACTTCTATCTGGTTGGTCAGCCTTACCCTGGCTATCTTACGCAGCGCCGAGTTCGGCTTCTTGGGTGTAGTTGTATATACACGGGTACACACCCCTCTTTTTTGCGGACAGCTTTTTAGGGCGGGTGCTGTGGATTTCTTTTCTTCTTCCTGACGTCCTTTTCTAATCAGCTGGTTAATCGTTGGCATTCCTGCACCTCCTTCCCCAAAATAATTACTCGTTCAATAATGCGACGGCTGCTGAACCCACCTCAATACCACAAGCATGGCCAAGCTCGACCATGGTCTCGATCATTTCCACGCCCACCTCATATTGTTGGCATATTTCGATAAGGGGCCTTGTAATATGAGGTTCAGCATCCATAGCCAGATATACTCTTCTGGCTGTACCTTTAGTAACCGCCTTCTTGACTTGCTTGCTGCCAATAACCTTCTTACTGTTCTCGATCTCCTCCAGCAACAACTCTGTTACCTCCCTTTGAACATGGAAGCGGCTCGTGACGGTATGTCTTGGTTGGTCGCACGCCTAATTATTTTAGCACCTAGGCATGTCACAGTCAAATCATTTTGCCTTATTTCGAAAATCATTGATTGTTTACAAATTCTGGGCTTTCTTCTACCTCAATATCGCGATATATCGAATAACCGGTTCCGGCTGGAATCAGTTTGCCAATGATAACATTCTCCTTAAGGCCAATGAGATTATCCACCTTGCCCTTTATGGCCGCCTCGGTCAACACCTTTGTGGTTTCCTGGAACGATGCCGCCGACAGGAAAGAATCTGTGTTAAGTGAAGCCTTGGTTATACCCAACAACATGGGGGAACATACCGCTGGCAGTCCGCCCTCTTCGACTGTGCGCAGGTTCTCTTCCTCGAAGAATGATATATCTATGAAAGCACCCGGCAACATCGTGGTATCGCCGGAATCCTCTAGCCGTACCTTCTTCAGCATCTGGCGTATCATTATCTCGATGTGTTTGTCACTGATATCCACACCTTGAGAACGGTATACCTTTTGTACTTCCTGAAGGATATACCTCTGCACAGCTTGCAAACCCTGTGTCTTCAATATATCGTGAGGATTAAGCGGTCCTTCCGTAAGGGCATCACCAATTTCCACCATGTCCCCTTCCCTTATCTTAAGGCGTGAACCATAGTGAACTGGATAAGCTCCGACTATTTCCTCATTTTCACCAAGGACCTCAACTTCGCGGCGGCCTTTATTTTCACCGAATCGCACCTTGCCGGATGCCTCTGCAACCACTGCCTGCCCTTTGGGCTTGCGGACTTCGAACAGTTCTTCAACCCGGGGCAGACCGCGGGTAATATCCTCACCAGCTACACCTCCTGTATGGAAGGTGCGCATGGTCAGCTGGGTGCCTGGCTCACCGATGGATTGAGCCGCCAGGGTTCCGACTGCTTCGCCGATTTCCACATCGTAACCAGTAGCCAGATTACGGCCATAACATTTGGTACAAACTCCATGTTTTGTTTTGCACGTTAGGGTGGTCCTGATCTTGACCCGTTCGATTCCCAGTTTTTCGATCTGATGGCCTTTATCGTCATCGATCATCTGGTTTTCCTCCACTAAAACCTCACCAGTATTAGGGTGGAATATTGTATCAACCGATACCCGGCCGATGATTCTCTGGTTGAGCGGCTCTATCAACTGTGAACCTTCCATGATCTTCTCAACCCAGATACCTTCCACCGACTCGCAATCATTTTCACGCACTATGACATCCTGGGAAACATCTACCAGGCGACGGGTCAGGTAACCCGAGTCAGCCGTGCGCAGAGCGGTGTCGGCCAAACCCTTGCGGGCACCGTGAGTCGAGATGAAGTACTCCAGTACTGTCAGACCTTCTCTGAAATTGGCTTTGATGGGCAGATCTATGATCTTTCCGGAAGGATCGGCCATCAGGCCTCTCATCCCTGCCAATTGGCGTATCTGCTGGAAATTACCGCGGGCCCCTGAGGTTGCCATCATATAAACCGGATTATCTTCAGAAAGGTGCTTTTTGAGAGCATCGGTAACATCATCGGTAGCTTGGCTCCAAACCTCAACCACCTGGTTATGCCTCTCATCTTCATTGATCAAACCGACCTGGAAGTCGTTTTCAATGGAATCTACAATCCTATCGGCTTCCGCCAATATCTCGACTTTCTCCAGCGGGGTTTCGAAATCGGTAACTCCTACACTGATGCCCGCGCGGGTGGAGTATTTATAACCCAGGCGCTTGATTCCGTCCAACATTTCGGCCGTCTTGGCGTTGCCCTCGGAACGATAAGCGTCGTATACAACATTGCCTAATTTCTTCTTGTCGATGACTTCATTATAATATCCCATACTGGCCGGGATGATCTCATTAAAGATTACCCGTCCCACCGAGGTCTCAACGGTCACTGTGCCGTCGGCCTGTTCGTTGGAATGGTTCATCTCTCCAATTGTCTTGTGAGGCATCCTCATCCTGACCTTGATAGGGTCATGCAGACCGATCCCACTCATCTCGTAAGCCATCTGGGCCTCGGCGGTTGAGCTGAATGCCCTAACCGGATGTTTGCCGTCCGTCTTTGGATCCATGTAGGTCAGGTAGTAAATACCAATGACTATGTCCTGCGTCGGCGTACAGACTGGTTTACCGTCCTTGGGATTCAAGATATTATTGCTGGCCAACATCAAAAGGCGGCATTCCGCCTGAGCCTCAGCGGAAAGCGGTACGTGTACCGCCATCTGATCACCGTCAAAGTCAGCATTATAAGCGGTACAGACCAAGGGGTGCAGTTGCAAAGCCCGGCCTTCTACCAAAACTGGCTCGAATGCTTGGATACCTAGTCGATGCAGGGTTGGGGCCCGGTTTAACAGTACCGGGTGTTCCTTGATAACTCCGTCGAGGATATCCCAGACTTCCTCTCGCCCTCTTTCCACCATCTTCTTGGCGCTCTTGATGTTGGAGGCTATGCCTCGGTCAACCAGTTTTTTCATCACAAAAGGCTTAAACAGTTCCAGTGCCATCTCTTTAGGCAGACCACATTGGTGCATCTTCAACTGGGGACCGGCCACAATTACCGAACGGCCAGAGTAATCCACCCTCTTACCAAGCAGGTTCTGGCGGAAACGGCCTTGTTTGCCTTTTAGCATATCGCTAAGCGACTTAAGCGGGCGGTTGCCTGGGCCGGTTACTGGTCTGCCTCGGCGCCCGTTGTCTATCAGAGCGTCGACGGCCTCCTGCAGCATGCGCTTTTCATTCCTGACTATGATGTCAGGCGCTCCCAAGTCCAATAGGCGTTTGAGGCGGTTGTTGCGGTTGATCACCCGGCGGTAGAGATCGTTCAAATCGGAGGTGGCGAAACGTCCTCCGTCGAGCTGAACCATGGGGCGCAATTCCGGTGGTATCACCGGTAGGACATCCAGAATCATCCATTCTGGATCATTGGTGGACAACCGGAAAGACTCAGTTACCTCCAAACGCTTAATGGCACGGCCTTTTCTCTGCCCGGTAGTGGTATTGACCTCTTCCTTCAGCTCTTGGGACATCGTCTCCAGGTCTACTTCCATCAACAACTCTTTCACCGCTTCCGCTCCGATTGAAGCGATGAAGGCGTCACCATATCTCTCGCGATTATCCCGGTATTCCCGTTCGTTTAAGAGCTGTTTCTTGAGCAATGGCGTATCACCCGGGTCTATAACAATATAATTTACAAAGTAAATAACCTTTTCCAGAACCTTGGGAGACATGTCCAATAGCAAACCCATCCGACTGGGAATGCCTTTAAGATACCAGATATGGCAGACCGGGGCAGCCAACTCGATATGGCCCATACGCTCTCTGCGTACCTTGGAGGTGGTCACCTCGACTCCACATCGGTCACAGACTATACCACGATGACGAACCCGTTTATACTTGCCACAATGACATTCCCAGTCTTTTACCGGGCCGAATATCTTTTCGCAAAACAGCCCTTCTTTCTCAGGACGCAGGGTTCTGTAGTTAATGGTTTCAGGTTTTTTAACTTCTCCGCTGCTCCACGAGCGTATTTGTTCCGGAGAGGCCAGGGATATTTTGATCCGCTCAAAATTATTTATGTCTGACAAATCGTACTCTCCCTTCCAGGCATGCTGTATATCTTTCACCAGCAGCAATGAATGGCATTATACCTAATCGATCACGTCGTCCAGTTCGCTCTCATCCAGGTCTGTTTCCTCGTCTTCTTCCGCTACTCCGTAATCCTCATTCTCAATCTGTTGGCCCAAGGCCTTGCCCACATTGCCTCCAGCAGTGAAGGCTACTTCCGGCAATTCCATGCCTAACTCACGAGCCTTTTCCTGTTCATTAATATCCAGGTCGTCATCCCTGATGAGGATCTCACTATTGTCTGCTCCCAACATCCTTATATCTAAGGCCAGGCTCTGCAGTTCCTTAATAAGTACTTTGAATCCTTCCGGAACACCTGGTTCTGGGATATTGTCTCCCTTTACGATCGATTCGTACGTCTTCAGACGTCCGACCACATCGTCGGATTTCACCGTTAATATCTCCTGCAGGGTGTACGCCGCTCCATAGGCTTCCAGTGCCCATACCTCCATTTCACCGAAACGCTGTCCGCCGAACTGAGCTTTACCCCCCAGCGGCTGCTGGGTTACCAGGGAATATGGACCGATGGAACGGGCGTGTATTTTGTCATCGACCAGATGAGCCAGTTTCAGCATATAGACATAGCCCACCGTAACCTCATGGTCGAACGATTCACCGGTGCGGCCATCTCTTAGACGAGCCTTACCGTTCATGGGGATATTGGCTTCTATTCGCAATTGATTTATATCATCCTCGTTAGCCCCGTCGAAAATCGGGGTAGCTATTTTATAACCAAGTTCTTTTGCCACCCATCCCATATGGCATTCCAGTATCTGTCCGATGTTCATACGGGATGGAACACCTAGTGGATTCAATACTATTTGTACTGGGGTACCATCATCCAGGAAGGGCATATCCTCCTCAGGAAGTATCCTGGAGATAACCCCCTTGTTTCCATGACGCCCGGCCATCTTGTCCCCTTCGGAGATCTTTCGTTTTTGGGCAATATAAACCCGTACCAAGCGGTTTACGCCCGGTGGCAGTTCATCCCCGTTTTCCCGTGAGAAACGTTTTACTGCCACGATCTTGCCAGCTTCACCGTGGGGAACCCGTAAGGAGGAATCTCTGACTTCTCTGGCCTTCTCTCCGAATATAGCTCGCAGCAGGCGTTCCTCCGGGGTCAATTCAGTCTCACCTTTGGGGGTTACCTTGCCTACCAGGATATCATCCGGTCTAACCTCGGCCCCCACCCGGATTACACCCTGATCATCGAGATTCTTAAGCATCTCTTCTGATACGTTGGGAATGTCGCGGGTTATCTCCTCGGGGCCGAGTTTTGTGTCCCGGGCTTCGCACTCGTATTCCTCGATGTGAATGGAGGTAAAGACATCTTCCTTGACTACCTTTTCAGATATTAGGATGGCGTCCTCATAGTTGTACCCTTCCCAGGGCATGAAAGCCACCAGGATATTTCTGCCCAAAGCCAATTCGCCGTTATCGGTACTTGGACCGTCGGCAATTATGGTATCGGCTTCGATACGCTGTCCCACTTTCACGATGGGGCGTTGATTATAACAGGTCCCCTGGTTGGAGCGCATGAATTTGAGCATCGGATAGGTTACAATTGTGCCATCATCGGTCTCCAGAACGATACGGGCGGCGCTGGCTTTTTTGACTACCCCCGCTTTGCGAGCGATGACTACCGCCCCAGAATCCTTGGCTGCTTTGTATTCCAGTCCCGTCCCCACAATGGGAGAATCAGTCTTTATAACAGGAACTGCTTGCCGCTGCATGTTAGCTCCCATCAAGGCGCGGTTGGCATCATCGTTCTCCAAAAAGGGAATAAGCGACGTAGCAACACTGAACACCTGCTTGGGAGATACGTCCATATAGTCTACCTGGTTGACCGGCAGTTCGAGTATCTCTTCGAAATAACGCACTTCCACCCGATCATCCTTGAAATACCCCTTTTCGTCCAAAGGAGCATTAGCTTGGGCCACGTAATACTCATCTTCTTCGTCAGCAGTCAAATATACAATTTCATTGGTCACCCGACCCGCCTTTTTGTCCACTTTGCGATAAGGGGTCTCGATGAAACCAAAATCATTGACACGGCCAAAAGTTGCCAGCGAGCCTATTAAGCCGATATTGGGACCTTCAGGAGTTTCTATCGGACATACCCGGCCATAATGTGAATGGTGAACGTCACGGACCTGGAATCCCGCTCTCTCTCGAGTCAGACCACCCGGACCAAGGGCGCTTAACCTTCTCTTATGAGTAAGTTCCGCCAGCGGGTTGGTCTGGTCCATAAACTGAGATAGCTGCGAACTGCCAAAGAACTCCTTGACGGCTGCCGTAATTGGCCTGATATTGATCAATACCTGCGGAGTCAATGTCTCCACGTCGTGGATACTCATGCGTTCGCGTACCACCCGTTCCATGCGGACCAGACCGGTTCGGAACTGGTTTTGCAACAGTTCACCGATGGAACGCAGCCGGCGATTGCCAAGATGATCTATAACATCGGTTTTACCTTCACCGTTGATCAGCTTCAATATATAACCTATGGTTGAGGTTATGTCGTCGATGGTCAAGTAGCGCGTTTCTTCTGGTATGTTTAATCCTAATTTCTTGTTAACCTTGTACCGTCCCACCACTGCCATATCATACCGCCGGGGGTCAAAGAAGAGGTTTTTCAGTAACTGTTGGGCGGCGTCTTCGGTGGCCATCTCGCCGGGCCGTAGACGGCGGTAAAACTCGATCAGGGCCTCCTTTTTGTTGGCGGTAGTATCCTTCTCAAGAGTACGTTTGATCGCATCATGGTCATGGTACAGTTCCAATATCGCCTCATTGCTCTCAAAGCCAAGGCACCTAAGAAGAACCGTGACAGGTATTTTCCTCGTTTTATCGATGCGGGTATAAATAATCCCGGCGCTATCCATTTCCAACTCGAACCAGGCTCCGCGGTTGGGGATAACAGTGGCCCCAAACAACGAATGGCCGGCCAAGTCCAGCTTTTCATTGAAATAAACCCCTGGTGATTTTACTAATTGACTGACCACTACCCGCTCAGCGCCATTTATAATGAATGTACCGTTTTCGGTCATCAACGGCAAGTCGCCCATATATACTTCGGACTCTTTGATCTCACCGTTTTCCTTGTCGGTCAGGCGCACCTTCAACTTCAGCGGTGCCTGATAACTGACGTCACGCTCCTTACACTCCAATACCGAATACTTGGGTTCGCCGCGGCTGTATTCGACAAAGTCCAGTTCCAGGTTGCCACTAAAATCAGAGATAGGAAAGACCTCTTGCAGCGCCGTACGTAAGCCTTCATTTAAAAACCACTCGAAAGAACTCAATTGAATTTGGATCAAATTGGGCAGCTCTATTACCTCTTTGATCTGAGAATAAGTGAGCCTCTCAGTACTCCCATATCGTTCAATATGAGCCATCAAACCACCCCTTTACATAATTCGCGAACGTGTTAAAAGCGGGGCCAACCTGAAACCTCGCTTTTAATGGAAAACCTATATTTCTGAGCGCACAGCATTCATTACCATAATAATATTTTGATGGCAATTATTAATGCTAGCACAACCATTTTTGGTAGTCAAGGAACCTGCTAATATTTTTCCATCTATTGCTCTGATTCGTCCAGCTCCTTCTATTTGGGTTCTTTCTGATCGGATTGATCCTTCGGCGGAATCGCATAGTTTTCGGCTATTATCGCTTCCGCACTTTTCACCCGGCGATAGAATATGAAGACCGCCAGAAACAAACCTATGGCTACTATCCCGATTCCCATCATCAGTCCATCTATGCGCACTACTTTCAGGAGAACCCCCTCACCAGCCAGGTCAGTACCTCGGGGGAAAATCCAACTTGAAATCAAATCATTGCGTTGGTCAGCGGTACTGGTTAATATCAGCCCGGGGACCTCTATGGTCAATTTCAACTCATTGGTCCCGGCTATCTTTTCAAACCAATCCTGATCCGATTCGAGATCGGCTTTGATCTCAGTGAGACTATATAATATGTTCTTGTTTTCGGTTATTAAAAAGGGAAGGCCATCCTTGTGGGATTGATAACTGGACCATCCCTTGATATCTCTTTGGAAAATCCACTCATTACCCTCCTGAGCATGGCTCCAGGTTTTATCGGTCGGGGCCTCGGTAATTTGAACTGGAACTCTTACCTCTTCCCGCAGATCTCCGGTTTCCATCCAATTCAGCTGCCACTTAATCGAACCGGCAGCCTGACAGGGCAGAACCCAAGCCAGTACCAGCATTAGGCAGGTCAGGCATAAAAAGTGTTTTCTCAATGTAATTGTCCCCTTTCTATCCCGCTTTATACCTCATCATATATTAAATGCCCTGCTTTTTCCATAAAAAAAGAGGAGCTCAGCGCTCCTCGTGGTTTCGTGTATCGGCCAACTATTTAATCTCTACGCTTGCTCCGGCTTCTTCCAACTTGGCCTTAATGTCATTGGCTTCTTCCTTGGTGATCTTTTCTTTGACGGGCTTGGGAGCCTCGTCAACCAAAGCCTTGGCTTCCTTGAGACCCAATGCTGTCAACTCCCTAACCACCTTGATCACGTTGATCTTTTTATCACCGGAGCCGGTAAGGATTACGTCAAACTCGGTCTGCTCTTCCACCTGAGCAGCCGCCGCAGGTGCAGCAGCGGCAGCGACAGCCACAGGAGCGGCCGCGCTAACCCCAAAAGTCTCTTCCAATTCCTTGACCAATTCAGATAGCTCAAGCACCGTGAGCCCTTTGACGATTTCGATTACTTCCTGTACTTTACTCATTAATAGTAAACCTCCCTATTCATTCTTTTAATATGTTATCTCAATAAAATGTCTGTTCCCAATATGCAGCCAATTCCATCAAATCTTTTCTCTAGCCGGCTTGTTTTTGTTCACGGATACCGTCTAAGGCCCTTACCAGTCCGGTCAGGTTTGCATTCAACACCCGTACGAACGAGGTAATCGGCGCCTGCATAGTGCCTACTACCTGTGCCAGCAGAACCTCACGGGACGGCAGGTTGGCTAATTCCTTCACCCCATCGGCAGATAGATATTTGCCTTCCAATATTCCCATTTTTACTTCTATCTGTTTATTGGCACGGGCAAATTCGGTTATGGTCTTGGCCGGACCTACCGGGTCGTCATTGCTGAATATTACAGCATTGGGCCCCGTGATCCGGGCGGCAATGTCTTCGTAACCGCACTGCTGCAAGGCAAAACGAAACATTGTGTTCTTAAGCACCCGGTATTCAACCCCCGGTACCCTCAGGCTGTTCCGCAGTTGCGTAACTTGATCCACATTAAGGCCTCGGTAATCGGTACAAATCACTAATGTGGCCGCGTCCAATTTTTGCTTAATTTCTTCAACCACCTGTTTCTTCTCATCAATCTTCGCCATTCATTTCTCACCCCCTTGACTCGTATTGGTAGTCGTTGGTATAAATCTGAATCCATACCCAACCTGCATGTAACGAATTAAATACTGGTTTGGGGTACTTTCTTGATAAATAAAACGACCCCTGCACTACGCCACGCAGAGGTCTTCATACTGATGTTCCAGCCGGAATCAGTTTCATCCTAATAAACCTCAGCGGGCAATCATATTATTAAGGCTTACGCCACCGGCTGTCTACAGTTTTAGTATTCTATTTTTATCCAGTGATTTATTTGTTGGCAGCAATCAATATCAAGGGATTGATCTGGATACCAGGCCCCATCGTTGAACAAATATTTACGGAACGCATGTATTGTCCTTTAGCCGCTGCGGGCTTGGCCTTAATAAGAGCTTCGGCGAAGGCGTTCAGGTTATCCTGAAGTTTATCCTGCTCGAAAGATACCCTGCCAATCGGCACATGTACGATAGATGTCTTGTCGACCCGGAATTCAATACGTCCCGCTTTGAGTTCCTTGATAGTACGCTCGATATCAAAGGTTACTGTCCCTGCCTTAGGATTGGGCATTAAACCCCTGGGTCCCAAAATCTTTCCCAGTCTACCAACTACCGACATCATGTCGGGGGTAGCTACTGCTACGTCGAAATCGAACCAGCCTCCCTGTATCCTTTCGGCCAGGTCCTCGGCACCTACATAATCGGCGCCAGACTGTTCAGCTTCCTTCAACTTTTCACCCTTGGCAAATACCAGTACTTTAAGAGTCTTGCCGGTTCCATGGGGCAAGCTCACCGTGCCTCTGACTTGCTGGTCCGCATGACGCGGATCTACTCCCAGTTTGATATGAGCTTCAACCGTCTCATCAAATTTGGCAATGGCGATTTCTTTGACCAGCTTGATAGCTTCTGTCGGTTCGTACAATTTGCTGTGGTCTACCTTGGCGAACGCCTCTTTATATGCTTTTCCTCTTCTCACTATTAATCCTCCCTGTGGTCAAACGGATGTCAATCCTCCCACTTTTATCATGATCAACTTTGCCTAGATTAGCCTCAGTCTACAATTACCAGACCCATACTGCGTGCCGTCCCTTCGATCATCCTGACTGCAGCATCGATGTCGGCCGCGTTCAGATCCGCTTTCTTAGCTTCAGCTATCTCCACCACTTTTGTCCGGGATATCTTGCCGACCTGTTTCTTATTGGGATCGCTGGAACCTTTTTCGACGTTGGCTGCTTTTTTCAGAAGATCTGATGCGGGCGGCGATTTGATCTCAAACGTAAAAGAACGGTCTTCATATATGGTTATCTCTACTGGTACGATGTATCCGGTTTGATTGGCGGTCTTAGCATTGTATTCCTTGCAAAAACCCATTATGTTAACCCCGTGCTGTCCCAGGGCAGGACCTACGGGCGGTGCCGGAGTCGCTTTGCCAGCGGCTATCTGCAGCTTGACCTTGCCCTTAACCTTTTTTGCCACTTTTACACCTCCTTATATCTTATTTATTTGTTCATAATCCAGTTCCACAGGAGTTTCCCTGCCGAACATGGAAATATTGACCCTTACTTTACCTCGGTCCTGCAGCACTTCCTTGACTATACCTTCGAAATTCTCGAAAGGGCCACTGTTAACCCGGATGTTCTCGCCAACCTCCAGATTGATTACCCGCGGTTTCTTGCCCATCAGTCCCATTTGGGCCAAGATCTTATTGATCTCTTCATCCATCAACGGAATAGGTTTGGTTCCGCTACCCACGAAACCAGTGACACCGGGAGTATGATGGACTACATACCAAGAATCTTCGTCCATGATCATGTTGACGATTACATATCCAGGGAAGACCCGTCGGGTGGTAACTTTTTTCTTGCCGCCTTTATACTCGACTTCCTGTTCCTCAGGTATAATCACCTGAAATATCTTGTCTTGCATGTTCATGGATTCCACCCGCTTGGTCAGGTCCACCTTGATCTTGTTTTCGTAACCGGAATAGGTATGCACCACATACCAGTCGCCCTTCCTCTCCGGTTTGACCTCTTCGGCTTCCAGAGCAGGACTTTCCCCGTCCCTATACTCAACTTGCTGTAATTGTTCTTCGGTGGAAATCTAAACCACCTCCTCTTTAGGCGACCAACCCGGTAAGCCAATTCAGTAATAAGGAAAGCCCGCCATCGAATACCCAAAGGATAAGGGAAATGATAGCCACTGACAATAACACTACGCCAGTGTAGGCCATTAGCTGCACTCGGCTAGGCCAGTGAACCTTTTTTAGTTCATGGTAGATCCCGTTGAAATATGTCCGGACACTTTCAATCCAGTTCTTGACATTTTCTGTGTTGCCAGGAGATACGCTGTCTTTAGCCATTAAGTTCACTCTCCCGCTTTACTTGGTTTCCTTATGAATGGTGTGAGCATTACAGAATTTGCAGTGCTTCCTGACTTCCATCTTTTCGGTATTCTTTTTCTTATCCTTGGTAGTTCTATAATTGCGCTGCTTGCATTCTGTACATGCCAATGTAATTCCGACCCTCACCACTTTACCTCCATCCTGTGCGCAAAAATACTACAATACTCTATCATAACGCCTCATTATATGTCAACGTGTCCCCGGTTGACATAGTTTGCCGTTAATGGTTTTAGGAATCGATACCGGTTACAACTCCGGAGCCTACGGTACGGCCACCCTCACGGATAGCGAATCTCAGTCCTTCTTCTATGGCGATCGGGGTAATCAGGCTGATGGCCATCTGGATATTGTCGCCCGGCATTACCATCTCTACTCCCTCCGGCAGTTTGATGATTCCCGTCACGTCCGTGGTACGGAAATAGAACTGGGGACGATAGCCGCTGAAGAACGGGGTGTGTCGTCCTCCTTCTTCTTTGGTCAGCACGTATACCTCCGCATGGAATTCGGTCAACGGTTTGATGCTGTTGGGCTTGGCCAGTACCATCCCTCTTTCTACGTCTTTACGGTCCAAACCTCTCAACAGGGTGCCGATGTTGTCTCCCGCCTGGGCATAATCCAGCAGTTTACGGAACATTTCTACCCCGGTTACGATATGCTTTCTTATCTCTTCTCTCATTCCTACTATGGCTACTTCGTCTCCCACCTTGACCTGCCCTCTCTCTACTCTGCCGGTTACCACGGTTCCCCGTCCGGTTATGGTGAATACGTCTTCGATCGGCATCAGGAAGGGTTTGTCGGTGGCTCTTACCGGTTCGGGGATATATTCGTCCACTGCATCCATCAACTGCCAGATCCGTCCGCACCATTCACAGTCTCTGCTGCCGCAGCCGCAAGCCAGTGCTTTGGTGGCTGAGCCCATCACTACCGGAATGTCGTCGCCGGGAAATTCATAGGTGCTGAGCAGTTCACGGATCTCCATCTCGACCAGTTCCAGCAGTTCGTCGTCGTCCACCAGGTCAATTTTGTTCATGAATACTACCATGTAATGTACACCTACCTGGCGCGACAGGAGGATATGTTCGCGGGTCTGGGGCATCGGGCCGTCCGCTGCTGACACTACCAGTATTGATCCATCCATCTGTGCAGCTCCGGTTATCATGTTTTTGATATAGTCGGCATGACCTGGGCAGTCTACGTGGGCATAGTGCCTTTTCTCGGTCTGGTATTCCACGTGGGCGGTATTTATGGTGATTCCTCTTTCTCTCTCTTCCGGAGCCTTGTCTATTGAATCATAGCTGGTCGCTACCGCTCCTCCTACTTTTGACAATACCAGGGTTATCGCTGCCGTCAAACTGGTCTTGCCATGGTCTACGTGACCTATCGTCCCTATGTTTAGATGCGGTTTCGTCCTCTCGTATTTTGCTTTTGCCATTCCTTTTCACCTTTCCTCTTCCTTATATTAGGGCTTTTGCCATACTATCGGCATTCGTAAATATTTTACCCAAAACCAAACTATATTAAAAGGAGTGAGATTATTTCCCACTCCTTACCAGAAACTTATGGTAGCGGCGAAGGGATTTGAACCCCTGACACTACGGGTATGAACCGTATGC
>CAZBSD010000002.1:0-45027 GCA_964494735.1 uncultured Syntrophomonas sp.
AGCATCAGGGTCAGAGCCCCCACATAATCCGGATTCATTGCATTGAGGATCTGGGCCGTATGGCGGGCATGATCTACCGCCTTCGGGGTGCGACCGGCCAATCCCAGCAGAATCGTTACCGACAGCAGTATCCCGGCTCGCCTGATCTTGCGCCCCGCTTCCACCATCTCCTCGTAGGTGACTCCTTTTCTTATCTCAGCCAGCAACTCGCGATCACCGGTTTCCACCCCCAGATAGGCGATGGTCAAACCGGCAGCCTTCAAGGCGGTCAGCTCGCTCATCTCCTTGGCCAGGATACTATCCGGGCTGGCATAGACACCGACATGTTTGAGGCTGGGGAATGTCTGGTATAGTACGGTTATTATCTCCAGCAAATCGGAGGTAGGCATGGCCAGAGCGTCGCCATCAGCCAAAAATACCTTATACAGATCACCGTAGTATTGTTTGGCTGCCCGTATGTCCGCCAATATCTCGGCCTGACTGCGTACCCGATATTTTTTATCTTTATACATCGCACAGAATGTACAGCGATTGTGGGAACAACCGACCGTGCACTGTAAAATATAACTCCTGGCCTCACTGGGCGGCCTGAAAATGTTTCCTTCGTATCTCAAAACCATGCCTCCTGGAAAATATATTATAAAACAAGTATTTCCGCCCTATTCGAGCGGTCCTTTATTATTATACCGGGATTAACGCGGTAATACATTACATTTATATAATTATTTGAGCGGTATCAGATTCCATTCCCATGGGAGAATATATGATGCGGGTTTTGAAAAGGAGGATATCAGTTGGCTAGAAGAAGGCGTATCATGTCCGAGCAACTCAAATATGAAATTGCCCGTGAATTAGGTGTGGACCAAGTTGTAGCCAGCCAGGGATGGGGCGATGTCAGCTCCAGGGACTGCGGCAACATGGTTGCCAAAGCCATTGAAATCGCTGAACGAAGCCTGGGTTCCAGATAACTGCCGTGTTTTTGATGAGCCCGCCTCAACCGGGGGGAATTTCCTCCCCGGTTTTATTACGCTTTCTCTTCCCGGTTTGACTTTTACCTACAAACCCCGATATCCAGTAAATAATTATGAAAAAAATGATTCCCCAAATGACGTTCCAAAAGTAACCCGCCGCGATCAGCACCCCCAACACGGCGCTCAATAGCAGGGCGGCCGCGGTCGTGATTCCTTCCACGCTTTTATCCTGGTTGACATAGATCATCCCCGCAAACAGAAATCCCAGCGCCGAAAGGATCTGGGCGGTCAGGCGGGTGGGGTCTCCCACCCCGGGGGTCTCTTCATACAAACCGGTGGCCACGATATAGAGCAGGGCCGAACTTGCAGTCACGATGCCAAACACCCGGGCCGACTTGGTCTTATCCTGCCGGTTGCTTAATATCCCCAGCATAAATCCGACTATCCCGGCCAGGGTCAGCCGCAGCAGGTAGACTTCCACTTTTACAGAACCTGGTAGTTGGGGGCCTCTTTGGTTATAAAAACATCGTGGGGGTGGCTTTCCATCAATCCGGCATTTGATATCCGAATAAACCTGGTGGATGTCTTCAATTCTTCGATATTGACTACCCCGCAATAGCCCATCCCGGCTCTCAGTCCGCCCACCAACTGGAATATGGTTTCAGAGACTGAACCCTTAAAGGGTATGCGGCCTTCAATGCCTTCCGGAACCAGTTTCTGAGCGTCTTCCTGGAAGTAGCGGTCACTGCTGCCTTCCGACATAGCGCCCAGCGATCCCATTCCCCGGTAAACCTTGTAGCGCCGACCCTGCAGCACCACTTCTTCACCGGGACTCTCCTCGGTGCCCGCCAACAGGTTGCCCATCATGACTGAATCGGCACCGGCGGCGATGGCTTTGACGATATCGCCGGAATATTTTATCCCGCCATCAGCTATGATGGGGATGTTGTATCGGCTGGCGGCTGCGGCACAATCAACTATGGCGGTTATCTGAGGTATGCCGATTCCGGCCACCACCCTGGTTGTGCATATGGAACCAGGTCCAATTCCCACTTTGATCGCATCGGCACCAGCCTTGATGAGGGCTTCGGTGGCTTCTCCGGTACCTACGTTGCCGGCAATCACTTCTACCGTCGGGAACTTGGCTTTAATGCTTTTGACCATCTGAATAACACCTTCGGAATGACCGTGAGCGGTGTCGACTACCAGCACATCCACTCCTGCATCCTTGAGGGCTTCCACCCTTTCCAGGGTGTCTTTGGCTGTGCCTACGGCGGCCCCGACAATCAGTCTCCCCCGGCCATCCTTGGCAGCCCGGGGGTATTTCTGGGTCTTCTCGATGTCCTTGATGGTTATCAATCCCATCAGGTTATAATCATCGTCCACCAGGGGCAGCTTCTCAATCTTATAGGTGCGCAACAGCTGCATGGCTTGTTCCATGGTCGTTCCTACCGGCGCGGTAACTAATTTATCACTGGTCATGATATTCCGGATGGGCTGTTCGAAATCGGTCTCAAAACGCAGGTCGCGGTTGGTGAGGATACCGACCAGTCTCCTGCCCTCGGTGATGGGTACCCCGGAAATATGGTAATGTTCCATTATTTTTAGGGCATCAGTGACTTTATTGTCCGGGGATAAAAAGAAGGGATCGGAAATGATGCCGTGTTCGGACCTCTTGACCCGGTCTACCATGCGGGCCTGTTCTTCGATAGTCATGTTTTTATGAATGATACCGATACCACCCTCGCGGGCCATGGCGATAGCCATTCGCGACTCGGTGACGGTATCCATGCCGGCGCTCATGATCGGGGTTTCCAACCGTACGGTTCTGGTGAGCTGGGTGGAAACATCTACATCATTGGGCAACACAGTCGAATGTCCCGGGATAAGAAGAACATCGTCGAAAGTGAGACCTTCTTTGCTGAATCTCTCCGTCATTTGTTTGGCCTCCTCGTAAAATTTCAAACTATGATATCTTATTGTAACCCAATAATCAATAGCAGCGCTATCGACAGGGAATTGTCGATTAATTTTCTCATCTCCGGCCGGTGCCAAAATAAAACCGCCGGGCAGGCCCGTTTGAGGGCGTTGCATGGCGGTAACAACTGTTCTTAAATTGCGGGGGCCAGACCATCCAATAGTCCCGGGCGGACAATTATATGGAACTGTTTTTTAAACGCATGTGGGTATTGTCCAATTCCACTACGATCACCTCACGGCCTATCTTTTTGACCGCTTCCCAAGGGATGACAAGTTTTTGCCGATCGGTCCAAAAATTAAGCATATTTCCGCGGTTGGGCAGAATTATGGATACTATCTGCCCGCTCTCGTCATCGAGCAGCAGGTCCGATTCACCCACCGTGCCCATCCGCATACCGTCATAGATATTGACCATCTCCTTGCCCACCAAATCGTTGAGCCGCATCTCCATACCCCCTATACTCCGGTATGTCCGAATCCCCCGGCCCCGCGCTCGGTGCTGTCCAGTCCTTCCACCTCAATAATTTCCGGCTTCAGTACCCGGGCAAAGACCATCTGGGCGATCCTTTCACCTCTGAGTAATGTATACTCTTTGTCCCCCAGATTTATAACAATAAGCTTGATTTCTCCACGATAATCGGCATCGATGGTACCGGGGGTATTGAGCAGGGTAAGGCCGTGTTGGATGGCTAAACCGCTGCGGGGCCTGATCTGAGCCTCACAATCGGCGGGGAGAGCTATGGCTATCCCGGTCGGCACCAATACCCGCTGTCCCACTCCGATCACCAGCGGTTCCGCATTGGCGGCATATATGTCCATACCCGCCGCACCCGGGGTCATGAACCGGGGCAAGGGCAAGTCGAAGGAATGCAGCCGGTTTACAAGCACCCTCATTGGTTGCCCCACCACTTGGCCAATTCCTTCTCCACTGCCGGCAACACTTCATTGTTGCCGATGGCGGCAATCGAGAACTGCTGGCGGTCGAATATACGGCTGGCCATGTCCTTGACGGTGGCAGCCTCAACTGCGTATAACCGCTCAATGATTTCTTCAGTGCTCATTATGTCATCGTACATCAACACCGCCCGGCCTATCCTGGTCATCCGGTTCATCACGCTTTCCAGCCCCAGTGAGAGGCTGGACTTCATCAGCTTTTTGGTGCGGTTGACCTCCTCGTCGGTTACCCCCCGCTCCATGAAGCGCTCGATTTCCTGATACAGGTTGATGCTGAATTTATCGATATTGGCGGCACTGGTTCCTATATAAATACTGAACAAACCGGTGTCGGAGTAACTGGCTGGGGATGAGAAGACCGAATAAGCAAGTCCCAATTCCTCCCGCAGCTTCTGAAACAGTCGCGAACTCATGCCGCCACCCAGGATACTGTTCATGACATTCTGGGTATAGCGCTGCTCATCGTGATAGGATATCCCCGGGACACCCAGGCAAATCTGCAACTGTTCGACGTCCTTGGGTATCATTTTGATAAATGGCAGATTGAACTGAGGTTGATCCGCCGGTTTAACCGGGACAGCCCCTCGATAACCTTCCAGTTTGCCCTCCAGGTAATCCTTTACCTTTAGGGGATCAATATTACCGGCCACCGAAATGATCATATTGCCGGGAACATAATTACGGCGGTAAAAGGCAAACAGTTCTTCCCGCTCCATGGCACTGATCGACTGCGATGTGCCCAGGATGGAATTTCCCATGGTATGGCCTTCCCAAAATTTGCGGGCAAAGACATCATGGATCAGTTCGTCGGGAGTATCTTCATACATGTTGATCTCTTCCATGATGACCTGGCGCTCGACGTCAAAATCATTGTCGGCCAGTAATGAATTAAAGACCATATCGCAGAGAATATCTGTAGCTGCGTAAATGTCTTCATCCAGGGTCCGGGCATAGAAGCAGGTGTGTTCCTTTGCGGTGTAGGCGTTCAATTGACCGCCCATCCCCTCCATGCTCTCGGCGATATCACGGGCACTCCGCTCCGGCGTCCCCTTAAACAGCATGTGCTCAATAAAATGACTGGCACCTGCCAGACTTGGGGATTCGTATCGCGATCCAACTTTGATATATATTCCTATCGCCGCCGATTTTACATAAGGTATGTCTTCCATAACCAGTTTGGCGCCATTGCCAAGCTCCCACCTGTATATCATATTGTTTTCCCCCATCCTCAGGTTCCTATCTTTTCGCCCCAGCCAGCCCTGACGTTTTCGATCCACTGTTGAACCAGACGTTGTCCCAGCCATGATTGCTTGCCGATATCGCTCTGGCTCACCAAAGCCGTGCTCTGATAATAACGGCCATTAATATATATGCTTATTTCGCCCAGGGCCTGATTCTGTTTTACCGGTGCATCAAGATTATATTGTAACCTCACGATTTTTTCAATGCCATCTATATCCTCACCCAACCATAACCGGACATCCTCGGCCGGCACAACCTCGGCCCATCCCGGTTGACCTTGGTTTACTTTCACACTCTTGAACGATTGCTCGCTGTCGATTAGTTTCTGAAGGGTAGTACTCTGGAAACCATAATCCAGCAACCGGACACAGTCTCCCTGGCGGTCGCTGGAGCGCAGAGCTACTGCGATCAGGCCCCGATCCTTGCGGGTAGCGGAAGCGACCAAGCATTTGCCGGCGTCATCGGTGGTCCCGGTCTTGATTCCGTCCGCTCCTGAATAGCCCACCAGAAACCCCGCGTTGGTGTTTCTGATAGTTAATGGCTGCAAATAAGCGGGATGCTTGAAGGTTGTCTCGACCGTACCGACCAGCTCTTTGACGGCCGGCTTGGAGAGGGCATAGCGTCCCATCAGGGCCAGGTCATAGGCGGTACTGTAGTGATTTTTGGCGGGGAGGCCGGAAGAGTTCTGGAATCTGGTATTGGCCGCGCCGATCAGGAAGGCTTTCTTGGACATCAGGTAGGCGAAGAACTGCTCGCTGCCGCCCACATGCTCGGCCAGTACCACCGCTGCATCGTTGGCGGAACGTATCAGGCCCACTTTCAGCAGTTCGCCCACCGTCAGTTTCTGCCCCGCCTTCAAGCCTATGGTGTATTCGGCCGTTCGGTCGGCGTTGGCGGTGACTTCCGCCACCTCATCCAGACCAGCATATTCAACCGCCAGAATAGCAGTCATGATCTTGGTGGTGCTGGCCATAGGTCTTTCGGTAGAGGCGTTCTGGCCATATATATACTGGCCGCTGGCGGTATCGATCACACAGTAGTACTGCGAGGTCAGGCGCGGGGCCGCCGCCGCCGAAGCGGGATTTAACCAACCAATCAGAGCGATGATGGTTACCAGCGCAGCTATCCTTCTGCGGTTCCTACTCACTATCGCTGCCCGCCTTGGAACTGCCGCCGGTGATCTTGGCGATGCTCACCATCTCGTATTTTTGGGACTGCAATTGGTCCAGCATGGTAGGCAGGGCCTTGACGGTCGGTTCAGTGGGATGCATTAGTATTATCGCATCATTGTGTACTTTCTTCATGACCCGGTTGACGATGGTAGCCGGTTCCGGTTTCTGCCAATCTATGGTGTCCACGCTCCACATTATATACTGGTAGCCGATCCCGTTCACCGCGTTCACCAGACGGGGATTGTATTCCCCATAGGGGGAGGCAAAGAATGTGGACTTTTGCCCGGTTATGTTGAAAATGATGTCTTCAGCCTTCTTGATCTCAGTGGCCACCTCTTCGGAACTCAAGGCGTTGAAATGCACATGGCGGTAACCATGATTCTGGATGCTGTGCCCCGCCTCCGCCATCTGCTTGAGCATGGCTGGGTTCTTCTCCGCCCAGCGACCGGTTACGAAGAAGGTCACCTGAGCATTGCTCTTCTGAAACTCCTTCAACATGGCCGGCAGATGCTCTTCACCCCAGTCTACATTGACGGTGATGGCCACCGCTTTGGTTCCGCTGTTGCCCTGGAAGATGGGTTCCGGTCCTGCGGTAGGCACACTCCGGTCGGGCAGCGAGGAAAACAGTAATCCTGCCGCCAAACAAACCAGGACGATGACACCACTGGCTGCAATCAAGGTCCTTTTGGGAAGGAATAATAGTCTCACAGTTACTCCGCTCCTCTCAATTCAACATAGACTCGGCCGTTGTATAGGGATGCCCGGATAATTACCGGGCCGCTGCGGTTATTCTGGAACTTCAGGTCCAGGCCGCCGTAATCGACGGTGGCGTCCCGTCCCTCGGGAACGTAGTGGACCGGTTTGGTGTGTCCGTGGCGCTCTACAATGGCCAGGTCGGCAGCCAGGGCGGCATTATACATCGTACTGGAAACCTGGCACACACCTCCCCCGAAGCCGATATCCAACCCGCCATTGATTATTATCGGCGCCGGCAGATAGCCCCGCTCCGGAGTACGCGGCCCGGTAGTCTGGTTGAAGGAGAATACCTGATCAGGCCATAGCAACGTATTATTGATGCTCCGGATGGCGGTGGCTATGTTTTGATAGCGGGCTGCGCTGCCATGGAACCAGGTGGTATAATTACCGATTATTGTTGCCGCGCTTCCGATCTCAGTGCTGCTGTGGCGGGGTGCCAGAGGGGTTTTCTCCAAGATTACATTTTCGCCCGGTTGGCACGCTCTGATCCTGGCCAGAGTGGTCTCGATATCCACCGTATACCCATTCTCTTCGCTGACGATGGCGCCCGTCGCTTTGTCCAAGCGCGGTTCTGCCGGCAGTTTTTGGTACTGAAGAGCGATTCCCTGGACAACTTCCTTCAGTTCTTCCGGCAACAGCCTCTCCACCTCGATACCTTCTACGCTCACTCCGGCTTTGACCCCAAATGCATCCCGTTCTATCTTATCTATCCAGCTGGAGATTATGGTCAGGCTGAGAAAAAAGGTCAAAAGAAAAAGGGTTCGGCTGTCTAATCGAAAAACATGAAACCCTCTCTTAAAAAAATAATACCCACCGCCTTAATTTTATTCTGTAAATAATATTCGGCAGTGAGCACTACTATTCAGTTTTATTTGCCTATCCAGTCGATTTCCGACCCTTCGATCAGCAACAAACCTCAATTATCATTGCATTCTAGCTTGGATTCGACCCCGCCTTGGCCTGCTTCAGAACCGCTTTGCGGGACAGGTTGACCCGGCCCTGGCGATCTATCTCGGTGACCTTGACATCGATCTTGTCACCTATTTTAACCACGTCTTCGACTTTGTTGACCCGGGTTTCATCCAGTTGGGATATATGGACCAAGCCTTCTTTGCCGCTGGTTCCCAATACTCCAGGAATTATCTCCACGAAAGCACCGAAATCCATGATCCTCTTGACTGTCCCCTGGTATATCTTGCCTACTTCCACTTCGGCCAGGATGGATTCGATCAGGAACCGTGCCTTTTTGGCGCCTTCGTCATCGGTGGCGATAATGAACAGGCTGCCGTCGTCTTCGATATCGATCTTGCATCCGCTCTCGGCCACGATCTTATGGATGGTCTTGCCCCCCGGGCCGATGACTTCCCGGATCTTGTCGGGATTGATCTGCATACGGATCATCTGGGGCGCGTAGGGTGACAGTTCCGCATTGGGCTTGTCGATGGCCCCCAGCATGATATTCATGATGTGCATTCTTCCCGCTTTGGCTTTGCTGAGTGCTTCCTGCACGATCTCCCGGTTGACGCCGCTGATCTTGATATCCATCTGCAGGGCGGTGACGCCTTTGGCGGTGCCGGCCAGCTTAAAGTCCATGTCCCCCAGAGCGTCCTCGATGCCCTGAATATCGCTCAGGATGGCGAATTTGTCCTCACCCTTTACCAGTCCCATAGCGATTCCAGAGACTGGAGCCTTGATGGGAACTCCGGCATGCATCAGGGAGAGACTGCTGCCGCATACGCTTCCCATCGAGCTGGATCCGTTCGATTCCAATACTTCGGATACCACCCGGATAGTGTAAGGGAATTCTTCCGTTGACGGTAAAACCGCCAACAACGCTCTTTCGGCCAAGGCGCCATGACCGATGTCCCGGCGGCTGGGCCCGCGCATCGGTTTGGTCTCACCGACACTGTAGGGGGGGAAATTGTAATGATGGATGTACTCCTTGCTTTCCTGGATCCCCAAGCCATCAAGGAGCTGATTTTCGCGAAGAGGTCCCAGGGTAGTAACCGACAACACCTGAGTCTGGCCGCGGGTAAATAGGGCTGAGCCATGTGGACGCGGCAGAAATCCTACCTCACAGGTTACTGTCCTGATCTCGTCCAGCTTTCTGCCGTCGACCCGGTCACCGTCTTCCAGGATCATCTTGCGCACGATCTCTTTCATGAGCTTGTCTACCAGGCCGGCAATTTGCTTGCCTGCTTCCGGATAGATGTCGGCGAAGTGAGCCAGAATGGCATCCCGAGCCTTGTCCATATCAGCTTCACGCGATTTTTTGTCGGGATTCTTGACCGCCGCCTCCAGGCCGGGGGTGGCATATTCCCGCACCGACTTTTCCATCTCTTCGTTTACGGGGATGGCAGCAACTTCTACTTTAGGCTTGCCCAATTCCACGACGATCGGTTCCAAAAAGGCTACTATTCTCTTTATCTCTTCATGGGCAAAGAATATGGCCTCCAACATGGTGGCTTCGGGCACCTCTTGGGCATGTCCCTCCACCATCATTATGGCCTCCCGGGTACCGGCCACGACCAGATGCAGCTCGCTGCGGTGGTGTTGTTCCTCGGTGGGATTGATTATCAGCTGACCGTCGATCAGACCCACGATGACTGCCGCTACCGGTCCTGCGAAGGGGATGTCTGAGACTCCTAGCGCAACCGAAGCCCCGATGATCGAGGTGATGTCGGGAGAGTTGTTCTTCTCCACTGACAGGATGGTGGCTACGATCTGGAGGTCATTTTTGTAGGCCTTGGGGAAAAGCGGTCTGATGGGGCGATCTATCTGGCGCGCCGAGAGGGTGGCATTTTCGGTGGCCCGCCCTTCACGTTTGATGAATCCGCCCGGTATTTTTCCGGCCGCATACTGTTTCTCTTCGTATTCCACGGTTAAAGGAAAGAAGTCTAATCCTTCCCGGGGAGTGGCCGCGGTGGCTGTAACCAGGACGACTGTATCGCCGTACCGGACCAAGGCGGAACCATTGGCTTGCTTGGCAACCTGTCCCACTTCAATGATCAATGGACGACCGGCGACCTGGGTTTGGTATTTATGAACGATGGTAGTTTCCTCCTTTCAAAACCTGAATAAAGTTAAAGAGCGGCATTCCGCTCTTTACCTGCGTAGACCCAAACGAGTCACTATGTTGCGATAACGATCGAAATCGTTCTTCTTCAAATAGTCAAGCAGGGAACGTCTTTGCCCGACCATCTTCAACAATCCTCTTCTGGAGTGGTGATCTTTCTTGTTCGCTTTAAGATGTTCATTCAAGTAGTTTATCCTATCAGTCAGGATAGCTATTTGAACCTCTGGTGACCCGGTATCATTCTCGTGCACTTGAAAGGTCTTGATTATCTCTTGTTTTTTCTCCGCAGACAGAGCCAATGTTTTCACCTCCTTACTCATAAACGCCATGGACCAAGAATGACGTCGGTGAAATCGTCAAGCCTAGCCTATGGTTACCCAAGTATGTGTATTAGTTTAAACCAGGTCCGGGGACCTGCCGCTCTCCTAATTATTATTACCCAGGATTCCCGGCAATAACAGAGTTATTCTAACATAGCAGTAATTAAAAGTAAATAAACCACCGACTCACTGGTGTCGGAAGGTTCTTAACCTTCTTCCCGACTCACCAAGAACGGTTGGGTGATCTCCAGCGATCGGTCCCGGTCCCTTGCAATTTGAGCGATCAGTTCGTCCACAGATAAAAATCTCCGTTCATCACGGATTTTAGCCAACAAGCTAAGCCGTATGAATGTGCCGTAAAGATCACCGCTGAAATCGATCAGATGAGCCTCGATAGCTAAAGGATATTCCGGGTGAAAGGTCGGCTTATTGCCTATGTTCACCACTGCTTGAAAGACCTTGCCACCTGCCTCCGCCAGGGCTGCATAAACGCCTTTGGCGGGTATGTGGTAGGCCGGATCGACCCCGATATTGGCGGTGGGAAAACCGATCGCCGCGCCCCGATGCTCACCTTCAACCACCAAGCCTTCCACCCCCGGGTAATAGCCGAGCATGTTGTAGGCGGTCTCGACCGACCCTTCCTCCAGGGCTTTCCTGATCAGACTGCTGGAAATCGGTTGTCCGCCAAAAACCACCGGTGCTATCACTTCTATCGCAAAGCCAAGTTGCTCCCCGTATTGCCGCAGCATCTCCGGGGTCCCCTGTCCCCGGTGTCCGAAAGTATAGTTGAATCCCACACACACATCCCTGACGTGCAATTCCGAAATTAAAATCTTCTCGATAAAATCCAACGGCGACCAAGCCGCTATTTCCCGGGTGAATGGGGCGTATATGAGGGTGTCCAAACCCAGACTGTCAAGTAATTCAGCCTTGCGTTGGGGGCTTATCAGCAGACGGGGCGCCTTATCGGGAGCCAGTACCTGGATCGGGTGAGGGTCGAAAATGAAAGCTGCCGACTCCCCTCCGCAGGCTTTGGCTCTTTCCACGGCAGTTTTAATGAGCAATTGATGGCCCTTATGTACTCCATCAAAATTCCCCAAAGCTAAACAGACCGGTCGTGATTTGCCCCGATAGTTCTCAATTCCCCGGATTACATCCATTCCTACGTCTCCCATTATAAATTTGCCGCCCCATGGTTTTCTGCTTACCCGTTATCTGCTGAGAACCTTAAGCGGTTGCAGCCATCGATATTCCCGGCGTTGCTCACACCTGGCGATTGCGGCCAGACCGCCAGTATTTTCGTATACCCTGATTATGTCAGTTGGAGTACCGGAGTCAACCACAACCTGATTGCCGTTGCGGATCCTGCCCAGGGAATTATCATCAAGCGTTACCTTATGCAGGTGCCGAAGAGGAAAATCAGCCGGCTTCAGCCAATCATCCCAGGTATCCCATTTTCGGTTCAGTTCATCCAAGGTCAGGGATTCATTTATCCCAAAAACTCCGGCTTTGATTCGGACCAGGGCGGACAAATACGCTCCCGTGCCCAGTTCTGCGCCGATATCGTGACATAGGGTGCGGATATAGGTTCCCTGTGAACAACCCACCTCTATGTGAACCACTGGGCGTTCAGCCTGGTCGCGGGCTATTCCGAGAAGATTTATGTAATATATCTCTATTGGGCGGGCCTCTCGTTCCACCGTAATACCTTGACGAGCCAGGTCATACAGACGCTCACCTTGGTGGTGGACCGCTGAATACATGGGGGGAATCTGGGATAGGCTGCCAGTGTATTTCTGCAGTAGTTTCGCCAATCTGTCTGGCTCAAAATCGGTGTGCGGCTGGTATTCGATCTTGCCCCAGGCATCCTGGGTATCAGAGACTCCTCCCAAAGTCATTGTGGCTCGGTAAACCTTATCTGTATCTGCCACGTACTCAATCAGCCGGGTGGCAAATCCTACTGCCACTGGCAGAACACCCTCGGTCATCGGGTCCAGGGTGCCGAGGTGTCCCAATTTAGTGCGAGGAATAATCTTCTTTAGTCTTCTGATCACGTCGAAGGAGGTCGTCCCCGGGTATTTGTTGACATTGATAAATCCGTCCACTTAACAGATCACGCTCTCTACTGCCAGGACCACTTCTCTTTCCACATCTTCCATGGTTCCTGTCAACTGCGCCCCAGCCGCCCGGGTGTGACCGCCCCCACCGAATCTGGCCGCCAGGGCCGCCACATCGATTCCACCCTTGGAGCGAAATCCAATTTTGATGTTTCCGGGGCTCAATTCGCGGAATAATAACCCCACCTGTGCTCCTTTGATAGCCAAGGTGTTATTGATGATACCTTCAGGACATATGTTTAGGGCGCCAACCTCGACGACATCCTGATAGTTCAGGCTCATCCATACTATATTGCCATCATGACTGCTGTTTATGCTTCGCAAAGCCAGGGCTAACAAGCGTAACTCCTCAATACTCTTGGATTCGAACAGGTTGTGCTTGATGGCGTCCAGGTCTACCCCTTTTTCCATCAATACTGCAGCCGTTCTAAATGAGGCAGCCGTAGTGCTTTTGTGCTGGAAACCCCCGGTATCCTGAAATATACCTACATATAATGCGTTGGCAATAGCGGCATCAATCTGCACCTGGAGGTGCTCCAGCAGATCAAAAACCAATTCAGCTGTAGACGAAGCCTTGGCGTCCACATGGTTTAGGGTGCCGAAACCGGTGTTGCTCTGGTGATGATCGATGTTTATAATATGGTGCTCACCTGCCAGGATTGTCACGGCGGTGTCCCCCACCCGTTCCCGGTCTGAACAATCCAGATAGATGAGGTTGGGTTCGGGCTGACCTATCTGGTTGGGCCCCAGTATATCAGTCGCGCCGGGGAGGTACCCATATATGGCTGGAACCGGGTCCTGAACGAAAACCCGGGTCCTCTTTCCCAAGGAAAGCAGACCCAGGTAAAGCCCCAGCAGGGAACCGATACAATCTCCATCCGGTATTGAGTGACCCACTATCAGAAAGTCATCCCGGTCGCAAATCATCTGGGCAATCTGGACAAGACTATTCATGCTTTTGTTCCTTGGCCTCTTCCTCCAGATGCAGGCTTTCCAGCAGCGAGGAAATTTTTATACCTTGTTCTATGGATTTATCCAATCGGAACTCCAATTCCGGTGCATGCCTGATCTGCAAACCATGGGCCAGTTCCGACCTTATATATCCCTTGGCTTTCTGTAGTATTTGCATAGTAGCGTTCTGCTTCTCTTCGTCTCCCATAATACTTATATAGACGCGGGCATGACTGATATCCTGCGGAACATCTACTCTGGTTATGGAAACCGATGTCAAGTCGATACGCGGATCCTTAACGTGATCCTTTATTATCGACGCCAGCATCCTTCTTATCTCTACAGACATCTTCTCCTGTCTGCGTTTACCCACTATTAACACTCCTATCGAGCTCGATTCAGGAACCGGCTACAGAGTCCGCGCTATTTCCTCCATGGTATAGGCTTCAATTATATCGCCGTCTTTGAGGTCGTTAAAATCCCTTACCCCCATGCCGCATTCATAACCTTCCAGTACCTCTTTGACGTCATCTTTGAAGCGTTTCAGGGAGTTTAGTTTGCCTTCATGGATTATCACCGAATCGCGCAATACTCTGATGCTGGCATTCCTTTGCATCTTGCCGTCGATAATATATGAACCGGCAACGGTTCCCACATTGGGCACTTTGAATGTCTGCCGTACCTCGGCCCGGCCCAGATATTTTTCCCGGTATTCTGGATCGAGCAGACCTTCCATGGCTTTCTTGACATCATCGATAGCCTCATAGATAACCCGATACATGCGGATATCGATGTTTTCTTCCTCGCCATATTTGCGAGCCTTGATATCAGGCCGAACATTGAATCCAATTATTATGGCATTGGAAGCGGAGGCCAGCATAACGTCTGTCTCGGTTACCGCACCGACTGCCGAATGGATTACGTTTACCTTGACCTCATTGGTGCTCAATCGCAGCAGTGACTGGGCCAGAGCCTCAATCGATCCCTGGACGTCCCCCTTGATAATAAGGTTCAATTCCTTTATACCGGTATTTTGCATCTGCTTGAAGAAATCATCCAGGGAAATTCTACTGCTTTGTTTCTGGTCTTCCAATTTCTTTTCGCTAAGCCTCAAGCCCGCGATCTCTTTGGCGATCCTTTCATCGGTTACCAATACCTTTTCACCAACTTCAGGGACCTCGGACCATCCGGTGATCTCTACCGGCATGGATGGATAGGCCAAGTCTACCCGGCGTCCTCTGAAGTCAGTCATAGCACGCACCTTGCACCAGGTAAAACCGCATACTATGGAATCGCCTATTTTAAGTGTTCCTTTTTGTACAAGGACGGTTGCTACCGCGCCTTTGCCTTTATCAAGCTGGGCTTCGATAACAACGCCTTCTGCCAGACGGTTGGGATTGGCCTTCACTTCCTGCATCTCTGCCAGTAAGGCAGTCATATCCAGCAGGTTTTCGATGCCCATCCCGGTTTTGGCTGAGACGGGGATAAACATTGTCTCACCGCCCCACTCCTCTGCGACTATATTATACTCAGTGAGCTGCTGCATTACTTTGTCCGGGTTGACATCGGGTTTGTCCATCTTGTTCAAGGCTACCAGGAACGGTACCTTGGCAGCTTTGATATGGTTTATGGCTTCGATGGTCTGTGGCATCACACCATCATCGGCGGCCACAACCAGGACCACTATATCCGTGAGGTTGGCCCCCCTGGCCCGCATAGCAGTGAAAGCCTCATGGCCTGGAGTGTCGATAAAGGTGATAGACTTGCCGTTGTCCATCTTGATCTGATAGGCTCCGATGTGTTGGGTTATGCCCCCGGCTTCACTTGAGACCACATCGGCATGACGTATTCTATCCAACAAGGAGGTTTTACCATGGTCTACATGTCCCATCACGGTTACAATGGGAGGTCGGGCGACCAGGCTTTCGGGAGTATCGATGATCTCCTCGAGGATCTGCTGTTCTTCGCTTATTTCACGCTCAACCTCTATGTCGAAAAGGGTGCCCAGTATCTCGATAGTTTCAAAATCTATCTCCTGGTTAATGGTAGCCATGATGCCCAGCTCCATAAGCTTCTTGACTATTTCGCCGGTTCCCTTGCCCATCATTTCTGCCAGTTCGCGTACCTGAGCTGTATTACCCACCAGGATTTTCTCTGGCGCCTGTAAAACCTGTTCTTCTCGTTTCTTCTTATGTCTTCCCTTTTTCATGGGACGGCTGTAATCCCGGGCTACCGGTTGCTGTTTTTGGGGAGTCGCTTTTTTGCCGGCTTGAGCCTTACCGGCGAAACCTGGTTTGCGGGTACCGTCAAAAGCCCCTCCACCTTGTGGCCGCGGCGCCCCCTGTCCGCCCTTGTTCTCAAACGGCTTTTTCCCGGCCGCCGGGGCTCCCGCTTGAGGGCGCCTCTCCTGGGGCCGGGCTGGGCCACTACCTGCCGGTCGGGGCCCCGATCCTTGCGGGTAAGGCGGCCGTCTATCCTGGCCTCCAGTCGAAGCTGGCCGTCTGTCCGGTCCACTAGCAGGACCTGGTCGCCTGTCCTGGCCGTTTGCAGGACCTGGTCGTCTGTCCTGGCTGCCGCTTGGAGCCGGCCTTCTATCCTGGCCACCACCCGATGGTGCGGATCTTCTGTCCTGCCATCCTGATGGAGCTGGACGTGTCTCTCCTGGCCCTGCCGGACGCGGTCTGTTAAAACCTGCCGGCGGAGCCTGCTCTGTCCGTGGCGGCGATGCAGGTCTGGATGCCGGGGGTCGGTTTCCCTGATTGGCTCCCGATTGAACCGGGCGACCCGCATCTGTGGTCCTTACCGGGGTTTCGCCTGGTCGGCCGGGACGTACATTGGTTGCAGGCTGGGCATCTCTTCCCTGGGCATTGGGTCTGTTATCCCGCTGCCCGGCCTGTGGATGAGATGGTCTCGGGGTCGTGGGCTGGGCAGCTGGCTCTTTCTTAACAACCGACTGGGGCGTTGCTGCCGGACTCGTTGGTTCCGGGCGCACTTCCCCACGTTCACGGGCTGGCGGTCGCTGCTGAGGCGGGGCGGTCTTACTGGCCGGCCGGGTTGGGATCTTGTCTGGAACTGTCTCCGTGTCCTGACCCAATCGTTTTCTTACCCACGCAACCTGCGATTCTTCCATGGTGCTCATATGATTTTTTACTTCCAGACCCAAATTATGCAGGGTCTCAACCATCTGTTTGCTGGGCAGTCCCAGTTCTTTGGCTAATTCATGTACTCTTATTTTGGCCATTCAACCACCCCCGTTGTTTTTGCCTCTATATCCGCAGACTTGACAGCCTTCATAATTGCATTTGCCAAACCTGAATCATTGATTGTCAGCGCCACTCTAAATGGCTTGCCTATGCTATGTCCCAACTCGTATCTGTCACCTATTATTATGCAGGGCACCTGGTATCTCTGACTCAGCCTCATCAGGTCCTCCCTGGTATTGGCGGCAACATCTTCACTGATCAATAAGAGATGGGCTTTTCTCTTCTTGAAACTCATCTGCACAGCCGTCCAACCCGAAGACGCCTTACGGGCACGCTGGGCAATGCCAATGAGATCGTATATCTTCCTCAATTGATCGCCTGGCCTTTCACGGACTCTGCAGCTTGACCCGGATCGTTTCTATGATATCCGCTCCGATCTCCTGTTCCAGAGCCTTTTGCAGACGTTTGCCCTTGACTGCCGCGGCCAGACAGTTGGCGTCCCGGCAGATGTAGGCGCCGCGGCCGGACTTCTTACCGGTTTCATCCAACTCTATGTTGCCGTCCGGCGTCCTGACCACCCTGATAAGTTCCTTCTTGTTCTTCATCAGCCGGCATCCCACACACATCCGCTGTGGAATTTTGCGGACCTTAGGCATCGTAGTCATACTCCTCTTCAGCCTGGCTCTCACTCTTGATGTCTATCTTCCACCCAGTCAATTTGGCAGCCAGGCGGGCGTTTTGCCCTTCCTTGCCGATAGCCAGGGAAAGCTGGTAGTCAGGCACTATAACCCGGGCCTTTTTCCCTTCTGCATCGATATCAACCGATAATACTTTGGAAGGGCTCAACGCGTTGGCGATAAATCTCTCCGGGTCCTTATGATACTTGATTATATCAATCTTTTCGCCATTTAATTCGTTGACTATATTCTGTACCCTAATACCCCGGGGTCCTACGCAAGCCCCCACCGAGTCTATCTTTTCATCCATCGAATAAACCGATATCTTGGACCGCGCCCCCGCTTCCCGCGCGATAGTCTTGATCTCTACCAACCCTTCGTATATCTCAGGCACTTCCAGCTCAAACAACCTTTTCAGGAAGAAGGGGTGGGTACGGGAGATGAAAACGCTGGGACCCTTGGAAGAGTTCTTCACCTCATAAATATAGCCCTTGATTCTCTGCCCGACGTCATACCGTTCCGAGAATATCTGGTCGGCAGGAAGCATTATACCTTCGGTCCGTCCCAGGTTTACAACTATGGTTTTAGCCTCTATCCTTTGAATGACACCGGTAACTACTTCGCCCTCGCGTTCCGAGAACTCTTCGAATATCATGCTGCGTTCGGCTTCCCGCAGCTTCTGAACCACCACTTGCTTGGCTGTCTGAGCAGCTATGCGGCCAAAGTCGGATGGGGTTACTTCCACGTTAATTACCTCATCCAATGTAACGCCTGGGTCGATTTCGACCGCTTCATCCAAGGATATCTCCAAACAGGTGTCTCTTACATCCTCGGTAACCCGTTTTTGGGCAAAGACCTGTACTTCTCCGGTTATCTGGTTCAATTCCACGTTAACGTTCTGGGAAGTACCGAAATTCTTTTTGTAGGCCGTATTTAATGCTGATTTGATTGCTTCAATCAGTGCTTTCTGGGGTATTCCCCTTTCCTTTTCCAGCTCACGCAAGGCTAGAATCAGCTCTTGGGACATTGTTCTTCCTCCTTATATCTCCGGGTGCAGGCGGACCATGGATACGATTTCCCGGTTCAGACTCAACGTTTGGCCGTCTATCTCGAGTTTTAAAATCTTGGGGTCCGACTCAGCCAGAAAACCTACGAACTTTTTTTGGCCCTCCACCGCCTGGCGCGTCTTGACCAAGACCCTGGACCCCCTGTATCTGATAAACTCCTTATCTTGCTTTAATATCCGGTCGATCCCGGGAGACGATACCTCCAAGTAATCGTAATCCAATTGGACCTCATCATCCAGGTAATCCTTTACCGCCCGGGTAGCGGCAACACAAGTATCACTGTCAACCCCGGCGGCAGAATCGATGTAAATCCGTAAAACCAGACCGTTCGCTTCTTTCCGATATTCGATATCGTATAGCTCTATCCCTTGCTTTTCCAATCTTTCATTGAGATTGGCAGTAACTTGAGGAGTAATAAGCCCCTTGTGATACATATCCTCCTGCCCCCATTTTGTGGTGTTTTTGAGCTATTACAATAGAAAGAGTGGGCCGGTTACCCACTCTTTCTAATAAAATATTAGCAAGAATACAGTAGAAGTATAACACAGTGGCATTTTATTATTCAAGTTTATGCGTCAGTATTGCTGTTTTCATTAATCTCTCAGCCGAACAAGCTCATCTGGTTCTTTTCCGGAAGATCACCGAAACACCCATCCTGCCGCAATACGTCCATACCACTCTTGTTGAGCCTGGTTCGAACCTGAAAATCTTCTATCGATAAATAGTCGCCATCCTGGCGGCTGCTGATAATACCCTGGGCTGCTGCCACCCCTATGTTGGGCAGAGCGCCGAAAGGCAATATCAAACCGTTGCCGGATATCCGGAATTTGCGAGCTTCGGATTTATATATGTTCACCATTTCAAAATGAAAGCCGCGGGCATACATCTCCATGGCCAATTCCAATACCGTCAGCAATCGTTTTTCTTTCTGCGATGCGTTGAAGCCCAGCTTGCTGATCTCTCGAATCCTATCCCGCACCATCTCGTATCCGCCCAAAATAGTCCCCGCTTCGAAATCCTCAGCCCTGATACCGAAGAAGCTTGAATAGAAGGCCAGGGGATGATTTATCTTGAACCAGGCGATACGAAATGCCATAGTAACATAAGCGACCGCATGGGCTTTAGGGAACATGTATTTTATCTTCTGGCAAGCTTCGATATACCATCCCGGGACCCCGCATTTGTCCATTATGTCAGCGTCTTTATCCTTAAGGCCCTTTCCTTTGCGCACCTTTTCCATAATTTCGAAGGCTTGGTTTTTATCCATGTCCTGACGGATGAGGTAAGTCATTATGTCGTCCCTGGTACAGATAACCTCATTCAAAGTAGCCGTGTTATTCTCGATCAGACTCTGGGCATTATTGAGCCAGACATCCGTACCATGTGAAAGACCGCTGATCCGAACCAATTCTGAAAAGGTTGTCGGCCGTGTGGTTTCAAGCATCTGGCGCACGAATGGAGTCCCGAATTCAGGTATCCCAAAAGTGCCCACTGTAGTGCCGATATCATCGGGGCTGATCCCCAAAGGTTCAACTCCCGAGAACAGTCGCATGGTTTCTTTATCGGACAGGCTCAATCGCGACGCTTTGATTCCAGTCAGGTCTTCCAATTCCTTTATGACCGTGGGGTCGTCATGACCAAGTATATCAAGCTTGACCAGCTGGTCCCCGATGGCATGATACTCAAAATGAGTAGTGATGATACCAGAGTCTTTATTGTCAGCCGGATGTTGCAGAGGGGTGAAATCCAAGACATCTTTATCGGTAGGAACGACTATCAAGCCCCCCGGGTGCTGCCCGGTCGTCCTTCGCACCCCGGTGATACCTGCTGCCAAGCGGGTCATTTCGGAACTTTTTATTTCGATGCCCTGTTTCTCGGCATACTTTTTTACAAAGCCAAAGGCAGTCTTGTCGGCGATGGTGGAGATGGTCCCGGCCCGGAAAACGCTCTGGCTGCCAAACAGTTCTTCTACGTATTGATGGGCCTGACTCTGGTAGTCACCCGAAAAATTCAGGTCGATATCTGGGACCTTGTCGCCTTCAAAACCCATGAATGTTTCAAAGGGGATGTCGAAGCCGTCCTTGGCCAATTGACAGCCGCAGTCTGGACAGTTTTTATCTACCAGGTCGGCACCACAGCCTATAGCGGGGTCAGTAATGAACTCACAGTGGTAGCAATTGGAACATATATAATGAGGCGGCAGGGCATTTACTTCGGTTATACCCGAGAAAAAAGCCGCCAGTGAAGAACCGACCGAACCCCGTGAACCTACCAGATACCCATCCTGGTTTGATTTCTTGACCAATTTGTGAGCTATGAGATAGAGTACCGCAAAACCATGTCCAACTATAGAAGCAAGTTCTCTCTGGATACGTTCTTCGACCAGCGGCGGCAGCTGAGGCCCGTATAAAGAGTGGGCTTTTTGCCAGGTCAGATCAGCTATCTCCTTCTCGGCCCCTTCAATCTTGGGTGGATAAAATCCGTCTGGAACCGGTTGGATGTCCTCTATCCTGGCCGCCACCAAAGCGGGCCCCTCTATGACCACCTTATGGGCTTCCTCCTCACCCAAATAGGCGAATTCAGTCAGCATCTCTTCGGTAGTACGGAAATATAATGGCAGGTGTTCTTCGGCGTCTTCGTAGTCCTGCCCGCCTTTTATGATGGTACGGTACTTCTCATGATGGGGATCGAGAAAATGGACGTCTCCAGTTGCCACCACCGGTTTGCCCAACTTTCTGCCCAGGCGGACGATCTGGCGGTTAAGGTCCAGCAGCTCTGCTTCGGAGTTTATCAAGCCCTTGCGGATCATAAATGAATTATTCGAACGAGGTTGGATCTCGAGATAGTCATAGAATGCAGCGATGGATTCCAATTTGGCTGCATCCGCACCAGCTACCAGAGAGCGAAAGACCTCTCCCGCCTCGCAAGCGCTGCCCAGCAGTAATCCTTCCCGATGCTTGGCCAGTTCTTCTCTTGGTATGCGGGGCTGGCGGTAGAAATGGTCCAGGTAGCTAAGGCTTACTAGTCTATAGAGGTTCTTGAGGCCCGCGCTATTGCAGGCCAGCAAAATAATGTGCCATGGGCGGTCTTTCTTATCCCGTTCGACCAGGTAACCTTCAACACCATAGATGATCTTTATCTTGTGATCATTGCCCTTGTTGACTTCTTTCTGGGCGGCATAGGCGATGGGGAATGCCTGGATACAAGCATGGTCGGTTATGGCGATAGCTGGGTGGTGCCATTGAGCCGCTCTCTTGATTAGTTCCTTGACCTCGGTAAGACCGTCCATGGAACTCATTTTGGTATGGGCGTGCAATTCTATCCTCTTGTTGGGGCTGATGTCCCGGCGGGTGTCGTTTTCCACTAAGGCATAATGCTCCAGGAAAAGGGCTGTCTCCTTGATGCGCGGTTCAAAACGAGTGCTGCCTTTGGCCTTGATGCGATCACCGATCTCTATTCGGTCGTATTCCTCCTGGCTCCAGTAAGCTTTGACTACCATTGTGTCACTGTGGTCGGTCAGGTAGTAATAGGCTGCCATTTGCCCCTCCTGCATGTTGACCACCTTTTTGTCCCACACTTCCCCTTCGATAACAGCGGTTTTTAAACCTTCCTCCAGGGAGACGATGGGAATCGGCCGCTCCGCAATGGATTCCACCAGCTTGGCCTTATCCCGGTTGTACAGACCCCGCCGCCCGGTGCGGCACGATTCATTCAGGGGCTGGATCACCTCCAATTTACCTTCCGCCAGGTAATGTTGACCGGGACGGGCGCCTGCATCTTGAACACTCTTGCAGACGGCGCGGACCAAGATTTGCAGGGAATATTGCTCCCAGAACCAATCGGCCATCCGGTTGCAAATGGCTTCCCGTATGACTCGTTCATAAATATCGCTGTTCTGGCAGACCAGATCTATAGCACTATTTTTGAACTGCCAGTCAATTGCAGGGGATTCAAAGAGATTATCACCGCTGGCAAAAACAGATACAGATAACTCATGTTGGTGGGAATGCACAAATTCGGGCAGGGAACCGTAGGAGTTGACCAGTTCTGGGATCAATATTACTTCTTTAAGCCAATCGTGGCCTTTGAGTAATTGCTTTTGGGTTTCTTTTAATGCCATTATGGGGATCGGTGCGGGAATAGTAAGGTGCAGAGTCCATGTCTGGTTGTTCCGATGCACCTCTACCTTTTCTATGTAAGTATCTGCCCACAAGGGTATAAGATCATGGTTTAATTTATCGCTAATAAACGTATGGAAACTTAGAGACACCCTGCTTCCCCCTGATCAATTGCTAATTGAGTCGGTCTATACTGTGGATTCCCTTGGCTGTGGATAGTTTCTTGATTACCTCCTCAATCTCGATCTCGGGGGTCAAGCGCACCAACAGTACCACTTCCAATAAGCCATCCTCCAACCTGTCCAGGCTTATGTTCTTAATCAAAACCCCCATATCGCCCAACTGGGACCCGATGATTCCAACCTGGCCGGGGACATCATCCACAACCACGACCAGACCCTTAAATAAACGTGTGCCAGTTACCTGTTCCTCAAACTTAACAAAATAGACCAGGACGAAAAGTATCAGAATAGAGGTGACGACGGCCGGAATATACATTCCCGCTCCAACCGCCAGACCTATGCAGGCGACGCCCCATAGTCCTGCCGCCGTTGTAAGGCCGCGAACCGTAGAACCTTCCTTCATAATCGTACCCGCACCCAGAAAACCTATCCCGCTTACCACCTGGGCTGCAATGCGCCCTGGATCCGCGGTTACGGTATGGTGGTACTGAAAATACATGTCCAGGGAGACCACCATGGCTAACGCCGAGCCTACGCAGACCAAGGTATAGGTCCGAAATCCGGCCGGGCGGTTCAGGCTCTCCCGCTCCAAGCCTATGATCCCGCCCAAAATACAGGCCAGGGCCAATTTGAAGATTATCTCATAGGTAGACACAATCAACCACTCCGGTTATTACTTCGGGGCCAAACCTTCTTTCACGATGTCCTGTACGAAATCACCCACACGAGTTATTTCGACTCTTTCGACCGTACTTTCCCACCTTTTCTTCACTTCCACCTGGTTTTCCTGCAATGACTTGGGGCCGATGGTAATTTTTATGGGTATACCGATCAGATCGGCATCCTTAAACTTGACCCCGGCCCTTTCGTCGCGGTCATCCAATATGACCTCCAAACCCCTATTCGATAATTCCAGGTATATACCCTCCGCTGCTGTCATCTGCTCCTCTTTTTGGGTGTTTACCGGGATAATAATAACTTGATAGGGAGCGATCGGCATCGGCCAGATTATCCCATCAGCATCGTAGTTCTGCTCCACCGCTGCCGCCATGGTGCGGGAAATTCCAATACCGTAGCAGCCCATGACCATGTGTTTCTCTTCCCCTTCAGTATTTCGGTAGGTGGCCTGTAAGGCTTCGGAATATTTGGTGCCCAATTTGAACACATGTCCGACCTCAATCCCCTTTACCGCCCTCATCTCATTGCCACAGTCCGGACAGGGGTCGCCCTCCGCCGCATTCTTGAAATCACCCACTGCGGTGGGGACAAAATCTCTTCCCAGGTTGGCGTTTATATAATGAAATCCATCTTCGTTGCACCCGCAGCTAAAATTCTTCAAACGGGCTGCCTCGGTGTCGACATATATTTTGGTACCCAAACCTATCGGACCAAGAGAACCGAAGCCGGCTGCACACAGGTTGCGGACGGATTGTTCATCGGCCATGAATAGCTGGCTGCTGTTCAAGAAATTTTTGAGCTTGATCTCATTCAGATCACGATCGCCCCGCAGAATCACCGCCACTACTTCCCCATCAGAAAAGTACATGAGGGTTTTTACCTGCCGGTTTTCCGCAATGCCCAATTCCCGGACCAAATCCTGGATGGTCTTCAATCCCGGGGTGGCTACCTTTTGCAATGGCTTGAATTCCTCGTCATCATTTACTTCCCCAGTTTCTTTGAAGACGGCCTTTTCTACGTTGGCGGCGTAGTCGCACTCTTCGCAATAAAGGATGGTACACTCGCCGCTGTCAGCCAAAACCATGAATTCATGGCTCTCGTTACCGCCGATGGCCCCACTGTCAGCTTCCACCACCCTATAGGTTAGATCCATTCTGTCGAAGATGGCCTGGTAGGCACCATACATCTTTCGGTAAGAAATATGGAGCCCTTCATAATCCGCGTCGAAGGAATAGAGGTCTTTCATTATGAACTCACGGCCCCGCATCAAACCGAACCGGGGGCGAATCTCATCGCGGTATTTATTTTGGACCTGGTATAACATCAAGGGCAGATCTCGGTAGGAATGGACTTCGGCATCGACCAGGGTAGTGATTATCTCCTCGTGGGTGGGCCCCAAAGCGAATCCACGGTTGTGGCGGTCATGCAGACGGAACATCTCGTCCCCATAAACAGTCCATCGCCCGGTCCTTTCCCATAATTCCTGCGGCTGCATTATCGGCATCAGTACCTCCTGCCCGCCAGCCCGGTCCATCTCCTCCCGGACAATGGTTTCTATCTTTCTCAGCACTCGCCGGGCCAGGGGCAGATAACTATAGACGCCGGCGCTGGACTTCCTGATAAAACCCGCCCGCAGAAGCAGTTGGTGACTAATGACTTCAGCTTCACTGGGCACCTCTCTGAGAGTTGGGCTGAAGAGTTGCGATGCTTTCATTTGTTAGCCTCCCTTAATCGTGCTCACTGATTGATTATTGTTTGTTTTACCGCCCTGATTGAACATAGCTTTATAATTCATCCTGGAGTGATCGGCGGGCTTGTCGGCTGGACTCGATTTCTTTCAACAGTACGTCGCGCATTTCGGCTGCCGGGACTTTTTTTATTATTTCGCCTTTGCGGAATAGCAAACCAAAACCCCTTCCGCCGGCAATACCTATATCTGCCTCCCGGGCTTCGCCGGGACCGTTGACAACACAGCCCATAACCGCTACTTTGAGTGGTTCTGGCCAGGACCGGATCTTTTGGTCTACATCCTCGGCCAGTTTGATCAAGTCAATCTCGCAGCGGCCGCAGGTGGGGCAAGAAATCAGTTCCATGCCGCGCTGGCGGATCTCCAGTACCCTCAATAATTCATAGGCGGCCCACACCTCTTCGACCGGATCGGCAGTTAAAGAGAATCGTATGGTATCTCCGATACCCTCATACAAAAGCATACCAATGCCAAGAGATGACTTGATCAGGGCCCGATCTTTGGTACCCGCCTCGGTGATACCCACATGAAGCGGGTAATCGACCTTCTCGGCCATCAGGCGATAGGCATCCAGACTCAGCAATACCGAGGAAGACTTAAGCGACACCTTGATGTCCCGAAAGTCCATGTCCTCCAGTATCCGAATGTTCTGCAAGGCGCTCTCCACCATAGCCTCTTTGCAGATCGATCCAAATCGCTCCAGCATCCTTTTGTCCAGGGACCCGGAATTAACCCCGATCCTGATCGGGACTTGCCGGTCGCGGCAAGCTGTTACTATGGCTGCCACCTTATGCTTGTCCCCTATGTTGCCCGGATTTATGCGCAATCCATCGGCGCCGGCATCAATGCTCTTCAACGCCAGCTTATAGTCAAAATGAATGTCAGCTATCAAGGGAATGGTGATTGATTTCTTTATCCGCTTGATGGCCGCCGCTGCTTCTTCATCTGGAACCGCTACCCGCACGATTTCGCAGCCGGCTTGTTCCAGTCTTGATATCTGCTCTACCGTAGCATCCACATTGCGGGTATCGGTATTGGTCATGGACTGGACGACGATGGGGTTACCACCCCCGACCGCGACCCTCCCCACCCGGACAACTCTTGATATCCTCTGCAATTAAATCATCCCTTAATTAACCTTACTATATCATTATAGGTAGCGAAAAGAATAATCAACATCAGGAACATGAATCCCAACCAGTGAATGAATCCTTCCTTTTCCGGGTCCATGGGCTTGCGGCGAATCTTCTCGATCAAGGCAAATACCATTTTGCTTCCATCCAGGGCCGGGATAGGCAAAAGGTTGATTATGCCCAGGTTAAGGCTTAAGAAGGCGGTAAAGCTTAACAGATAAACCATGCCACCCCGGGCTGCTTCGCCCACCATACTGGTGATTCCTACCGGACCAGCCAGATCAGACGATGATGCCCCTCCGGTGAACAGCATGGCTAATCCACCCAACAGGGCGAGCGTCATCTGATAGGTTTGAACGAACCCCAGTCGGATGGATTCGATTATCCCCTGCCGGACAAAATTGATCTGGGGATATACCCCCACAATTGGATTTCCGGTGCTATTGTCCAAGGTCGAGATCATGGTCAAGGTACGAACTTGACCATCCCGTTCTACTTCGGTTACCAGTGATGATCCAGCCTCATTTGACTGGATCGTCCCGACGAATTCCTCCCAGCTGTCAATCTCCGAGCCGTTCATGCTGAGGATGCGGTCGTTTTTTTGTAATCCCGCCTCATAGGCAGGTTTGTCTTTTAACACCTCTCCTACCACTGGATCGTCGCTGGGAAATCCCAAGCCGATGAACGCAAAGGAATAAATAAATATGAGGATAGCCAGGACGAAATTCATAAAGGGACCGGAAAATGAGACGGCCATTTTTTCCCAAGGTTTGCGGTTGTTGAATCCCTCCGGATCGTTCATATCCCCCTGTTCCTCGCCCGCCATACGCACAAAACCACCCAAAGGGATCAGTCGCAGGGAGTATTCGACCCCATTTTTGCGGGTAGAATACAATTTCTTGCCGAATCCCAGACTGAACTCGTAGACTGGTATCCCAATGCGCCGGGCCACCCAAAAATGCCCAAGCTCATGGACCAAGATCAGTATGGCCAGTATTATTATCGCGATTATTATGGTCATAGTCTCTTTCCTTTCATTATTAAATCCTGACAATGCTCACGTGCCCATTTATCAGCTGCAAAGACATCTTCGAGACTGGGCGAGGACAGGATTCCATGGGCATTCATCACTTGCTCCACCAGTCTGGCTATATCAAGGAAGCCGATCTCACCATTCAAAAACCGGTATACTGCAATCTCATTGGCGGCATTCATCACCGCCGGCAGGGTGCCGCCTACCCGACCCGCCTCATAGGCTGCGCTCAATAAAGGGAATCTGGCCAAGTCAGGTGACTGAAAATGGATACACCCAATCTGGCTAAAATCGAGGGCGGAAGCCGGTGAGATCAATCGGAGCGGATATGAGAGAGCATATTGAATCGGTATCCTCATATCGGCTGCCCCCAAGTGACCCAGGAATGAACCATCAACCAGTTCGACCATGGAATGGATTACGCTTTCTTTCTGTATCAGGACCTTGATATGGTCGTATGAAACGCCAAAAAGATGGTGGGCCTCGATAACCTCCAACCCTTTGTTCATCATCGTGGCGGAATCGATCGTGATCTTGGGTCCCATCTTCCAATTGGGGTGTTTCAAGGCCATATCCACAGTAACCCCCTCCAATTCCTGTTGGGTGGAATCACGGAAGGGTCCTCCTGAAGCCGTCAGCCAGATGTTGCGCAGGTGCTCCGTTTCCCCGGCCAGACACTGGAATATAGCTGAATGTTCGCTATCCACTGGGATTATGGGCGCACCCTTGGCCCGGGCTGCGCTCATCACCATATCTCCAGCGGCAACCAAAGTCTCTTTGTTGGCCAGGGCGATCCGCCGGGATCTGTTAATACCTGCCAAGGTGGGCATTATACCGATGGCCCCGCTAACAGCCACCAGAACCACATCCACATCTTCCTGGTCGGCCAATTCACACATACCCTCGACACCAGCCACCACATGGTACCCCATGCCCAGGCGGGTTTTAAGAGACTGATAGCAGCCTTCTTGCCCAATGGCAACCATGGTCGGATGGTATTTCTCCACCTGCATAGCAAGTTCGTCAATCTCATCCCGGGCAGCCAATCCGACTACTTTGAATCTATCCGCATGCAGATCGATCACTTCCAGTGCCTGTTTCCCAATCGATCCTGTCGAGCCGAGTATCACCACCCGGCTGAGCTCCTTAGTCACTCTTCTCCCTCCAGTCAAACCTGTCAAATAAGCCAGCCCGGTAGCAGGCGATAAATATTACCACCAACACCGGTCCCATCACCAGCCCCAACACCCCGCCCAACTGAAGGCCTACATAAAGTGCAATCAGTGTCACCAGAGGATGCAAGCCAATGCTGTCACCAACGATCTGAGGTTCCAGGAATTGCCTTACACCGGTTATTATTATATACACGATGATCAGACTGATTCCCATGCCGGGGTTGCCTTTGATAAATTCCCATATGATCCACGGTACGAATACCAACCCGGGGCCCAAAATGGGCAGGATATCCATGATGCCGACCAGGATACCAATAAGCAATGCGTATTTGACCGCGAGTATTTTCAGCGATACCAGAGTCAAAATAGCGGTAATAGTAATCAGGATACTGTAAGCCTTTATAAAACCGCTCATGGCTTTCAGAAGCTCGTTTACAATGTTGGTTCCGTCCGCCCGTACCGAGGAAGGCATGGTGTTGATGACAAAAGTACGAATTATGGCCCGGTCTTTTATGATTAAATAGGTAGCCACCGTGGCGATTCCGATAAACACCAATATACTCGGCAGCTTGATGAAAACCTGAGCGAGAGTTTCGATCAGGTTGTTCATTAATTGCTGGGCGATATCCAGCCCCTCCTGCAGGTTTACCTGCAATGTGCTCTCTACCTCAGGCGGCAGGTTGAGCTGAAGAAATGATATGCGGTATTGATCAATGGCGGTGAGGACTTGACTGATAATATCATCGGATCTCGACAAAGCCAATTTATACAACTCGGTCGTTTCTCTTATAAGCACAGCGGCAAGCATAACCAACAGCGCCACAAATCCACCTATCACCAGCACCAGGCTCAGCACTACTGCCAAACTGCGGCGTAAACCGGCGCGCATCTCGAAAAAATTGACTACCGGTTCGATTATGATGGCGAATACGATGGCCAAGATGAAGGGCATCAAGACCACTGGAAAATAAGCAGCCACCTTGCCCAGCATCGGCAATATGTAATTGGACAATAGATAGATGGAGACCAGAATCAGTACCAGACTGCCCAATCTTAGCAGTGTCTTTAAGCTCCGCTTAAGTTCCGGATCCACCATATCACCTCACTTCGTCAGGCCTATCGCATGCTGTCGTTTTATTGAGACAGTTGGTTAGCGAAACATAACAAACAGATCCGTAGTTCATATTTATTATACGTACCGCTCCAATACCACCAGGAAATAGTATACCACCGGCAATACCAGCATGAAGCTGTCGAAGCGGTCCAATATCCCACCATGACCGGGCAGCAATTGACCGGAATCCTTAACATCAAAATATCTCTTTATGGCTGATTCCAGCAGATCCCCCAACTGGGCGGCCAGACTGGCTGCAACCGCCATAAGGACCAAAAATGCACCGGTAAGGTATTGGGTCGGGATGAATTTTTGATAAAGCAAGGCGGCCAGAATAGTCAGCACAACGGCCCCTATTGCACCTTCCCGGGTCTTACCCGGACTAAGTTGGGGGGCCAGCTTATGCCTGCCCCAGAGGCGGCCAAACAGGTACCCGCCCACATCGCTGGCCCAGGTAAGGACAAATACCAGCAAAAGCATATAAAAGGAATTATCACTGTTATTAAAAGCCAGCGCATAGCTGAAGAAATAGCCTGTATAGACCGCACCGAATAGGCTCAAGGCCAGGTCATTGATATTTCTCCGCGGGTAGGTCATCACCACGGCCAGGATCATTAATATGAATCCGGCCAGGAATAATCCCGGCAGATACGGGGCCAATTGTATTCTGAACAAGAGTATGAAGGCCACCACAGCTGAAATACCGAGGATGGGTTGAAACCCTTTATGGCGCATCATTACAAAGAATTCCATCAGGGCGGCCGCTGTCAGCATTACCACCAGTCCCTGCCAAAATAACCCGCCCAAATAGATAACACTTATCAGAAATGGGATTCCCACTGCTGCGGTCAATATGCGTGTCTTAAGCATAAACAGCCTCATTCATCATTTAGTTAAACCTCCGAACCGTCGATCCCGGCTCTGGTACTCCCGGATGGCACGACGGAGTTCTTCAGGTCCGAAATCGGGCCACAATACATCGCTGACCACTATTTCGGAATAGGCTACTTGCCAGAGCATGAAATTACTGATACGCATCTCACCGGCAGTTCTGATCAATAAATCGGGGTCGGGCATCCCCGTGGTGTAGAGTGACCGGGACAGCATCTGTTCGTCGATTTCGTCCAAGCTGATTTCACCCCCGACTGCTTTAGCCGTGATCACCTTGACCGCATCCACTATCTCCCGCCGGGATCCATAATTTAGAGCAATATTGAATATCAGACCGGTGTTGCTGCGCGTCATCTCCAAGGCCCGACCAATTTCCACCTGGCATTTTTGCGGGGTAGCTTCATAGTCACCCAATACGTGAATCTGAACATTGTTGCGGTGTAATTCCTCTAGTTCACGGTGCAAAAACTCCACCAGCAGATTCATGAGGTAATCCACCTCGGTCTCGGGTCTTTTCCAATTTTCGGTGGAAAAAGCGAATACGGTGAGGTAGGGTACCTTCAGTGCGTCACAAGTCTGAACCATTTTTTTCAAGGTACTCATCCCCGCACGATGTCCGAGAGTGCGAGGAAGCAGGCGGCGTTGGGCCCACCTTCCGTTGCCATCCATTATAATGGCTATATGTTGGGGCATGAGGTCTTCAGACAGCGTATCGGATATTTTGTTATGTTTGGCCACAGTTTGCCTTCACCCCCAATTAATAAAACCCCCATATGGGGGTATTATGTCAATATTAACATAGGACCAGCGCCGTTCCTATCCATGCCCTTAAACTTCCATGATCTCTTTTTCTTTTTGCAGCAGGATTTGGTCGATGTCCTTGATGAAGCGATCAGTGATCTTCTGGATATCATCCAGTCCCTTTTTACCTGCATCTTCAGAGATTAATTTGTCCTTCTCACTGGTTTTCAGCAGGTCGTTGGCCTCTCGCCGGATGTTGCGGATGGCCACCTTGCCTTCCTCCGCCCTCTTCTTGACCACTTTCGCCAGGTCTTTTCTGCGTTCCTCGGTTAACTGCGGTATGTTGAGCCTAATAACATTACCGTCATTATTGGGGTTGATACCCAGGTCTGATCTCATAATGGCCTTCTCAATATCGGCGATAGTGGTTTTATCCCACGGATTAATGATCAGGAGCCTTGCTTCAGGTACATTGATATTGGCCAGCTGGTTGATGGGGGTGGGAGCGCCGTAATAGCTGACCATGATCTTGTCAACCATGGCCGGATTGGCACGACCCGCCCTCATTCCGGCAAAATCTCCGATCAAATGATCGATCGCTTTATTCATCCTGCTTTCCACGTCTGCCATTATATCATCAATCACGCCTTTTACCTCCCCACATAGGTGCCTATGTCTTCACCCATGACTACCTTTAAAATATTGCCATCCTTGTTCAGATCAAAAACTATTATGGGTATATTGTTATCCATACACAGCGATGCGGCTGTCGAATCCATCACCCGCAACCCCATATTGATAACGTCGATGTAATCGAGCGTGTTATACTTAACAGCATCAGGATTTTGGAGAGGATCCGAATCATAAACCCCATCAACCTTTTTTGCCATCAGGATAACTTCCGCTTCGATCTCGGCTGAGCGTAAAGCGGCTGTGGTATCAGTGGAGAAATAAGGATTACCGGTGCCGGCGGCGAAGATAACTACCCGCCCCTTTTCCAGGTGACGGATCGCGCGGCGGCGGATATATGGTTCGGCAACCTCCTTCATTTCGATGGCGGACATAACCCTGGTTACCATTCCCTCGTTCTCCAGAGCATCCTGCATGGCCAGTGAGTTTATGACCGTCGCCAGCATACCCATATAGTCGGCGGTGGCTCTTTCCATACCTTTGGCGCTGCCCGATACGCCGCGCCAAATATTCCCTCCCCCGACCACAATCGCGACTTCCACGCCTGTCTGGGCCACTTCCACTACCTGGCGGGCGATCGACGAAATTACGGAATGTTCGATCCCGTAACCTTTTTCACCCGATAGAGCTTCTCCACTGAGCTTCAAAATCACCCGTTTATACTTTGGGTTAAGCACCTTTATCCCCCCAGATTCCCAACTTGCTCCCCGCTCACATCCTAAGCGCTGCTACTATCCTTTTATCTGGGACATTACATCGGCAGCAAAATCGGACTGTTGTTTTTCGATCCCTTCACCCACTTCATAGCGGGCAAAACGCCTCACGGTTATATTTTCACCTATCTTGGCCACATGCTCATGAATGAGCTGCTGGACTGTTTTGTCTGGATCTTTAATAAACTGCTGCTCCAGAAGGCAGTTTTCCTTGTAGAACTTGTCTATGCGACCATCTACCATCTTGTCAATTATCTTTTCCGGCTTGCCTTCTTCCAGTGCCTGCGCTCTCAACACCTGACGCTCATGCTCAACATCGCCGCTGGGCACTTGTTCACGGGATAGGTAAGCTGGGTTTGTGGCTGCTACCTGCATCGCGATGTCATAGGCCAGCTGTCTGAACTCATCCGTATTGCCCACAAAATCGGTCTCACAGTTGACCTCAACCAGCACACCGATGCGGCCTTTGCCATGTATATATGATACTACCACTCCCTCGCTGGCTACCCGGCCTGCCTTTTTGGCAGCCTTGGCCAACCCTTTGGTCCTTAACTCGTCGATGGCTTTTTCTATATCACCGCAGCATTCAACCAGTACTTTTTTGCAATCCATCATTCCGGCACCGGTTCTTTCCCGCAGATCCTTCACCATTCCAGCTGTAATCTCCACTCGATATCCTCCTTCGTTATGCGTTCTATATATTCTCATAAAAAAAGGGTGTAGCGGAAAAACCGTTCACCCTTTAATCTCACTTTATCCGGCTACTTGTTCTCCCTGTTTGCTCTCCAGAACCGCATCTGCAATCCGGGAGGATATCAATCTGACTGCCCTGATAGCATCATCGTTGCCTGGGATAACATAGTCTATCTCATCGGGGTCGCAGTTGGTATCTACGATAGCCACCACCGGGATGTTCAGCTTGCGGGCCTCGGCCACTGCAATCTTTTCCTTGCGGGGATCTACCACAAACACCGCTCCGGGAAGCTTCTCCATGTCTTTGATTCCACCCAGGAATCTTTCCAGTCTTTCTCTTTCGTTCTTCAGTTTGGCTACTTCCTTCTTGGTCAGGACTTCAAAGGCACCCTCCGCCTCCATCCTCTCCAATTCCTTGAGCCTGAAAACACGCTTGCGGATAGTTTTATAATTGGTCAGCATACCACCGAGCCAGCGTTGGTTTACGAAGAACATCTCACATCTTCTGGCTTCATCCTTGATAGTCTCCTGGGCTTGCTTCTTGGTACCCACGAAGAGTACCCCTTTGCCATCCGCCACAACACTTTTGATGAAAGCATAGGCTTCATCGAATTTCTTGACCGTCTGCTGGAGATCGATAATATAGATACCGTTCCTCTCCATATAAATATAACGGTCCATTTTGGGGTTCCACCGTCTTGTCTGATGCCCGAAATGAACACCAGCCTCAAGTAACTGCTTCATAGTAATTACTGACATCTCAACACCTCCGTTTGTTTTAATCCTCCGCAAGCTTCATCCCGCCGGGAAACTCTAAACGAGCACCCTCCCTGCGATCGGCCCGCGTGTGAAATCATCATTTGATAATATATCACAACCAAATGAGAGTTTGCAACCAAGCAGATAATAAAACCCAGGCCTTTACCGTGGGCTGCAGATACTATTTCATGTAGATCTTTGGTCATATATATTGCCCCATTAATGGCTACGTATACCCGGGGAACTAGTTTAATCTGCTAGCCGGACCGATAATCCCCGTGCATTTTCTAAAACCGTATGATAAATTGAAACCAAGGTGGTGGCAAAGTGAAGATTCAAGACATTATGACCCCTGATCCCATCACTCTCCGACCGGATATGACGGTTGGAGAGGCAGCTATCATATTTGTGGAACACAAGATAGATGGCGCTCCGGTAGTGGATGATAACAATCTGCTTATGGGTTTATTCACCAAGAGTCATATCTATCGGGTTGTCAATGGGGACCGGGATTTCAACCGCCCGGTAGGACAAATGATGACTACCCGTTTATGGACCGGACACCCTGAAGATAAGTTCGGTGATGTTGTCAACGCCACCGTGCCTCGCTTGCCGGTCGTCGATGAACAGGGTCGGGTGGTGGGGATTTGTACCAGAGGCGATATCGCCAAGGCATTCTTCGACTCCTATCAGGATATTTCGGTGGAGTTGGATGCCATTATCAACTCGGCTCACAATGTGATAGTTTCAATCGATCAGGAGGGTATGATCAAAGTATGGAATGCAGCCGCCGAAAGGATTTTGGGCGACAAGGCATCTGATGTGATAGGCCGACATATCAAGGATATCCTGCCCGAAAGCGATCTCACCAGCATCATCGACAAGGGCGTTCCCGAACCACTAAAGAAAATCAAACTGAAAAACCATCAATTTTTGTCCAACCGCTCCCCTATTATAAAGGAAGGTGAAATCGTCGGAGCGGTAGCTGTACTCCTTGATGTTTCCGAATTGGAGAGTATATCGCGAGAGTTGGAACGCTTCAAGGAACTCAACCGGGAACTCGACGCCATAATCGATTCGTCGTTTGACGGATTATATATAACCGATGGAAATGGCAAAACACTGCGTCTTAACAAGGCCTATGAGCGGATCACCGGCATAAGCGCGGAGGAATTCATCGGTAAAAATGTATCCGTTATCGAGTCGGAAGGAATAGTATCGGAATCGGTAACTGCTCTGGTACTGCAAAAGAAGCATCCCGTCACCATCAGCCAGGAGATGCGCACCGGAAAGGTAACACTGGCTACCGGCAACCCGGTGTTTGATGATGCCGGCAACATCTCTCGGGTAGTGAGCAATATTCGCGATATCACAGAGCTCAACGAACTCCGTCAGAAACTTGAAGAGGTCGAGGGCTTAAGCCAACACTACGAGACCCAATTGCGCACCCTAAAATTGCAGTATGTCGGTTCCGATAATATCATTACCAACTCCAATCGGATGAAGACCCTCCTTTCCACCGTCATACGCCTGGCCCAATTCGACTCCACTATTCTTATCACCGGAGAATCGGGCACCGGGAAAGAACTCATAGCGGAAGTCATCCATAATAACAGCAACCGCAAAGATCAACCTTTCATCAAAGTCAACTGTGGCGCGATACCCGAAACTCTGCTTGAATCAGAGCTTTTCGGGTATGATTATGGAGCGTTTACCGGGGCCAAGAAGGAAGGTAAACCGGGATATTTTCAATTGGCTTCGGGGGGAACTTTATTCTTGGACGAGATCGGTGACCTGCCCTACAACCTGCAAGTCAAATTCCTGAGGGTACTGCAGAATAAAGAGATAGTCCGGGTTGGCGGCACCAAGTCGCTGCCGGTGGATGTCAGGATAGTCACCGGAACCAACCATAACCTACTGGAGTTGGTTGAGAAAAAGCTTTTCCGTGAAGATCTATACTACCGGCTTAATGTGGTGCCCATTATCGTTCCCCCTCTACGGGAGAGGCTGGACGATATTCCTCCCCTGGTCTCCCACTTTACCAAGCTATACAACCGCAAACACAAGCTCAATAAAAGGCTGGCACCGGAAGTAATAGAGGTGTTCGGGGGCTACAACTGGCCGGGTAACGTTCGAGAACTTGAAAACCTGATTGAGAGATTGATTGTGGTCAGCACCAACGACTTGCTGACCCGCGACGACCTGCCGTCTTTCCTGGTTGACTCCCTTCCCCACAATCCGGAGGTGGTCGTTTCCGGGATAATTCCCCTCCAGGATGCGGTCGAGAAAGTTGAGAAGCAGATTCTTCAACAGGCATACCAAAAGTATAGGACTACCCGGCAGATGGCTGCCGTTTTAAAAGTGGATGCGTCCACCGTGGTGCGAAAAGCAGCCAAATATGGCATTTCACACGGCAGAGAAAGATAACGGCAATAGAATGATGCGATACGGCAACGGGCCGTTGCCGTATCGCATCATTTGTTGGGTGCAAGATTGCAACGTGATAACCCCAAATGCTTTTTGTTGAAAAACCCGGTAGCTTCTATATTGGTCTTGTGCAAAACATTACATGACATACTCGCCCTTCCCATATCTCTTTCGAAAAAATTCCTTTTATACCGGCTAATCGAGTCATTGCAAAATTGCAACGCATTTTTACCCCGCTCGGTTGTTCGCTTCCATCCATATTACTCTATAAACATCGCCCTTTGGGCTTCGGGCAATTATTACCTAATCATGGCATGATATTTGCTTTATAGAAATATATAGATAGAAGCGTGGTTGTTGTAAGGTGTAGGAATTAGTGAGGAGTGATTAAAATCGGTCTGAAGGATTTCCGGTGCCAAAAGTGCCACAAACTCTTAGGGAAATACCTTGAATGCCGGCAACTTGAAATCAAGTGCCCTCGCTGCGGAGCCAAGAACCGTTTACTTGAATCATTTGTATTGACCCAGATCGTCAAGGATTCACTAAACACCGCCAGTTCGATCTAAAGAAAAGGCTTCCAAGTACATAAACATAGTCAATCTGTGAAGAGAGCCATTGAGCCCCGCCAGATATTGTATCTGCGGGGTTATTTTTATTTGCATCAAGGGAGGTGGTTGGACAGACACCACGGTGACAGAAATGTTATTTCCATCAATATCGAAAACTAAGGAGGAAGAAAGAATGTCAGATTTTGTACAGAAGCTCGATATGAAGAGGGCGGATTATCCCAAAAACATCCCGGTAACTGGTTTTGGGGAGAGGAAACCGGACTATAAGGGCATGGGCAGGAAGATCGGGAACGTTAATAAAAACTTTCGGGAAGTGGTTTGTGTTGAGGCATGTCGGACCCCCTACGGAGTAATGGGCGGTAAATTGAAAGAATACGATGCCCCGCAACTAGGCGCGTTGGCCATCAAAGAATGCCTCCGGCGGGTTGCTGACAAGGTAAAGCCGGAAGATGTTGATTACGTATATATGGGGCAGGTAGTTCCCGCTGGCTGCGGCCAGATCCCGGGACGTCAAGCTACGATTCTGGCTGGTCTGCCGGAATCAGTACCTTCCATCACTATCAACAAGGTATGCTCTTCGGGGATAAAGACCCTGGATTTGGCAGTTCAGGCGATCCAACTGGGGAGAGCTGAAATTGTCATAGCCGGTGGTCAGGAAAGTATGAGTAATTGTCCCTACTCCCTGCCGGATCATAGATTTGGGGAGCGGATGGGCCTGCCCAAAGGCAATATAGTCGACCTGATGGTATACGATGGACTGTGGGATGCCTTCTACAACCGGCATATGGCGATTCACGGCTCCGAAACATCCGATGAATTCGGCTTCACCCGCCAGGATAATGATGATTGGGCTTATCTGTCCCAAACCCGTGCAGTACAGGCCATGGCTGACGGCAAATTTAAAGACGAGATTTTCCCTGTGGAAATTAAGAGAGGCAAGGACGTAATTGCACAGGATGAAGGTCCCCGGCCGCAGACTAACATGGAAGGCCTGGCCAAATTACCTCCCGTATTCAACCACAAGAGCACTGTAACCGGTCAGCCGGGTTCCGTTACCGCCGGCAATGCTCCCGGAGTCAACGATGGCGGCGATGTGTGCATGCTCATGAGCCGGGAGAAAGCAGACGAATTGGGCTTGAAACCCCTCTTCACAGTAGTTGATTACGCTGAGGTATCCCAGTGGACCAAGGACATTGCAACTGTTCCAGGCTTATCGATTAAAAAAGTTTTGGAACAGAACAACATGACTCATAAAGATATGAAAATTATCGAAATCAATGAAGCGTTTGCCGCGGTAGTCCTGGTCAGCGCCGGAGCCATATTGGGCATGACCAAGGAAGAAATGATCGAAAAAGTCAACGTCAATGGCTCCGCCATTGCCTACGGCCATCCTATCGGAGCAACCGGAGCCCGTATCGCTATGACCACCGCCTATGAGCTACGGAGACGCGGCGGCGGCTACGGCGTATGCGGAATCTGTTCTGGACACGGTCAAGGCGATGCCATGCTGATCAAGGTCGAACCGTAAAAGCAAACATCCTTATACTAAATCTACTAATTTGAGGAGGTATTTAAATATGGAAATCAAAAAGGTAATGGTTATCGGGGCCGGCCAGATGGGCGGAGGTATAGCTCAGGTTTCGGCTCAGGCTGGTTTTCACACTGTTCAATATGATATCAATATGGACCTGGTAAACAAAGGACTGGCTTTGATTAAAAAGAACCTGGCCCGTGAGGTCGAAAAGGGTAAACGCTCTCAGGAAGATGCGGATTCAGTTTTTGGCCGGATCAAACCTTCCATCAGCCTGGAAGATGCAGCTGATTGCGATCTGATCGTAGAAGCTATCGTCGAAAACTTTGATATTAAGAAGAAGGTGTTCGAAGAACTGGACCGGATCGCTCCTCCCCATGCAATCTTGGCCAGTAATACTTCGTCACTTCCTATTACCCAGATAGCAGCCGTCACCAAACGTCCTGGGCAGGTAATCGGTATGCACTTTATGAATCCGGTTCCGGTCATGAAACTGGTCGAAGTAATCCGTGGTCTGGCAACTACCGATGAAGTCTATAACACCATAGAAGAAGCATCTATCAAGATGGGTAAAACCCCGGTTTGGTGTAAAGACGTACCCGGATTCATATCCAACCGGGTCCTGCAGGTGATGATCAACGAAGCCTTGTGGGAACTGTATGAGGGCGTGGCCCCCGCCGAGAACATCGACAATATAATGAAGTTGGGCATGAACCACCCCATGGGTCCATGCGCATTGGCGGATTTGATCGGTCTGGATACCGTCCTGGCGATCCTCAATGTTATGTACACCGGCTACGGTGATCCCAAATATCGCCCCTCCCCTCTTCTGAAACAATACGTTCAAGCCGGTTGGCTGGGACGCAAAGTGGGCAAAGGAATATTTGATTACAGCAAGTAGAGCGCAATTAACTTGGGCAAGGGAGGGATAAAATTGGAATTCGCCAATGTGTTGCTGGATAAGATCGACAATGTGGCCATCCTAACCATCAATCGCCCCAAGGCATTGAATGCTCTCAACAAGGATACATTGATCGATATTAAGGCGGCAGTCGAGGTCTTCCGGGATGATCCCGACACCGCAGTGATGATAATCACGGGTGCTGGCGACAAATCATTTGTCGCCGGAGCCGACATCACCTATATGCTGAATATCAATGCCATGCAAGCCAGGGAGTTCGGCTTACTGGGCCAGAGCGCATTCTCATTGATCGAAACCATAGAGAAACCGGTCATCGCCGCTATCAACGGTTTTGCGCTGGGCGGAGGGTGCGAATTGGCCATGGCCTGCGATTTCCGTATCTGCTCCGATAAAAGCAAGTTTGGCCAGCCTGAAGTAGGTTTAGGTGTGACCCCCGGTTTCGGCGGGACCCAACGCCTGCCTCGTATAGTGGGCACGGGTATGGCCAAGCAGCTGCTGTATAGCGGTGATACCATCGAGGCCGACGAAGCCTTGCGGATTGGACTGGTCAATGCCGTGGTGGAAGCCGAAGTGTTGATGGATTATGTTATGAAGCTGGCCAAACGGATCGCTTCCCGGGGTCAGATCTCGGTCCGTTTGTGTAAGGTGGCTGTCAACGAAGGGATGCAAGCCGATATCAACCGGGCGATGACGATAGAAGCCGATGTATTTGGCCTGTGTTTTGCCACCGCTGACCAAAGAGAAGGTATGGGCGCCTTTGTAGAGAAGAGAAAGGCCCAATTTACTGGCAAATAGAAAGGAGTTGTATTATATATGGATTTTGGATTAAGCGAAGAGTCATTAATGATGAGGGATATGTTCCGGAAATTTGCCAAGAACGAATGTGAGCCGCTGGCAGCGGAAATCGACAGAACCCATCAATTCCCCATGGAGACTTTCAAGAAGATGGGCGGCCTGGGGTTATGCGGTCTTCCTATTCCTGAGGAGTGGGGCGGCGCCGGAGCCACCTATCTGGATTTTGCCATATTCGTGGAAGAACTGGCCAAATGTTGTGCATCCACTGCCGTTATCATGAGCGTTCATACCGGCTTGGGCTGTATGAGCACCTGGCTCTATGGCGGCGACCGGGTCAAGGAGAAATACCTCCGGGCTCTGGCCACCGGCGAAATAGTTGGGGCTTATGCTCTCACCGAACCCAATGCGGGATCTGACGCAGCATCCATCAAATGTAAGGCCGAAGACAAAGGGGATCATTTTATCATCAATGGAAGTAAGATATTCATCACCAACGGAGGAATTGCGACCACCTATTGTACATTCGTCAAATCGGATCCAACTCAGGGACCAGGCAGAGGTATCACATGTTTACAGATTGAAAAGGATACTCCCGGTTTCACTATGAGCAAACCTGTCGCCAAGATGGGTATGAATGGCTCGCCTACAGTAGAACTCTATTTCGAAGATGTTAAGGTACCCAAAGAGAACATGCTCGGCGTTCAAAACGACGGGTTCCAGGTTGCCATGGGTCTCCTCGCTGGTGGCCGCGTCACCATAGCTGCCCAGGGATTAGGCATCGGTGAGGGAGCTTTGGACTTTACCAAACAGTACATCAAAGAAAGACAACAATTCGGAAAACCATTGGCAGCTAACCAGGGCGTACAGTTTATGGTCGCCGATATGGCAACTGCCCTGGATGCGGCGCAAATGTTGGTTTATCGGGCTGCTTGGCTCAAGGACAACAAGCTGCCTCACAACAAAGAAGCGTCAATGGCCAAGAAATTCGCCACGGATACCAGTATGGAGGTCTGTACCAATTGTGTACAGTTGATGGGCGGCTATGGTTACTGTAACGAGTTCCCGGTAGAGCGCATGATGCGCGATGTCAAGATCACCCAGATTTACGAAGGTTCCAACCAGATTCAGCGGATGATTATCGGACGTGAAGTGATCGGTAAGTGGTAGTAAGGCGGCCACAGCAAAAGCAAATCATCATATTTGAGTAATCCGGGTCGAGAAGGAATCATGTTTTCAGGTATCATTCACAGTCTTCGCGATGCCCCCAAAAAAAATAGAGGAGGTAGATCAATGGGTAAGATCAACAAGATAACCCTCAAAGAGGCTGCCGGCCTGATCAAGGACGGCGACATGCTGTCATTCAGCGGCTTCACTATCTGGCGCCGCCCCATGGCCTTGATCTATGAGATGGTCCGCCAAGGTAAAAAGGATCTCCACCTGTTTGAAGTTAACGGCGGTACTCATACCGAAGTGCTGGCCGGTGCAGGCTGCGTAAAAATGTGGGAATCCTGCTGGGTAGGACACGAACTGTATGGAAAACTTGGTGAAGCTTTAGCACGAGGACAGGTAGAAGGTTCAATCATTGTTGAAGACTATTCCCATGCCCAATGTGTTGCCCGTCTTCTAGCCGGCGCTTACGGTCTCCCCTTCTTCCCTACCGCTTTGTCGATGGGAACCGATATATTGAATCCCAAATTTGACATGCTCGGCAAGGCCGGACTTCGGGATGGTTCCAACCCCAAGATACCCCTGAAGAAATATGATGTATTACCCGATCCAATGTACGACAAGGGCAATATAATGTTGATGCCGGCCGCCAATGCGGACTGGGCTATAGTCTATGCCCAGCAGGTCGGAGACGAAGGTACGGTGAGGGTCCTGGCCCAAACTTATGTGGACCTGGAAGTCATCAAGGCGGCGGACAAGGTAATAGTGGTTGCGGAGGAGATTGTCCCCGACAGCTATTTAAGAGATGATCCGGCCATGAACATTGCTCCTGGGTATGCCATCGATTATGTCATCGAACAACCGTACGGCGCCCACCCCACCGGTTCCCAGTTCTTCTATGATGTCGACGCCGATTTTATCAGAACCTTCTACCAGGCCTCCAAGAGTGCCGATACTTACAAGAAGTGGGCTGATGAATGGATCTTCGGGGTTGATTCCTTTGACGAGTACCTGGAGAAACTTGGTGCCAATCGGCTCCTGAAGCTGAAAGCCAACAGCGTCATGGGCTATTCGACTACTATGAAAAGGGGGACGAGGTAGATGACTGCAAAGAACTATGCGGAAAGCTATAAAGGTGCTGATTTACTGGCCGTAGCAGCAGCCAGAGAAGTGCAGGACGGCGACATCGTTTTCGCCGGCACCGGACTGCCTATGCTGGCCATAGCATTGGCCCAGATCACCAACGCCCCCAATGCAGTGTGTATATACGAGGCCGGAAGCATTGACGGCAGGCCCAAAGACCTGCCCGCTTCGGTAGGTGACGCCCGCTGCGCTACCCAATCCTCAGTTGCCGCCGGTCTGACCGAAGCATTCTATGGTCAGCTCCATAGCGGCTATGTAGATCTGGCCTTCTTAGGGGGAGCTGAAATCGACAAATATGGCAACGTAAACACCACCGTTGTCGGTAATTATGCAGCCCCCAAAAAACGCTTTACCGGCAGCGGCGGAAACCCCGATATCAACTCTTTTGCAAGCCGGACCGTTTTCATCATGGTACAGGAGAAACGTCGTTTCAAGGATAAAGTCGACTATATTACTTCCCCCGGCTGGCTAATCCCGGATTGGCCATCCGGAGAGATGAAACCCAAGCAGGAAGTGTATGGTAAGTTCTTCAATGGCGGGCCCTCAGCGGTTATTACCAATATGGGGGTATTCCGCTTCGATGAGAGCGGAGTTATGTACCTGGATACCGTTCACCCCGGTTTCACTCCCGAGCAGGTAAAAGACAACTGTGAATTCGATCTGAATATATCCCGGTGCAAGGGTGAAACCGAAAAGCCGACAGTGGAAGAGATCGACCTTCTTTACAACGTGGTCGATAAAGAAGGCATATTCCTACCCTAACCGAACGGTTATGATGCGGTTGGGCAGAAATGAATGAAGGCATAGCTATAGCAGGTTTGTTACCTGTGAGCTGAAATCATGTTGGTAACACCTCCCCTTCTAATATGCCCTGGCATTCACCCATGCCAGGGCACTTTTATTTGAAGTTATGATTCCCCACAATGAGGATCAGCCCAAAGCACCACTGTACCAACCCATAGAAATGGAGGGAGTTTATGAGTTTACCACTGGAGGGAGTCAGAGTACTGGACTTATCCAGATATTTACCCGGTCCATTTTGCACCCAGATACTGGCTGACTTTGGGGCCGAGGTAATCAAGGTGGAGGATCCTAAGGGAGGAGACCTCGGGCGGACCTTAACTCCAGTTATCGAGGGTGAGAGCGCCCGGTTTCCAACCGTAAACCGAAATAAAAAGAGTATCACCTTGGATCTCAAACAGCCGGCAGGCAAGGAGATCTTCAAGAAACTGGTTGCCGATGCCGATGTGGTGGTGGATCAATTCCGACCTGGGGTCATGCAAAAGATGGGCTTGGATTATGAAATCTTAAGGACTATCAATAAGGGCATCATCTACTGTGCCATAACCGGTTACGGGTGGACCGGGCCACTGCGGGACGCAGCCGGCCATGACCTGAATTACCTCAACCTGGCTGGTGTAACCGGCATGACTGGGGTTTATAAGGGAAGACCGGCCATGTCCGGGGTTCAGATAGCGGATATCGCTGGCGGCACCCTCTATTCGGTAATCGCCATCCTACTGGCGCTGGCGAGCCGTGAAAAGACCGGGGAGGGCCAATTCTGCGACGTAGCTATGCTGGATTGCTCGATAAGCCTGTTGGCTTACACTCTAGGCGAATGGGCCGGCTGGGGCAGGCTGCCGGAAATGGGCAACGATGTTCTCACCGGCGGATATGCCTGCTACAACGTTTATGAAACCAAAGACGGCAAGCACGTCAGCCTGGGCGCAGTCGAAGACAAGTTCTGGGCTCAGTTCTGTCAGAAGATCGACCGGGCGGAATACACCAAACCACAGTGGAATCCAGATCTTCAGCCGGATATCCAGTCGGATGTCAGGGCGATAATGATGACCAAAACCAGAGACGAGTGGGTTGAATTCTTCGCGCAGGATGATATTTGCTTCACTCCCGTTTTGACCATGGAGGAGATGTGCAACCATCCCCAAGTGGTGGCCAGAGATATGATTTTCAAGTTAACTGATTTCAAGGGTTCAGGACGGGACGTTCCCCTTACCGGAATTCCTATTAAGATGTCCGGCACACCAGGGGTAGCCAATCTGACCTTCCCGGCTCTGGGTCAAGACACGCAAGCAGTTCTCAAGGAAGTTGGATATTCGGACCACCAAGTTGACGATTTCCGGGAAAAAGGGATCATCTAACCAGGCTGTGTCACTGTTTTTCTTCGTGGAGCCTTCATTCGGATAGCCAGGCCAAGTGTCTGGCTATCTTTGATTGGATCCCAAATAAATGGTGAAGCGGTTAATCGTAAAGTAGCCTGGTATTGACAGCCGAACTTTCTAATTGGACAATTTAGTGAGGC
>CAZBSD010000002.1:45127-82789 GCA_964494735.1 uncultured Syntrophomonas sp.
GCATATTGGGGAGAAGTTGGTGCAGGACTGTCTCGTTCAGGCCAAACTACACGGTTTTGCCATCCTGCAGTTTAATGCCGTGGTTGCCGGGAATACTCCGGCACGACATTTATATGAGCGACTAGGATTTAAACAACTTGGAACTATTCCAGGTGGTTTTCGCATGAAAGACGGGTACTTTGAGGATATTTGTCCATACTATATCGTTCTGTAACCGGCATGTACAAACAGGGGAGCGAAGGGAATCATAGGTCTCATACTTTTCGCCCAAATGGAAGACTCACCTGGCTTTTGGGGAGGGCATGATAAATGCCGCCAATCCGGGGTGAAAATAATTGCCCAGGACTGCGAGGTGACCGATTCTATCGCCGTGAGGAATTTTGTGGAAGTCAGGCTCTGAGAACGACGAAGCAGAGTCTACTGTACAAACCGTATCGAAAATGGATATTGGTAGGACTCTCCGTTGCTGACCTTTATAGCCGCTATCACGACCAGCACAAAATCAGCGATAAGAACGAAGGCCAGCACAATGCCCAGCAAAACTGCTACGGGTATCAGAATCACGGTTATGGCAGTTATGAAAATGGCCGCTCCCAGCAACAGACTATAAACAATTATTGATATTTGGAAATTAAGCGACTGTTTGCCGTGCTCATCAACCAACGGGTATTGATCCTTTTTCAACAGCCAAATGATCAGCGGCCCCAAAATATTGCCGAAAGGAATTCCCACATAAACCGTCAGGGCTGCCAGGTGGCAACCCATAGCCCAGTTCCGGTCCGGTTGATTATCACCCATCTTGCAATCCTCCTTCTTATCTTCATAAGCAAAAGGCGGTTCGTTGCTATCTCTATCTACAGTATACCTAGTCCTCCCCCGGAGGTTCAACCTACAGGATATAACGGCTCAAATCCTCATCCTGCACTATTTTATCAAGCCTGCCCTCCACATAGGCTTTATCGATCACCATCTCCTGATCTTGCATGTAGGCCGCCTCAAAAAGCAGATCCTCCAAAACTTTCTCCATGATGGTATGAAGACGACGAGCCCCAATATTCTCGGTGCGGGCGTTGACCTCGAAGGCTATCTCGGCGATATATTCCACCGCCTCATCGGAAAAGCTCAGCTGCAGCATTTCTGTCCCCAATAATGCTGTATATTGTTTTAATAACGAATTATGGGGCTCACGCAGGATCCGGACCAAATCATCCTTTTTCAGGTTCTCCAATTCCACCCGGATGGGAAAGCGGCCCTGCAGCTCCGGGATCAGATCCGACGGTTTGCTGACATGGAAGGCTCCGGCTGCTATGAACAGGATGTGGTCGGTTTTAACCGGACCATACTTGGTTACTACCGTAGAACCTTCTATAATGGGCAGTATGTCACGCTGTACCCCGCCTCTGGAAACATCTGGACCATATGATCCCTCTTTGCTGGCTATTTTATCGATCTCATCCAGGAACACCAGACCATCCTGCTCCACCCGGCGAATGGCTTCGCGGTTGGCCTCATCCGTGTCTACCAGACGCATCGCCTCTTCATGGCTCAAAATCTCCCGGGCTTCTCTGACTTTGAGCTTGCGCTTTTTACTGGATTTAGGTAAAAGGCCGCCCAGCATATCCTGGAAATTGACCCCCATCTCCTCTACTCCCGAGCCTGATATGATCTCCAGGAATGAGTTGTTCTTTTCCTCCACATCTATCTCGATAATTTCGTCTTCAAGCTCCTTGCGGGATAATTTGCGGCGGATGATCTCCCTTTGATTCTCAGCTGCCTGTAATTGGTGCCGGTAATCTTCATCCTCGCGGGGATTGTTTTGTACCTGTCCCATAATGAATTCCAGGGGATTTTTGCTGTAGCCGCTGCGCTTGGCTGGCAGTGGATATAAGTAATCGACCAGTCTCTCCTCGGCCTGGACCGCACCTTTCTCCTTGACCTCGTCCATCTTTTCTAGTTTCACCATGCGCAAAGCGGTCTCAACCAAATCCCTTATCATAGAGTCAACATCACGGCCTACATACCCTACCTCGGTGAATTTGCTGGCTTCCACTTTTATGAACGGGGCTTTGACCAATTTGGCCAGGCGGCGCGCTATTTCGGTCTTGCCCACCCCAGTGGATCCAATCATGATGATGTTCTTGGGATATATCTCTTCGCTCAATTCCGCCGCCAGCAGCTTGCGCCGATAACGGTTGCGCAAAGCTATAGCCACCGCTTTCTTGGCCTCCCGCTGTCCGACGATATATTTATCCAATTCCTCCACAATTTCTTTTGGTGTTAAGTTATACAAATCGAATCTCCTTTTTGTTAAGTCTATTCTACAACCTCCACGGTAATACGGTCATTAGTATATACGCATATCTCTCCGGCTATTTTCAGGGCTTCATAAGCGATTTCAGCTGCGGACAGGTCAGTAAAACGGGCCAAGGCCCGGGCAGCAGCCAAGGCATAGGAACCTCCGGACCCTATCGCAGTTATGCCGTCATCCGGTTCTATCACTTCACCGTTACCGGATACGATGAACATCTTCTCCCGGTCGGCTACTATCAACAGCGCTTCCAGCTTGCGCAAGATCCGATCGGAACGCCATTCCTTGGCTATTTCCACGGCCGCCCTGGTCAGGTTTCCTCCCATAGCTTTCAGCTTTTCCTCGAATTTGGCGAAAAGGGTGAAAGCGTCCGCTACCGAACCGGCAAAGCCGGTGACTACTTTGCCCTCATAGATCTTTCTGATCTTAACCGCATTATTCTTCATAACCACATTTTGGCCGAAGGTCACCTGCCCATCTCCAGCAATGGCCATCTGGCCTCCCTTTTTTACCGCTACAATAGTTGTCGCTTCGAACACTATACGTCACCTCCGGGGATGATTTTCTTCATGAATGGTCTTTATTCTATCTTTGGTCAGGTGGGTGTATATCTGAGTTGTGGACAATTTAACGTGGCCCAGCAGCTCCTGGACGGAACGCAGATCGGCACCGTTATTGAGGAGATGGGTAGCAAATGAATGCCTAAGGGTATGAGGGCTCACCTTCTGGTTGAGCGCCAGCTTTTCTACATATTTATTTATGATGTTGCGGATGCTGCGGGTAGTCAGCCGGCTTCCCGACCGGTTTAAAAACAAGGCTGGATTGATCTGACTGTTTTTGGCCAATAATACCGGCCGTCCCCGATCCAGGTAGTGCAAAATCGCCCGCTTGCTTTTCGTGCCCAATGGTGCCAGACGTTGCTTGCAGCCTTTTCCCAGGATCAGTATCCAACCTTCCTTAAGATCCAGGTCGTCCAAGTCTATCCCTACCAGCTCACTGACCCTCACTCCAGCCGCATAAAGCGTTTCGAGTATGGCTTTGTCGCGCAGTCCGGATGGGGTACGGGTGTCAGGCGCCTCAATGAGTATACGGATCTCCATGGGATACAAAAACCGGGGCAGTTTTTTGTCCTGGCGGGGTGTCGTGACATTTACAATAGGATTCCCGTCCAGAAGGTTCTCCCGGCACAAGTATTTTACAAACGAGCGCAGGGCGGCCATCTTGCGGGCTATGGTCGCCCGACTCAGCTCACGCTGGTACATCTCCGCCACATACTGACGGGCGGATAGATTGTTGATGCTGGCAATCGGGAGAAGGCCTCGGTCAATATGATTAAATCCGGCCATAAAATCAAGGTATTGATCCAGGTCGGTTCGATAGCTGATCAGAGTCAAGGGGGAGGCTGTCTTCTCCACCCGGAGATAAGACAAAAAGGCTGGAATCTCATCTATCAGGTGGTTATCCTGTTCTGGTTGGACTTTCCCGGTCATATTTCTCCCCCCCCTGGCCCAGTCACGATTTGCGACCTTGATCGTAATTCCTGCATGTATTGACCTGACCTGGACGAATAAGCTTCATAGCGCATCCTCTTATCCTTGATGAGCTTATCCAGGGGCGCTAAGATTCCAAAATTTGCGTTGACCGGCTGGAAGTCATTACGCTGAGAGTCGGTGATATAGGCCAATAGGGCGCCAATCATAGTCTGGGGCTCCATAACCCATGGTATCTGACCGGCGCATAGGCGTACTACATTTATACCGGCCAGAATACCGGTGGCAGCGGATTCCATATACCCTTCCACGCCGATCAGCTGACCCGCAAAAAACCAGTTGGGATTACTCTTGAACTGCAGAGAAGGCATTAAAAGCCGGGGGCTGTTTAAATAAGTATTGCGGTGCATTGTTCCAAATCTGACGAAATCAGCGTTGGCCAGCCCTGGTATGAGCCTAAAGATGCGATCCTGTTCCCCCCATCTGAGCCGGGTTTGGAATCCAACCAATCCCAAAACCGTCCCTTCTTTATTCTCTTGGCGGAGCTGCACCACCGCCCAAGCCCTTTTCCCGGTGCGGGGATCAATCAATCCTACTGGTCTCATCGGACCGAATCTTAGTGTGTCCAAGCCTCTCCGGCCCATTACTTCTATGGGCATACAACCATCGAAAAACAAGTTCTTGTCGACGCTATGCCCCTCTATCATGTCGGCCTCTACCAGTTGGCCATAGAAGTGTTCATATTCATCCCGATCCATAGGGCAGTTATAATAATCACTGTCTCCTTTATCGTAACGGGAGGCTTTGAACACCTTACCCTGGTCCAGGCTCTCCAAAGTTACACTGGGAGCTATAGCGTCATAGAAAAACAGGTTTTCGGTACCTGTGATGCGGCTCAATTCATCGGCCAGGGAATCTGATGTTAATGGTCCGGTTGCTATGACCATTATCTCATTAGGATCAATGGCCTCCACTTCCTGACGGATTACCGTGATGTTCGGATGTGATTCGATTCGTTCCGTAACCAAACGTCCAAACAATTCCCGCTCTACGGCCAATGCGGATCCGGCTGGAACCCTGGACTGTTCAGCGCACTCGAGAGTAAGAGAGCCCAGGGCTCTCATCTCACTCTTCAATAAACCCTGAGCCGTAGCGATCAGATCCGACTTGAGAGAATTGCTGCAGACCAATTCAGCCAGGTCACCGGAGCTATGGGCTGGGGTCATCTTCCCCGGCCTCATTTCATACAGACTCACCTTTATGCCGGCAGCGGCGATCTGGTAGGCCGCCTCGCTTCCGGCCAGGCCCCCGCCTATCACCTTAATGGGCGGCAACATACTCGCTCATCTCAGGGTGATGTTTGCATTCTGGATTTTGACACACTGCCTGGATCTGGTTTTTCCGGTATTTTTCGACCATGGCATCTCCGCAGACCGGACACTTTTCGCCGGTTGGCTTATTCCAGGAACGGAAACTACATTCGGGATAATTGCTGCAACCGAAATACTTCCGTCCTTTCTTCGATTTGAGCGCCAAAATTCGGCCTTGACAAAGCGGGCAGCCAACCCCTGCTTCTTCGTTGATAGATTCCGTATAGCGGCATTCGGGGAAACCGGAGCAGGCGATAAACTTCCCGAAACGACCATGTTTGATCACCATCGGTTTCCCGCATTGGGGACACTCCTTGCCAGCATCTTCATCCTTTATCTCGACTTTCTCTATAAGATCCTGGGCCTTTTCCAGGTCAGCATTGAAAGGTGCATAAAATTCCTTTATGACCGCCTTCCAGTTCATGCTGCCTTCCTCGACCAGATCGAGTTCTTCTTCCATCCTGGCGGTGAAATCTATGTCCACGATACTGCTGAAGTGCTGGGTGAGCAGGTCCACCACTATATATCCCAATTCGGTGGGTACAAACTGCTTGTTTTGCCGTTCGACATAACTCCTCTTAATGATGGTATCGATGATAGGTGCATAGGTGCTGGGGCGGCCTATGTTTTTCTCCTCCAAAAACTTGACCAGACTGGCATCGGCATAGCGGGGCGGGGGCTGAGTAAAATGCTGTTCCGGTATCAGTTCCTCCAATTGCAGAGACTGACCGCTGGCCATGTCAGGGATAGGGTTTTTAACCTCATCCTCTTCGTCGTTGTAAACCCGTTTGTAACCCGGGAACTTCAGCTGCGATGAGCTGCCCCTCAATCCATAATCACCCGCCGCTATATCTGCCTTGACCGTATCATAGCGGGCGGCCGCCATTTGGCTGGCAATGAAACGCTCCCATATAAGCTTATAAAGGCGATGCTGGTCCCGGCTAAGGTAGGCTTTGATGTTTTCGGGAGTGCGGGTTACTTCCGACGGTCGGATGGCTTCATGGGCATCCTGGGCGGATTTGCGGCTCTTGAATTCATTGGGGGTATGGGGTGCAAAAACAGCCCCAAATTGTGCCTTGATGAAATCCAGCGCATCCGCCTGGGCACTACTGGAGACACGGGTCGAGTCGGTACGCAGGTAGGTTATTAGACCGACTGCGCCCTTTTTCCCCACTTCCAAACCCTCATATAATTCCTGGGCGACCCGCATGGTGCGGCTGGGGGAAAACCCCAGTCTTCGAGAAGCCTCCTGCTGCATGGTACTGGTAGTAAAAGGAGGCTTGGGCTTGATCCGCTTTTCCTTCTTCTCCAGGGTCTTAAGGGTAAACACCGCTCCCCGCAGGTAGTCGGTCACCTTGGTTTGTTCCGCTTCATTTTTCATCTCTATTTTGCGTCCCCGGTGGGATATCAGGTTAGCAGAGAATTTGCTGCTCCCCTCTTTGGACAGCAACGCTTCGATGGTCCAGTATTCTTCGGGTCGAAAGGCCAGAATTTCCTTCTCCCGGTCACAGATAACCCGGACCACCACCGACTGCACCCGTCCCGCACTTAATCCTTTACGGACTTTGCTCCACAGCAGGGGACTCAAATTGTACCCCACCAGACGGTCCAGTACCCGGCGGGCTTGCTGGGCATCGACCAGATTTATATCCACCGGACGCAAATTCCTGATCGCCTTTTTAATGGCTTCCGCCGTTATTTCGTTGAATTCTATCCGGCACTTGGCACCCGCCGGAATATTCATGAACTGCTGCAGATGCCAGGCAATGGCCTCACCTTCACGGTCAGGGTCGGTGGCCAGCAGTACCCGGGAGGATCTTTTGGCTTCATTTTTGATTTCCTTCAAAAGCTCCCCTTTGCCGCGGATAGTAATATATTGCGGTTCAAAATCGTTATTTACATCTATCCCCAACTTGCTTTTGGGTAAGTCCCGTATGTGTCCTACACTCGCTTTCACCCGGTAGTTTCTGCCCAAAACCTTGCCTATGGTCTTCGCCTTGGCAGCAGACTCCACTATAACCAGAGTATTCTCGGCCAAAATATCACCTCGTTAGTTATTGCTAAATCCTTATCCAAATATGAATAATTCTTTTGAAGATTGGCTGTTAAACCTTCCCATAGTAATTACCCGGCATTGCTTCGATTATTCCCTCCAATTCCAGTTTCAACAGCAGGGCACTGAGACTCCCGCTGCCCAATTTACTGGTTTGCAGCAGTTGATCAAAACTCATGGTTTCTAGGGCCAATGCTTCAATGACGGCCGTTTCTTCCTCACTGCAGGGCGCGAACGACAGTTGGCCTTGGGCCGAAGACAACCGGGATGGTTCATTCCAGCCGTAATCATGCAGGACGTCTTCGATACTGGCCACCAGGCAGGCTCCCTGCTTGATCAATTGGTTGGTCCCGGCACTATTCGGGCTGGTGATGGGCCCCGGTATGGCGAAAACATCGCGACCTTGTTCCAGGGCAAAATCGGCAGTTATCAGGGCCCCGCTGCGCTGCTTGGCTTCCACCACCAGTACTCCGTGCGACAAGCCGGAAATAGTACGGTTGCGGGCGGGAAAATTGCCTGGTTCCGGTCTGGTGCCGGGGGCAAATTCGCTAAGCACCACGCCCTCCTGAACTATTTGGTCATACAGATTCTGATTCTCCCGGGGATAAATGATATCGATACCACTGCCCAGGACCGCAGCCGTTTTACCGTCTACTTCAAGCGCCCCTCGATGAGCTTCAGTGTCAATGCCCCTGGCCATACCACTGACTACCACCATACCCTCGCCCGCTAACTCACGGGCGAACCGGGCGGCCTGCTTCTTGCCGTAACTGGTGGCGACGCGGGAACCGACCACCGCCAGGCAGAATTTATTCAGAATACTGATGTCGCCACGATAATAGATTATGTAGGGAGGATCGTAGATAGCGCGCAGCATCTCGGGGTATCCTTCGGTATCCACCGTACATATGCCGATGGCCTGGTCGGTCAACCTCTCGTAAACACCGAGGGGGTCCACCCTCTGCCGGGTGTCAACGATAGCACTGCGCTGCGCTGCCGATAGAGAGCAACGCTGCCACATATCGTCATCGCCCGCCAGACAGGCGGTGAAACTACCCGCTTGCTGCTTCATCCTCCACAAGGTCTTGTTGCCTATCCCTGGTATACTGTGTAATAAACACAGGCTGGCAATCTCATTCCGTTCCATATGAAAAAGCTCCAGATGTTTTTATAGATAATAGCATAATAACATAGCTGGTAATATTATACATTACCCTGCCAACCCCTAAAGCAATTGATAACACAAAAAGGTACACTATGCAATACAGTGAGCATTTATGGCGCTGAAATGGTAATCGGGAAAATTTCCAAAAACAGAGTGAGAGAGATTGCGAAGATCGTATGCTGAAAGGGCGGACGCCTCTTCCCTTGTGAAAAGGGCGGCGGTGGCATTTACACCGCGTTTGGCCCAGCCATCAGATGTCAATGTCCAGTATAACGGTTGTCCGGCGGGCCCAGACGTCCCAGACCCTGACCGCAACCTTTGCAGGTCGGTCGGCCGGCAGCCTCAACAGAACATCAAGTGGCAATGGGCCTCGATAGCGGTGTTTTTCCCTGGTCACTTGGCAGCAGGAGTTAAAGATAGCTCCGTAATCCACGTCGATCTCCCAAAACTCGATAAAATCGCTGCACTTTCTGCCCACCGGCTGGTAGTCCATGTGGACAGGGTGGTAAGATTGGATGCCGATATCCAACAAAAGATGTTGGTCATCAAATCTGCTCAACTGCGGTGTTTTTAGGATCAATTCTCCGCCGGGCTCATGTTCCGATTGGCATTGGCCGACTATCTTAAACGGTTTGGACCCGTTTCTGATCAGACGGAACATGGTTGTCTGCAAAGCCAGGGGGCTGTTGTCGCATAAAATCCATCGGCGCCCCATCTCATTGCACACCTCTGCCATAGTCCCGGAACCGCAGAAGAAATCGGCAACCCGGGCACCGGGCCGGGTTGCCGAGGCCACCAGCCTGCGCAGCAGATCTTTGGGCTTTTGGGTTGGATACTTAAGGTTTTCGTGGGCGGTGGGACTTAAGATCTTGTTTATGTCGATCCACCAATCCTGCATTAATGCCCCTTCCTGGTGCAGTCGGTACCGTTCTCCCTTGACATTGGTAAGGCCACGCTCCACCGTACCGGCAGTATAAGGGCGGAATTGAGGATTATAGATATACTCGGGACCGCGAGCATACCAAAGGATCGAATCATGTTTGCGATGAAAATGACGGCGGGAATTTCCGCCGCCGCCGAAACACCAGGCGATATCGTTGATAAAATTGTCCATCCCAAAGATCTCGTCCATGAGTACCCGGACGTAATGACCAGCATGCCAATCCACATGAACAAAGATGCTTCCCTCATTAGAAAGCACATCCCGCATCGCCAACAGCCGAGGATACAACATTTCCAGATAGGAATCCAAACCCCGCGTCCAACGATCATGAAAAGCGGGTCTGGAGATGGTTCGTTCACCATCCGGAGTGTCGATGGATATGGCAGAATTGTAGGTTATCTCGGTCATATACGGGGGGTCGATATAGATCAGATCGACTTTGGGCTCTCCCCCCCATTGGGGCAGGTTTTGCAGAAACACCAGGTTGTCACCCAGGCCAAAGATGTTCTCGATGGTACCAATGGCAGGCGGCACCTCAACTTGCTCATAATAATTCTGGGCACCCACAAACCGGTTCACATTTACCCGCTCGAACTCACTTATGAAAGTCCTCCCACCTTCATCAACCCTGTGCTTACCTTCCCATATGAGGCGGGCCGCTTGGAACTCCTGCATGGCTTCACCATCTTTTTTCGCCAGTTTATCACAATAAAAAAGTCCTGTCTGCACAGGACCCGTTTAAGGAGAGGATATACTATAAAATATTCATTGGCGGCCATTGCTGGTGTCCATGAAGATAAGATTGTCATAGGTAAAAGCCTTGGCGCTGCGCCAGTTGTTTTCCGACAAGGGTACCATCAGGGCCAAAATGATGGCTACCAATAAGATCGCCAGCAAATTCCGGGGTTGCATCCTTTTCCTCCTTATCTTAGACGTATTTCTTCAGTTGTTTCAGGGCAGCCTTTTCCAAACGCGAGACCTGAGCCTGAGAGATGCCGATCTCATCGGCCACTTCCATTTGTGTCTTGCCGTTGAAGAATCGCAGGGATACTATATGTTTTTCCCGCTCATTGAGCTTCTTAAGCGCTTCATTGATGGTGATCGACTCCAGCCACTGGGCATCAGTATTTTTGTCATCACTGATCTGGTCCATAACTAATATTGGATCTCCGCCGTCATTGTAGATCGGCTCAAACAGCGATACCGGTTCCTGGATGGCATCGAGAGCGAAAACCACCTCTTCCCGGGGCACCTCCAGTCTTTCAGCCATCTGGGCTATGGTCGGTTCAGTAGAGTTCTCCGCCAGCAGTCTTTCCCTCACCTGCAAAGCTTTATAGGCTATATCCCGCAATGACCGGGACACCCGGACCGGGTTATTATCGCGCAGGTAGCGCCGGATCTCACCGATGATCATCGGTACTGCATAGGTAGAAAACCTTACGTTCTGGCTTAAATCGAAATTGTCAATGGCTTTAATCAAACCAATACAACCAACCTGAAAAAGATCATCGACATATTCTCCCCGGTTGTTAAATCGCTGGATTACGCTGAGCACCAGGCGCAGATTGCCTTGGATCAACCTGTCCCGTGCTTCGGTCTGGCCATTGTGCATGGCCTCGAATAGAATACGCATCTCTTCATTCTTCAATACCGGCAGTTTAGACGTATTAACTCCGCAAATCTCTACCTTGGTTATCAATAAGCCACCCCTTCTCAACATAGTGGTTCTCTCTTGGGGAACAGCCATTCATGATGACATATTTATTGGTCTGTTCTTAATTATTTACCTATGTGCTGCTTCTTATTCTTGAACAGAAATGATTTGGCAGTATGAAAAAAAGAGCCCCTCCAAAGGCTCTTTGCTGGTCTGTATCGATGACAGTGAGGCTGAATAACTATTCAATTTTACGTATTTCCCGGTTCAAGCGTTTTAGGATTCTCTTTTCCAGTCGGCTGATATAGGATTGGGATATGCCCAGCAGGTCAGCTACTTCTTTTTGGGTTTTTTCCGCTCCATCGGTTAATCCGAAACGCAGCCTGATGATTGTGTGTTCGCGGGGACTGAGTTTGTGCATGGCCTGCCATAACAGCGATTTTTCCACTTCCCCCTCGATCTTTTTGTAGATCATGTCCCCCTCAGTACCCAGAATATCGGAGAGCAGTAATTCATTCCCATCCCAATCAATATTGAGAGGTTCGTCCAGCGACACCTCGGCTCGGTTCTTTTGATTGCGGCGCAGGTACATGAGAATTTCATTCTCAATACAGCGGGATGCATAGGTGGCCAGCTTGATATTCTTCTTGGGTTCGAAAGTATTGACGGCCTTGATCAATCCGATGGTGCCTATTGATACCAGGTCTTCAATGTTAATTCCGGTATTTTCGAATTTTTTGGCAATGTATACCACTAAACGCAGGTTATGCTCGATCAGGGTGGTTTTAACCCCTTCTTCACCCTGGTCCAAACGAGCGATAAGGTTACTCTCTTCCGGTTCCTTTAAGGGAGGCGGCAGAATTTCGGTAGAACCTATGTAATGCACAAAATCAGGTAATCGTCTCTGCACATACCACTTCAAAAGAAGCATTTTCCAAACGGCCAATTTCTCTCTGATACTCATGGTCCGAACCTCCTATGCACTCTGTAGTATTTCCGAAGGAATCAGCAACTGGTAGTCATCTTCGTTACTCAATTTATCCAGATAGATGCCTACCACCAGGTTTTTATACGGCACGGGGTTCCGGCCCGGATCGACAATGATCTGATCACATCGGAATCCCACCATCATACCGTTCTTCTGACCAAGCGAAGTAAAGGGAATCAGGCGCAGGCGATTAGCCCAGGTACTATTGCCCAAAGCCGCCAGGATATCAGTTTGATCATGCATGTTCTCCATAACCGCCCGGCAATCAGCAGGTATACAATCTCTAAGCAGCCGATATTCCGCTACCACAACCGGGCGTCGGGTGAGGGGATCCCGCAGGTGATTGCCGGTATCCAGGAAACCTTCACCGCGGCACATCCTGCTGCCAAAATGCAATTCAACCTGATGTTTCAAAAGAGCCGGGATCACTTTTCCTGCCAAATATCTCTCGCCCTGGTAGCCCAGCAGAACCGCACAAGAAATCCCGCCAAAGAGCCACCATACTGAGAAATCCTGGCTTCCGCCCAGCTGGTTGATCTGATAACTCAGCGCGATGGTTGCCCCGGCGGCTACGAAGCTGATACCGTAAAACCCCAGCATAGCCTTTCTAAAATCGATCCATCCCCGCAGGGGAATGGCTAGGGTAACCATGATAATGGAGAACAGTATTTTGGCGGGCCAACTATAGAGCACACTCAGATATGACAACAGGTTGCCTACCCCGTAAATCCCACCCAAGACCGCCACCCCTGCCAAACGCCAATGGGAGGCTTCTCTCCCGGCCAGTTTGGAAGTAGCCCAAAGGATGGTGTAATCCATGGTGAAATTCACCAGGAAAGTTACGTCAGCATAGACTATCGGTCGATCCAACCAGCTCACCTGTCACGCTTTTTTTAGACCAACAATAGGTCCCTTCATTTGTATGTAATGCTGTTCTCATATATGTGTGCCAAATTATACTAGAAACCGGGAGCGTTAATTGTTGTTTTGAGGATGCGGAGCAAGGCTATCTTATCCTATGAATAGGCAATATGCGGGCACTTTTTCAAGCTCATCGTCAACCTTCAAGTGATGACCCGGCCGGGGTTGGTCTTGCGGCCGGATTGTAAGGTGTCTGGGAAAGCAGCCGCATCCCGGTAGCTATGCAGCCAAAATAAAAGAAGCCAGCCTCTTGCCGAGACTGGCCCTCCGAAATTCTGTTTCCTTAAGCCTGGGATCTATTTGCGTTTCAATACAAAAGGAGGTATTTCCAAGTCGTTGCGGTCCAAAAATGACGGTGCCTGCCGCCCACCAACCTGCCGTGATTGGCGTTGGGCCGGCTCGCTGCTGGGCTGCAGACGGGGGCTGTCGAAACCAGTTGCGATGACCGTTACCCTGACTTCATCACCCAAAGATTCATCCGTGTTGGCTCCAAATATGATATTGGCTTCGGCGTCGGCTGATTCATGGATTATGGCCGCAGCTTCCTGGATTTCGAACAAGGTCAAATCTTCTCCGCCGCTGATATTGAAAAGAACCCCCTTGGCTCCCTCGATGGACGTTTCCAACAGGGGGCTGGAGATAGCCTGACGGGCAGCCTCAGCTGCCCGGTTCTCCCCCTTGGCCTGTCCAATTCCCATAAGTGCTGAGCCGGTGTTTTTCATGACCGTCTGCACATCAGCAAAGTCACAGTTGATCAGCCCTGGAATAGCAATGAGGTCTGATATCCCCTGCACACCCTGGCGCAGGATGTCGTCGGCAACCCTGAAGGCATCATTTACCGGGGTGTTCTTCTGAACCACCTGCAACAAACGATCATTGGGGATGGTAATGAGACTATCCACTTCATCCTTCAATGCTTGTATGCCTTTTTCTGCCTGCGAATTTCTTTTACGTCCCTCAAAAAGGAATGGTCTGGTCACTACTCCTACCGTCAGTGCACCCATGCGTTTAGCCACCCGAGCTATGATCGGAGCCCCGCCGGTACCGGTTCCACCGCCCATGCCGGCGGTTACGAAGACCATATCAGCACCTTGCAGGGCCCGAACGATCTCATCTTCACTTTCTTCGGCCGCTTTCATTCCGACATCGGGATCAGCTCCGGCTCCGAGACCTTTGGTGAGCTTACCCCCCACCTGTATCTTCTTCTCCGCTCTGGAAAGAGACAATGCCTGTGAGTCTGTATTTACGGCAATAAATTCGACACCTTTGAGATTAGCCTCGATCATCCTGTTAATGGCGTTGCTCCCCCCACCGCCAACTCCTATCACCTTAATGTCGGCAAACTGCTGCATCTCCACATCGAAATCTAACGGCATCCTTTACCCTCCTCAAATTTAAGAAAATAAATCCTTCAACCAATAATTAAACTTATTAAACATACTGGAAACCCCTGGTTGGTTTTGTATCAGTTCAGGGTCCAGATTCTTAAGACCCCAAATCAGTCCTCCGAGAGCCACTGTGTTTTGCGGCTGGTTCAATTCAGCACTGAGTCCTTTGATATTATCTGGCCTTCCCAAGCGAACCGGTACGTTGAAATAATCCTCCATCAACGGAACAACGCCCTGTAGTTGTGCTCCTCCCCCGGTGAATACCAATCCTCCGGCTAATTTGTCTATGTCGCCTAACTGCTGTAATTCAGTATAAATCATTTCCATCATTTCAAAAACCCGCGCAGAAATTATTTCCGCAACCAATTTCTGGGGTACTTGCCTGGTATCACTGCCTTGAATATTGTGTATTTCTATACTTACTTCCTCTGGCGTTAATTCCGGTAATGCCATCCCGAACTGTTCTTTGATATGGGCAGCTTCCTCTATGGATGTCCTGAGTACGATAGCAATGTCTTTGGTTATATAATCTCCGCCGATAGGAAGCACCGACGTAGACAGGATCGTGCCGCGATTAAAAACGCTTATTTCGGTGGTGCCAGAACCCATATCGATCAATGCCACACCCATCTCCTTCTCGGCGTGCATCAACACGGATTCCGCGATAAGCAATTGATTATACACTATCTCATCGATGTGGAGGTTTATACGTTGGGTACTCCTTTGCAGATTCTGTATGGCGGCGATGGCAGCATAGATAACCAGGGTCTCTGCTTCCAAGCGGTTACCGACCATCCCTACCGGGTCTTTCACCCCATCATATCCGTCGATAACATACTGCCTCTCTATGATCTGGACTATCGTTCTATCGGGTGATAGGGCAATATTGGCGGCAGACTGAAGAACCCTGTCTTTATCATCGTCTGTTACCACATTGTCGGGATTGCCAACTGCAATCACAGCCCTATTATTTACCGCCCCGATGCCGATACTGGAAAAACCGGTCACAGTACTTAAGATCTCTCTTCCGGTCAATCGCTCCAATTCATTTAAGCATTTATCTATGCAACGGGAGGTGCTCTCGATATCGATAATGTTTCCTTTACGCAGACCAGCCGAAGGGATGCGGGCAATCCCCAGAACATTGACCTCCCCTGAAGGGGTCCTTGATCCCAGGGCAGCCTTCACTTCACTGGTGCCGACATCCAACCCCACCACAATAGTGCGTTTGATAATTTGAAGGCCTCCCTACATGATTTCTACCTTAATCTAAATACTACAGACGCAACTATTTTCCTTTATTGGTGGTTTTTTTTTATCAGTACTTTTTCAGTAAATATCGACGGATTATACCCAGATTCTGGAATAGCCTGACCCCAAAGACCACCACTGCGGCCAGATATAACTCCAACCCCAACTTATCTCCAAAATATGCAAATGCTCCAGCCAGCAGCGAATTGGTAAAAAAGCCGGTAATAAATATTGTGGTGTCAAAAGAGTCCTCCATAAAGGCACGGATTCCCCCAAAGACCGAATCCAAAGCTGCTAAAACGCCGATAGACACATACTCCACCAGCGATGCGGGCAAGAAGATGGGCAATTGATAACCCACAAAAAGGCCGATGGCCAGACAAAACAGTGTTAACCACAACATTTAACGAATCACGCCTTCTACTTCTGTTTTGGAGTCGTATACTGAAATTTTAAGGCTCCAGTATAGGCAGGTATCTCAATACGGTCACTTCTGACCAACTGGGCCTGTAGACCAAACGACTTTAGTTCTTCGAGTTTGCCCCCCTTGATGGTCAACCCGCTCTCCAGTAATTGTTGATTGCCGGTCGCTTTGATTACGAAAGGCGGACCGATCTTATTCCAATTCACCAATATCGTAGTACCAGCGCAGCGAACCTCAGACATGGCGACTATGCGTTGGTCGTTGACCGAAACTGCTTCTGCTCCAGATGCCTTGATCTCGTTGACGATAGACAGGATATCGCTGTCATGGACCAGATAAGCATTGGGGTCATCTCCCGGTTGTAGGGCTTGGGGATTGTCATTCAAGGTCACGATGATGCCCGGACCTGTCACTGCGGTTAAACCGGCGGCCATGTTAGTCTTGCGCAGTTCGTCCTGAAGATCAGCATTAGCCTGGCTTTCACTGCCGACATTAGCCAGTTTCTGCCGCAAATCCACGATCTCCTCGGATAGGTTTTGATTCTCTTTGAGTAGTGTGGTGTTGGTTGCAGCCAGGTCATCTACCCTGGTAGTCCGCAAATTGGGTCCGTAGCTTTCCGAGGTCCGATATTGGACCGACAACATAATACCGACAATTATGCATATGACCATTATAGCTATCTTTCCACTGGTATCCCGCGTTTTCTTCACCCTCTAACTTTTGGTCTTTACTACAGGTTCACCCTTGAAGCGGATATCAACATACTCTAACTCTTCAGAGCCGTCATCGGCCATGTCCTTCTCCATATCCAGAACCTCGCCGAGCATTTTAATCTTCTCGTCCAAACGTTCCAGGTCGCCAAATCTAATTTCGGCGCCCTGTAATGTGTAAATCTTCAATGTCCGGTCTTGGTTCTGGTAGTATATCTCTGAAATAAGCTGACGCTGTTCGTTCGGTATGGCCTGCCATACCTGCTTGATCATATTGGCAGCCTCGCGATTGATAGCTTGCCCCAAATTCACATATTCCGGCATGCTCTCCAAGGTAATTATCAGCTCATTGTCGACCGGGACAATATTGAGCTTCTCAAAGCATACACCACTGTCATCTATGCACAGGAATAATCCTTCGTAAGGGATAACTGCCCATACCTGCCGCTCGGTAACGTTGATCGAAACCTGAGTGAACAGGCGCCGCTTGATATCAGCCTGTTTTATCATGGGATGGACTTCGATAGACTTGGCCGCAATGCTTTCGTTAAACTCAAATATATTCATACCGGGCGCCAGTCCTGATAGTGCCAATATCTCCTCCTGGGTTACCTTGTCATTCCCGGTTATTGTAATCTGGGTGACGTCAAATATCGTACTGTGTATAAACAGGTATGCCGAGATCAGACCAATAAAAGCCAACAGCACCAGGCTGAACCGCCGCCTCGATAATTTCTTCCGGCCCACAAATTTCCCCTTCTCCCACCATCGGCTAGCATATCACACAAAAAATTATAGCAGAGAATCACTGTATATTGAAGGGAACAATAGGAGAGCACGATTTATTTCCCCCATAAAATATGGCTTGTCCGGTCTGAACACAAAATAAGTGGCCATGGGTTAACAACCAAGCCACTATCTAGCGGTGATTTATTCATTTCAGGCCATGACGTGATCAATTAAGCCGTTATTCGCCGTACCTCCGCGCCTAATCCCATAAGCTTCTCATGAATCTTCTCGTAACCTCGGTCGATATGCTCCAACCGGCCGATACGGGTTTCCCCTTCCGCGTATAATCCAGCCAGGATAAGCGCTGCGCCTGCCCGTAGATCTGAAGATTCAACGGCTGCCCCTTCCCAATCACTTTTCCCATTGATTATTGCTACCCGTCCCTCAACCTTTATTTCTGCACCCATGCGGCGCAATTCCGGGACATGCATATACCGGTTTTCGAAGATGGTCTCGACAATAACACTAGTTCCAGGGATGGTACCCAACAATGCCATCATTTGAGCCTGCATATCAGTGGGAAAGCCCGGATAAGGCATGGTCTTGATATCGGTTGGCCGGTATGGGGACCTGCCCAGGACCCGGATACCGCCCGACCAAGGAATGATATCGGTGCCCACCTCGGTCAATTTGGCCATCAACGGCTGCAGATGTTCGACCACAACGTTTTCTATCCACACATCCCCTCGGCTGATGGCACCTGCCACCATATAGGTGCCCGCTTCTATGCGATCCGGGATAACCGTATGCTCAACGCTGCCCAGGCTTTCTACTCCTTCTATGCGAATGGTGTCCAGCCCCGCCCCTTTAACTCTAGCCCCCATGCGATTAAGAAAATTCTGCAGGTCTACAATCTCCGGTTCACGGGCGGCGTTTCTGATAATAGAGAATCCTGGTGTCATTGCTGCAGCCATCATTATATTCTCGGTCGCGCCCACACTGGGAACATCCAACATGACCTCTCTGCCCTGGGCGGCAACCGCTTGCCCTATCATAAGGCCGTACTCTTCCGTAATCTGGTAGCCCATGTTTCGGAATCCTTTAACGTGAAGATCCATGGGTCGTGAGCCTATTGCACAACCACCGGGGTGCGCAACCCGGGCTTGTTTGAATCTTCCCAGCAAGGGCCCTATAACCAGGTTGGACGCTCTCATCCGCCTGGATATACTCTCCGGCAGCTCATTGCTGCCAGCTGAACGGGCATCGATGATCAGCACGCTGGCTTCTCTTTTTACTCTGGCTCCCAGTAATTCCAGCACCTCTGACATGACGTTGATATCATCCAGTTCGGGGACCCCATTAAGGATAACCTCTCCATCGCACATCAGACTGGCGGCCATTATGGGTAGGATCGCGTTCTTGGAACCGCTGATCTCCACCTGGCCTTTTAAGGCCCTGCCGCCCTGGACCAGTAATTTATCCATATGAACTCCTCCACCATATATAAACCGTGGGGCAGACTACATTCTATCTGCCAATCTGACCCCAACTTTCCATACATCACCGGCACCCATGGTTATTAGAAGGTCATCGGTCTTCAATAACTCTTTAAGGTAATCCTCCGCGTCCTCCAGACTGGGAATGTACTGGGCATTGCACCCGGCATTGAGCGCCGCCAGGTACACCAGCTCACCGCTGACATTTTCAATAGGAGCTTCTCCAGCCGCATAGACATCGGTTATCACTATCAGGTCGGCTTCTATGAACGCCTTCCCAAATTGCTCGGAAAGGAGCTTGGTGCGGGTGTAACGGTGGGGCTGAAACAGTACTACCAGGCGATTCCGATGAAACTGCCGGGCGGCCTGGATAGTTGCTTGGATCTCAGTAGGATGGTGAGCATAATCGTCGACAATCGAGATTCCGTTGACTCGGGCGATAATCTGGAAACGCCGTTTGGCTCCCGGAAAACTTTGCAGGGCTTCCCCTATCCTGGTAAACTCCAACCCTATCTCCATCGCCACTGCGGTGGCAGCTACTGCGTTTAATGCGTTGTGTTTGCCCGGGATGGACAACCTCATCCGCCCCAGATACTCTTGGCCCCGGTATACTTCAAAAGAGGAACCCATTCCCTCAGGTACAAAGTCAGAGAAACAATAGTCCAGTTTTACGCCCCGGTCATTACTTTCACCATACATCAGTATTCGAGTCGACAGGCCTTCCCTAATCTGATCCAACAATGGATCACCCCCGTAGAGCAATGCGAATCCTCCCGGTACTATCTGCTCCAAGAATTGGCGGAAGGCGGCTTGTAGTCTCTCCATGGATTGGTAGAAATCCAGATGGTCATTTTCGATATTGGTGACGATCGCGGCATATGGCCTTATATTCAGAAACGATCCATCACTTTCATCCGCCTCAGCTACGAAGTATGTGTCGGTCCCCCATCTGGCGTGCAGTTCTGTGCCTTGGATTTCACCTCCCACAATCATGGTGGGATCCATTCCGCAACCTGCCAGGGCAGAATACAGCATTGAGGTTGTGGTAGTTTTGCCATGAGCACCTGCTACCGCCAAACCCCGACTTTCATTCATCATACGGGCCAGCATCTGACCTCGCTTCATGACGGGTATGTTGATGGATTGGGCGGCCACCAGTTCGGCATTGTCGGCAGGAATTGCGGAGGAGACAACTACCAGGGAAACACCGGGCTGCAAGTTGGACGCGGAATGGCCCTGGTATATTTGTACTCCGATCTTTTCCAGCAGGGAGGTTATGGAATTGGTCTGCATGTCGGAACCGCTCACTTTGATCCCCTGCTCCCGAAGCACACGGGCGATCCCGCTCATACCTGCTCCTCCCACGCCAACCATATGCACCCACACCTCGGATTCAGTGGTCATCAACTCATCTCCTTCGATTCACAAAACGTCTTATGATTCACTCTATAGTATGCACAATTAATAGAAGTGGTTACATACCGCTCTACAAGCTTGTCCATTCAATAATAATGTACAGATAAGCCTTTCGTACCTCTTACAGGGATAAGATCTCATCGACTATGTCCTTGAGAGCGTTGGGGCGGGCCTCTTTTAACATATTCTGTCCCATCGCCTGCAATCTGGTCGGATCTTTGCGCAAGCGTTCCACTATTTTATACAAGCTGTCTCCATCCAGAAATTCGTCGATTACCATTTCGGCGGCTCCCTTTTCGACTAAGGCCCGGGCATTCTTTTCCTGATGGTTTTCGGCTGCGTACGGAAAGGGTACAAAGACTGCCGGCAAGCCCAGCATCTCCAGTTCACATACAGTACTTGCCCCGGCCCTGCAAACGGCCAGATGGGCTGCTGCCAGTGCTTTCTCCATGTCGTGCTTGTACGGTACCATTTCCAAGCCGCATTTCAGGGATTTCACATCAACCCTTTTTTCCAGGGAAGTCTGCATCTCCTCATACCCTGATTCACCGGTAATCCAGATAATATTCATTTCGGTATTACGATAGCGCTCGATAACCGGCACCATTGCCTGGTTAATGCTGGCCGATCCAAGACTGCCGCCAAAAGCCAGTAGAGTGAAAAGGTTACGACCGGATCTGGAGCCCTTGCCTTCCTGGTACATCGCCAATATTTCTTTGCGCACCGGTAATCCGGTAGTTTTCATGTTTGAACCATTCAAGTACTGACCAGCTTCTGGAAAGGTCAACAATACCCGATCCACCCTCTTAGCCAGGTTACGGTTGGCCAGACCTGGAATGGCGTTCTGCTCGTGGATAACGGTGCGGACATCCATAAATGTTCCCGAGAAAACCACTGGAAAAGATACGTATCCACCGGTACCTATAATAATGTCGGGCTCAAACTCCTTGATGATTTCGCGGGCTTGAAGGAAGCTGGCTGGGAACCTGAGGAGGGTCTTGCCGGATTTAAGCATAGAAGAGCGGTCAATGCCGGTGATATCAACAGTCTTAAACGGTATCCCACAACGAGGGATGATTTTGTTCTCCAATCCTTTGGTGGTCCCCACATACAACAGCTTCACGTCAGGTATCCTGCTTCTTAATTCGCTGGCTATCGCCAGAGCCGGGTAAATGTGGCCACCAGTTCCACCACCGGTCAGAATTATTTTCATAATGAGATCCTCCCTTAAGTGCGCGTGCTGTAACGTGATATGTTGAGCAGCAAACCGACCATTATCATAGTGAACAGGAGTGAAGTACCGCCATAGCTTATAAGGGGCAGGGTTATACCTGTCACCGGTAATGATCCGGATACTACCGCTATATTGACAAAAGCCTGAAAGACAATTATGGTCGTAAGCCCGGCCGCCAGCAATCTGGAGAAATTATCCGGTGCGTTTATTGCAATTTTATACCCTCGCCATGCAAAAAGCAAAAATAGGGCCACGACCACACTGCAGCCGATAAATCCGAGTTCTTCACCTAATATGGCAAAAATAAAATCGGTATGCTGTTCGGGCAGGTAAAAGAACTTCTGGCGGCTGCGGCCCAAACCCATACCGAAAAGCCCCCCCGATCCCAGGGCATATAGTGACTGGATGGTCTGGAATCCCTCATCGCTGGCATACTTCCACGGATTCAAGAAGGCCACTACCCTCTCCATGCGATAGGGTGCTACTGCGATAGCGGCGCCTACCGCCCCCAACCCCGACAGCATGATTACTCCCAGATGTGACCACTTGGCCCCGGCCACCAAAAGCATGAAGAAGACTGTGGCGGCAATAGTGAAAGCCGTCCCGAGGTCCGGCTGCAACATTATAAGTCCGCAGATCAATGCCAACATGACCAGGAATGGCATGACTCCGGCCGTAAAAGAAGAGATTTTGCCAATTTTCATATCCATGGCCTTAGCCAGGTACATGACCATAGCCACCTTGGCAAATTCCGAGGGTGAAAAACGCATAAACCCCAGCGAAAACGAGCGGCTGGACCCTTTCACGTCCACCCCGAGCGGGGTTATCACCAGGATAAGAAACAATACGGCCAGGACCATCAAGGGAACTGCAAAATCTTTCAGTTTGGAGAAGTTCAGTTTCATCATGATAATCATGGCCACGATGCTGATAACTGCCCACACCAGCTGTTTCTTGAAGAAGTAGTAGGGATCCCCATAATCTACATTGGCAGTAACAGCGCTGGAACTGAACACCATAACCAAGCCAATACCCAGCAGGGTGAAGGCCGAGATGAACAAGATAAAATCGGGTGGCCCTTTCTTTAATCTCACTGGTTAGCCCCCTTTGGAATCATGACCCCGGTTGCACTCGATCAGTTTGGTTACCTCCCCACAGAATATATCACCCCTGTGTTCATAACTGTCAAACATATCCCAACTGGCACAGGCCGGGGAAAGTAAAACTACATCTCCTGCGGCCGCCAATTGGTTGGCTTTTTTGACCGCCGCAACTAAATCGTCTACCTCATATATATTCGTGAAGCCCTGTTCCATTACTGCACTTTTTATCATATCTTTGGCCTCACCGAGCAAGACCAGGGCTTTTACCCGCGATGCCATCAAGCGTGCTACCTCCGAATAGTCCCCTCCCTTGGCCCGGCCACCAGCAATAAGCACTATAGGTTCTTCAAAAGCTTGTAAAGCCTTGATGGTTGAGTCCGGATTGGTGCCTTTGGAGTCATTGATGTAAAGGACCCCACGGTGTTGGCCGGCATGCTCAAGACGGTGCCTCACCCCCGCGAAGCTCTTTAATGATCGGCTTATCACCTCTTCCCTGACCCCGGCAGACCAGGCCATCGCTACCGCGCAGAGTATGTTTTCGAGGTTATGCTTACCCCGTAAAATAATGCCCTGAAGAGGCGAAACAAGATGTCTTTCGCCCTTTTCGGCCCAATATATGCTGTTAGCGCTGATAAAGAATCCATCTTCAAGTTCCCGGTCGGAGGAGAAATACCTTACTTTAGCACAAGCTGCTTGTCCAAAAGAACGCACCACTGCATCTTCATAATTAAGAATTAGATAGTCCTGGCTATCCTGTATACTAAAGACTTTCTCCTTTATTTGGGTATAGTTCTCAAAAGATTTGTGCCGGTCGAGGTGGTCGGGGGTAATGTTCAGGATCCCCGCTATATGCGGCTTGAAAGTAACGATTGTCTCCAATTGAAAGCTGGATACCTCCACTACCAGTTCACCTTTTTCCATGTTATCGACAATGCTGCATAAAGCTGTACCAATGTTTCCTCCCACCTTGGCAGCCCTGCCATCCTGCTCCAGTAGGTAATGCAATAAAGCCGTGGTGGTAGTTTTGCCATTGGTCCCAGTAATCGCCAATACCTCGACGTCATCAGACTTCAGTTGGAAAGCCAATTCCAACTCCCCAATGGCTGATATGCCATTCATACGAGCTAACTTCACTATCTCACTGTCCAGTGGAACCCCAGGGCTGACCACTATCAAATCCCAATCGTCATGTGTCAAGGGCGGTCTGATTCCAGCATATACCGGTATACCGAACCCTTCCAGTTGCTGTACCTGTTCAGGAATCAACATCCTATCCTTGGCATCATAAGCACCTAGAACGGCTCCGCGCTTATATAACGCTGCCGCCGCCGCCAGACCACTGCGGGCCAAGCCAATTATCAACACCCTTTTGCCCTCAAATGACATATCTTATGCCCCTATCCTATGTTTCTAAAACCCATCAATCCCAATCCCACGAACATTACCGAAAATAGGTAGAAAAGATAGACCACTTTTGTTTCCGGTATCCCTTTTAATTCGAAATGGTGGTGCAAGGGCGCCATCAAGAATATTCTTTTCCTGGTCGCTTGAAAGGATATTATCTGCATAATGACGCTTAGCGTCTCGATCACATATACACCGGCCAGGATTATCAAGGCTATCTCGCTGTGGGTCATGGCTGCTACCGCGGCTACTCCGGCACCCAACGCCATCGAGCCGGTATCTCCCATAAATACTCGAGCCGGGTAACGGTTAAAAAATAAGAATCCCAGACACCCGCCAGCCATTGCCCCACAGAATATCAGGAGATTGCCATGATTGGTCATTATGCAGATTATACCCAAACCCAGGACAATAAAAAATGTGACCCCAGCAGCCAGTCCATCGAGACCATCGGTCAGGTTAGCTCCATTAGCTGCTGAAACCAGCACCAGAACAATAAACGGCAGGTATGCGTAACCGATATCCAGGGTCAACCCGGAAAAAGGCACGACGATCTCTGTCCCCCGCCCCAGCACATATACTAGCAGCAATCCGAATACGATACTAATTATGATCTGGAGACCGAGCTTTTCCCGGGCCCTCAATCCTAAAGAACGTTTAAGGACTACTTTGATATAATCGTCCCAAAATCCTATACCTCCGAAGCATAACGTTATCAGTACCGCCGTAAGCACTTCGCGGCTGCTTCCGGCAAATAGGAAACTAGTCACCATGACCGCAGTGATGATGATTATGCCGCCCATGGTCGGGGTGCCGGCTTTGACATAATGGTTGCGGGGTCCATCCTCTCTGATACTCTGTCCAACTTTCAGTCGTCTCAGAAAAGGTATCATGAATGGCCCCATTGACAACGCTATGATTAGGGCTGCTGCTGCCGCCAAACCTGCGTTCGTTATGTAATCGAACATCCTTAATCCTCCGAGTTAGGTCGGGAACAGCCATCCCTGAAGTATCTCTTCAAGACGCATCCCCCTCGACCCTTTGAATAAGACTACATCTCGCCGGCTGACATTTTGCGTTAGCCAATCCAAGGCTTCTCCGCGCTGCTGGAAGCTTATGATACATGCCGCAGACAGACCGCCTTCCAATGCGCCTTGAGCAATATATGCAGCCCGCTCCCCAATTGTTACCAACAGGTCCAGCTTAAGCTGCGCTGCCCGGCGTCCAACTGCCCAATGACCCTCTTTCTCGTAATTCCCAAGTTCCAACATGTCGCCAAGAATGGCCACAGCTTTCCGTCCCATGCTTATTTCCCGGCATACCTCCAGAGCGGCAGCCATCGACACTGGATTGGCGTTGTAGGTATCGTTTATAACCGCTCCGCCGGCGGGTAGGTCAGTAATATTAAGGCGGTTCTCAGCAGTCTGATAGTCTTCAAGGCCTTGCCCTATAATCTGTGGATCCACTCCCAGCAGGAATGCACACCCTGCCGCCGCGGCCAGATTGGTGGCTAATTGGGGAGCCGGCAGGGGGAACCGGAATTGATGGCGTGCTCCCCATAAGCTCAACGAAACCTTGACCCCTGGCGCCGCTTTCTCAACTTGTACAACCTGTACATCACAACCTTCAGAGTAACCGAAGGTATACAAGATGCCAGAATAGGTTTGAGCCGCTGCCATAAGCAATTGATTGTCTCCATTAATAAGTGCGAATCTATCGTCAGCGATCGATTCCAAAACTTCACACTTGGCGCAGGCGATATTTTCGAGACTCCCCATAGTCTCCAAATGAACCGGTTCCACGTTGGTTATAATGGCCTGGGTGGGCCTCAGGATTGAAGCCAGCTGGGCAATTTCGCCAGGAGCCCGCATAGCCAGTTCCACGACCGCGGCCTGGTGGGTTTCGTCCAGGCTGAGGATGGTAAGGGGCAGCCCGATCTCATTATTGAAATTTCCCGGGGTCTTCAACGTCTTATAAACGGGTGCCAGGCAAGCGGCCAGCATATCTTTGGTGGTGGTCTTGCCCACGCTTCCGGTGATAGCAACGATTGGGATATCAAATCTGCTTCGATAGCAAGCCGCTAGATTTTGTAAGGCCAGCAATGTATCCTTCACCAGTATCACCGCAGTATGCTTGAATATGTTCATCTTGTCCGGCTTAGAGATAACCACAGCCGTTGCATCAGCCGTTATCAACTCATTGATGTAATCGTGCCCATCGAAATTATCCCCCTGCAATGCAAAAAACAATTGGCCCGGTAAATAGCTGCGCGAGTCAGTGCTGACTCCTTCTATCCATGTGTCCGGATTGCCGCTTAAGAGATCACCGTTAACGCTATCCACAACAAATTGTAGGCTCAGCCTCATCCATTTGTTTTACCTTTCAGATATTCTGACGCCACCAGCCGATCATCAAAATCAAGAACCTGATCCTTGACCAGCTGGTAAGTTTCATGCCCTTTACCGGCTATGATAATGAGATCTCCCTTTTTTGCCAGACAAATAGCCTGATGGATGGCTTCGCGCCGGTCAATTATCTTGGCATAGTGGGAGTTTTCAACTTCCTGCAAGCCGGGTATAATATCATCTATTATCGCTTCCGGTTCCTCAGTCCTGGGGTTGTCAGAGGTAACGATGGTAAAATTGCTGTATTGGGCTGCTATCCTGCCCATCAGTGGCCGTTTGGTTCTGTCGCGGTCACCCCCGCAGCCAAATACCGTGATTAACCGGTTTTCCAGTATCTCTCGTCCCGTTTTGAGGATATTCTCCAAGCCGTCCGGGGTATGGGCGTAATCGACTATCACGGTAAAGTCCTGCCCACAATCCACTTGTTCAAATCGGCCCGCCACACCAGTCACCTGGGCCAATGCTTTCCTGATAACATCCTGGCTTATCCCCTCTTTCAAAGCGAAAGCTATTGATGCCAGAGCATTGTAAATACTGAAGCGGCCAATCAGTTTCATAGCGATGGGGAACTGTTCATCCTGGTAACGAACCGTGAACTGACTGCCCTTCAGACTGAATCTTATATCGGCAGCCTGCACCGCTGCCTTCTCATTGATTCCATAGGTGATATAATTGCCGGTGGCTTTGATGAAATCTGCGGCAGCTGCATCGTCAGCATTGATAACCGCAAAACTGCCCGGGCTCATATCCATTTGTTCAAACAGTCTCAATTTTGACCGTTTATAGCTATCCATATCGCCATGAAAATCAAGGTGATCTTGTGTCAAATTGGTGAATACGGCACTGTGGAATACGAGCCGCTCTACTCTGCCCATATCCAAAGCATGGGATGATACTTCCATGATTGCGTATTGCCCCGATGCCATCCTCACTATCTCAAGGAATTCCTCTATATCCGGTGATTCGGGGGTAGTATTGTTGAAGACCTTCTCATAATCCCCTATTCGTGAATATAATGTCCCCATGATACCAGTCTTACAACCCTGTTCTTCCAGTATAGCTTTTATCAGATGGGTAGTGGTGGTTTTCCCGTTGGTGCCGGTCACACCCACCAATCTTAGCTGGGAGGAGGGACTTTGATAGAAATTGGAGGCTAATGTGGGCATCGCCTTGCGGCTGTCGGCCACTTGTATGACCGCCATGTCGGGGACAGCGTCGATTTCCTTCTCGACCAGCAAAGCAGCTGCTCCGCGGTCGATAGCCTGTTGGATGTAATCGTGGCCGTCGCTCTTTAATCCGGAGATGCAGACAAATAGGTTTCCAGGCCCTGCTTTTCGGGAGTCAAAACTGATTCCGCCGATTTCCTGATCCAAAGACCCGGTTATCAACTTGTAATCCAAACTAGCCAGGATTGAACCTAATTTCAAAGCCCGTTCCTCCTTTCTTCAGTCGAATCCTATTACAGCTCTGATCACTCCAGAGGCTGGAATTTAACCTTTATGGTCGAACCGCTGGTTACAACCTTCCCGGGGGCGGGCGACTGTTCAGTGGATATGCCGTGCCCCTCGGGGACCAGGTGGAGGCCAAGATCAGCCAACATCCGGGCCACTTCTTTCATCGATTTACCGTTCAGGTCAGGAACCGTTATCTCCCCACTCTGACCATTTTTCTCATATGGCGACATACTTATTATTACCTCGGATCCTCTGCTTAATTTACTCCCGGCTCGAGGTGTCTGCTGCCAAACAATACGGCCTTCACCTACAACCTTGGCGGACAGCCCCCGGGCCGCGATAGCAGATCTGGCATCCGCCACAGAAAGATTTACAACATCCGGGACTATTACCCGTTCTTCTTTCTGAGGGTTGATCTGTCCATCGCTTTGTCTTAAAGGAACCTCGAGATAGCGCAGTGAATCATTTATTATCTCGCGGGCTGCCGGGGCTGCAACCCATCCACCGTAATAGGGATACCCTTGAGGAGCGTCCACTACCACCATAACCACCAAGCGGGGATCATCGGAAGGAGCCACCCCTACAAACGAAGCTACATATTCGCTGGCCAAGTAGCCGCCCCCCGGGGCTATTTTCTGAGCAGTTCCGGTTTTACCGCCCACATGGTATCCTTCGATGAAGGCATTGCGCCCGGTACCGTTGGTGACTTCCCCTTCCAGGATCCAGCATAGCTCTTTGGCCATCGATTCGGAAATTACTTGACTGACCACCTCGGGCTCAATAGTCTTGATAACATTACCGGTGTTGTCCAATACCTGTTTCAGAAGGTGGGGCTTAATCAGTTTACCACCATTGGCTACGGCCGATACGGCTGAAGTAAGCTGCATGGCGGTAACCGCGTTGGCCTGCCCCATGGCCATGGTGGCAAGGTCGATCTGTTTTGCATTGGACTGGTTGACCAGAATCCCCTTGGCTTCACCGGGTAGGTCGATTCCGGTCGGCTTCCCGAAACCAAAGGCATGCAGGTACTTGAAGTATTTATCCATACCCAACTCCAGACCTACCTTTACAAAGCCAACATTGCAGGAATTCTCTACTATCTGGGCGAATGTCTGGCTGCCATGGGCCCTGCGATTGGGACAGCCAATAGTTTCTTTGCCCACCTTCACGTAGCCGGGACAATAGAACTGGGTGTCACGATTAACCAGGTTTTCCTCGAGAGCCATCGCCGATGTGGTAATTTTCATGGTGGAACCAGGTTCATAGCTGTCATTAATGGCGAAGTTCCTCCGATTGCTGGCTGGAACCGCGCCATAGTTGTTGGGATCAAAGGTGGGCCTGGAAGTCAGGGCCAGTATTTCACCACTCTTCGGATCCATCACAATGGCCGCAGCACTCTTGGCCTGACGTTCTATAAAAACCTTATCCAGTTCCCTTTCGGTGATATATTGTATCGTTTCGTCGATGGTGAGAACCAGATTCCCCCCATCTACGGGGGCGATGTACTTATGAGTGGCCTCCGGTATTTCTCGGCCGGCGGCATCATGCTCGATGACAATTCGGCCCTTGGTTCCACCTACCAGATCATTATAATAATTGTCGATACCCTCCAATCCAGTGTTGTCGGTGCCAGATATCCCCAGCACGTGACTGGCCAGGGTACCTTTGGGATAGAAACGGCGGCTTTCTTCAGTAAGGTCAACCCCCGGCAGCTGAAGATCACGTATTTGCTGAGCTTGCTCCGGGGTTATCTGCCTCCTTATCCACTCAAAAGAACTGTTGGCGGTTATCTTCTTCAGAATACTGGTTTCGTCAATACCCAAAACTTGGGCCAGCTTCTGAGCAGTCGCTTGCTGCTGCTTCGAACGCTTGATTTCGGCCGGTATTGCATAAACGGAATCGGCACTGATCGATATAGCCAGTTCATGACCATTGCGATCATAGATTATGCCCCTTTTGGACTCTACCGGCACGTCCCGCATCCGGTTCTGGGCCGCTTTCTCCGATAGTTCTGCTCCTTTTACGAACTGAACCCAGAATATTCGGCCGCCCAGCAATACGAAAGCAATGGTAAATAAGAAAAAAAGCGTAGCTATACGCTTTCTCAAAAGCAAACCAGCCGTTTGCATCTATTATCCACCCCATTTTATTGTTTCATTAAGTATTAGCCGCCAAACGTGATAGGCTGGCATAAAGATTATCCAGCAGTCTCTGGCTGACACTGGTCTTGTTGGCCTCGGCATATGTATTAGAGGCCATGCTCACCGGTTCCGCCACTGTCGCCATGGCTATTGACGTGTTGTAATCCGGTTTGTACATGCCCAACTGAGTTACTGCTACTTGCTCCACATGCGCCAGGGAACTCTTTTCTGCTATCTGGAATTCCAGCCGTTGATTGGATGTGGTGATACCCGCCACTTCCCGTTCCAATCGCTCGATTTCGTAACCAAGGGTAGCGCTCTTGATACACAAAAACACCAGCAACAGTGCGTAACCAAAAACGGCCAGAGCGCATTTGATATACATCTTGCGGGGGTAGTTTGTTTTTCTGACTGTTCTGCGTCTTATGACTGTTTTGGTTTCCGGAGCTGGTATCGGCTGGTAGTTCCAATCCCGAGCCGCACTAGACTGGGCTTGTAGCATACTATTACTCCTCTCTGGACTTTAGAACTATATTCTCTCCGCTACCCGCAGCTTGGCACTTCGAGAGCGGGGGTTCTCGGCAATTTCGCCATCGTTGGGAATGATGGGCTTGCGGTTGACCAACTTCAGGATCGGCTTGCAATCACATATACAGACGGGAAAATCGGGCGGACAAATACATGCCTTGGACTGCTTTTGAAAAAACTGTTTGATTATGCGGTCTTCCAGGGAGTGAAAGCTTATGACACATAATCTGCCGCCCTTCTTCAGAGCCGTTACTGCCTGCGGAAGGACTTCCTGCAATGCTTCCATTTCCTCATTGACCGCTATCCTCAAAGCTTGAAAGGTTTTTCGGGCCGGATGTTTTTCCCGCCGGTAGCGGGCCGGAACTGCATTTTTAATTATCTCTGTCAGCTCCAAAGTAGTATCTATCGGATGCAAACGACGATTTGCCTCGATCGCGTTACTTATGCTGCGGGCATGGCTCTCTTCACCATATTGGAACAGTATCCTGGTTATATCCTGGACCGGCCAATGGTTAATTATCTCCCATGCCGTCAGAACTTGTTCCCGATTCATTCGCATGTCCAGCCGGGCATCTTCGTGGAAGCTGAATCCCCTCTCGGTGACATCAAGCTGAAAAGAGGAGACTCCCAGATCCAACATTATACCGTCAACCTGGATAATCCCTAATGCGCCAAGAACTTGGCCAAGATGTCTGAAGTCGGACTTTACCAGAATGACATTGGAAGCTTTGATTCTTTCTCCGGTCTGACCGAGCACGCCTGCATCTTTGTCAATACCTATGATTTTTGCATCGGATGACAGTTGAGCCAGCAGACAACCCAAGTGTCCTGCACCGCCGAGGGTACAGTCAACGTAGATGCCATGTGGATCTGTAACCAGGTTCTCGATAGTTTCCTGTAATAACACAGGTTGATGCAATTCTATTTCTCACTCCTAAAACCCTAGCCCCACCATGTTTTCGGCAATCACCTCATACGATGATGCTGCTGCCTGATTATATTCTGCCCATCCGTCGCCAGCCCAAATCTCAACCCTCGAACCAACCCCGATGACGGTAAGGTCTTTGCCTATTCCAGCGTATTCCCTCAAATTGGTGGGTAAAACGATTCTTCCTTGCTTGTCCATTTCCAGCTCGGAAGCCCCTGAAAAGAAGAACCTGGCGAAGGATCTGACATCCGATCTGGTAAACGGGAGCGCCCGCAATTTCTCTTCTATGATTTTCCATTCTTCCAATGGGTACAGGAAGATACAATTGTCCAGGCCCTTGGTGGCAATAAATTTTGCCCCCAATTCTTCCCGGAATTTAGCTGGAACAATTATTCTTCCTTTAGTATCCAGGGAATGCTGGTATTCTCCCAAGAACATCAGTTCTGCTCCCTTGTGGTGTTTTTGTGGGTGTATCCTCCACTTTGCTCCACATCTCTCCACCCCCTATTCTATCTGCCAAAACCAATTCCCTTCATTGTGAAAATAATAACTATTATAAGATAGTTCTTTTTGCGGAAAATTTATTTAATTTTCGATGAAATCCACGATAAATTTCAGCTCATATCCTGTACAAAAATATCGCTATTTGAGTAATCCTGTATTGTTGCCCCAATAGCAAGGTGGGCCGGATTTGCTGTACCGGTTACAGTCCAGCGGTTCCAACCCACCTTCTAAAGTTTGTTCATATTCGAATTAAGATGACGCCCCTGGATTGGCTCATACTGAAATTGCCTGGAAATATCCCAATCCTCGCCTTAACCCGTCAATTGCAGTGTTAAATGCCCTATAGCTTGTAAAGATCCTGAGCGTCTACATAGCTGATATTCTTGCTCCGGAATACCTCCTTGGCTTTCTTGTTATCTTCCACCTTGAATATGACCAGGGCCTCCCCGCCCGCCACACCCAAGAAGGCATACAGGTATTCGATGTTAATATTCTCATCTGACATCTGGTCCAGCACATCGGCCAGACCGCCAGGCGAATCGGGCATGCGAACCGCGATTACTTCGGTTTCACTGACGGTAAAACCCGACTCTTTAAGGATCTTATAGGCTTGATCCGGATCGTTCACTATCAATCGCAGTATTCCGAAATCAGAGGTATCTGCGATGGAAAGAGCCCGGATGTTGATACCCGCATTACCTAAAACTCTGGTAACATGAGCCAGGCGTCCGCTGGAATTCTCCAGGAAAACGGAAATCTGCTTAGCCATACAATATTCCCTCCTATATTTTGCGATTGTCTTTAACTCTGACCGCCTTGCCTTCGCTGCGGGGAATAGATTTGGGTTCCACCAACCTGACCTTCACCGCAATCATCAGGTTGCTCTCCAATTCCTTGGCTATCCGGCGATTGAGATCCTCAAGCTTCCGTATTTCATCGCTGAAGATATCTTCCGAAACCTCCACCTGAACCTCCATCTGATCCAGGTTATCCCGCCTTTCCAATACTATCATATAATGAGGTTCCACTCCAGGAATACTCAATAGTATGGTCTCTATCGCCGAGGGGAATACGTTCACCCCTCGCACTATCAGCATATCGTCGGAGCGGCCCAGTACCTTCTGCATGCGGATATGAGTGCGGCCGCAAGGGCATTCGGTGCTTGACACGGTGGTCAAATCCCTGGTCCGGTAACGGATCATGGGGATGGCCTCCTTCGTCAAAGTGGTAATAACCAACTCACCCAGCGAACCCTCTGGCAGGACTTCTTCGGTCACCGGATCTATTACTTCCACCAGGAAGTGATCCTCGGCGATATGCAGGCCAGTCCGGGCCGGACATTCAATAGCCACCCCAGGACCCATGATTTCGCTCAGTCCGTAGATATCGTAGGCCTTGATGCGCAGCTTATTCTCGACCTCCACCCGCATATTTTCTGACCACGGTTCCGCTCCGAAGATCCCCGCCTGTAACTTGAGATCGGCGGGATCGACTCCCATTTCAGCCATCACTTCGGCGATGAAAAGAGCATAGGACGGGGTGCAGGTAAGATGAGTGGTGCCGAAATCCTGCATCAGCAAAATCTGTCGTTGGGTGTTTCCCCCTGAGACCGGGATAACAGATGCACCCAGGCGCTCGGCCCCGTAATGAACCCCAAGCCCGCCGGTAAATAATCCGTATCCATAGGCGTTCTGAATCACCGACCGCTTATTCGCCCCGGCACTGGTCAAAGCCCTGGCCATGAGGTCGGCCCAATTATCGACGTCCCGGCGGGTGTATCCTACCACCGACGGCTTGCCAGTGGTACCGGACGAGGCATGGATCCGCACCACCTCCGACATGGGCATGGCAAACAGCCCGAAGGGATAGTTATCGCGCATCTCCTGCTTGGTAGTAAAAGGCAGCAACTTAAGATCATCAAGACATCCGATATCATCCGGTTTGATCCCCGCATCGTCCATTTTGGCCCTGCAGGCCGGCACAAAAGCATAAGACCGGTAGACGGTCTCCTTGAGCCGTCTGATCTGCAGCTTCTCGAGGTTGTCCCTCGACATGCACTCCTTCTCCTGATCCCAGTAAGCCATCAATTCTGCTCCCCCCGATACTATCGTTCTTCCTCCAAATTAACTACACGGCCATTATAATACCAAAATCGTGTTTACACTAGATATTATCTTCATGGGGAAGGTTGTCCTGAAAACGCATAAAAAAACCCCACTGAGCCGTGGCGCCGTGAGTTTTAACCTGCAATGCAGGTGGGTGTCCTCTCATATACTCAATGCGTCCCACTCAATAGGCTTGCATGTCGTATATGAAGACCGGACTCCCAAAGTTTTTGTGTTGGCAAAAACTGAACGGTTATACACGCGAACAGCAGGGGTTTATGATATTTTATGAATTATTTAGATAGATGATAACACAGAAACTGCCGCGCTTCAACTTAAGGCTGGAGTAATATGTGCATCTAATTCCAGTAATATCTAGCTTTCTCTTAACTTCAAAGCCAACTCCCGCAGTTGTTTGGGGCTAACCGGCGAAGGGGCATCGGTCATGGGATCGGAGGCACTTTGAGTTTTTGGAAATGCGATGACATCTCTGATGCTGTCGCGGCGGGCCATCAACATGATCAAGCGGTCGACTCCGAAAGCGATTCCGCCATGGGGAGGGGCTCCATATTCAAACGCATCCAGCATAAAGCCAAATTTTTCACGAGCATCTTGTTCACTAATTCCCACGGTGGTAAACATCTTGGCCTGTAAATCGTGATCGTGGATTCTGATACTGCCGCCCCCTATTTCAGTACCGTTCAGAACCAAGTCATAGGCCCGTGCTCTAATCATCTTGGGGTCAGTATCCAACAGCGGGATATCTTCGCTTCTGGGGGCGGTAAACATATGGTGAACAGCAACTAAACGCTGTTCCTCCACATCGTATTCAAGCAAGGGAAAATCATGGATCCAGGCAAATGCTAATCTCTGTGGATCACATAGGTTCAAACGGCGCCCCAGGTGCAGACGCAACACACCTAGTACCCTGGCCACAATTTCGGTCTGGTCAGCGCCGAACAGAAGCAGGTCACCGGGATGGGCATCCAGTTCCAGCACAATCCGATCCATCGTTTCGCTGCTGATAAATTTGCTGATGGGTGATTTCAGCTCGGTCTCGGTGACGTTGATCCAGGCCATACCCTTGGCTCCAAATTCCACCGCCATCCGGCCCAGATCATCTATCTCACGGCGGGTAAATGACCCGCAACCCCTGGCATTCAAGGCTCTCACTACGCCCCCGTTGGCTATCGCGCTGGCGAACACTTTGAAATCAACATCTGCTACCAGCGGAGTGATGTCCACGATCTCCCAATCGAAACGGAGATCCGGCTGATCGGTCCCGTATTTTAGCATGGCATCCTGATAGGATATACGCGGGAAGGGGGTGTTTATATCTATTTGGCAACCCTGTTGGAAGAGGCGCTTCATCATGCCTTCGATCAGTTCAATGATATCTTCTTCGTCTATGAAGGACATCTCCATGTCCAATTGGGTGAATTCCGGCTGGCGGTCGGCCCGCAGATCTTCATCCCGGAAACAGCGTGCTATCTGAAAATACTTCTCCATCCCTGCCACCATCAGCATCTGTTTATATTGCTGGGGCGACTGCGGCAAGGCAAAAAACTCCCCAGGGTGGATTCGGCTGGGCACCAGGTAATCGCGCGCTCCCTCGGGGGTGCTGCGGCCTAGGATGGGGGTTTCGATTTCGATGAATCCTCGTTCATCAAGGTAATCGCGGATCTCCTTGACCACCCGGTGACGCAACAGAAGGTTGTCCTTCATCTCGGGACGGCGGAGATCCAAATATCGATAGCGCAGGCGCAGTAACTCGTCGACTTCTATCCCGTTCTCGATGTAGAAGGGAGGTGTCTTGGCAGGATTCAATACTACCATCGCCTCAACATATATCTCCACTTTACCAGTCTTAAGATTGGGATTTTCGGTGTCTTTAGGCCGAACCCGAACCTCTCCCCTGACTGCCACTACATATTCGCCTCTGACGCTCTCAGCCAAATGAAATGCCTGTTCATCCAATTCGGGATTGAATACTACCTGTATGATTCCAGATCTATCTCGTAAATCTATGAATATGAGACCCCCGTGATCGCGACGGGAGTCTACCCACCCGTTGAGTACCACTGATTTTCCAACCATCCCTAATCCAATATCTGTCGCATTATGAGTCCTTTTCATTGCCTTGTTAGCCTCCCTATCTATCCCAGTATCCCTTTAATAAAAGTGATCAGGTCTTTCTGCGGTACTTCATCCTGGCAGCCGGAGTCCATGTTGCGGACTGTCAATATGCCCCGGTCCATCTCATCTTCACCCATTAAAACCACCACCCGGGCTCCCAGTTTATTGGCAAACTTCAGCTGGGCTTTCATACTGCGCCCGTTATAGTCCCGGTCAGCCCTAATGTCAGCGGTTCGCAGCCGATCCAAAATGTGCATCGCATCCAGGGTGAATCTTTCATCCACGACCACCACAAACGCTTCCAACTCCTCATCAGGCCATTTGTGGAGGGGATTGCTCTCTATTGCCAGCAACAGTCGCTCCAGTCCAAGCGCAAATCCAATCCCCGGTACCTCCGGACCGCCACAGGCACTTACCAGTCCGTCGTATCTCCCGCCTCCGCCGATCGCGCTCTGGGCACCGATAGACGGTATGTGTATTTCGAAGGCGGTTTTTGTATAATAATCCAGCCCTCTGACCAGGTTATGATCCTGTTGGTATTTAATGCCCGTTTTCTCCAGTGTCGACTTGACCACTCCATAATGGCTGGCACACTCTTCACAGAGACTATCTACTATATAAGGAAAGCCTTGGATCGCTTGCTGGCAACCAGGCTCTTTGCAGTCGAGCACCCGCAGAGGGTTGTTGTCGAAACGGCTCCGGCAATCATCGCATAATTGTGGGGTCAAGGGTCTGATGTGCGCAATCAGCCTTTGCCGATACTCCTCTCTGCAGACAGGACAACCGACCGAGTTGAGATGCAGTTCGAAATCTTGCATTCCCAACTTTTCCAGCATCCTGGTGAGGAGGGCAATAACCTCCACATCAACGTCAGGGCTCTGGCTGCCGAAAACCTCCACCCCGAACTGATAAAATTGCCGGTATCTTCCCGTTTGGGGGCGATCATAACGGAACATGGGCCCGGTATAATACCATTTGACCGGCATGACACCTCCATAGACCCGGTTTTCGATTAAAGCCCGGGCACATGAGGCGGTACCTTCCGGCCTTAAAGTCAAACTGCGATCCGATTTGTCCCGGAAGGTGTACATTTCTTTGGTGACTATGTCGGTGGTATCGCCTACTCCCCGCTCAAACAATTCGGTGTGCTCGAAGAGGGGAGTCTTGATTTCGCGATAACCAAATGAGGCGGCGGTTCTACGCAGTATACTATCCATGTATTGCCACTTGACTGATTCGGGCGGCAGAATATCGTATGTGCCCCGCGGAGCTCTAATCTCCATCAAGAATCCCCCGTTTACGTATTTTCTCTGGATAATTCTAGTTTAAGGCTTGAAGCTTGTCAACTTTACGAGATATCAGCTGATGAACTGCTCCCACGTATCTTTGCGGGTTTTGAGGATTGTGAAACGAG
>CAZBSD010000002.1:82799-134411 GCA_964494735.1 uncultured Syntrophomonas sp.
CCAGGTGGTGAATCGCTTCCACATACCTTTTGACCTCTTTGGGATTGTGAAAAGGAGTCAGGGACCAATCAGCAGGTCGGACAAATTTGCTGCTGGCTCCACCGCCCATCCCGATGATAGTCTGCCTTTCCTCGATCATCTGTATGTTATAGAGGCAGGAGCTTTCACCGCATTGGTAGCCTATGTTTTCCAGGTTGGCATGCATGTTCTTTTGGCGGTACAGATAGTAGGGTCTATAGTTCTTGTCCCGGAACAAGCCGTCCATCCATGCTATTCCCCGCGCTGCCTCCCCGCCCCTGTTCCCGACAGTACTTCGCCTTTCCGTATTGAACATTTCTGATCCTCTTTTGGATGCCAGGGTGTGGACAGTTATGTTGTCAGGCTCCAACCCCAATATTCTGTGGGCAGTATTTTGGAAGTGCCGCATATTCTCGCCGGGAAGACCTACGATCAGATCCATATTGAGACGTTTTATCCCGGCTTGACGCACCCACTCCACGGCTTCAACGACCATGCGGGAATCATGCCGCCGCCCGATCAGCTTTAAGGTTTCATCATCCATGGTCTGGGGATTGATACATATTCGGTTGACCCCCATCTCCCTGAAGCGGATCAAATCCGGCTTGGTTATGGAGTCGGGGCGCCCCGCCTCGACAGTTATCTCACTGGTCTTAGCAGAGATAAACTTGTCGTGCAGTACCGTAAAGATACTTTCCATGTGGGCCCGGTTTAATACCGTGGGTGTGCCCCCGCCCAGATAGACGGTCTGTATATGCCAGCCTCTATCTGTTATCGCCTCACCTAACATCTCCATCTCCACCAAGAGGGACTTCATAAACGGTACTACATCCAGATCATAGTTCTGTACTGGGCTGCCGGGAAAGGAACAGTAGTAGCAGCGGGTGGGACAAAAGGGGATGCCTATGTATATACTCAATAATTTCCCGGCACCCTGCCGGTCAAGCAAAAAAGGACGATCGGCATGGGCCACCTCCAGCAATAACCGAGCCTTGTCAATGTCTATCAGATAATTCTCTTGGAGGTGACCCAGGATCTGCCCCTCATCATATCCCTGGTCCAACAATCGGTGCACTATTTTGACCGGGCGCACCCCAGTCAGGCAGCCGTAAGGACTCAAATCCCCTCCCCGGTGCCGGTTGAGCAATCCAAATGTAAAAAGCCGGACAGCGTTTCTCTCCGCGCTATTACCACCGGCCAGTTGCGGAGGCAAGTGGTACTCTCTGGTATCTCGAACGGTGTTCGCTCCAACCTCAACCCGGCCTTTACAGGAAAGGCATTCGACCTGCCTGGTCACCTCAATCCTTATTAGATTAGATACCCCTTCCGGCTGGCAGGGCAGTAACTCATAGCCTGGGAAGGCCATCCTCACCAAATCGTGAATCTGGTTAAACATATGTGCTGGTTGGATATCAACACTGATTCTGATGGCCCATCCCTCCCAAAATATCTTTTGGCTTATAAGTCCCGATAGGTGCCTGACTCGCCGGACGATACTTTACTTTTATCTTTAATATATAGAAGGCTTCTCAGCCAACAGGATGAGAAGCCCCGTAAGATCATATGACGAGTTTTCCTTAGTCGCTTTTATAGAAAGGGGTTGTGTTTTCTCTCAAACCCTATGGTGGTTGCCGGCCCATGGCCAGGATAAGCGACAACATCATCATCATAACATAGTAACTTTTCCTTGATATTTTTGATAAGTTGCTGGTGTGACCCTCCGGGAAAATCGGTGCGCCCGATGGAACCCTGGAACAGAGTATCGCCCACAAAAATAATATCACCTGTCTTTAAACATACCCCTCCAGGACTGTGGCCTGGGGTATGAATCACCTGCAATTCGACCGTGTTGCCGATCTTGATTATATCGCCCTCCTTTATAAATCGGTCTGCCGCTGGACTTGTTACCCCTGCTCCCATCATAAATGATAGATTGGAGGCGCTGCTGATCAACATTTTGGCATCACCCTCATGGATCAGTATCTGCGCACCGGTAGCATCCTTAACTCCTTTATTGGCACCTATATGATCGATGTGGCCATGGGTGTTGATTATATACACAGCCTTCAGATTATTTTCGCTGAGCATGTTTATTATCGCTTTAGCATTTCCGCCGGGATCGATAACCGCCACCTCCCTGGTCTCGTCACAACCAATAATATAGCAGTTCTCACCCATGCTGCTGATTTCTATTCCCATCAATATCACTTTATCGCTACCTCCTATTTATCAGCCGGATCGGCCAACATTGTTCAATATCTATGGACGGCTATCACCGGGCAGCACTCTGCGTATCTCCCTGATACCCTTGACCTTCTGGACCCTCTGCCGGACAACGTTAAACTGTGCCATATCCATGATCTCCAGTTTAACGTTCATTACCGCCAAGCCGTTTTTGGTGGCCCGCGAGAACACCGAATTGACTGGAATCCGCATATCTGCAATTACGGTCATCACATCGGATGTCAATCGGTCTCTATCCACCGCATCGATCTCTATCTCAACAACGTAGTTGCCCTTGTCGGAAGCCCATTCCACTTCCAGTATCCGGTTACCTTCATTACGCAAATAGTTTTGCATGTTGGGACAATCCAGACGGTGAACCGAAACCCCTCGTCCACGGGTTATATATCCCAGCACATCGTCCCCGGGAAGCGGGTTACAGCAATGGGCCAACCGGATGACTATGTCATCCACGCCTTTAACGCGCAGTGACCGGGTTACCCTTTCCTTCCCGGAGTCGGCACGGACTACGGATTTATTTATTATATCCTCAACCAGGGTGTTTGGGAAATACGATTCCTTGATTCGGTTAGCCACTTGGTTGGCAGTAAGGCTGCCGTCCCCCACCGCCGAAAACAGATCATCCATGGCAGCCAGGGAAAAACGTTCCAAAACCTCAGTCAATCGGGTCTCCTTCAGCAATTCCTTGCTATCGAGATGTCTTTTCTTCAGTTCAGCATCCAACAACTCATGACCCTTTAGTATGTTATCCTGGCGCTGGCTGCGTTTGAACCAGGCTTTGATGCGGCTGCGGGCCGAAGACGTCTTGACGAAGTCGAGCCATCCCCGGGTTGGTCCCATGGAGCTTTTGGAAGTCATTATCTCTACGATGTCGCCGTTGCTGAGCTGAAAATCCAGTGGTACGATGCGGCCATTTACCCTGGCTCCGGTGCATTTATGGCCCACTTCGGTATGGACCCGGTAGGCAAAATCGACCGGGCATGATCCCTTGGGCAGCTCTATAACGTCTCCTTTAGGGGTGAAAATAAATACTGTATCTTCAAACAGATCGGTCTTCAGCGATTCCATAAACTCTGACTCGTCGTTGACTTCCTGCTGCCATTCCAGAATACGGCGAAGCCAGGCTAGTTTTTCATCGAACTTTTTATCACGTTCCTTGGGACTGCCAGCTTCCTTGTAATGCCAGTGGGCAGCGATGCCCGACTCCGCCGTGGCATGCATCTCCCAGGTTCTTATCTGGACTTCGAAAGGTTCGCCCCCTTGCCCGATCAAGGTCGTATGCAGGGACTGGTACATATTGGGCTTGGGTGTGGCTATGTAGTCCTTAAACCGGCCGGGGAGAGGTTTCCACATAGTGTGGATTATCCCCAGTACCCCATAGCATTCGGGAACAGTGTCGACTATGACCCGGATGGCTATCTTATCATAAATCTCGTCGATAGCTTTGTCCTGTTTGATCATCTTCTTATATATGCTGTAAATATTCTTGGGGCGCCCCGCGATATCGCCTTCAATGCCAATCTGCTCCAACCCTTTTCCTATCTGCTGGATCAAAGCGTTGACATAATCCTCTCTCTCCTTGCGCTTGGTCTTGAGCCGCTGGGCTACCTCATAATACATCTCCGGCTGCAGATACAGGAAGGAAAGGTCCTCCAGCTGCCATTTAAACTTAAAAACGCCCAGGCGATGGGCCAAAGGCGCGAATATATCCATGGTCTCCTGGGCGACCTGTTTTTGTTTAGGCTCAGGCTGGAAGTTAAGGGTGCGCATATTGTGGAGCCGGTCAGCCAGTTTAATTAAGACCACCCTTATGTCCTTGGCCATGGCCAGGAACATCTTGCGGAGATTCTCCGCCTGGGCTTCTTCCCTGGTTTTGAAATTGATGCGGCTTAGTTTGGTAACCCCTTCGACCAGCATAGCAATCTCTTCACCGAATTCCTGCTCCAGATTCTTATAATCAAAGCTGGTATCCTCAATGACATCGTGCAGCAAGGCTGCGCATATGGAAGCACTGTCCATCTCTATCTCGGTCAGGATCAAGGCGACCTCCACAGGGTGGATAATATAAGGCTCCCCCGATTTTCGTTTCTGTTCGCCGTGGGCTATCACCGCATAATTATATGCTTTGGCTATCAGGTCGAAATCAGCCTTGGGGTCATATTCTTTTACCCGGTCCAAAATCGTTTGCGGCCCCATCTTTTCACCAATCCAAACCTGAAATTAGCCTCTCCTCCCAATCGGCAAGGACGAGCCGTTCGGTTCTCCCTTCTTGCCAATAAAGGCTTGTGTCGGAATTATCGATACATTTGCCTGAAGCTCCACGGTTTATAGCCATAATACTACTTCTTTTTTGAAAGCGGCACAAGTTTAAATCGGCCAGTATATGGAGGGCCGAGGTTGTTTCCAGCCTCGATATGTTGAGACTGTTGCCAATAGTCATCGCGGTTTCGTTAAGCTTGAAGAGACCATCAGGTTTTGCACAGCGAAGGAAGCGTTCCCAAACTCGTCTAATCAGGTCAGGCTGAGGATACAAACGGTCAAGAAAGTGTCGATTGGCATCGAAGGCGGTACGGTCAAAGGCTACTGCGATCCTATCTTGGCCAGACTCCCCCATTCGTTCCGCCAAGCTATATACTTCATATGATCCGAAAGGGGGATCCATCAGAATCAATCGATCAAACATCCTCGTGGTTGACCAATCAACTGTGCGGGTGCCATCACTGACCAGAGTGCCGCTGCGCTCAGACCAAAATTTGCGGCGTATGTTAATCCTCTGCTTCATATCCGATACCCCTGACTCGATGTGAAGGTCAGGGAATTGGTCGTTCAGGCGCCTGACGGTAGCAGGCAGGTTGGCATATACCAGTATGCGTCCTGGTGCACCATTGGGCTCAGTAGGGGGATAGAAAACGTAATCATGGCGTGATTCCAAAACCACTGTTTCAATGTGATCAGGCAGGTTGACCCAGCCATCAGATGATTCACCGGGCCACAGCCAAGCCATGAAACGCATATTGGCAGGAAGTTGGTATCGAGCCAGATAGAATTCCAGAGCGGATACCGTCATTAGATATATACCGCCTAGGCCCCGAGTCAGCGTTTCTTGCTGCCCGTTTCTTTCTTCCGGCCATAGATGCCCGTGTAGCGGATGAATCAGTCCCGGATGAAACCAGTAGTCCAGAGCCGCCTGGTACTTGATCAGACTGCGATAGGTGGGATAAACCAACACAACTGGGCGTTGCTCAGCCAACTCCGTCACGGCTCTCTCTATATAGCCGAGGAATCCCCGTTGGGCTGCTCCGCTTCCACCTCTGTCATCCATCTGAAAGGTTGACTTGATATCCTTGACCTTAAGCTGGGTCGTTTTCTTTCCTTTATATATGTTTTCATCCAGTTCAAACAACAAGTCCTGAGTGCAGTACTGGAGAATACCATCCAGTTCCTCGGCCCGATTGAATGCAATCCCGATTAAATTGCCGGACCCCAATCCCATCCGTAAGTGGGCCCGGTTGACGCCCACCCTGGACGGGTTCCGAATGATCCCGCCCCGCACCACGAAGGTAGGAACCGGATTCGCCTCTCCAAATGGTTCCAGGTGCTGCAATTCTTCAATTAGATCCGCGGTAATTTCATCCTCATCTATTTCCAGATCAATCAGGTACGGGTAGCTGTCCTTCCATCGAAAACCCGTCTGGACGGCGAAAGACTTAAGACCCTCCCGCACCTTTTCCAATTTATCATACTGGAGGCTGAGACCCGCTGCCATCTTATGACCGCCAAAGCCCAGCAGAGAGTCGCGTATACTGTCCAGAGCCATGTACAGGTCGAACCCGTCCCCGCTGCGAGCCGAAGCTTTGCCGATACCGTTGGCCCATGACACCACTATCGCCGGCCGGTTGTACTTTGCCACCAGGCGCGAGGCTACTATCCCCACTACCCCTACATTCCACCCCTCGCCTCCAACAACTAGAACGGGCTCCCGCTCCAGATCCAAATGGCTGATGATCTCAACGGCGGCCTGGAAAATTCCCTCTTCAATATGGCGGCGTTCTGTATTCATCTGTTCTAGCCGGCGGGCCAGGTCCCGGGCCCGGTCAGGCTTTTGGCTCAGCAACAAATCTATACTGACCCGGGCCGTATCCATCCTCCCGGCCGCATTCAACCGTGGGCCTAAAATAAAGCCAAGCTGCCAGGCTTTTAGGGGGCAGCCTGCCAACCGCACCTCCTCAGTCAGCGCCCTAAGTCCTATACGCTGGCTGTCCTGCATAACCTGCAGGCCATATTTGACTATTATCCGGTTTTCTTCCCGGAGGGGAACCATATCGGCCACCGTTGCTAAAGCTGCCAAAGCCAGCCATTCCATCATCTGCTGCTGGAGGCCTCTTCCCGATACCAAAGCTGACGCCAGCTTCAAAGCCACCCCTGCCCCGGCCAAGGGTGCTGCAGATGATGGACTCTGTATCTTGGGATTGATTACGGCCAGTGCATCCGGCACTATCGGCGGAGGGGTATGGTGATCGGTTATGATAATATCCAAACCTCTGGTAATGGCCAACTGCACCTCATCCACCGAGCTTATTCCGCAATCTACAGTTATAAGTAACCTGTAGTCCTGTTCGGCCAGGCGCGATATGGCATCACTATTCAGTCCATAGCCCTCCGTAAAGCGATCCGGAACATAATAATCAACCGCGCATCCCATCTCCTGCAGGCATTCCATAAGTATGACCACACTGCATACCCCATCGGCATCGTAATCTCCATATATAACTACCTTTTCGTGCAGTTCAGCAGCCCTATTAATCCGGACTACCGCTTCCTCTATACCTCCCATCAAAAACGGATCAGAAAGTGCTTCCAAGCCGGCATTGAGAAAACTGGCCGCCTGAGTGATATCCTCTATGCCGCGCAGGACCATTAGCGCCGATGTCAGACCTGAAACACCGAGATGGCTTTGGATCTCATCTGCGAGTGCATGATCATAATTGCTCAGTTGCCATATACCAGCCATTGGTCTTGATCCCCCTGAAGCACATATTTGTCGGATTTATTCCGGCACTAATAAATATTGTATAATTTAATCAGCGATATTTTAAGACCGCAACCGAATTTGGTCTGGGAGTGGAAATGGATGGACGAGGAACTGAAAACGCGATTAAATGAGTTGGCTAAAAAGAAAAAGACAGAAGGCCTTTCCAGCGCGGAGCAGGATGAGCAAACCCGCCTCTATCGCATTTACATCGATGAGTTAAAGGGACAACTCAAGCACGCATTGGACAAAGAAGGCTTCAAACTCAAAAGTGATTCTTAAGCAACCAGTCTGAGATGCCAGACGGATGTGTAATCCGTCTCCGACCGTCAATAAAGGCCCATAGCTGCGTTAATAGGGAATCCCCGTTCTATCGACGTACCTCATGTGCGCCTTAATCACGGGGCTTCCGAATGCCTTGCTCTAAGCCTTTTTTTTACTCGGTCGGCCTGAATGTAACTTGTTTGACACCCGGTGGCGGATGTGTAATCCGTCCTTTTTTATGGCATTTTATTCCTGACCGATTTTTATTTCCTCCACATATAGATGTTAAAACAACTCCGCCTGGGCATAAATAAACTGGAGGTCGATAATACGATGACAAAGGCTCGAAATGTTTATCCCGGTGGCAATACGTGTTGCGGTTTCTATTCCTTTTACGATCACATTGTCCCGTCTGATGCTGCCCGCAAGATCATCCTTAAGGGGGGACCGGGAACCGGCAAATCCACCTTCATGAAGTCAATCGCGGCTGATTTCGGCCAGAGCGGCTATGATCTCGAATATCACTGGTGTTCGTCAGATAATGATTCCCTGGATGGCATAGTTATCGGTAACGCAAACGTATGTCTGTTGGACGGAACAGCTCCGCATGTGGTCGATCCGCGTTATCCGGGCGCAGTGGACCAGATTATAAATCTCGGTGATTTCTGGGACGCTGAAGCTATAATTCCTAATAAACAGAGGATCATCGATTTGTCGCAGCAGATAGGCCGGCAGTTTCAAAGGGCCTATAACCGGTTGAAAGAAGCCAATTGCGCATGGCAGGAATGGGCATCTTGGATCGAAGACGCGATCATACCTGCGGCCGTAAAACGGAATATACTTGCTTTGAACCACGATTTCACCCATACTGCTCCCCAATCAGACCGCCCTCTGCGCCACCTGTTCGCGGGAGCGCTGACCCCAGGCGGAGCAGTAACTAAGGTGGAAACCCTTATCGACAGTACCTGGTCAGTATTTGCAGTCAAAGGGAGTCCGGCATCGGGGGCCAAGGATCTGTTGAAACACATCGAAAATACAATCGCCATCAATGGCATTTACGCTGAAATATTCCACTCTCCGTTCGATCCCGCCAATCTGGATATGATTCTGGTCCCTGCCAACAAGACGGCCATCCTTGATATCAGCCGGGACATAATCGATTACGAGAACAACCTGGGATCAAGGAACTATAAGCGCCTGCTGGATTTCGACCAGCTTCTGGACCCGGCCCGAATCAGTTCCTGCGCTGCAGAAATAACCGCCGCATCGGAGCGCTTCCAGGTCAGTTTGGAGGGAGCCTTGAAATTCATCCAAACCGCCAAACACCTACACGATGAACTGGAGCAATACTACGTCCCGGCCATGGACTTTGCCGCCATGGAGGATTATCGCCATGAACTGTACGGATCGATCCAACGGAACCTGAAGAATGGCAGTGCATAGAAGCAAACGTTCAAGCCGCTTATTAAATATAGAGACAAAAAGCGAGAGGACGACAGGCTGCCTCTCGTTTTTCTGAAATCGCATGGTGCTGGAACATAGCCTTTACCCATTGCAGGTTGTGACCAGATAAAGGCGGCGGGATCATTAGAATAGTTCCACGTCGACCATTTTACCGGCGTAAACTCCTTGCTTCTCATAGCTGATGTGTACAAATCCGTCGGCTTGGGCCAGGATGCTCATCAGTCCGGATTTACCCAACAACGGACGTGCTTGCCAACCCCCTTCCTGTCGTATCAGCTGAACCGGGATGAAGTCATCCCGGCCCGGCTGCGATGCAACGTTTACACTCATTTCCGCCTGCAACGCTCGTCCTTGAACTGGATTGATGACCGGAGCACAAAGGATGTAGAAAACCATCAAGGCCGAAACCGGATGCCCCGGCAGCCCGATGATAAGTTTGGTGCCTGCTCTCACTCCGATGGTGGGCTTTCCTGGTTTTACCGCTATCCCGTGAAACAGCATTTCCACATCGGGCATGGAAAGCATGACCTCCACGGAATAATCGGCCACACCAACCGAACTACCCCCAGATATCAGCACAATATCATTTTCTTCCCAGGCCATACGCATAGCCCGCTGCAAGCTGGCTCGGTCGTCCCTGACCAAGGGATATCTTGTCGCTGCTGCCCCGCATGAGACTATCGCCGCCGCCAAGGAATAAGAATTTACGTCCCTTACCTGTCCGGGCTTTGGAACCATATTGGCAGGAATTATCTCATCGCCGGTTGATAAGATCCCTATTTGAAACGGCCTTTTGACTGCCACCGAAGTGATGCCCAAGGAAGCCAGCAGACCTATATCTTTGGCTTGTAATGTCTTGCCCTGAGCGAACACCAATGCCCCCCGGCTGACATCTTCGCCTTGGTGCATAACATTTTCTCCAGGTGCTACCGGGCGCGACAACAGGATGGTTTCCGGACCCAGCTTCTCAGTATATTCCACCATCACCACCGCATCGCTGCCTTCCGGCAGCATTCCGCCGGTAGGCATCCAAGCGCAATCTCCCCCGCCAATGCTGAATCCGGTCTTACTACCCATCTCCACTGCCCCGATGCACCTAAGCATACCCGGCAGCGATTCACTGCTCCCGAACGTATCATGGGCTCTAACTACATAGCCATCAACCGTAGAACGGTTGAAAGCTGGAATATCCTCAGGGCTATATATGTCTTCGGCCACAATGCGGCGATGACTCTCTTCCAGTCTGATCTGTTCTATCCTTTGGGCGGGAGCCCGGTCCTGCAGCAGGGTTAAGGCCTCCTGAAAACGCAATATCTTCAAAAACTCCGGCATGGCATCTTTCCCCCCATTTTGTTTTTGACCCGATTTCAATTATACTTAAACAAATTTATCCGTACAAACGAGGACACCATAATAATACGGATTCAGGGAGGGCCCGCCTTTGACCAGGAACATCTACATAGAAAACAAACCCCTCGATGAGGCTTTGGATCTGTTCATAAGCCACCTGAGAGCATGCCGGTGGTTGGAGGTGCGGGAAGAAGATGTCGATATATACGAATCATTGGGAAGAGTGACGTCTCGTCCGGTTTTGGCCCGACGTTCTCACCCCCATTATATGGCGGCAGCCATGGATGGTATCGCTGTCAAAGCTGCCTCAACCTATATGGCCAACGAAGTCAATCCGGTCAACTTGAATCCCGACCAGGTATTGATGGTAGATACGGGTGACTATGTGCCCCCCCAGTATGATGCCGTAATAATGATAGAGGATGTCAATGTTATCGGTGACCAATACCAGATTATCAGAGCCGCGGTTCCCTGGCAGCACATCCGCTCCGTGGGTGAGGACATGGTAGAGCAGGATATGATCGTACCCAGCCACACCCTGATCGGCCCATATGAGTTGGCTTCCTTTAAGACCGCTTCGGTAGAACGAGTGCAGGTCATCAGAAGGCCGGTGGTGGGTATAATCCCGACCGGAACCGAATTGGTGGAACGCGGTTACGACCAGATGCCCCCCGGAGAAATCGTAGAGAGCAACAGCCGCATGTTGGCCGCCCTTTGCGAAGAATGGGGGGGGGTGCCCTGCCGGCACGAGATTGTGATCGATGATAAGACTTTGATTCGCCAGGCAGTTGTGAATATGGAAGCGCAGGCCGACCTGATCGTGATCTGTTCGGGATCCTCGGCCGGCCGCGAGGACTACACGGCAGCCATAGTCCAGGAATTAGGGACCTTGTTAGTGCATGGGATAGCTACGCGGCCAGGGAAACCAGCCATACTCGGACTCATAAACCGCAAGCCGATCATAGGTGTTCCAGGATACCCGGTCTCTGCCCAGCTGATCTTTACCCTGTTTGCCCGACCTATCATTCATCAGCGAGCAGGCAGGGAGTTGCTTCCACCCCCGGCGCTGGATTGCCGGACAGCCCGTAAGCTCCCTTCCCATGCCGGGGTCGATGAATTTGTCAATGTCAATGTGGCGAATATATCTGATAAATATCTGGCCTACCCGTTGAACAGAGGCGCCGGTGTCACCAGTATCCTGGTCAAGTCAGATGGTGTGCTCCATATCCCCCGGGGCAGCGAAGGGCTGGAGGCGGGCTCCGCTTGTCAGGTAACCTTGAGCCGCCCCCGATCGGTGATAGAAAACACGCTGGTGTGTTTGGGCAGCCATGATCTGGCCATAGATGTTCTGATCGACATCCTGCAAAGGGATTATGGGATCCGGATGATCTCGACCAATGTCGGAAGTATGGGCGGGATAGTATCCCTTAGTCGCGGAGAAACGCATTGTGCCGGCCTCCACCTGCTTGATTATGAGAGCGGAGACTACAATATAAGCTACATCAATAAATATCTGAACCACGACCAGGTCCTGCTGGTCAATCTGGCCAATCGTGAGCAAGGATTGGTCGTACAGAAGGGTAATCCCTTTGAAATTACTGGCATCGGGGATCTGATTCGACCCGAAATCCGTTATATTAACCGGCAAAAGGGAGCCGGCACCCGGTTGCTGCTGGACTACCTTCTTATGCAGCAAAATATCGACCGTAATAATATAAATGGCTATAGTCGAGAGGAGTATTCTCATCTTGCGGTTGCCGCATCAATCAAGAATAATGCTGGCGATGCCGGAATGGCGATCTTTGCCAGTGCCAAAATCATGGATCTGGATTTTATACCCGTGGACCAGGAAAGATACGATCTCTGCATCTTACCAGATCTATTCAGCCCCAGACACATTGACAGTCTTTTGGCGGCGATCAATAGCCAGGAGTTCAAATCCCGGATGCAGTCTTTTGGTGGTTATCATCTCGAACAATCGGGACAGATTATGCGGGAGGGAGCTAAATAGCAACATTCGATCAATCAATTGGATTTATCGTATAATATATATTTATAATACTATCCCTGCTACAATATATTTGCAGGGATTTTACTTTGTTTGTCGAAGATTATCTCGGATAAGCTGTGTTTACTTTTTAGCAGCGACTGCATATCCATTTCGAGATTGGACCTTGCTCGGTTTTGGTAGGGTGCAATAAATATCGCTCCCCAATGGAGGTGATAGGATATTGGGAGTTTAGGGACCTTGGTACTCCAATTTTTAGCTAAAAGTTCAAGTCATACCTATTAGTAATTTTTATCAGTTATCTCACTAAAAACATCTGTTTCTAAATCCACTGGGATGCTATACTAGGTGGGGAAATTAGATGTATCTTTTAGGGGGAAAGGAGCGTGTTATTAGAATGAAGGTTACCCGCAGACAATTCTTAAAGGTAACCGGTGCCAGTGCAGCAGTCATGGCCGTAGCCGACCTGGGTTTTGATCTGAAACCGGCGGCGGCAGCGGTTAGGACCTTACGTATCAAAAACGTCAAGGGCGTGCCAACTGTCTGCCCGTTTTGTGCTTCCGGCTGCGGCCTGTTGGTGTATTCGGAAAGAGATGCGGCTGGCAAATTCGTTAAACTCCTGAGTGTTGAGGGCGACCCTGATAATCCCATCAACCGTGGTTGTGCCTGTGCCAAGGGTTCAGCCATGTTTAACCTGAGGGAGATTTACGACGAGGAAACCGGGGAACAGAAGGTCAATCCCATGAGGGCGACGGTACCCCTGTACCGTGCTCCGGGTAGTGACAAGTGGGAAGAAAAAGAATGGGAATGGATGATTGAAGAGATCGCTAAGCGGGTGAAACAGACCAGGGACAGCAGTTTCATTCATAAAGAGAAAATCGCAGACGGCAGCGAGATTATTGTAAATCGCACTGAGAAGATCGGATCCGTCGGAGGCTCCGGGCTCGACAACGAAGAAGCTTATCTCTGGTCAAAACTGGCTCGTTCCCTGGGTATGGTTTATCTCGAAACCCAGGCCCGTATCTGACACAGCGCTACGGTGGCAGGTTTGTCACCAGCATTTGGACGAGGAGTCATGACCAATCACATGGTCGATCTGAAGAATACCGATGTTGCTCTGATCATGGGCAGCAACATGGCTGAAAACCATCCTATCGGAATGAAGTGGCTGGGTGAAGGTCGCCGGGTCAGAGGCACCAAGATTATCCATGTCGATCCCCGCTATACCCGTACCTCGGTAATATCCGATCTATACTGCCCGATGCGTTCCGGGACCGATATCGCTTTCCTGGGCGGAATGATCAACTATATTATTCAGAATAAGCTCTATCACGAAGAGTATGTAAAGGCGTACACCAACGCTTCCTATCTGATTGCCGATGGATTCAAATTTGAGGACGGACTATTCTCCGGATATGATGCAGCGAAGCGCACTTACGACAACAAGACCTGGGACTATCAGTATGATGCAGACGGGACCACTGTTTTGAAGGACCCCACCCTGCAGCATCCTCGCTGTGCATTCCAGTTGATGGCCAAGCACTTCTCGCGCTACGACATCGACACTGTTGTCAAAATAACGGGCTCTCCCAAGAACAAATATCTGGAAGTAATCAAATTATTTGCTTCCACCAGCGCTCCAAACAAAACCGGTAATATCATGTATGCCATGGGCATCACCCAGCATACGGTAGGCAGTCAGAACGTAAAATCGTTCGCCAACGTTCAGTTGCTGCTGGGCAACATGGGACGTCCCGGCGGCGGCATCAACGCCCTCCGCGGCGAGAACAACGTACAGGGTGCCACCGATATGGCCTTATTGTTCCACATTATCCCCGGTTATATCGACAGCCCCATGAATACTGCTGCCAACAAAGATCTGTTGAGCTTTGTCAAAGCCGTTACTCCAGGCGCTGCCAAGGTTCCGGCTACTAATATGGCAGAATTCAGGGCTGCTGTTACGGCTGGTATTCCCAATTCCGGATTCAAGATCAACACCTCCAAATGGGTTGTTAGCATGTTGAAAGCCTGGTATGGTGACGCTTGTACTGAAGCCAACGATTGGGCCTATCATTACCTGCCCAAACGCGATGCCGCCAAGAACTATTCACACATCGCCCTGTTTGAAGCCATGTACAAAGGCGATATCGAGGGCTTTTTCGTGATGGGATCGAATCCGGTGGTGGGTGGCCCCAATGCCAACAAAGAACAGGCGGCTCTTACTAAACTTAAGTGGATGGTCAGCGTCGACTTGTGGTTGAATGAGACCGCTGAATTCTGGACTTACAGAGCCTGGGAGAGGCCCCATGGCGGAACTCATCATACCGAAACCTTCGAGCCTAAAGACATCCCGACCGAAGTATTCTTCCTGCCGGCTTGTGCCGTTTATGAGAAGGAAGGTACAGCGGCGCAGACCGGACGTTGGGTCCAGTATCGCTGGAAAGGCGCGGATGAATTGGGCAAATCCAAATCCGACCTGTGGATCGTCGATCAATTGTCGAAGAAGATTCAGGAACTCTATAAAGGCAGTACCCGCCCAGAAGACGAACCCCTGACCAAAATGACCTGGGGTTATGGCCACGGTGACGAACCCGAGCCCATCAATGTGGGTCTTGAGTACAGCGGTTATTTTGTTGCCGATGGGAAACCCATCGCGGGTGGATTTGCCAACCTCAAGGACGATGGCAGCACTGCTTGCGGTAACTGGGTATACTGCGGCCAAATGGCTACCAAACCGGATGGCTCCTTGTTGTACAAGCCTATGAAACGGGATAACAAAGACAATTCCAAGACTGGACTGGGTCTGTATTCCAATTGGGGCTGGTGCTGGCCGGTCAACCGCCGCATAGTATACAATCGCTGCTCCATCAAGCCTGACGGCGTAACCCCTTGGGAAGGCGATGCCGACCGGGTATTGATCCATTGGGATCCGGCCGTTGTTTCCGACCCCACCAAACCAGAAGTGGTAGGAGCTTGGGTGGGAGACGATGTTTGCGACTGCGCCAAGACCTCTCCTCCTGACAAGGCAGTACCCTTCCTGATGAGACCAGAAGGGACTGGTTGCTTCTTTGCCGCCAAGGCCTCGTTCAAGGAGGGTCCGTTCCCCGAGCACTATGAGCCCTGGGAAAGCCCGGTCAATAACCTGATGAATTCCCAAGTGGTCAATCCGGCTATAAAGATCTGGGAGCCTGATAAAAAGGGCACCCCGGCAGACTACCCCTATATCGGCACCACCTACCGGGTAGTTGAGCACTGGCAGACCGGGGCCCTGACTCGCACCTTGCCCTGGCTGGCAGAACTTATGCCTAACATGTTCGTAGAGATCAGTGAAGAACTGGCTGCCATCAAGGATATCAAGAACGGTAATAAAGTCATCGTATCTACTACCCGCGGCGACATCGAAGCGGTGGCATGTGTTACCAAACGTATCAAACCCTATATAATCGATGGCAATGAGTACCATATGGTCGGGGCCGTATGGCAGTATGGCTTCAAAGGCTATGCCAAGGGCGATCCCGCCAACCGTCTCACCCCTCATGTAGGCGACGCCAATACCATGATACCCGAGTACAAAGCCTGGCTTTGCAATATAAGGAGGGCTTAAGTATGGCAAGACTAATGACTAACCTATACGACTCCAGTAAGTGTACCGCCTGCAGAGGATGTTTCACTGCGTGCAAGGATTCCAATCAACTGCCAGCGGTCTTCGACAAATCATATTTCGGAGGCCCCGGCAATGGAACCTATGATTCCAAAGACGGTGATACCGACTACAACACCTATATGATGATCCGTTTCAATGAGACCGAGGATCCGGTGGACGGTGTCCGCTGGAACTTCCTGAAATGGCAGTGCATGCACTGCATGGAACCTCAGTGTATGAAGGTTTGCCCCAAATCAGCCTATACCAAACTGGACTGGGGGGCCACCTTCCATGATCAGGAGAAATGCATAGGCTGCCAATATTGCACCTATGCCTGCCCATTTGGCATACCCAAGTATCGCAAGAGCACTGATACGGTTACCAAGTGTACTTTGTGCTATGAGCGGGTAGCCGAAGGTTTGACCCCGGCCTGCGCCCGTACCTGTGCACCAGGGGCGATCAAGTTCGGTTATCGTGATGAACTGCTCGAAGAAGCCCGCGCCCGGGTCAAGTACCTGCGCGCCAACGGTTTTCCCAGAGCTACCATTTACGGAGAGACTGAACTGGGCGCTGGCACCAACAAACTTTATATCCTGACTGACACCCCGGACAAGTTTGGCCTGCCGGTCAAACCCCAGGTCGAAGGCAATACCGTCTTCTGGCAGGATTGGGTACAGCCTTACGCCGGCTGGCTTATTCCCCTGGCTTTGGGCGGATCGGCCATCAGCTTTGTCACCTCAAGGGTGGTAGCCAACAAAAATGGAGGACATGCGGAAGGAGGTCATGAGTAATGCAATGGATTCCGGAATATAAAGGAGATGTCCCACGCGTAGAAAGATTTAATTTCCTTGCTCGTTTTACCCACTGGAGTCATACCGTGACCTTCCTGTTGTGTTTGTTCACCGGTCTGGCATTATTCCTGGACGGCGCCGATTGGCTGGCAGCCATATTTGGAGGCTATCGGGGCGCAGGCTTGGTGCACCGTATTGCTGCAGTAGTTATGACTATTACCATATTGACGGCCATGGCCGTCGGTTTCAAAGGGGTAATAGTCTGGATCAAAGATCTTTTCAGATTCGGCATGAATGACATCGGTTTCCTGATGGTATTCCCGCTGGAATTCCTGGGATTCAAGGTCAAGATCCCCCCCCAGACCCGCTTCAATGGCGGTGAGAAAATGAACTCGGTAGTCACCCCGACCATGGTCTTCCTGCTCATGATAAGCGGATGGATCATCTGGTGGCCTTCCATCTGGTGGCCGGGCCTGGTCAGATTCTCCTATTGGACTCATGACCTGGCTATGATCTTCGGAACCCTGATGGTATGTATGCACGGTTACCTTGGTTCCTTCCATCCCGGATCGGGTGAGTCCTTCTGGGGTATGTGGAAAGGCACCGTACGGACTGACTGGGCTCAGCACCATCATGCCATCTGGTATGAGGAGACCTATGGAGACAAGACTGAAGCCGAATAATCCAGTAGGAAAGTAAAGATAATATGGAACAAGGGGAGTTAATCTCCCCTTGTTCTTATAAAAGGAGTGCTATCCGATGAAAACAAAGACCCCGGTGGATCTACCGGAAGGCTATCTCGATTTCTACAAGAATTTGGAGTCCTGGCAGAATCAGCAGCAGATGAAGCTTAAGCAAGATTACAGTCCCGCACCCATCGATGTGGTCAAGACTTTGGTCAATACCAACCACTCGATTATGCAGTCAATAGAGTTCGAGTATGACGCCCGTAGATATGAAGAGGTGTTTCTGGAATTGCTTCAATTTTTGACCGAATCAAGACCGGAGACCGCCGCCCAGATGAAAAAGATGCGCTCCAGAGCGAATGATTTGGACTTCCAACAGATCCCCATAAAAGTCTTGGAAGGTGATGGCGGATACTTCAGTAATCTTGGCGAGCAGTTTGATTTGCCCATCGAGCTCCTGATATTCTGCGCAGATAACGCCTTGCGTCCGTTCCTGCGGTTGTGGGCAGCGCCTCATCGCAATGCTCTTTCTGACGCAGGCTTCGAGGTGTGGGATTTTGCCACCACTTGTCCGTTCTGCGCTACCAAATCCAATTTTAGCCGGATACGCGTCACCGATGGCCGCCGCTTTATGTTCTGCGACCGCTGTTTCTCGGAATGGGAGACCCGCAGTGTATATTGCGTCCATTGCGGCAACGACAGTCCAAAGACCATCTCTTACCTCAGCGCCGAAGATTTTCCCGCCTATCAGGCATATATCTGCGAGGAATGCCGAGGTTACAGCAAGAGTTTCGATGAGCGCCAGAAGGCCATCCGTATCGACCCCTTTATCACCAATATGGAAACGATCTATCTGGATTTGCTGGCCCAGGAAAAAGGTTATACCAGCCACGAGGAATCTTAGTCGCTGCTCATAACCAGGATATGGTATTTCAACAGGTGCTCCTTGGAGAAACAGGATACGTGATCCATGTAAAAACCGGGCATAGGCGGCCCGGTTCATTTTTGTGGCCAGGTATGGATGACGGGGGGTTCCATATGTCCTAACCAATTTGCTAATAATTACATCTGCACATGACATCCTGAAACCCAAGCGGGATATGCATAGCCTTCTAGCTGGCTACCAGTCTGGCCGCGGTGACCTTGGCCTTTGCCAAAACCTCCTCCTCGTCAAATACCCTGATTATGCGGTTGTGCATGATTATCTGTCCGTCAATTATCACCGTATCGACATCGGAGGCGTGGGCGGAGTAAACCAGGTTGGCGATGAGGTCGTAACGGGGAATACAATGGGCTCCGTCCATCCTAACCAGTATAAGATCTGCTTTCTTGCCGGATTCCAGGGTGCCAATTTTGTCTTCCATTCGTAAAGCCCTGGCACCATTGATGGTAGCCATCTCCAACGCTTGATAAGCTGGCAGTACAGTAGGATCCATACTGGTGACCTTATGTAGAAGAGCACAGCTGCGCATCTCCTGCATCATGTCCAAATTATTGTTGCTGGAAGCCCCATCCGTACCCAGCGCTACCGCTACTCCCGCCTCCAACAGTTGGGGAACGGGGGCAACCCCGCTGGCCAATTTCATGTTGCTCTCCGGATTATGGGCCACCCCTACCCGGTTACGAGCCAGTATTGCGATATCCTGATCGGTGAGGTGGACGCAGTGAGCGGCGATTACATGATGTTTGAACAATCCCAGGCTCTCCATATGGGCTACCGGGGTCAATCCATATATACGCAGGGAGTCGGCCACTTCAGCAGCGGTCTCGGCCAGGTGGATATGTATCCCGGTCCCCAACTCCCCGGCCAAATCGGCCACCTGCCGAAGGTAGTCGGGTGGGCAGGTATAAGGGGCATGGGGCCCCAGGTTGAACTGAATCCTGCCCTGGGCGGAATTGTTCCACTGCTGAAATAATTCCCGGCTCTCTGCCAGAGCTTTGTCTTTATCCGGACCGACACCGATCAGACCACGGGCGAGAAGAGCCCTGATTCCGGTCTTCGCAACCGCCTGGGCTGCCTGGTCCATGAAGAAATACATATCCGCGAAACAGGTCGTACCGGATCTGATCATTTCCACTATCGCCAGCATCGTTCCCCAATAAACGTCCTCTGCAGTCAGCTTGGCTTCCATGGGCCATATCTTTTTTTCCAGCCACTCCATCAATGGCATATCATCGGCGTAGCCGCGCAACAATGTCATTGCGGCGTGAGTGTGGGCGTTCACAAACCCGGGCAGGGCAATGAGATTGGTGCCGTCAATAATACGATCGAATTCCGTATTTGGGGCATCCCCAAAGCCCACCGCCAGAATTGCCCCGTCTTCCACTTCGATGTAGCCTTTTTCTATGATATAGTTCGCAGCCGTCATCGGTACAATGCTGATATTCTTAATCAATAGCCTCATCCAGCCACCTCCTGTTTAATAAGGAACTCTCGGCAATTATCCTTGTCTATTCTTTCTTCTGACCGTAGCGGGCGAAGCCACGATGCAAAACCGCGACTTCACTGGGGTCCAGTGTGTGGGCTTGACCAAGGCTTTGTGCCAGCAAAGCGATGCGGGCCGTCTCCTCGGCAATGATACAGACCCGTAAAGCGTCCTCCATGTTCTTCCCCACTCCTACCATACCATGATTGGCCAACAATACAGCCTTGCCCGACCCTAGGGTTTGGACCACATTGTCTGCTAATTGTGCCGTTCCACACATGGCGTAGTCTGCGGTCTCGATCTCATGGCCGATCACCTGGGCCGTCTCCTCCAGAATAACCGGGACTGATTTCCGCGCCACCGCAAAAGCGGTCAGATGAGTACTGTGAACATGTACTATGGCTTGGACGTCAGGGCGGTGCTCATATATGCAGGCATGGGTAGGGGTTTCAACCGACGGCTTCCATTTTCCTTCGATGACCTTACCGGACCAATCTACCACTACCAGATCATCGATGGTCATGGTCTCATACTTCATCCCGCTGGGGGTGATGAGAAGATAAGGTTGGTCGGGCACCCTTATGCTCACATTGCCCCAAGTCCCCACTACCATATGGGCTTTGGCCATCGTCTGGGCGGCTATAAGTACATCGTGCCGCTGCTGCAGATACTTCATATTAAGTCACTTCCCCTTTTACCTTGAGCAATTCATATTCGTATGGAGGCAATATCACCCCCGCCTCGGTTATTATCCCGGTTATCAGGCTGCTTGGGGTCACGTCAAAGGCTGGATTGTACACGTCCACTTCCGGCACTGTGACGTAATTTCCGCCCATACGGCGTACCTCATCGGGAGCGCGTTCTTCAATGGGTATCCCCTGTCCGGAATCAACCATCATATCTACAGTTGACAGCGGCGCCGCGATGTAGAAGGGCACGCGGTGATACTGGGCCAGCACCGCTAAAGCGTAGGTACCGATCTTATTGGCGGTATCACCATTGGCCGCTATCCGATCGGCTCCAGCTATGACCGCATCCACCTGGCCCTGCTGCATTATGAAGGCCGCCATGCTGTCGGTAATCAGATGGACGGGGATGTTGTCCTGCATCAATTCCCAAATAGTAAGCCGGGCTCCCTGTAAGACCGGACGCGTTTCACATACCCATACCTGCCTGATCCGATTCTCACGATGGGCCGAACGAATCACCCCCAAAGCTGTGCCATATCCGCAAGTGGCCAGGGCCCCCGCGTTGCAGATGGTCAATATACGTGCTTCAGCCGGCAGAAGCGGGTAGCCATGTTGGCCTATCAAAAGGTTGGTCTCAATGTCTTCAGCACAGATATTTTCTGCTTCCTGCCAAAGCCGCTGCCGCAGCTCTGACGGTGAAGCTCCCAGCATCGATTCGAAGACCCGGGTCATTCTGTCGATAGCCCAAAAGAGATTGATAGCGGTAGGCCGTGAAGAAGCAAAGGAACGGGTTACCTGCTCGAAGTAGGACACCCACTCGTCCGGGGAATCCGGAGAACTGTCCATGGCCAGAGCGATCCCATAGGCAGCTGTGACCCCTATTAGCGGCGCTCCCCGCACCTTAAGCTCCTTTATGGCTGTGACAAGGCCCCCATAATCACTGATACATTCATATGTAACCTGGCCAGGGAGCAGGTTTTGGTTCAAAATACGCACAGCCCCGTTATCATGATAAATAGTTCTTATCATGGCTCGCTCAATCCGCCTTGCTGGGAAATCTGGCTGCAATGACAACTACGAGGTCCGCCCAGATACTTCAAGCTCTCTTTAATGAGGTAACGTACGTCATGCAGGCTGTTCTTCATGACCTCCATCACCTCGGCGTGGGTCAGGATGTTGGGCGAAATCCCAGCGGCATGATTGGTCACGATGGATATATTGCCATAACACATACCCAACTCCCGGGCCAGGCAGACTTCGGGGACACTGGTCATCCCCACCAGATTGCCGCCCAACATCTTGAACATCTCTATCTCCGCGGCGGTCTCAAAACGCGGCCCTTCGGTGCACACATAGGTTCCGCCATTGTGAATCTTGAGCCCGATATCGCGTCCAGCCCTCTCGATGGCATTCCTAACCTCGGCACAATAAGGCATGGTCATATCACAATGGACCACCGCCTGTTGGCCGCCTTCGAAGAAGGTGTTCTTACGGGTCTTGGTGAAATCAAGGAACTGATCAGCCAGAACATATTCGCCTGGTTTACGATCGAGGTGCAGCGACCCTACCGCAGCGGTAGCAATTATTATCTCCACCCCAAGTTGTTTCAGGGCCATTATATTGGCACGGTAATTCACCAAATGTGGCGGAACGCTGTGCTTGGCCCCATGACGGGTGATGAATACTACCTCCTCATCTACGCCCTTTCCAATCACTACCCTGGCTTCACCATATGGTGTCGATTCCACCATCTCCCGGGTTTGCTCCAATAGTCTGGGATTATAAATACCGGTTCCACCGATTAAACCAATTCTAGGCATATATCTACCTCTCTTTCGGAATTATTTGCTAAATAAAGCCTGGGCGAATATTTCCGGTGAGAAATCCCGGAGATCCTCCAGGGTCTCCCCTATCCCCACCATCTTGACCGGAATATCCATTTCCTGGGCCACCGCTATCACGATGCCCCCCTTGGCGGTGCCATCCAGTTTGGTAAGGATGATCCCGGTGACCCCGGTAGCTTCTCTGAATATCTTGGCCTGGCTGATGGCATTTTGGCCGGTGGTGGCGTCCAATACCAGCAGCACTTCTTGGGGCGCCTCCGGTATTTCCCGCTCGATGACTCGCCGTACTTTGCCGATCTCCTTCATGAGATTGGTCTTATTCTGGAGACGCCCTGCCGTATCGATGATCAATACGTCCGCCTGGCGAGCCCGGGCGGCACTGATAGCATCGTATACTACCGCTCCCGGGTCTGAGCCTTCCTGGTGCTTGATCAACTCCACCCCTACTCGGTCCGCCCATATTTGCAGCTGGTCGATAGCCGCCGCTCTGAAAGTATCCCCCGCCGCCAGCATAACCTGTTGATTCTCATGCTTGAGTCGATAGGCTAATTTGGCTATGGAAGTTGTTTTACCGGCTCCGTTGACTCCCACTACCAGTATAACAGCCGGTTTACCCCCTGCGATATTAAGGGGTTCAGGATTAGTCCCCAGCAGCTGGGCGATCTCGTTCTGGATCAACCCGGTGATTTCCCCGGGTTCCTTGATCTTTTGCTTGGATGCCGCGGTTCTGATCTTGCCAACCAGAGCCAGAGAGGTATTCATGCCCACATCGGCCTGGATAAGGATATCCTCCAGTTCCTCCCAAAACTCGTCATCCAACTTGCGGGTGCTGTTAATGAGGTTGTCGATCTTATCCCCGATGTTTTTTCGAGTCTTGGTAAGTCCCAGCTTGAACCTGTCCATCAGGCTGATCTTGCCCTTCTCGGCTGACTCGGCGACGGTTTCTTCATCTGGCAGCGGGGAGGATTCAAGACTGGGTTCAGGTAAGACCTGGTTTTCTTTCTTGCCTATCCCGATCTTTTCCAGCAAGGAATGGTGGTGGCTTTTCACAGCCTCTTCCTCCAAGGATTCATGCTCACCATCATCCATTTGGTCGTTTACAGCGACCGCCGGCTCCCCGTCTATTTCACTCGGGTTATCTTTCTTGCCCCGCTTGAACTTGTCGAAAAACGAACCGCCTGGCCTGTCTCTTTGAGTGTCCCCATCAGCCTCTCCCCCATCCGGGCTCCCGGCCTCCGACTCGTTGGGCTGCAGCTCTATTTCATGGGTCCCCTTTGGGGTGCGCTTGAGCTTATCAAAAATTGCCATCATAACACCTGCCTTAATAAATCAGATTAAATTGATCTGAATTATCAGCCCGCCATACTGCGGGCTTCATCGTACTGTATCGAAAGAACCGCGGATATGCCCTCCTGGGGCATAGTGATTCCATATATGTTCGTGCCCGCCTCGATTGTCGTCGGACGGTGGGTGACAACGATAAACTGGGTATCCCGTGACATTTTACCCAGGAAATCGGCAAACCGCTGCAGATTAGCTTCGTCCAACGAGGCGTCTATCTCATCCAGAAGACAAAACGGGGATGGTTTGATCCGAAGCAAAGCGAATATGAACGCGATGCAGGTCAAGGCTCTCTCCCCTCCCGACAACAGGTTCAAGGACTGGCTGCGTTTACCGGGCATCTTCACTACGATCTCCACTCCTGCGGTTAGATCAGCGGCAGATTCGATCTCCAGGCGGGCATCCCCGCCCTCAAAAATCTCCTTGAAAGTCTTGCCGAAACTCTCATCCGCCCGTGCCATGAAATCACCGAAGTTTTTGGCCATCACCCTCTCCGTCTCCTGGAGCAGGTTTTCCAAGGAAGCCTTGGCGGTGGTCAGATCTCCCGTCTGTTGGTTCAGAAAATCATACCGTTCACTTAATTCATCATATTCCTTTATCGAATCTATATCAATCGAACCTAGAGCCTTAATGGCATCCCGTAATTCCTCGGTCCGCCTACGATACTCTCTCAATTGGCGTGGGCTGAGGGGACTGCGGACAGTGGTTATCTCTTGGGACGGATACTTATCCTGCCATTGCGATAGCAGTCCTTCCAATTCGGTCTCCAGCCGCGCCAAACGCACTTCCTGCATCCGGCTCTGTTCCTTAATATCCTCACAGCAGCGCCGGGTATCGATGGCATCTTGGTCGAGCGATTCCAAGTATTGGCGGGTGTTTTGGTCCGCCTGGCGGGATAATTCTATCGTTTTCACCAGTTCTTCCAGCTCTTTTTGCAGCTCTCCCATTTTTTTTGAAGTTGCTTCGATCTTATCCAGGTGAATTCCAACCTCTCGCTGGAGGCGTTTCTGCAGGTCATCCGCTTCAGTCAACGACAGCTGGTAAGAATTCCGGACCTGATTGAACTGGGCAATATTGGTCGCGTCATTCTCCAACTCCCGTTTCTTCATGGCAAGTTGCTCCTGATAGGAAGTGTAGCGCTCCCTTTTAACTTCAAGGTCGCGGCGGACTACTTCCAACTCCATTTTAACCATTTCACTTTGGTCATCGAGGACCGTATTCTGGCCACGATGATCCTGGTACTCACGAGCCAGGATTTGTGATTGCATCTCCATCTCCATTATGGTGTCATCCAAACGTAATTTTTCCTGCAGTTGTTGATCCCGTTCGGCGGTAATGTTGTTTATCATATCCAAAATGCGCTGCTCTTCCTCCTGGATCATTTGCAGTTGGAAACCTGTTTCGGCATTGGTCTTACGCAAATCTGCTATCCGGTTCTCAATGTCTCCAACCTGTTGGGCTGCCGCAGCGGCTTTGGCCTGGTTGGCTGCTTCCACCTGGATAATATCATTTAGTTGTTTCTGGAGGGTCTTGCCTTCCAGGCGGCGTTCCAGCATGTTGGGCTGACTGACTTTGCGGATCCCACCAGTAATAGCTCCGCTGGTATTGATCAGCTCTCCCTCCATGGTTACGATCCGCAAGGGCATCTGGTACTTGCGGAAAATCCTGTAACCACTGTCCATGTCCGTTACCAGCAACACCCGTCCCAGTAGGTATTTGACGGCCAGCGCGTGGGCAGCTTCATAGGCGACCAAATCATCGGCCAGACCCACCACCCCGGTTTCCCGCATCAATTCCTGTTTGGTCCGGCCCGGCACCTCGGTATAGCGAAGATTATCCAGGGGAAGGAAGGTGAGCCTACCCCAGCGTTTCTCTTTCAGCACGTCGATAGCCATCCGGGCGCCGGCTGCGGTCTCCACCACCACGTTTTCCATTCCTGCCCCCATGGCCGTTCCAATTGCTAATTCCATCCCTGCCGGTACATCGATGAGATCGGATATCAGACCTCTAAAGCCCGGGATGTCCAACTCCCCCCGTTCCCGGGCCTGGAACAATGCTCTGACGCCTTCCGAATAACCAGCCCGGCTCTTGTGTACCTCCTGCCAAACCGACAGCTGGCGTTCCAGCCTGGAGCGCTGGTCGCAGATGGATCTGGTTTCTGTCTCCAACTCTTGCTGAGCGGATTGATAAGCCTGCAGTTCTTGTTGAGCAGCGTCCAAAGCATCACCGGCTGATTGCAGCGCCGCGGCTGCGTTCTGTCTCTTACGGCCAAGGTCGTCAGCACTCCTGGTGGATGAATTCAGGTTGATATCACTTTCATCGACCCGAATAGATAATCGTTCCCGTCTCTCCCGTGCCTTCTTGATTCTATCTTCCAAATCGACGAGGGCGTTCTTGAGCTGCGTTTCCTGATTGGCTCTTTCAAATACCTGTTGGTTATTACGGGCCAGCAAGCCCTCACGATCTGCCAGAGAACGGGCCAGTTCCGTTATCTCCTGGTCCAGTTGTTTGATCTCTTCTTCCCTGGTCTCAAAGTAGGTACGTTCCCGCTCAAAATCGGCTGATTTCTGGTCAAGATCCTGTTCCAGTTTTTCCAGCATGAGAATATATTTCTCGTGATCCTGACGGGAAATCTGGATCCGTTCGCGGTGATTTCTTATCCGCTCCTGGCTCAGTTTGATCTCGGAATTCATCTTGTTGATGGAGTGCTCCAGCTCATACCTTCTCTCTTTCTCCTGGCTGAGCTTGATTCGCTGCTGCTCCTGCTGTTCACCGGCATCCTGCAGCTGCCGGTCCAATTCGTCCAACTGACTGCTGCGGCGCTCGAATTCTTGGCGCTTCATTTCCAACTCCCGGATTTCAGCGCTTATCCTGCCTTCCATCTGCTCCGTCTGGCTGGCCATGACCTGGCTATCCAGGTCCTTATACTCTTCGCTGAGATACAGATATTGGCGCGCCTTCTCGGCCTTACGGCTAAGCTCCACCTTACGGCCGCGCAGCTCATTTAGGATGTCCTCAACCCGCAGCAGATCCTGGGCTGTAGCCATTATCCTCTGTTGGACCTCATCCTTCTGCTGACGATAGCGCATGGTACCGGCAGCTTCTTCCAACATCAGTCGGCGGTCAAACGGCTGTCCGTTAAGTACCCGCTCCAGTTCGCCCTGACTAATGATAGAATAACCTTTTCGGCCCAGGCCGGTATCTGTATAAAGCTGCACGATGTCCTTCATACGAACCCTGGTCTTATTCAGATAAAACTCACTTTCACCGGAGCGGAATATCCTGCGGCTGACTGTGACCTCGTTGTATTCGATGGGAAGAATCCCCTCGGTATTATCCATGGTCAGATCGACCTGAGCCATTCCCAGGCCCCTTTTTTTGTCAGTACCGTTGAAGATCACGTCCTCATTCTTATGGCCCCGTAAAGAGCGGACATTGGCTTCTCCCAATACCCAGCGGACAGCATCTACTATATTGCTTTTACCGCAGCCATTAGGGCCAACGATAACATTTATGCCGCCGCTGAAATTAAGTTCGGTGTGGTCGGCAAATGATTTGAAGCCCCTTATCTCTAGTCTCTTAAGATACACTCTGGTCCTCCTCAAACCGACGACTCGGACTTGCAAAAAGCCCAAGTGTCATCCAAGCCTTGGTTCTCATACGGTCCGGGCGATGATCTGTCCGGTTCGGGCCAACACTGCCATTGGCTCTGATACTATGTTTATCAAGAGCAGCCACGGCAAACACCTACACATAAATTCTACTCAAGCTGCCCAAAACCCTCCCGGCAACATTCATTTGAGCATGCCAGAAATACCTTGAGGATAAAACTAACAATCCAGCTGGTCATGTCTGCCTGGATAATACCGATATGCTCCACTCACAACCTGCCAGCCTCATGCAAAAAGAGTAAAGTCCTTGCGGCCCTACCCTTTAACTTGCTGCCTATGTGAGTAAAATCATTTCTCTGCGATGAGCGGTTTATATAGAAGGAAATGATAAAAACCATCAAAATGGCAAAGTGGTTAGATATTCTTCCCGGGTGAGCAGCAATTGCGGACCACGGCCGGATTGATCCCCGACTACGATGCTATCCTGAGGCTGTTCGCCCTTACCTCTAATCTCTAACGTTTCCAGATCCAGATCCTGCTGCAGGCTCACACAGTTTGCCCGCCGGTGTCCGACCATCTTGGATATGTCTCGCTCATGCACATATAAGCGCACTTTATTCTGGCACCCAAAGGTATTCCAGAAGGACCTTATCGCTTGGTGAGCCTGCTCCCGGAAGACCAACTGTTCGACCAACTCCCCAAAACTGCTGTGAAATGGACCTGCCACGGTAACACCCGGCCGGCGCAATTCCTCGCCCGGATACAGACCCATGCGGATAACCGGGATTGTGTAACGGAAAAATTGGAGGAACATGTCTTTACATATGCGGACCGCTTCTTCCAACTGTAAGGGAGTATATAAACCCTGCGAGTACATGTTGGCCAGTTTGGTGCCGGCCAGTACCAAGGTAGGATATATACGGACCGCCTGGGGCCTGATTTTTGCTACCTCCTCGGCAGTAGCCATGTCGCGGGCATAGGAATCTCCGGGCAGACCTATCATCAACTGGATACCCAGCTTGAAATGCTTATTTTTGATGAGATCACAACTGGCCTTAACATCCCCTGGCACATAACATCGGCCGGAGGCGGTCAAAACCTCCTCATCCATGGATTGGACCCCCAATTCGATCATGCCCACCCCGTATCGTGCCAATAGGTCCAGGTTTGAGCTATCTATGCAATCGGGCCGGGTCGAAACCCTTATATCATTGATCCGGCCACTATTCCGAAAGGGCTGCACCTGCTGTAGGTAAGCCTCTTGGGTAGAAATGTCGATGGCAGTGAAACTGCCGCCAAAAAAACCCACCTCTATCCAGGCATCCTCCGCTATGGTGGCCAAATGCTGCTCGATGGCAGCTGCAATCTCTTGGGCAGCTGGGGCCTCCGCCCGGTTGGCTATTATCTTCTGATCGCAATAGATGCAGTCGTAGGGGCAGCCTAAATGGGGAATGAATATGGGTATATTGTAATGGCGCAGCGCCATATTCGGCCCGCTCACATCAATCGTTCCAGATGACCTGTGTCTTGCAGGGCTTGGGCGGCCGCATTTTGTTCGGCTTCCTTTTTGCTTTTGCCCTGCCCGCTGGCCAACAGCTGGTCCTTGAAATATACCCCGGCTACGAAATATTTGGCGTGGGCGGGACCAGAGTCGGAGATAAGCCGGTAGCTGACATTATTGCGGCTGCGAGCCTGGACATATTCCTGCAGACGGGATTTATAATCCTGATAATTACCCCGGCTGGTCTGGTCGATAATAGGCTGCAGGTATCTCAGCACAAAGCGTCGGGCGCTAGCCAGGCCTTGGTCCAGATAGATGGCACCGATCACCGCCTCCACCGTATCCGCCAGAATCGATTTGCGTTTGCGGCCGCCCGATTTATCTTCCCCCCGCCCCAGCATCAGGTACTTGCCGATTTCGATCTGGGTACCGATATCCACGAGGGCCTTTTCGCATACCACCTTGGCTCTGATCTGGGTAAGATCACCTTCCGGTTTGTCACTATAGTTGACATACAAATATTCGGCCACAATGAAATCGAGCACCGCATCACCCAGGAATTCCAGGCGCTGATTGTTGGAAACAGTGCTCTTCTCCTGGGCATATGAAGGGTGGACCAGAGCTGTGCTGATCAGTTCCATATCGTTGAATTCCAACTGTTGGTCATTAATAAAATCACGGGCCGAAAGTACTTGACTCATATCTCCACCTGACTTTTATCCTTATTTGCTGCTGTTCAAAGCCGCCTTTTGCCTCTCTACCATATCCTTGCTGACACATTGTTCGGCTATCCTGATCCCATTATAAATGGCCTCCCGTTTGGAGCTGCCGTGACATACGATGCTAACTCCGGCGATGCCCAATAGGGGTGCTCCCCCCACCTGACTATTGTCCAGATTGGCAAACAGTGAAGGCAATTGCCCCATCTCCCGCATACACATCATACCGATCAGCTGGGCGAATCCTTCCATCGCTTTCAGCAAAATATTTCCGACAAAGCCGTCACACACTATAACATCCGCCTTGTCGAAGAAGAGGTCACGTCCCTCCACATTGCCGACGAAGTGGATGCCGGGGTTCACCTGCAACAAGCCAAAAGTCTCGCTGCTCACCTTGTTACCCTTGCCTTCTTCCTCCCCGTTGCTCAATACACCTACCCTTGGGCGGTCGATGCCGTTCAAGGTTGCCGCGTAAACACTGCCCAGCAAGGCAAACTGGGTCAATTGCTGGGGCTTACAGTCAACGTTGGCTCCTACATCCAACAGCAGTGACTTCTTCCCGGAAACCCCTGGCACCTCAGCTACTATAGGAGGTCTTTCGATACCTTTCATTCTCCCCAGGATGAGTGTAGCTGCGGCCATTTGGGCACCGGTGCTGCCGCACGATACTACTGCGTCGGCTTGCCCTTGCTTAACCAGTCGGGTAGCTACGGCGATGGAAGAGTCCATCTTGGTACGCAGGGCTGTCACCGGTTCATCCATCCCCATTATTTGGCTGGCTGGCACCACCTGGATCAGGGCTGGATCATATGTGTATTTGCCCAACTCCCTATGTATGGCCTCCTCCTGGCCCACCAACAGGACCACCGCTTCTGAGGACTGCGACCATTTCACCGCACCAGCTACTGTTTCCTCGGGAGCGAAGTCTCCCCCCATGGCATCCAGCGCTATTATCACATTACGCCCTCCTCGCATACTTCCCGCTCGTTGATTTCAACCGGGCGAGAGGATTGAATAATACTACCTTAATGTTATCACCAAATCCCCTGGTTCGATAAACTATCCCGGGTATTCGATCCATAAAAACAAAAAGTAAGTCCTAGCCCAACAGCTAATGCTTACTTTTTGGTCTGTTGATTATAATCCTTAACTTAAATGACATTTTTACCTTTGTAAAAACCACAGCTCAAACATGCCCGGTGCGGCAGCATAAGGTCGTGGCACTGGGGGCAGGCGACCAGGCCTGGAGCCTCGATTTTCTTCCACTCCGACCGCCGCTTGTTTTTGCGGGCATGTGATTGTCTCCGCTTTGGAACACCCATTTATGTAACCTCCTTTCCTACCTCAAATGATTCAATTTAGCCCAGCGAGGATCTGCCGTGTCTGGCTCGCAATGGCAGGATTCGGTGTTTTTATCTTGGCCGCACACCGGGCAAAGTCCCTGGCAGTCCTCTTTGCACAGATAAACTATAGGGAGGGCCATAAATATCGTCTGTTCAATCGCAGCATCGATATCGGCTTCGTCACCATCAAATATGTTGAAGTCCTCATCTGGGTTTAGGGCCGCACTTTTATGTCGTTCTACCAGTACCAGCTCAAATGAGGTGTCGACCGGAAATATGAATTCCTTCAGGCAACGTGAGCAAGGGAACTGCAGTTCAGTTTTAAGCCGGCCTTGGCCCACGAACATCGAGCCGGTGTTCTCCACCAATAAGTCACCTTTGATCGGGGCCGCGAATTTACCCCCCAAGTCGGCCAGGAACTGATCGCTGCCATCGGTCGATATCGGGAATTGCTCGCTCTCCCGGGGATGGAGCTTAAGCCTTCTCAGATTGAGTTTCATATCCAACTCCTCACGACGGCTCATGAAAACAACATTCTAATTATAATGCTCCCGTAATGGCATTGTCAATAAAGCCCGGCGCTGACAATTGCCCGTTAGGATTGCCCTCTCTTCCAGCGATATCTGAGCCTAAAAACAAGGAGACCCCGCCTCCCGTGATAAGCCCCCTTTGAATGGACACCTGAAACAACAGAAATTGCCCGACATGCCAGGGCCGATGACCTAGCACCAACTTCCCGAAACCGTTTTAAAAAACTGGGCCCCGTTCGTGACGGAGCCCAGCGATAGCGATTATCTTTTTGCAACTGTCGCCTTGACAATCATGGTGAGGCAGGGTCTCGACATATCTTAATGTCTACTTGGAGAGACCGTAGGTATCCTGAGCGATAACCAATTCTTCATTAGTGGGTATTACGAATATTCTTACCTTGGAATCTTCCGTGGCTACGTCCACTTCTTTACCGCGAACCTTGTTCTTCTTGCTGTCCATCTTGATTCCTAAGCAGTCCAGGTCTTTGCAGATGTGCTCTCTAACGTCGATAGCATTTTCGCCAACTCCGGCAGTGAATACCAGACAGTCGCAGCCATTCAACATGGCTATATATTTGCCAATGTAACCCTTGATGGCATTGCAGTAAACATCCAGAGCCAGCTTGGCCCTATCATTGCCGGAATCGGCAGCTTCCAAAACGTCCCGAAGGTCGTTGGAAACACCCGACAATCCCAATAATCCTGATTTCTTGTTAAAATAGCTGTTGGCTTCATTGGCATCCATATTCAGCTTATCCATTAGGAAGAACACGATAGCCGGATCGATGTCACCGCTGCGGGTGCCCATCACCAAGCCCTCCAGAGGAGTCAAGCCCATGGAGGTGCTAATCACCTTGCCATCTTTGATAGCTGCCATGCTGGCCCCATTGCCCAGATGCAGAGTGATGATCTTGCAGAATCCATAGTATTTGCCCAACATTTTGGCGGCACGGTGGGAGACGTAGAAATGGGAAGTACCGTGGAAGCCATATCTCCTAACTTTGTACTTGGTGTAAACATCATAAGGTAAGGCGTAAACGAAATTAGCCGGGGCCATGGTCTGATGGAACGCGGTGTCGAACACGGCTACATGTTTGACATTGGGCATCAGACTCTGGCAAGCCTCGATTCCCATCAGGTTGGGCGGATTGTGCAGGGGAGCCAGGTCAAAACAATCACGGATTACTTTCTTGACCCGGTCATCGATGACGACTGATGATGCGAAATCCTCGCCGCCGTGTACGACGCGATGTCCAACCGCACCGATCTCGTCCATACTCGCTATACATCCGTATTCCGGATTGACCAAGACTTCCAGCACCATCTTCATGGCTTCGGTATGGTCAGGCATGTCCTCTTTGATCAATACGTCGTCTTTTCCTGCTGGTTCGTGTTTCAGAGTGGTTCCAGGGATGCCTACCCGATCTACCAGACCCTTGGCCAGAACCGATTCATCGGTCATGTCAAAGACCTGGTATTTAAGCGATGAGCTTCCACAGTTGACAACCAAGACCTTCATTACAAAATTCCTCCTTCAATATTATGAGATAAAAATACCGGGAAAAAGTATAAAACCCAGTTTCAACTAGGCTCTAACTGCGGTTATGGCAACAACATTGACGACATCTTCTACGCTGCATCCTCTGGACAGATCGTTGACCGGTTTATCCAGACCTTGCAGTATGGGGCCGATGGCTTCTGCTTTGGCGAATCTCTGTACCAGTTTATAACCGATATTGCCCGCCTGGAGATCGGGGAAGACCAATACGTTGCACTGGCCGGCCACCGGACTGCCAGGGGCTTTGGACGCACCTACGCTGGGAACCAAGGCTGCATCAGCCTGGAATTCGCCGTCTACTTTCAGCTCCGGGAACCTTTCCTTGGCCAAGGCGGTAGCCTGGGCTACCTTGTCAACCAACTCATGGCTGGCACTGCCCTTGGTGGAGAATGACAGCATGCCCACCTTGGGATCGGGAATGCCGCACACATCTACAGCAGTCAGGACCGAGGACTTGGCGAACTCAGCCAACTGGGCGGCGGTGGGAACTGGGGTAACCGCACAATCAGCGAAAACCAGCAGGCCATTATAGCCATAATCACTATTGGGCACTATCATGACAAAGGCTCCAGACACCGCCGATATACCGGGAGCAGTCTTGATTATCTGCAATGCCGGTCTCAATACATTGCCGGTAGTGTTTTCGGCACCGGCTACTTCGCCATCGGCTTTACCCAACTTCACCATCATGGATGCGAAGAAGAGCGGATCCAGCATGGAGTCCCGGGCCTGGTCCAGAGTGACGCCCTTGCTCTTACGCATCTCAAAGAAGGCTTGGACAAAATCGTCATAAAATGCTGCTTTGCCTGGATTGACGATTTCGGCTGCACTGATGTCGGCTCCGGCATCGCTGGCGGCGGCCTTGACGGCACCTTCTTCACCCAGCAGAATGATGTTGGCGATCTTGGCATCGGCGATCTGTTTTACGGCCAGCAACGTCCTTTTTTCTGTGCCCTCCGGTAATACGATCGTCTTGGCTTTCTTAGCCGCATTGGCCTTGATCTGTTCGATTAAACTCATGATCAATCCTCCTTATTTTTTACATCGCTAAAAGGTCTCTTCCAACGGTTCCCTATCACCCAGTGATTAAGCCAGTTTTATGTGGTATCATGATGAAAATTTGCTCTAAGGGGATATGTCGTGCCAGTTCTGGGAATAATCTCCGAATTCAACCCCCTTCATAACGGACATCAGCTTTTTATCCGCACTGTTCAGAATTCACAAAACTTCGATGCTACCATTTGCGTCATGAGCGGCAACTTTGTTCAGCGTGGAGAGGCTGCCATCTGCAATAAATGGACCCGTGCCCGCATGGCCCTGCATGCAGGAGCGGATCTCATCATAGAGATACCTTTTTGCCTCTGTGTCCGCAGCGCTTTTTACTTTGCCCGCGGCGCCCTGCAACTCCTGAATGCCACCGGAGTAGTCACCCATCTGGCCTTCGGCAGTGAGAACGGCCGATTGGATGAATTACAAGCCATCGCCGCTATCGTTGGAGAAGAGGACCAGGAGTACAAGCAACGGTTAAGAAGCTACCTGACTCAGGGATTGAGCTATCCGACGGCTCGGGCTCGGGCTGTCCAACATATAGCCGGTAACCGGTTGCGTGACTTGGATTCTATCATAGGACAGCCCAATAACATCCTGGCTATCGAATACCTCCGAGTCCTGGCCCAGGAAAAGATCCCCATTCAACCGTTGACCGTACCCAGAGTTGGGTCTGATTACAACAGTTTGGACTTTTCCCCCCTGGCCAGTGCCACTGCCATACGTCACTCCCTGTTGACCGGCAGCGGCGCTTTGGCTGAATCTGCCATGCCCGCCGAAACCCTGGCTCTGCTCCGGAAGGAGATGGAAGCGGGGCGGGCTCCAGTCGATTCGACGGCCCTGGAGCGAGCTCTGCTGGCCAGACTCCGCCTGATGTCCCGGGACCAACTGATACCCATATACGAAGTGTCGGAAGGCCTGGAGAATCGCGTCTTAAAGGCGGCTATCGCTTGCGGCAGTTTAGATGAACTGAGACATTCGGTAAAGAGTAAACGGTATAGTATGACGCGGATAAACCGGTTGCTCCTTTATATCCTCCTGAATGTCGAAACCCGCCAGATTCTTGGTTTTGACCAGCATGGACCCATGTATCTTCACATTTTAGGATTTTCTACAAAAGGTCGTAAAATCCTGCAAGAGATCAAAAATAAATCGCATCTGCAGATCCTCAGCCGGGGCAGCGAAGTTAAAGCTATGGCGGAAGACAGCAACTCCCCGATCAGACAGGATATGCTCAGACTCGATGTCAAAGCGACTGATCTATATACCCTCCTCTATCCTCAGCCTGATCAAAGAAGGGGCGCCAAGGATTTCACTACCTCCCCATCGACTGTTTTGGTTGGCTAGATAGACTGGCTTTCCCGTTCATTTTGTTCCTGCCACAAGCGCAATTGGTTTTTGATTTCGGGCACCATCTCCTCGGTGGACTTCCGCCCTTGATCCACAATTTCGCGGGACCGGTTGAAATCACTGGGATTTATATGTCTTACCGATGGTTGGATCAGAATATCAGCTCCGGCGGTGATCGAATCAAAATGATATTGGCCCATTATCTCCAGCGATATCAGGATAACGTCCATGGCGGTGCCGAATTCCATCTTCTTCCCTGCCCCATAAGTCACATCCACAGCGATAACCAGATCCGCACCCATCTCCCGGGCAACATCGATTGGCAATCGATCGCTTACCGCCCCATCAACCAACACCTGGCCCTCCTTGATCAATGGAACAAAAACTCCTGGGATGGATATACTGGCTCTAACTGCTTCAGTTACCGAACCTTCGTTCATAACTACTGTTTGGCCGGTCACCAAGTCAGTACTGACTACCGAAACCGGAAAATTGAGTTGGTCGAATGTTCTTTTCTTGGTGACCAGATCCAGAAATTCATTGATTCTGTTCCCCCTTATGAAACCCATCCGGGGCACACCTATGTCAAAAAATATGCGGGTATTCATATTTTCGATCAACCGATCCAACATGTAGAGGTTGGCACCGCAGGCATAGATGGCTCCGACCATGGCTCCCATGCTGCTGCCCACGATAAAGTCGAAGCCGATCTCATTCTCCAGCAACACCTGCAGAACCCCTATGTGAGCCAGGCCCCTGGCGCTTCCCGCCCCCAGCACTAATGCCACCTTAGGATTACCGCTCATGTTCTAATTCACTCCTCCTCATTCTAAGTCGGGAACGGCTTTGCATATATATTTAGCAAAACCAGTTGAACGGAGGTTTTGTTTGAGTAAATATTCCCGGTTGGGATTTATTTCATTCATACTGGTGGTTACAGTCTTCATGCTGGTAAACCCGCGCGAGACAGTTGCTTCTGCATCTTTCGGATTCAAATTGTGGTATTCAACCGTCCTGCCGGCTTTGTTTCCATTCTTCGTAGTGGCCGAACTGCTGGTCAGCCTTCGCTTCGTCCATTATCTCGGTATTTGGCTGGAACCGATCATGCGCCCCCTGTTTAATCTGCCCGGCAGCAGTTCCCTGGTGGTAGTCATGGGATTCACCTCCGGCTTTCCAGTTGGGGCGCTGCTTACCCGCCAGCTTTACGAGCACCGCCTCCTCAACGCCTTTGAAGCCGAAAGGCTGGTCTCGTTCACCAACAACTGCAGTCCCTTGTTTATCGTTGGGGCGGTAGGAGTCGGCATGTTCGGAAATCCCAAGATCGGTTACTGGCTGGCCGCCGGCCATTACCTGTCCAATCTCCTGGTGGGTATTATTTTAGGATTTACCTCCCCGAGGCGTACTGATTCATTGCCAAGGCCTCTGGGTGATCCCCACCGACTCGATCAACTAGGGGCACCGGAAACCATCGGTAAAATACTGGGCAACGCAATCCAAAAGGCGATTCATAACATTTTGGTGGTGGCCGGATTCATTGTGGTTTTCTCCGTTATCACCAGAATGCTGTCTACCTGGGGTGTATTCGAAGTGGCCGCCCAGATTCTGGTCAATAGCCTGGCTTTCCTCAACCTGACCTATTCGCTCGCTTATGGCCTGTGCATGGGATTTTTCGAGATTACGTTAGGGTCACAAGCTGCCGCCGCATCAATGGCCCGCCCTGATTTAACCACATTGTTGGCAGTCAGTATCATACTGGCTTTCAGCGGGCTGTCCATAATAGCCCAGGTAATGAGTATAGTGGCCGGGATGCCGATAAGATTCTGGTTCTATATGCGGGCCCGGCTTCTGCAAATCATTTTGTCGGCGGCGATCATGGCCGCGATATACAGATTTCTGGGGACAAACTCAATCAGCACCTTGGGCATGGGTTTTCCGCCCATATACAAAGTGCTGTACGCGTTTGACGCCTGGACCATTTCTCTGATCTGCATGCTGATCGGTGCCGCTATGATCTTGCTAATGCTGACCGTCTCAAGGTATCGATCCGGTTAACTGATTTCGTCCTCCGTCTGCAGCTTGATCTGATCGCGCCCTTGTACTACCGTTTCCAGTCCTTTGCGTAATACATATTCGATGTGCCCCAGGACTCCGTCAGCATAATCTTCGGCATCTCGCCTTATCTGCTCCGCTACTCTCTCGCTCTTGGCCACGATCTCTTCAGCTACACTCATGGCACTCCTGGTTATCTCACTGTCATCGACCATCCGCGCCGCTTCACTCTTATATTGTTCGATGTATTCATTGGCTTCATAGAATGCATCGCTTACAATCTTGTCCTTTTCGGATAGGAGTTGTTGGGCTGTCTCCAGTTCTCCCGGCAGAATTGCCCTTATCCTATCGACCCGGTCCAGAAACCGATTGGCTTCCACCAAAGATTTGCCCCCGGTCAAGGGCATCTTTCGGCTGCCCCTAAGTAAATCCTCCATGTCATCAAGAATGCGAAATATTTCCATCATTCCTTGGCTCCTCCTCACAACTGCAGTAGTAATGCAAACCCGATTCCCCATAAACTTTGTGGCGATATCTGAGCAATGGATGAAACGATGGCATATCCTTCTGGCGAGGTGTCCTTATCACGATTAGGCCTTCATCAGCCAGAATACCGGCCTGGCTGACAGCATCCATCACTGGTTCAAAAATTCTCTCCTGAGAAAAAGGCGGATCGATATAAATCAGGTCAAATTTAAGATCTAGATTTTTCACGCGTTTGAGGGCTTGAAATACATCACTCCGATATATTTCGAAACCGCTCCGGAATTGGCAGTGGTCCAGGTTTTCACGGATCACCTTTATTGCAGCGTTATCATTGTCCACAAAAATAACTTTTTTAGCTCCCCGGCTCAACGCCTCTATCCCCACACTTCCGCTTCCCGCAAATAAGTCCAGGACTTGGGCTTCCTCCACCCTGGCTCCCCACACATTGAAGAGAGCCTCTTTTATCATGTCGGTGACGGGCCGGGTATTGAGTCCCGCTGGTGCCTTAAGCCTTCTCCCTTTGGCGATACCGCATATGACACGCAACGCATTCTCTCCTTTTTATGTTTCGATTCATCTATACGATTACCTCTTTTTGTAATGATTAAATTTGATTGTAGCAGAAAATATTTTGTTAAAAAATGTCCTGGCGATGAATATTATTCTAAATAACGGTCAATGATATAGATACCGGATATAACCGGTAAACAAACCCTCCCCAACAACTTTACAAAATTCTCCTCTCCCCAAAATGGCGACTTCGGTCGCCATTTTAATTGTCATGAGAGTCGTGGTTGGAGGGATACATTGGTCATCCAATGATGATAATACTGTAAAGGAGGTCGCTAGAAGTGAACGATTTTTTAAGAAGTTTTAATCTTAAGGTGGATCTGGCCATTGAGGCCCGAGATCTGGTTCGTGGCGCCACCGGCCGTGAGATACAAGGGGTGGAGGAAAAGGTAGAGCAACTGGAACAGATTAAAACAACCAGCATCTTTATCCGCGAACCACAAGCTGCCCAGGTTATGGGGCGTCCCGTCGGCACTTACATTACTATCGAGTCCCCCCCTCTGAAGATCAACGATCCCTACGTGAAGCAAGAAATAATTGATGCTATGGCCAAAAGTATGCCGGTCCTGTTAAATGACACTTTAAAGCCGCAGGACGTGGTGTTGCTGGTAGGATTGGGCAACTGGCGGGCCACACCCGACGCACTAGGTCCGAAGTTCATTCAATACAGTCCTATCACCCGGCACTATCATCAGTACGCGCCGGATGCACTGGTTCAGGGTATGCGCCCCACCTGTGGAATAGCCCCGGGAGTACTTGGAATCACGGGGTTGGAGACGTTCGACGTTGTCAAAGGAATTGTTGACAAAATCAAACCCGCGGTCCTGGTAGTAGTCGATTCTTTGGCTGCTCAGAATGTGGAGAGGATTGGGACCTCCATCCAAATGTGCAATACCGGCATCCAACCGGGAAGTGGGATCGGCAATACCCGCCAGGCCTTGTCCCAGCAGGAACTAGGAATTCCGGTGATAGCCATAGGTTGCCCTACTATCGTCAATGCGGCGGTTATTACCAATCAGGCCATACAGAAGTTCTGCTCCAATAGTGGTATCAACTTCGTCGAGTCCACTGCCCAGGCGGCAGTCCAGGAGATTCTTACTTACTTCGGAGGCAGCCTCACCGTCACCCCCAAAGAGATCGACGATATAATCGAAAACACTTCCCGGATCTTGGCCATGGGAGTTGCCACCGCGTTATTCCCGGGCATATCCCAGGAGCAGTTGGAACTATATGCCACTTAGATCGCGTAGGGATGAACCGTCAAACGGCTTTCATCCCTTTTTTCATCACCAACTTAATGCAGAAATGCAAACAAGCGGATATAGTCATCCGCCTGTTCGGTTTAGTATGGTTAGTTTAGTTTATGCTATTATTTCATGGTGCCCATGCCGACTTTGCTCTGCTCATAGGACTGGATCATCTTCTTGACCATTTGGCCACCGATGGAACCAGCTTCTCTCGAGGTCAGATCTCCGTTATAGCCCTGTTTCAAGGTGACCCCTACCTCCTGAGCAGATTCCATCTTAAATTGATCCATCCCAGCTCTTGCCTCAGGAACTATCAGTCTGTTGTTATTGCGGCTCGCCATTCGTGATTCACCTCCTTTTTATTTACTAATCATATTGTTTCCCGACCCAAATCTAATATGCTAGCAGTTTTTTCTTCACTTTTTATATTTTTGCTTGGTCATGATACCCATCTCCTGGCCCACCTCGAACTTCAGTTTGTCCAGCTTGGTATTCTTTATAGCGGCAGTATCACCTCCGTTGCGCGGGTCCTTATCCTGATTTGTTTTGTCATTATGCACATCGCAACCTCCTTTACCCATAGAACACAGCAAAAAGAAATACCGTCAGCAGACCTGACAGTATTATGATGACCACAATCTGATTTTTTAGGCAGGCAAGGTGAGGCATTACCTCCCGTCACCTTAATTCATGGCAATCGAATTCCTTTTAAAACGCCAATTCATATATTGAAGTACTTGGTTATCATCAAGCAGTCTCTCCCCGAAATTGAGCGCCACCTCGGCCGCCTCAGTCAGGATCTGCTGGTCCTTCAAAATATTAGCCACCTTCAGCTCATCCAGGCCATGTTGTTTTACTCCCCAAAAATCTCCCGGCCCCCTGATTTTCAAATCCTCATTGGCCAATTCGAATCCGTCGCTGGTCCTCTCCATAGCCTGCAGCCTCTGTTGGGCTTCCTCAGTAACTGGTTCGCCCACCAATATGCAGTAAGCTTGTTGGGAACCGCGCCCCACCCTTCCCCGCAGCTGATGTAGCTGAGAAAGCCCGAATCGCTCCGCATGTTCAATCAACATCAAGGTGGCATTGGGTACATCCACCCCTACCTCGATCACCGTAGTAGTGACCAGGATATCGACCAACCCGTGCTTAAAGGAATCCATCACCGACTCCTTCTGGCCGGGTTTCAAGCGGCCATGTAACAGGCCCACCCGCAGATCCGGAAATAGTCCCTGTAATTCCTGGTGCGTGGTCAGAGCCGCCTGTAGGTCCTGGTTTTCTGATTCTTCGATCAAGGGACAGACTACATAGGCCTGAGCCCCTTTTTCTATTGCCGACCTGGCAAAAAGGTAGGCTCGGTCCCGGTTCTGCCTGGAGATGCAAACCGTCTTTACCGGCAGACGGCCCGGTGGGAGTTGATCGATCACCGACACATTTAGGTTTCCATACAGCGCCAGAGCCAGAGTCCGTGGAATAGGCGTAGCCGTCATCACCAGCACATCAGGGATCAAACCCTTGCCGCCCAGCTTGCTCCGTTGAGTTACCCCAAAACGATGTTGCTCATCGATGATTGCCAATCCCAAGTTTCGAAACGCCACCTCGGCCTGTATAAGGGCGTGGGTCCCGACTATGATATCTACCTCGCCCTCCGCCACTGCGGTTAGAATGGCTCGCCGCTCGCCAACAGTCATTCCTCCAGTGAGACGGGCCAGGACGATTCCCGTCCCTGCAAATACCCGGCCCAGTGACTTGAAATGCTGCTCGGCCAGTATCTCGGTCGGTACCATTATGGCCGCCTGGTATCCGGCAGCAACTGACTGAGCCATTGCCAATGCCGCCACCACTGTTTTGCCGGAGCCCACATCCCCCTGCAGCAGACGATTCATGTTGGTGGGGGCGGCCATGTCCGCTGAGACCTCCCGGAGCGCCTTCTGCTGGGCCTTGGTCAGGGTATAGGGCAGGTTGCGGGTGACTTGGTCTACCAATCCGGTGCGGGGGATCTGCACCAAAGCCCCTTTGTCATCGACCTCAACCTTATTTTCCACGGACAGGTTCAGCTTGAAAAGCAGCAGCTCTTCAAAGGCCAAACGTCGCCGAGCAGCCAGATAGGCATCCCGGGATTCAGGAAAATGCAGGTTTTGCAGGGCATACCCAATTTCGCACAATTGGTAACGGTCACGCAGATCCGGCGTTAAAATCTCGGGATAGCAAGGCAGGTATGTCTCCATTACGTTCAGCATTATCTGTCGCATAGTCTTCTGCTTCAAGCCTTCGGTGAGCGCATATACGGGCATAACCGGCCGGCCGTTTTCACCGTCGTCAATCAGGTCATACTCAGTAGGATATAATTCCAGTCCCCCATAACCAGATTTAACCCGCCCAACCAGGAAAACGTCGTGGCCGATTTTAATCTGCCGGGAGAGGAAGGGCTGGTTAAACCACACCGCGGTTACCGTTCCCGTTTGATCCTCAATCCTGGCCCTGAAAACACCAAAACCCCGCCTGGTACGATGGCTGCTGGCGGCGACTATTCGTCCCCGGATACTGGCAACCTCTCCGTCCGACAGGGCTTCTATGTTTATTGTCAGGCTCCGATTCATATAAGCGCGGGGCAAGTTCCACAACAGGTCGAAAACGGAGCTCAAACCTTGCCTATACAGAAGCTGTCCCCGCCGGGGACCAACCCCTTTAATAAACTGAACATCCTCGGCCAGTCTCTTCATCATCGACTCCGTGCCAAACCGTCTATCTTACTCTACTGAGAGCAGGTAGTTATAATGAGGCTGGCCGCCGTAATGGAGCTCTATCTCGCTGTCTGGATATCGACCTATTATTTTTCCCTTCAGCCGCAATGCATCCTTTTCATCAGTATCAGATCCATAAAAAACGGTCAGCAGCTCATGCTTATGAGCCTCCATGGCGTCGAGCAGGTCGAGGACCACATCCTCAGCCGAGTCCCCCTGTACGGAAATCTTGTCATTGATCAGGCCGATGTAGTCGCCTTCCCTGATTTCCATACCGTTGAATTTGGAATCCCGTACTGCATAGGTAACCTCGCCGTAGGATATATCATGTATCTCTTTTTTCATAGCCTCGGTTACCTTATCCAAATTGTCGTCATCGCTGTAGGCGATCAGGGCGTTGATCGCTTGCATTACTGATTTGGTCGGTACTATAGCCAAATTCTTGCTGCTCAGATGCTTGGCCTGTTCGGCAGTCATTATCACATTGCTATTGTTGGGCAGGATTATGATCTGGGCCGCATCCACCTGATCACAAGCCTTCAATAGCTCCTCGGTGCTGGGGTTCATGGTCTGGCCACCTTCGACAACTTCGTCAACCCCCAGACTCAGCAGCATCTTTATTATCCCCTCCCCAGCAGCAACCGCCACCACTCCGATCTTGCGCCGGGGCTTGGATTTGCTTATTTCCTCATCCCATTTGTTGCGCTGTTCATGGACTTCTTCCAACATATTATTTATTTTTACATCACTGATGCTGCCAAACTGCAGACACGTCTCCAACACTTTGCCGGGGTGATTGGAGTGGATATGTACTTTAAGCAAACTCTCATCCCCCACAACCAACATTGAGTCACCAAGGGGGGCCAAGTGATCCCTAACATCAAATTCATCCAGGGATTGACCTTTTATGAGCAGTTCGGTGCAATACTGAAAATCAAGCTCGACCCGGGCTTCCTCGTCCTTATTCAGGTGAGGCATGGCCAATTTATCTTTGTACTCATCCAGAGTAATGTCCTTGTCATGCGCAAGACCATCGATAAAGCCTTCCAGGAAATAGAGCAGGCCACGTCCGCCGGCGTCTACCACTCCTGCTTCTTTGAGTATGGGCAGCATTGAAGGGGTTCTCTCCAACACCCGGAGTCCTTCTTCCACACCCGCTAGTAAAGCCCCCAGGATATCCCGGCCAGAATAGGCTTCCCGTTCTGATGTGGCTGCAATCTCCCGGATGACTGTCAAAATCGTCCCTTCCACCGGCTTCATCACCGCTTTATAGGCCGTTTCGGACCCAGCCCGCAATGCCCGGGTAATATCGACGGCGTTCGCTTCTGTTTTCGATTCCAATACTTTGGCCATTCCCCTGAATATCTGCGACATGATCACTCCCGAATTACCTCGTGCACCCATGAGTGATCCCAAAGATATAGCTTTGGCCACTTTGCCGAGAGACTGACTGTTGTTTTTTTCCCCCTCTTTGGCTGCCGCCACCAGGGTCAAATACATGTTGGTGCCGGTATCCCCATCCGGTACTGGAAAAACGTTCAACAAGTCAACTTTATCGCGGTTGTGTTCCAACCTGATACAGCCGGCTTTGACGCTCCGCGCCAGGTCGCTGCCGGTAATAATATCCAAGCTCAAGCTACTGATCCTCCCAACTATTTATCACTGCTGACCTTTACTCCCCTGACATTCACATTCACGGCGGCAACCGGCAGCTGGGCATTTTTCTCCAACACATAGGCCACCTTCTGCATAACGTTAGATGCTACTTCCGGTATCTTGGTGCCGTAACCTACGATGACGAAGACATCGATTACCAGGCCATGGTCGGTGTTGCTGACCTGAACCCCTTTACGGATCGATTCAAGCCCTAAAATATTGGTTATTCCTGTCTGGATATTCTGGGGCACCATGCCCACCAGCCCATAGCAGTCCATGGCAGCCAAACCGGCCAGAGTCTCCACCATTTCCCGGGTTACGGTTATGTCACCCAATTCATTGCTTTTGATTTTGTACATCCCTGATCCCTCCTGTATAACATAATCTTAATTCTATATTTCCTTATTTATTCCTTCTTCTTGCCCTTTGTGGTCGTATTTGTTAAAATACTTAAGTGCATTTGTTATAGAGAGGGGGCATAACAGTGGCAAAATGTGAAATCTGCGGAAAAGGCGTAACTTTCGGCAAAAGATACAGCCATTCCCATATAAGGACCAACCGTCAGTTCAAACCTAATGTGCAACGGGTCAAGGTGCTGGTGGAAAAGACACCTACCAAACTCAACGTTTGTACACGTTGCTTGCGTTCCGGCAAAGTTGAACGGGCCCTTTAAACATAATATACGGTTAAAGCCTTAGATATTGGTCTAAGGCTTAATTAATTTCTGGGTCCAATTCCTCCGGATTATAAAGATAGCGCTGCCCGCAGAAATTACAGACCACTTCTATCTTATCGTCCTGTTGTATATCTTTTCTCTCATCAGCTGACAATCCCTTTAAAACATCCAAGAGCCTGTCGCGGCTGCATTTACAGCTAAACTTCAAATCCAGACCGTCGATGACCTCATATTCGATCCCCGCCATTATCAGGGGTGCTATCTCTTCCAATGCGGCATGGGTATCGATTAGATTACTGATTGGCCCCAACCTCAAGATATTCTCCTCAATTATCCGCAATACCTGATCACTAGCCCCCGGCATGGCCTGCACTATGAGGCCCCCGGCAGCCCGGACACTTAGGTCGGTATCAACCAGCACCCCCAGAGATACCAGCGCGGGTATCTGTTCCGACCTGGAGAAATACTGGGCGACATCCTCGGCTATCTCGCCGCTGACCAATTCAATGCGGCCCGTAAAAGGTTGTTTGAGCCCCAGATCTTTGACGACTTCCAAAAATCCTTGCGACCCTACCAACTGCCCCACCGCCAGTTTGCCAGGTACAATCTCAGGCAGGTCGGCGGTCGGATTGGCAATGAATCCTCTTACCCCTCCAAATGTATCGGCAGTCGCCAATATTGTGCCGGCCGGCCCATGACCATTGACCCTGATTGTAAGGGCATCCTGAACCCCTTTCAGGTCACTGCCCATCATCACTGTAGCAGTCATGACTCTCCCTAATGCGGCAGTTGCCGTCGCCGACGTTCCATGTCTTTGCCGCGCCTCTTCCACCAATTCGGTAGTACGGGCCAAAAACAGCCTTATATTCTTACCTTCATCCACGATTTTGATTTCGCGGTCACGCTCTGGCATCCACTTATACCCTTTCAATCTAGTTGCATCCATTATACTCCAACCGTCCGGTTTTTGACGAATCCAGGATAAATCCCGCCATCCCGCAAGGCAACCGCAACCAACCCATTGACGCCTTAAATGCTATTATTGCCGATAAGAAAACGTTTAGCCATCCATTAATATCGAGTCTGGGTTTAGACCAGATGCTGGTATGCGGTTAGTTGGTTTATACCCTGGTTTTCAACTTATTTGGCCAAATAAAAAGACTGTCGCCCATAAGGAGGCAGTCTCTTGAGCGCGGTTACTCAGCGGCCTCGATCTCCTTCAGTTTCTGCTTCAACCCTTCAAAAACGTGGGGCGGGACCATCGTACTGACATCCCCACCTAACAGCGCCGCTTCCTTAACGCCACTGGAACTTACAAACATATACTTGCCGTCAGCCAATATGAAGATGGTTTCAGACTCCGGAAACAGCGCCTTATTATACCTGGCAATCTGAGACTCATATTCGTAATCGGTAAAAGATCTGAGTCCCCTGATTATAATCCTGGCCTGCCTCTCGTGAAGGAAATCAACCGTTAGTCCTTTGAAGGATTCGATTTCGATATTAGGAAGATGCCGGGTGGCTTTTCTGATCAGTTCTTCTCTTTCTTCCAAGGTAAAAAGAGCCCGTTTGCCAATGTTGTGTACCACGGCTACGATTATTCGGTCAAACATCTTACTTGATCGCTCGAGAATATCCACGTGACCGTAAGTAATGGGATCAAAACTGCCCGGGTATATAGCGACCTTCATTTGATGTTCCCCTTTCTCTCAGCGATATGTATCTTACCTATTTATAACCAAGCTTTACCTTAATTGTCCTGCCGCCACCAGATGATAACGACACATTTCTTAGTATTTTAGCATGGAAGAGCATTAATGCAAGCATTAGTAATGATTCTCGGTAAAAATATAGGGGATTCCCGTAACGGGAATCCCCTAAGGATTGATTATGCGGTTTTACCTAGCTCATGGACTGCCACAGTACCTCGGCCACATCGAAGACCTTGGTGGGATCTTCTACGTCAGCCTCGACTCCCTTGACACCGTCGGAGACCATGGTCAGACAGAAGGGGCAGTTGGTGACGATCATCTGGGGCTTGGGTTCCAGCAGTTGGTCGGTACGGGTATCATTGATACGTTTGTAACCATCGACTGCGTGTTCTTCCAGCCACATCCGTCCGCCGCCGGCGCCGCAGCAGAAACCGAAGTTGCGGGCCTTCTCGATCTCGATTATAGTGCCCCCAGCCGATTGCAGAACCTTGCGGGGTTCATCATAGATATTGTTGTGTCGGCCCAGGAAACAGGAATCGTGATAAGTCATCTTGGCTCCCAGTGACTTGGTCGGTTTGAGTTTGCCCTCCGCAATCAGTTTGGCCAGGATCTCAGTATAATGATATACTTCGTAATTGCCGCCCATCTGCGGATACTCGTTCTTCAAGGTGTTATAGCCATGGGGGCAGACAACGATTATCTTCTTGACCCCATAATTGTTGAAGGATTCCAGGTTCTGATTAGCCAAGGTCTGATAGAGATATTCGTTACCTAAGCGACGGGCGGAATCACCGCAACAGTATTCTTCAGTGCCCAAGTATCCAAATTTGACTCCAGCCTTGTCCAGCAATCTCACCAACGCCTCGCCGACTCTCTTGTAGCGGTCATCAAATGATACCGCACAGCCTGCATACAGCAGGTACTCGAACTCGCCGCCGTCTTCCGGCAACAGGTTGACCATCTCGCGGACGCCTCTCTCCTGCAGCCATCCAGCCCGGCCAGCCCAGCCTACGCCCCAGGGATTGTAATTGCGTTCCATGTTGGTAAAGGCGGCTTGAGCCTCGCCTGGCATGTCGCCCTGCCACATGACCAGGTTGCGGCGCATCTCGGTGATCTTGGGGATATGCTCTATATACATCGGGCAGTGCTCCATACAAGCCCGGCAGTTGGTGCAGTCCCAGATAACGTCGGCGGTGACCACATCATACAGCAGGCTCTGTTCCATGGGATTGACGGCCTCGGCTACAGCCTCGTCGGTCATGGCCATCTCTTCACTATGGACGTCAGCATCCTTATTGGCAATCAGATATGGAGCCTTGGCATCCAAATGTTGTTTCATGTGTTGAATCAACGTAATCTTGGGATTCAGATGCTTGCCGGTATTATAGGCAGGGCAGTTCTCCTGGCAGCGTCCGCAGCGTATGCAGGCGTCCAGGTCGAGCAAGTCCTTCCAACCGAAGTCCTCGATGTGTTCCGCACCGAAGGTCTCTGCTTCCTCGATGTTGTATACCATACGGTTAGCCGATGGTTCCAGATCGCGGAAAGCATAGTTGAACATGCCAGCAATAATATGCCACAGCTTGGTAAACGGAATCAAAGCCAGGAACAGGAAGGCGATTGCCATATGGAACCACCACAGATAGCGATGCCAAGTCAGCAATGCGTCAACAGACATTCCGCCCATTATGGCCGCAAACATCCAGCCAAACGGGGAAGCGGTCTTTTCGTAAGGAATCTGTTCCAGGAAGGGGGTCTGTTGAATCTGGGCGGCGATTCTGGCTCCCTCAATCACAAACCCGGTGAAAAGAATGGCGAAAACGAGTAGAATGATCCATCCGTCGGATGATTTGGTATCATTGAGGCGTTCGGGCTTCTGGACATAACGAATGTATGCCAGTACGATGATTCCGATCAATGCCAAAAAGCCAGTTACGTCAACAATCCACGACATCACGATATAGTTCGTTCCTGCTAGATGAGGCCAGTGTATCCAGTGGTGGGCTGCGTCAATTCCTGCAGCCATCGCCAGAAAGGCAAATCCCCAAAACAGGAAAAAGTGCATCCAGCCAGGCAGTGGTTTTCTAATTACCCTGGCTTGCCCAAAACTATTTACCAGGAAGGAAACTACACGATCCCATATACGGTCAACTCTATGGATCTCTCCCTTGGCCAGCATCCAAACCTGAATCCGTTTCCACATACCAATTAGGATAACGGTGATTGGGATGAACATAAATATATATATCAGCCATTCGTAGGGAACGTTGGCCCCGACCTCACGCATTGGGACTTCGTAAAAACCCCTGATGGGGTGTGCTCCGAAAATCATTAATCCAATTCCCTCCTTAATCCACTGAGCAGAGGTACCCCGGATATGCGCCTAGCGCATATCCGGTGATACCAATTTTACTGGGGTTGAACTATTTCTTTAGTTCGGTCATCAGGTTGGGGATGACCTTGAACAGATCGGCTACTACACCGAAGTCGGAAACACCGAAGATCGGAGCCTCAGTATCGGTATTGATGGCAGCTATGAACTTGGAGGAAGACATACCAGCCAGATGCTGAATAGCACCCGAAATACCGCAGGCGATGTACAGGTTGGGGAGAACGACCTTACCGGTCTGGCCAACCTGGAGTTCATGTCCCAGCCAGCCAGAATCGATCGACGCTCTGGACCCGCCAACCGCAGCACCTAACATATCTGCCAGTTGCTCAACCAATTTGATTCCATCGGGACCCTTACAACCACGTCCGCCTGATACAACCACGGCTGCTTCAGCCAGGTCAGGCCGTGCGGAAACGGTAGGACGGAATTCTTTCATAATCTGATACACATCAGCAGCGGTAGCCGCTACAGTAGCTTTAACAACTGCACCAGCGCCAGCGGTGGAACCAACTTCCCATACGCCCGGGCGGATGGTAGCCAGTACCGGGCTGCCGGCTACTTCAACCTTAGCCAATGCTTTACCAGCATAGATGGCCCTGGTGAAAATACCTTTGCCAGCCGATATTTCAGCGGCAACAGCATCGGTGGCCAGTCCGGTATCCAGTTTCTGAGCCAGTCTGGAAGCCATATCGCGGCCGTTGAAGGAATGAGCAAACAGCACTGCATTGGGGCTGAATTCATTGATCATAGCAACTATCTGAGCTACATAAGCTCCGGTATTGTAATTGGCAAAAATAGCATCGTCGGCGACATAGACTTTGTCGGCTCCATACTTGGCCAACTCGCCGGCCAAACCTTCCACTCCCTGTCCAAACACAACCGCTGCTACCTCGTCGCTGCCCTTCTTACATTCTGACAGCATCTCAAACGTAACTTTACGGATATTACCATCCTTTTGTTCAACAAAAACCCATGTTCCTGCCATGAATTACCCTCCTTTTTCTACATAAATGAATATTTATGCGCTTATTTCACTTCTACCTTAACGGTATTCTTCATCCATTCGCCCAGCTTAGCTGCACATACGTCGGCATCATCTTCGATCTTGATCCCGGCTTGCTTGGCTGCCGGCAGAGCAAATTCAACGATATTGACTTTATTGGCAACAGCAACCGCGTCCTTGGTGGCAACTGGTTTCTTCTTGGCGGCCATAATACCCTTCATGGAAGGATAACGGGGTTCATTCCAGCTTACTTGGCTGGAAATCACGGCAGGAATACTTACTTCGATTACGGAAGTTCCGCCATCGGCTTCACAGGTACAGGTAGCTTTTCCACCAGCGATTTCCACTGCAGTCATAACGTTTACATGGGGCAGGCCCAGGATTTCTGCAACACGGGTGGGAACCTGGGATGATCCATCGTCAGCAGCAACGTGGCCGGCTAAAACCACATCAGGATTCTCTTCCTTGATTGCTGCAGCCAGAGCGATAGCACGTGCATACTCGTCAGCGGCGGTGTCTTGTTTCACTAAGATGCCTCTGTCAGCGCCCATCGCCAGAGCCGTACGGATGGCATCCATGGCCTTGTCGGAACCGGCACTGAGTACAACTACTTCAGTAGCGATACCTTTTTCTTTCAACTGGATTCCGCCCTCAACTGCTACCTCATCATAAGGATTGATGATTAGGTTAATACCAGCATCGGAGATTTTGCCGTCCTTCAAATCAATCTTGGCTTCGGTGTCGAATGTTTGCTTAACACACACTAGAACCTTCAAGTCCATTCCTCCTTTTCAACTAATGCTTTCTACTATTCGATGTCAGACATTCTGGTTGACTGTAACCTACTTACCGATCACCCCCAAGACAGTTATATGTATGACTTTTTGCCTACGGCAAATTTACCGCCCCATATCGAACTAGTCAAACCCAATTGTATATTTTCTATATTGAAGTCTAATTTCCTGCTTATATGGTCGTGAAGTAAAAATTTTTTGCTTTATAGAAGCCGATTAAAGCAAATATCTATTGCTTCCAGGCTTTTGTCGATGTCCGCCTCAGTGTGTGCGGCAGATACGAAACATACTTCGAATTGGGAAGGCGGAAGGTATATCCCCGACTCCAGCATCTCTATGAAGTATTCCGCATATCTCCTGGTATCGCTCTGCAGCACTGTATCATAATCGTAAATCGGGGCCGCCGCAAAGAATAGCGAGTACATCGAACCGTATTGGTTGATTGAACCCTCAATGTCGTAGGATTCCAATAGGTCTATTATCCCGCCGGTAAGACGGTTGGCCATCTCCCCCATACGAGGGTAAGGATTTTGTTCTTTCAAGAGACTCAAGGCTGCTGTTCCGGCCGCCATGGCGATGGGGTTGCCGGAGAGGGTGCCAGCCTGATACACATCGCCCTGTGGGGCGACCCTTTCCATTAACTCCTTTTTACCCCCGTAGGCGCCAACCGGTAAGCCACCGCCAATTATTTTCCCCAACGTTGTTAAATCAGGTTGTATGTCAAGCTGGGTCTGTACCCCTCCATAACAGACCCGAAAGCCGGTTATGATCTCATCAAAAATCAAAAGGCTTTTATACAATTTGGTGATGTCGCGCAATCCCTGCAGAAAGCC
>CAZBSD010000003.1:0-65045 GCA_964494735.1 uncultured Syntrophomonas sp.
TTAATAACATATGCTCCTATTCTGCATTTTTCGAAAATGGTTTGCTGCCCAATCCCGTGGCGTTGCAACAATTTTGCAGCCAGCTAACACTTCCTCTTTTTTTTTGTATAAGAACGGTGCCGTCGATGTGAATGCAACCTTTTCACTGCAATACTATCGGTGCGGTTTACAGCGGGATGAACCTGAAGTGATAGGTGATTTGGCTGGGCCAGTTCAACAGATAAAAGTTGTCCTCGCTGGCTTTGGGTCCGCAATTGTGGATCATGTAGGGAACCCCGTCCCGTCCCCTTTGATCGGATATAATCGCGATGTGTTCCAGGGGCAGGCCAAAAACCACGATATCACCCGGCTGCCAGTTATATAGATTGGCGGCGTCGCCGGGAATGATTTCAGTGGTCAATGCCTGGGCATGGCGGCCAAAATAAACCTGCAGGTTGGCCACTCTCCGAAAATCTATATTTGGGTCTGGCTTGCGTCCGGTGGCACCGTAAGACCGGGGCGCATTTTTTATATCTTGGTCCACCAGCGCTTTCAGGTCATAGCCCGCATTCTTAAATGCCCGCCAGACCACATCGGTACAGGCGCCTTGTCCCTCCGGCGGATAGCCATTCTGGAAGTAGGAACCATCATAAACGGTTCCTGTCGTTACCTCCTGGCGCGCTCCGGCGACGATATCAATGGAATCAGGAACCCCGTTCTGGTTCTGGTCCTGAGCCGAAACCAGCTGGGCTACCTCACATTTGGGTACGGGGTATACAATCCTGACGAGATTGGGCATCCGGGTCGAATCCAACCATCCCCCATACAGAAAGAACGCAATCACTAATCCCAGTGCTGCCACCGCAAAAATATACCATCGTTGCTTCTTCATTCAATCTGACTCCCCATTTTACCTCCCCTTCATGTCCGCCGGCATAATAGAAATCTGCTGTTGTTATATAGTCATGATATCAGATTATAAAAAAAGCGGACTTAAGTGAGTGATTCGCAACCCAGGACATTTTGAAAATATCCCCTTTTTTCTATTTTGATATTGCCGCAATGCAATGGATATATTAAGATTATGTTGTAATGATTACAACTTATTCTTCCATGGAAGTGATTTCATTATGGATACCCATTCTATCGATTGGCCCAGTGAGCTGAAAAAGCGCAAGGTACGTTTTTCAGAAGAACGGCTTAAAATACTGGAATACCTGGTGTGCGACCGCTCCCATGCCACCGCTGATCAGATACATTGTGCGCTGCGGGTAGATTTGCCCAATCTGTCCAAAACGACGGTTTATAATACTCTTAAAGCCCTGCTGCAAGCCGGTATGATAAGAGAAATTGAAACTGATGACCACGAAACCAGATACGACTTTTCAACTGAAGATCATGGCCATTTTAAATGTGAATCCTGTGGTACCATATACGATTTCAGAATTGATATTGATTCATTGAATTCCGGCGATTTGCAGAGTTTTAAGATTAATGAGCGAAACGTATATTTTAAAGGTGTCTGTCCGGGATGCCTTTCAAATATAAATGCCAACCAGTGAAGAGAAAGGGCAATTCATTAACAATTGTAAAAGGAAAGGGGGTTACTCAATGCCGGAAGAGTTTAAACCTGGGTGTCAACGGCCACCTATCAAGAAGATGAATGTTGAGAGCGAAGTGATGGTCCAAACCGAAATGAAGGAGGGGAAAAAATCGATGGTAAAAGTGGGTAAGCCGGCTCCTGATTTTACAGCTGCGGCGTTTTTGCAAGGGAAGTTTGTTAACGTTAGCCTATCTGAGTTTAAAGGGAAATGGGTTGTACTCTGCTTTTACCCCGGTGATTTCACCTTCGTCTGAGCTACCGAAATCGCAGCAGTTGCTGTGAAATATCCTGAATTCCAGAGTTTGGGCGCGGAAGTGTTATCAATGAGTGTCGACAGCGTGTTCGTTCATAAAATGTGGAATGACCATGAACTGTGCAAAATGGTTGGACACGATGTTCCGTTTGCGATGTGCTCAGATCAGGATGGCGGTATTGGGAAAGCTTACGGAATCTATGATGAGGATAGCGGAGTTGAGACCCGGGGAAGGTTTATAATTGATCCAGACGGAAACATACAGGGTTTTGAGGTATTGACTCCACCGGTCGGCCGCAATGTAAAGGAATCAATCCGCCAGCTGCAGGCATTCCAGTTGGTGCGCGCCTCCGAAGGCACCGAAGCTACTCCGTCCGGCTGGAAGCCGGGTAAGCAGACCTTGAAGCCCGGTCCTGACCTGGTCGGCAATGTCTGGAAAGTATGGAAAGTCGAGCAGGCATTTGAAGATTAGGTATTAGCCGAAAGCTAAATCGAAGAGATGATGAAATGTCGCTTGCTCCGGTCATATATCGTGGCCGGAGCTTTTTTATTTGGCGTTTGCCAGTTGCATGAAATTAGCCGTAGTAAAATTTATGCCGCGCGTCTCGTTGAATCTCATATTTCCAATTCAATTCCGCCAGTTCGCTCAGTATGATCCGCTTTTCGCTATCCGATTCGCATTCTTTCAACTTCTCTTTCAGACCTTGGATTTGTTTAAGCATTATAATCTCTAATGGGAATTCTCCTGATGCAGCGATGACCCGATTGATCAATCTATCCTCTTTGGTCTCAAATGGATTGTAATTTGCTAAAACTATGGGTTTGCCTTCTCCGGGCAAATCACTGAGTACTCCCCGCGAAATCGCCTCTTTGATTATCATCTCGATAGTTATGGTTAGAGCCACATTAAAACACCGCCTGCATTTTTATCAATTCTATTAACGGCACTTCATTTACTAAACTGTACATTTCTTTTTCATAATCTTCAACGGCCCAGCTTCTGGAAAATGCCTCGATTTCAGGATGCTCATTCGTTGGTGCTATAGAATGACGAGCTGAAGTAAGAATCTCCCGGAAAATATCATTTTGCAACCCATAGCTTAGAAGAATCGGCAAGTCACTTGATAATATTTCCATGTGATATAATAACACTGCGTAGTCTTTGCCATTTGCCGAATATGGGGGATACCGTATGTTCTCGAATTAGTAAAGACCTTGGATGTAGTAGATGAGGACTAGTTCACAAATAGTATAGTCAAACAGGAGTGTTCTGAGTGAAGTACATTGCCGAAGATAATGAGCAAGTAATAGGTCGTTGTGAACGATGTAGATCGGAACTAAAAGTTCCCAGGGAGAATCTCGTATCACTTAACGATAGTTTCGATCTGAAATCAACGGTTCAGTGTCAATGCGGGAGAATCCACAATCTTATTTTAGGCAACAGTAAAACTCTGAAGTGGGCCAACGAAAAAGTAAAATTTGATCCCAATTATGTTCCCCCCAATCAAAGCAATACAGTTTCGTGTCCTCTCTGCAAATCAGTCCAATTATACGCGGGCGACAAAGGGTTTAGCTTGGGTTCGGCAGCAGCCGGCGGAATACTATTTGGCCCCTTAGGCTTATTGGGCGGCTTCTTAGGCAGTCAGACAGTAATGATTACTTGCCTCAACTGCGGACATAAATGGGAAGCAGGCAGAATTTAATTGGAAGTATCTCTAGCCTCTCAATTTAGGAGATTGGCTGTCCGTGCTTTAATGTCGTCGTCAACTTCACATCCCTGCAACCATATCAAATATACTGCTTGCGGCAGGGTGCTCCCCTTCTGACCTGATCCGCTAGGTGAGCAAGTTGGATTAAATCATCGACAACGGCGTACCGTCTATATTAGCTTGCGCTTCAAAAATGGCGCTGTAATAAATCGCATCATGACTTTGCTTTTGGTCAGCCAGGGAATTTGCCGGCCGTTTTCCGTATTTGACAGGATGCGGGGTACGAAGAATCCGGCCACTGTTTCCGGTCTGTCGGCCAAAATGTTAAATGTTCGCTGGAAACTTTCGTCCGCAATTAACTCGGAAGCATCCCCATCAGGGTCTTTGGTAATAAAGTCAGTCAGCATCATTCCAGGTGATAATCTTCCGGCTATAATGCCGCTTCCCTCCAGCTCTTTGGCCAGGCCCTCCATAAAATAAGTCAGGGCTCGTTTGGTTGTTCCGTACAGTATGGTTTTAACCTGGAGCATATCATTGGAGCCCAGCCCTTCCATACTGTAAATAGCACCATGCTTTTGCCTGAGCATTCCAGCCGCAGCCACCTGGGAACCATAGATCATCCCGATGATATTGGTCTGGACTACATCATCGATATATTTGGCTTCTGTTTCCCAAACATATTTGTGCGGCACGTTTTGGCCCGCATTGTTGATCCAGATGTCAATCTCCCCCCACTTGCCGACGGACAAGTCCCACAACTTTTGGAGATTGCCTTTGTCCTGGACATTGCAGGGTACATAGATATATTCACCGCCTAAAGCTTTCAATAAATCGCATTTATCATCGCTCAGGAGCTCGTGTCTTCCGGAAAGTGTAACTTGGCAGCCTGCCTTGAGAAATTCGCAAGCCATTGCAAAACCTATCCCCCTGGTACTGCCTGTTATGACGACATTCTTACTCACATTCATATACCTCCGTTACCATTTTGGGGACTCAGAAAACCATCATCATTACCATCATACTGCCTATCATCCATACTGCCTATCATCCATACTGCCTATCATCCATACTGCCTATCATCATTTTAGATCTTACTGCTGCGGACAAGTCGTTCAGCCGCGCCGATGGCGCTGACGAGAGGCCCGCTTGCGTATGCGGTTGTACTCGCGCAGTTCTTCCGGCCCGCCTCGGTTTTGAATCCGGCGCACCCGGCGGCAGGCCGCCGAACACAGGTAGGCTTTACGTGTATAAGGTCCGCCCAGGCGGAAAACCGTCCCGCAATTCTGGCATATTTGAGCATGGATGTCGTGGTCCAGGGCCCACATGATTTCTATCCAGGCCAGAGCCAGGAAACTATCGCTGTGGAATAGTTTAGACCGCCCCCGGCTACCGTGTCCATCGGTGGTTATCATTATTTCACTGCTTACCGATCGGAGGCGGTGATTGAGGATTCCTTCCATATACGTATTGACCCATAAAGAACGGTACTCTTCATCCATCGCGGCGAATCCGTATTCGGACTGGATGGCCGCCAGGCGCTTATGTATGTCTGGATCATCGGGTATCTGCCCCGACTTGGCTACAAACTGCTGGTCTGGTTTCAGGTAGGTATGGGGGCGGCGCTCACCCACCTGGGGGACCAGCCAGTTATCCACGGCGGTGCGAAGACAGATCACCTCCGCGTCGGAATGAAAGAAGGGTCGGGCGGTTCGGTTGCCGGCCAGCTCCGGTGGCATCTCATATGGCTTATCGGCGCCATCATAGTCGAAGCTGATGGTAAGTTCGACATCGCCAATCCGGGGCCAAACCCATCCCCGTGAAATGTGATCCTGGGAGGGTTCATCCTCAGACAACGCATCTCCTTCCTCAGCAACTGGCAGCCCCAATTGATCCTGCCACTCCCGCTCCTTATGACCCTCGACCTGTCCATCGTCTTCTCCCACTCCGCTGCACCAGGGCTTCTCCAAACGGCGCAAAAAATCCAAAGCCGTATTGGCGGCAAAAAAGATAGGTACGGTCACATTTACTCCATCCACCGTCAGGATTTCATGGTCTTGGTAGAATAACAGGCTGTACAAATCCACTCTTCCTTTCACTCACTCAAGGGTCAAACACAACCCCTAATATACATATAGGCCTCAAAGACCTCTGCGGCCGGGGTCAAACTCATAGTCCCATTTGAAATATTTTGACCCGAACCTTATTATATATACATTGGCAAATGATAACAAGCGCCAACCGGCCGGACATTTACCCCGGCTGTGGAAGGAGGCGGAAATAATCTCACAACAATGGTACGACGCATTAAGCGGATTAGCCCCTGAGATCAGGGATGAACTGATGAACATGGCAGGGTTATGTGAAGATATCTGATGAGGGCCAGTCCGGGCCAGATGAGATAGCCGAACCGAGTTACCCAGTTACCTAAAGCTACCGTGTTTTGCCAACTTACTATATAATTTTACATCCTTTACTTTTCTAAGGCGGCTTGGGCAGCCAATCCCCAACATTGCTTTTTTCGCTAGGAAATCCGATAGAAATAGGGCGGGCAAGCAGCGCGGGGAGCCTAATCCCTGCAGATAGCCTTGATGGCATCGATGGTCTTGCCGGCGTAATCCCAGTTAATTATGTTCTGGGGCTTGATCGGATTCGGATATTCAACCAAAACCGCCCGGGCATAATTACTGGCCCAACCGGCGAAGTACTGGCGCATGCTGGCTATGTCCTTTTCCATCGGCGCTGGATCCCTCAGGCCAAAATTCTGGTTGAAATATTTCCCCAGATCGTCTCCGAGGGTGCTGTTTTGCCAGCCATGAAAATCTATTACTATGTCCGGCTTTTCCTTTAAAACCAGGTCCCGCAGGATTACCGCCTCCGGGGTGGAAAAAGGCTTCGGCCCGGTACGGAATTGCGGATCATCGCTGTACTCCCAATAGTAGTCAAAATCCCGATTGATATCGATTTCCTGCCCGTTACACCGACCCAGGCCATATTCGCTCTGCCCATTCAAAACTCCATCCGGATTGACACATGGCACCACTATCAAGCGGGTGTCCTGGAGTCGCTGGGGATGGGTTGAAAACTCATGGATTATACTGTTGGCAATCTGGACCAAGGCCGCGCCGTCATGTTCCCAGGCGCCGTCAAAGCCATGTATGGCAAAGGTCAGGAGCATGGTTTGATCATAATGGGGCGGGGTTATGACCACGTCGTAGATAACCTTCCCGCCCACACTGTAGCCCAGAATGTTATAGGTGGCCGGCCCGCCCGGAATGGAACTATTATCGGCTGCGCCTTGCTTTGGGGCGGCCGGCAGCTGGGCAGCCGGTGCCAACAGCACCTCAGCACTTACATCTTCATAAGGTTTGACTCCTATCACGTCTGCCGGAAACAACAGAAAAAACAAAGTCATCACAATGACAACCATTTTCTTCAAAAATGCTCACTCCTGAACTGATCGCAATTTTGCAGGATGATGTGATCCAATCCGGGGATTGAATAACCATCTCTATAGAATATCGGCCATTGGGGAAAATAGTTTAGCGGGAAGTTAGCCCGTTAAAATGATTTAGCGGTCATCGCCAAAGGGAAGATTCTCTTTTACGCTGACCATGGCTCGGCATTTAATACTTGATTATTTTAGTGGGAATTGGGTACTATTTAAGCAAGATCAATAAATATGGCTCAGAGGGAGAATAAGATGGAAAAAATGACACGCGAGCAGATGGTTGAAAGGATACTGCAACTTAAGCAAGAAAAGTCAGTCTATGTTATAGCCCACTATTACCAGCGGCCGGAAATACAAGATATCGCGGACTTTGTGGGAGACTCCTACGCCATGGCGGTAGCAGCCAAAAACTCACCCCTGGATACTATCCTGGTGGCCGGGGTCGACTTCATGGCTGAATCGGCGGCTATCCTGTGCCCTGACAAGACGGTACTGTCCCCCGAACCAGCGGCAACCTGCCCCATGGCCAACAGCATCAGAGTGGAGGATGTGGAGAAATATAAAAAGGCTCATCCCGACAGCCTTATCGTCAGTTATGTCAATACCCCGGCCGATATCAAGGCGGTAACGGATATCTGCGTGACCTCCTCCAATGCTGCCAAGATTATTGAGAAACTGCCAAAAGATGGACCGATATTTTTTATCCCGGACCAGAACCTGGGTAAATATGTGGCGGGCAAATTGGACCGGCCCCTGGACCTTTACCCCTCCAGCTGCCCGATCCACGCGGCGGTGACCGAGGAGGATATCGTGGCCAGGAAACGAGAATACCCGGAGGCGGCGGTGTTGGTCCATCCCGAGTGTGTCCCTGAGGTTATCGCCCAGGCCGATTTCGTCGGCAGTACGGCTGGTATTATCAATTACGCGGCTACCACCGATAAGACACAATTGATCATAGTTACGGAATGCGGCATCATGCATAAAATCGACCAGGTCAGCCCTGGCAAGGAGTTTATCCTGGCTCAATCGGAGCTTGTCTGCCCGAATATGAAGTCCATCACCCTCGATAAAATCCTTTATGCCCTGGAGAATATGGAAACCATCATTAAGGTTCCGGAATCAATTCGAGCCAAGGCAGCGCTGGCGTTGGAAAAAATGATCGACTACGCTTCTTAGCGGGATCACCTTAAGCCACGGTACGATAAACAGGAGGAAGTCATATGAAGTTATCAACCAGAGGGCGCTATGGGTTGAGGGCGATGATCGACATGGCCATGAATGAACAGGAATCGCCCATTGCGGCGCATACTATCGCCGAACGGGAAGGTCTGTCGGAACGTTACCTGGAACAACTGATGGTCCCTTTGAAAAGAGCCGGCCTGGTCAAAAGCGTCCGCGGTGCCCAGGGCGGTTATATACTGGCTAGAAATCCCCAGGACATCACTGCCGGGGATATTATCAGGGTTCTGGAGGGACCTATTGCTCCGGTGGAGTGTGTCAGCGAAAATAATCCAGAATCGTGTTCCCGGGCCGACTTTTGCGTTACCCGGTCTTTATGGACCAAGGTACGCGATTCGATCGCCTCAGTCCTGGATTCCTACACCCTGGCTGATTTGGCCTGGCAGTCTCAAGATGCCGCAGGGCGAGTTCACTCACCTATAATATTTAGGTTTGACAGCCAAACTATAGAGGACAGGAGGGATGATCAATGAAATCTGTCTATATCGACCATAGCGCCACCACTCCGATGGATCCTGGCGTCTTTGAGGCTATGAAGCCCTATTTTACCGATATATTCGGTAATTCTTCCAGTGTCCATTCGCAGGGTCAGAAGGCTCACCAGGCCTTGGAAGAATCCCGCCAAAAGGTCGCCGCATTGATAGGGGCCAAGTCCAACGAAATCATTTTTGCCAGCGGCGGAACCGAGGCTGACAACCAGGCTATCATCACCTATATGCACAACAATCGGGCCAAAGGCAATCATATTATTACCTCGGCGATAGAACATCATGCGGTATTGCATACCTGCCAGTTTCTGTCCCAACAAGGCTTTGAACTGACGGTGCTGCCGGTCAATACCTACGGCGAGGTGGAGCCGGACACTCTCCAAGAAGCCATCCGCCCTGGCGCCACTGCATTGGTTTCGGTCATGCATGCCAACAACGAAATCGGGACCATCCAACCCATCCAGCAACTGGCCGCCATCACTCATGAAGCGGGGGCGATTTTCCATACCGACGCGGTCCAGACCGTCGGCAAGATTCCGGTCAATGTGGGACAACTGGGGATCGATCTGCTTTCGGCTTCGGCCCATAAGCTGTACGGACCCAAAGGGGTCGGTTGTCTGTACATTAAGAAGGGTACCCGTATAGGCAGCTTGATGCATGGAGGCGGACACGAGAGGAATCTCCGGGCTGGAACGGTCAATGTGCCAGGAGTGGTTGGTTTTGCCCAAGCCGCTGAAATGGCCGGGCAGAGATTATGCAGTCAGGAGGCTCCCCTGGCCGATTTGGCCCAACGACTGACCGAGGGGATATTTACGGCTATTCCCAATACCCGGTTGACGGGACATCCGCAGCGGCGCCTGCCCGGCAGTGTCAGTGTCTGTTTCGATTATGTAGAGGGCGAATCCATCCTGTTGATGCTGGACAACTATGGCATCATGGCCTCCAGTGGATCCGCCTGTACGTCGGGCTCCCTCGACCCTTCCCACGTTCTGCTGGCCATCGGCCTGCCCCATGAGACTGCGCATGGTTCATTGCGTTTGACCATGGGCAAGGACAATACCCAGGCGGACGTCGATTATATTCTCGAGGTTCTGCCCCCGATCATCAAGAATCTGAGAGCCATGTCCCCATTGGGAAGGTAAGGAGGAATAATCATGCTGTACTCGCCAAAGGTAATGGACCATTTCATGAATCCCCGCAATGTCGGCCAGGTCGAAAATCCCAGTGGAGTCGGCGAGGTGGGCAATCCTACCTGCGGGGACATAATGCATATCGAGATCGCGGTCAAAGAGGATAGGATTGATGATATCAAATTCCGGACTTTCGGTTGCGCCGCCGCCATTGCCACCAGCAGTATGGTGACCGAAATTGTTAAGGGCAAAACCCTCGAGGAGGCGGAAAAGATCACCAATCGTACCGTGGCTGAAGCCTTGGACGGCCTGCCCCCGGTCAAGATGCATTGTTCCAACCTGGCCGCTGATGCCCTGCACGAGGCCATCAAAAACTACCGCCAAGGCGGCCAGGCCGCCGCTACTGTATCCAAAGGCTGTTGCCAGGATGCGGCCGAAAGCCTATGTGAAAAAGGCATGGAGATTAAGCTGCCGGAAAAATAGCCGCTCTTCCAACTACTCCTGCCCATCCTGGAACAACGGAGTGGATAAATATCTCTCCCCGCTGTCCGGCAGTAACACTACTATGGTTTTGCCCCGGTTCTCGGGGCGTTGGGCCAGTTGGGTGGCCGCATAGGCGGCCGCGCCTGATGAAATGCCCACCAACAGTCCTTCGTGCTGGGACAGACTGCGGGCGGCAGCAAATGCCGATTCATTTTTGACCTTGATTATCTCATCGATGATGCCGCGATTGAGAACATCCGGCACGAAACCCGCCCCGATCCCCTGAATCGCGTGAGGACCGGGTGTGCCTCCCGATAAGACCGGTGAGTCAAAGGGCTCTACCGCCACGATCTGCACGGCTGCCTTTTTGGATTTGAGCAGTTCTCCCACCCCGGTTATGGTTCCCCCGGTGCCCACCCCAGCCACAAATATATCCACTTCCCCGTCGCTGTCATTCCAGATCTCAACTCCGGTCGTCTGGCGATGAGCGGCCGGGTTAGCCGCGTTTTTGAACTGCTGCGGCATGAACGCGTTCTCGTTTTGGGCGGCCAGCGCTTCGGCTGTGGCGATGGCTCCCGCCATACCCTCGGGACCAGGGGTAAGGACCAGCTCCGCCCCCAGGGCTTTGAGCAAGCTTCTCCGCTCGCTGCTCATGGTCTCCGGCATGGTGAGAATCAGGCGATAACCGCGGGCGGCGGCTACAAACGCCAGGGCTACCCCGGTGTTGCCGCTGGTTGGTTCGATAATTAACGAATTCTTCTGGAGCAGGCCTTTTTGTTCTGCGTCTATGATCATGGCGTAGCCGACCCGGTCTTTAACGCTGCCGGCCGGATTGAAGTACTCCAGTTTGGCCACCAGCCTGGCCTTCAAGTCATGGGCCCGATTATAATTGGACAGCTCCAGTAAGGGTGTGTTGCCAATCAAATCGGTTAAACTCTGGGCGATTCTACTCATCTCAATTCCTCCTATTCTTGGCCGGTATCATCTTCACTACTGCACTGGCTTTCTTATTATGGGTATCTATGGCTAAACCGCCTCTTATTCTTTTCCACACCAACATCGGCTGGCTGTGTGTAGTGTACCCGGTCTGTATCAGCAACAGATTGAAGCTATTTTTCAATCGGCGGGGTTTTCACCGGGCTGGCGCCACCTGCACACCAAAAGCTGTTCGTTATCCCCAAGACTGAGTCAATTAGGCCGTTTCGCCGCTATGAATAAAACCGGCAAATAAACAGATGCTAACAACAATCCATGAGAAAGGAGGTCATGTAATGTCCAAAGTAGCCAAATGTATGTGTGAAGAATGCCATTACAATGATAGTTTCGAGTGTATGGCCGATGGCATCGAAGTTATGTCCAGTGCCACCGACAACAAAGTCATGTCAGCGGACGGGACCTGCTGCAGCACCTTCAGACCAGGCCGCCGCTAGTACTACATTCAGGCCGACCAAGCAAAAAAGGCTTAGAGCAAGGCATTCGGGAGCCCCGTGATTAAGGCGTATGCGGTGCGTCAATTGAACGGGGATTCCGTATTAACCGCAGCTATAGGCCCTTTTTGACGGTCTGAAGACGCCACCCACTGGTATCCCTTTTTTCATGTCAGTCCCCACCCAACCTTGTAACAAAGGGCGAGCGCTACTATAAGCATGCTCGCCCTTTTTCAATAAGCCGGTATGGCATTTGAAGGCAGCCACGGCTGGATTAGACTACCTGGTAACCGGCGTCATCGATCTTGTCTTTGATGGTGTTGATATCGACCTTGCCCGCATCATAAGCTACGGATACCTTCTTACCGGCCAGATCCACCTCAACCTTCTCAACCCCAGGCAGCGAGCCCACTGACTTCTGCACCGCATTGACACAGTGCATACAGGACATTCCTTCAACATTGAGAGTTACCGTCTGATTTACCATCACTACATCTCCTTTTTTATTGTTGGTGATTGAATTGATATATCATTGTTGGGGCGGAAGATTCCAACCAGGGTCCGTTACTAACCGTTGGTTCTGTCCGGGTCATACCTTTTGAGGCTCAGAGAATTGGTCACTACTGACACTGAACTAAAAGCCATGGCTGCCCCGGCAATTATAGGATTCAGCATACCCAGGGCCGCAAAAGGAATACCGATAATATTATAAATGAAAGCCCAGAACAGGTTTTGCTTTATCTTGCGCATGGTCTGGCGCGACAGTCTTATGGCTGCCGGTATGGTCCTGAGGTCACCCCGCATCAAGGTGATGTCGGCGGCTTCCATGGCTACATCGGTACCGGTCCCCATGGCCATGCCGATGTCGGCGGTGGCCAATGCGGGAGCATCGTTGATGCCATCCCCCACCATGGCTACATGTTTACCCATTTCCCTCAGTTTCTCTACTTCCCGGGCCTTGTTTTCCGGCAGTACTTCTGCCAAAACTGTGGTTATGCCTACCTGGCGGGCAATGGCATCAGCGGTCCGCTGGTTGTCACCAGTTATCATATAGACTCCGATACCCATGGACTGGAGCTCGGCGATGGCTTCTTGAGAACTCTCTTTCAATGTATCGGCCACCGCCAGAATGGCTTCCAGCTTGCCGTCGATGGCCATCAACATGGCCGTCTTGCCCTGGTCCTCCAGGGAGACTATCCTGGCTTCGATGGCATCGGTACTGATAGCTTGGCTGCTCATCAGTTTACGGGTGCCCAGGTGGACTTCCTGGTTGTCGATTACGGCTTTGATCCCCTGTCCGGGGACAGCCTCAAAATCGGCGGGATCATCGATCGGCCCGATCACCTGTTTGCCTTTTTCATAGATAGCAACCCCCAGCGGGTGCTCAGAATTCTTCTCGGCCTGGGCCGCCAACTTGATTATAGATTGCTCATCCAGGGCGTTCAAACTTATAACATCCGTGACCTCCGGTTGCCCCTTGGTGATAGTCCCGGTCTTGTCCAAGACCACCGTGTCCAGTTTGTAAGCCATCTCCAGGTATTCCCCGCCCTTTATCAATATCCCCTTTTCCGCACCCTTGCCAGTCCCCACCATTATCGCGGTGGGAGTGGCCAGGCCCAGGGCGCAGGGACAGGCTATGACCATCACCGCCACCGCGCTGACCAGAGACTTGTTGATGCCAGCCCCGGTAAGGTACCACACTGCGAAGGTAGCGGCCGCAATTACCAGAACCGCCGGAACAAACACTCCCGCCACCTGGTCGGCGGTTTTTTGGATGGGGGCTTTGGAGCCCTGGGCATCCTCCACCATTTTTATGATCTGAGCCAGGGCGGTGTCCTTGCCCACCCGGGTGGCTTCCAATTTGAATACTCCAAACCGGTTGATGGTAGCGCCAAACACCAGGTCACCTGTCTTTTTATCGATGGGCAGGCTCTCCCCGGTCAGCATCGACTCATCCAGGGAAGAAGTGCCCTCAATGATCTTGCCGTCCACCGGTACTTTTTCACCCGGCCTTACCACTACTATGTCGCCCAGTTCAACCTCTTCAATGGGTATATCTGCTTCTTGTCCCTGCCTTATCACCCGGGCCGTCTTGGACTGAAGTTCGGCTAGTTTCTTGATGGCTTCGGAAGTCCGCCCTTTGGCCAGCGCCTCCAGATATTTGCCCAGCAGGATCAAAGTGATGATTATGGCTGCCGCCTCAAAGTAGAGGTCTTTCATCATCCCCGCCGCCACCTCCTGGAAGAAGACGTTGTAGAGGCTGAAAAAGTAGGCCGCCGACGTGCCCATGGCGACCAATACATCCATATTGGCACTCCCCGACCGCAGGGCATAGTATGACTGCTTGTAGAAACGGGCGCCGATGATAAACTGGACCGGGGTGGCCACAGCCAACTGAAAATACTGGTTGTGCAGTATATCCAGAGCCGGGCTATGGATCTTGAATATACTTAGAATCATGGCCAGTACCAGCGGCAGGCTCAATAATATGGAAGCGATCAGGGAGCTGCGCATGTTGCTGAGTTCGGCGGCTTTTTGTTCTATTTCGTGTTCCCGGCTTGCCTCCCCGGTCTTTTCCGCCTCATAACCCAAGTCCCGAATCGCTCTGATCATAGCGTCGATCTTTATCTGCTGGGGATCAAACGTAATCCGGGCTTTCTCGGTGGCCAGGTTGACACTGGCCGACTTGACCCCCTCTAAAGAGCCGAGCTTCTTTTCGACCCGGGCTGAACAGGCCGCACACGTCATGCCGATTATCTTAAGGTCGGCCTCACCCTCCGGGCCGGGTTTTTCATGGATCACCTCAAAGCCCAATCGGGTTATAACCTCATCCAATTGTTGCGGCTGTACCCGCTCTCGGTCATACTCGACGGCAGCCCGCTCCAAAACCAGGTTGACGTTGGCCGAATCAACGCCGGGCAGCTTGAGCAGTCCTTTTTCGATTCGGGCCGCACAAGCCGCGCAGCTCATGCCGGCTATTTTTATTGTTTCCTTTTCGTTCATGCTGGTACCTTCTTAAATCTTGGTGGGCGATGGGTTCCACTCTCAGCGCCAATTGTCTTTATTATATCGAATATCTCTTCCAATTAGCCTTCCCAAATACAAACACCCGGCTCCACTCCGCCTTCCCAGACCGGCTTTATTAATCGTATGGTATTGATGAAGTAGCGCAGATTTAAGGAAGAATAACTAACTGCACTATTTTTATGGGATAACCTTAGTATTATAATCTATGGTAGCATAGGAAGCCAACCAGGGTGTATGGAACTCGGATTTGGGCCAATTTATATTGCCTAATGAGATTTAGTCTTTATATGGTTATGTTGGGTCGGTGCGTATATCATTAAGAAAGCTGCTTCAAGCTGATCAGTAATACGAGGAGGTATGAAAATGCGTGCCCTGTTTGAAGAGCGGTTGGGTGAGTCGGTAGCCAGGATAGTCGCCCGCCACCATCTATTGCCGGACCAAAAATCGTGGGATTGTTGCGTACTCCCCAACCGCAACGCAATCATCAATATAATAGGTATGTTCAGAGAGATGTTGTTTCCCAAATATTTCGGAAAGCAGAATCTAACCAGTACCAGCATAGAGTATTTCGTTGGCAACTTGAATCTGAATATCCTGGAGAGCCTCCATGAACAGGTCACCTGCGCCCTCAGACACCGAGCCGCCAAGACCAATGATTCCACCGTAGACCTCGAGGAAATGGCCGCCGCCATCTGCGTGCAATTCATTGATAAAGTCCCCGGGATCATGAAGATGCTGGAAGGTGATGTCCAGGCTGCTTATGATGGTGATCCCGCTGCCGAGGATCAAGATGAGATCATCTTCTCCTATCCAGGCGTTTTTGCCCTGTTTGTTTACCGGCTGGCGCATGAGCTTTACCTGTTGAAGGTGCCTCTCATTCCGCGCATAATGACCGAATACGCTCACAGCCGCACCGGGATCGATATCCATGCCGGCGCCACAATCGGCAAATATTTCTTTATGGATCATGGCACCGGTATCGTCATCGGCGAAACCTCTATCATCGGCGATTACGTCACCATCTACCAGGGAGTTACCATCGGCGCCCTCTCCACCCGCGGCGGACAGCAGCTGCGGGGGAATAAGAGACACCCCACCATCGAGGACAACGTGGTAATATATTCAGGGGCCTCCATTCTGGGCGGGGAAACCGTTATTGGTCAGGATGTGGTGATCGGCAGCAACGTTTTTATCACCGAATCCATTCCCGCCGGGACCAGGGTCAGTCTGAAAAACCAGGAGTTATTGTACCAGGGTCGAACTCAGACGGGATTTAAGCAGGACTTCCCCGATTAGACCGCCCCGAAAAAATCTTCAAGAATTTTCTGTTCTTTGCTGCCATTTTTGCTCATAATAAAAATGTCGAGAAATGTTTCACTAGCGGAGCGCAGCCCGGATTAAGAAACCCGGAGGTCTGCCATTACCTTACATCCGCGCCGGTGAAAAGTTATTTGCCTGTCAAATTTCAATCGAAGGAGGATTACGATGCCATTGAGGCAAACGCCGCTGTACCCGATGCACCTGAAGTACGGAGGCAAGATCATCGATTTCGGGGGCTGGGAGCTGCCGGTCCAGTATGAAGGCATGGGGATCATCAAGGAACACAGCCTGGTCCGCGAAAGTGCCGGCCTCTTCGATGTATCTCACATGGGAGAAGTCCTGGTCCAAGGGGAAAAAGCGGAAGACTACGTACAAAAACTGGTCTGCAACGACATCAAACCGATGCGGGACGGGCAAGTCCTTTACAGCCCCATGTGCTATCCGGACGGCGGGGTGGTCGACGACCTGCTGATATACAGATACAACCAGAACAAATACCTGTTGGTGATCAATGCTGCCAACATAGAGAAGGATTTCTCCTGGATGAGCGAACACCTCATAACCGGGGTGGCCGCCGCCAATATTTCCGCCCTATACGCCCAGCTGGCCCTGCAGGGACCCAAGGCCCAGCAGATACTGCAAAAACTCACCGCTATCGATCTGGACAGTATCCGGTTTTTCTGGTTCCAACCAGCTGTGAAAATCGCCGGGATCGAGTGCATCGTCTCCCGCACCGGATATACCGGTGAAGACGGATTCGAGCTCTATATTCAGCCCGAGCAGGCTGGCCAGGTGTGGGAGGCAATCCTGCAGGCCGGCGGGGATATGGTCGGTCCGGTCGGCTTGGGAGCCCGGGACAGTCTCCGCTTTGAAGCCAAGCTGCCCCTATACGGCCAAGAGATCGATAAGGATATAACTCCGTTGGAAGCCGGACTGGGCTTCTTCGTCAAGCTCGAAGGCGATGATTTCATCGGCAAGGCGGCTTTAGCCAGGCAGAAACAGGAAGGCCTGCAGAGAAAACTGGTGGAATTCACGATGGCCGGCAAGGGCATTCCCCGCTCCCACTACCAAATCCAAATAGATGGGCAAACCATTGGTCACGTCACTTCCGGCCTGCATTCGCCCACCTTTAAGAAACCACTGGGTCTGGCCCTGGTCAAAACTGAATACAGCGCCCCCGGCACCGAATTCGATATCGTCATCCGTGACAAGGCTATACCTGCCAAGGTTGAGACCGGTCTCTTTTATCGCAAGAAGACCAAGGCCAAATAACCGGCCGGATTCCAGAACATAATCGAGCCGCCAAAATAATAAGTGATGGAGGAATCAGCTATGAATATCCCGGACGATCTGCTGTATACCAAGGACCACGAATGGATAAGGGTGGAGGGCGAAAGAGGCCAGGTGGGGATCAGCGACTTTGCCCAGTCCCATCTGGGCGATATCGTTTACATCGAGCTGCCGGAGCTGGACCTGACGGTGACCCAGGGCGGCGCCATCGGAGTCATCGAGTCGGTCAAAGCGGTGTCCAACATGTACTGCCCGGCGGGCGGCACCATTGTGGCTGTAAATGAGGAATTGGAGGAGTCACCCGAGCTTTTGAATGAGGACCCTTATGCCAACTGGGTGGCGGTGGTAGAATTGAGCGATAAGGCGGATCTGGATAAACTCATGGACAGCAGCACTTACGCCGATTACTGCCAGAGCCAGGAACAGGCCGAGGGATAAACAGATGAAATATACGCCTAACCCGGCCCCGGTAGTGGAGGGCATGCTCAACACCCTGGGTCTACATAACCTGGAAGATCTGTTCGCCGATATAAAACCTGAACTGCATCTCCAGCGGGAGCTAAATATACCGGTGGGGACCGGCGAGATGGAGACCCGTACCCACCTTAAAAACCTGGCCGCCCGCAACCTCAGTACCGAGGACTATCCCTGTTTCCTGGGGGCCGGGGCCTATGACCATTACATTCCGGCCGCTTTGGAACAGCTGCTGCTGCGTTCCGAGTTCTATACCGCCTATACCCCCTACCAGCCCGAGATGAGCCAAGGCATCCTGCAGTCCATCTTCGAGTACCAGACCATGATCTGCAAACTGACCGGCCTGGATGTCTCCAATGCCTCTCTCTACGACGGCGGCAGCGCCCTGGCCGAAGCCTGCAACCTGGCCTGTGTCAGCAGCAAGAACCGTCGCAAGGTAGTCATCCCGGATACCGTCCATCCCGAATACCTGGAGATACTGAAGGCCTACTCGCTGTCCGGCCACCTGGAAGTAGTCCTGGTACCCAGCCGCGACGGGGCAGTGGATGGGGAGGCGATGGTGGCGGCCATCAATGACCAGACCGCCTGTGCCGTCATCCAGCAGCCTAATTTCTATGGGATACTGGAGGACGCCGCACCTATCGAGCAAGCCGTCCATAAACAAAAGGGGCTGTTCATCATGGCGGTGGAGCCCATCTCCCTGGCACTGCTGAAGTCCCCGTCCGAATGGGGCGCCGACATGGCGGTGGGCGAAGGCCAGCCGCTGGGCATGAGCCTGAGCTTCGGCGGTCCCTACCTTGGCTTCATGGCCGCCAAAAAATCCCTGATGCGCAAGATACCCGGACGTATAGTGGGACAAACCACCGATCTGGATGGAAGAAGGGCGTTCGTCCTCACCCTACAGGCCCGCGAGCAGCATATCCGGCGGGAACAAGCCGCCTCCAATATCTGCTCCAACCAGGCCTTGTGTGCCCTGGCCGCCAACATGTATCTGACTTTTGTGGGGGACCAGGGCCTCAAGGACATCGCCCAACGGTGTCACCACCTGGCTGTATATGCCCGCCAGGAGTTTGAAAAAATAGGCCTGCCCCTAAAATACGACCAGCCTTTCTTCAACGAGTTTGCGCTGCAGGTAAATGATCCGGCCGCGGCCAACCGCCGACTGCTGGAAAACGGCATTCTGGGCGGTTATGAGCTTGACGGAGCCCTCTTGCTGGCATTCACCGAGAAGCGTACCCAAGCCGAAATCGACAAGCTGGTTGCCGTGTTGGGAGGTAAGTAAAATGAACAAATTGATATTCGAAAAACACGTGGCCGGTGCCAATCCCTTCTCCCTTCCGGATAGCGAAATCAAAGCTGCCGACATCCAAACCCATATTCCCGCCCATTTCCGGCGCGGGGAGCAAACAGCTCTGCCGGAAGTAAGTGAAGTAGAAGCGGTGCGTCACTTTACCGAGCTGTCGACCCGGGCTTACGGAGTTGACACCGGTTTTTACCCGCTGGGTTCCTGCACTATGAAATATAATCCCAAGATCAATGAATGGGCAGCACGGCTGCCGGGATTGGCGGGAGTTCATCCTTACCAGCCGCCAGACACCGTACAGGGGGCCCTGCAGCTGTATTACGAGATGCAGGTGATGCTGGCCGAGATCACCGGCATGGACAGTTTCACCCTGCAGCCGGCGGCCGGAGCCCATGGCGAGATGGTGGGGGTGATGATAATGAAAGCCTACCATCAGCACCGCCAGGACTATAAACGCACCAAGATGATGGTGCCCGATTCAGCCCACGGGACCAACCCGGCCACGGCCAATGTGATCGGTTACGAGGTCATAGAGGTCAAGTCCAACTCTCGTGGGTTGGTGGACCTGGACGACCTGCACAGCAAGATGAGCAATGAAGTGGCCGGCCTGATGCTGACCAATCCCAATACCTTGGGACTGTTTGAAGAAGACATTGAGGAGATCGCCGCTATCGTCCACGGAGGCGGGGGCCTGCTCTATTATGACGGGGCTAATCTTAACGGCATCATGGGGGTAGCCCGTCCTGGTGATATGGGCTTCGACGTGGTCCATGTCAATCTCCACAAGACCTTTGGCACGCCCCATGGCGGAGGCGGACCAGGTTCGGGGCCGGTGGGGGTCAAGGCCCAGTTGGCCGATTTTCTGCCCCATCCGCTGGCAGTCCGGCAAGGTGACACCTACTATTTCGATTACGACCGCCCCTTGTCTATCGGCAAGGTCAAGAATTTCTACGGCAATTTCTCGGTCATCGTGAAGGCCTATACCTATATCAAGTCGCTGGGCGGAGCCGGACTCAAGCAGGCTTGTCAACACGCGGTGTTGAACGCCAATTACCTGCGCTGCCAACTGCGGGATGATTACCATATCCCCCAGAACCGGCTGTGCAAGCATGAATTCGTGGCCACCTCCAGGAACCAGGCCAGCCAAGGGGTGACCACCCTGGACATCGCCAAACGGCTGATAGACTATGGTTATCACCCCCCGACGGTTTACTTCCCCCTCATCGTCCATGAAGCCATCATGATCGAACCTACTGAAACAGAGTCCCAGCAACGGCTGGACGATTTCATCCGGACTATGAAGGTCATCGCCCGGGAAGCCGCAGATCTGCCGGAGCTGGTCATCAACGCGCCCCATGACGCCGCCATCAAGAGGGTGGATGAGGTGACCGCCGCCCGCAAGCCCATATTGAAATGGGAGGCCTCTGAGTAAATGAAAGACCTGATTATAATCGGAGGGGGCCCGGGAGGATATGTAGCCGCCATCCGGGCCCGCCAATTGGGTCTGAGTGTGATCCTGATTGAGAAGGACTCTTATGGCGGAACCTGCCTCAACCGCGGCTGCATCCCCACCAAAGCATATCACCAGAACGCGGTCATGCTGCGCAATATCATATCCAGCCCGGAATTCAATATTCAAGTCAAGGGCGTTTCCTTTGACATGGCTGGTGCCCTGCGGCGCAAGAACGAGGTAGTCCACAAACTGGTGTCCGGGGTCGAGAAGCTGTTAAAGGAGAATGGGGTGGTGATGATAAAGGGCACCGCCGCCCTGTTGGACAGGAACACGGTGCTGGTTGGCGGTCAGGAGTTCCAGGCCCGCCACCTTCTGATAGCTACCGGTTCCATCCCCACTTCCCTGCCCATCCCCGGCAGCGATTTGGCGGGAGTGATCAACAGTGATCAACTGCTGGATCTAGCTGAGGTGCCCAAGCGCCTGGCCATCATCGGCGGGGGCGTAGTAGGCCTGGAGTTTGCATGTATATTCAGCTCTTTCGGCAGCCGGGTGACGGTATTCGAATACCTGCCCGATCTCCTGTCCGGCATGGACCGCGAGTTGGGGAAAAGGCTGCGGGTCTTCCTAAAGAAACAAAAGATAATCGTCCATACCGGGGCAGCGGTGGAAATGATAGAGCCAACCGCGGAAGCTGAGCCGGGACTGGAGGTCACCGCCGCCGGCAGGGCAGGCCTGGTCAAGACCCAGGCTGACACTATCCTCTTGGCGGCCGGCCGGCAGGCATACACTGATGGCCTGGATCTCGAAAGGCTGGGTATCATCACCGATAACCGGGGTTTCATAATGGTCGATGAGCAATTCCGAACCAGCCTGGAAGGCGTCTATGCTATCGGCGATGTTATCGGCGGGGCCATGCTGGCCCACGTGGCCTCGGAAGAAGGCATAACCGCGGTGGAAAACATGGCCGGCCGGGAATCCAGGGTCCACGGCCACGCAGTCCCCGCCTGCGTCTTTACCATGCCCGAGATCGCCAGCGTGGGGTGGAGCGAAGAGGCCGCCATATCAAAAGGCATTCCGGTCCGCGCCGGCAAGTTCCAGTTTGCCGCCAACGGCAAAGCCATGACCATGGGAGAAACCGACGGCATGGTCAAGGTGTTGGCCGACTCGCAGGATACCATCATCGGCATGCATATCATCGGCCCTCATGCCAGTGACCTGATAATGGAAGGGACCGTGCTGGTCAAGAACCGCATGAAGATCGATGACCTGATCGGTACCATTCACCCTCATCCCACCCTTAGTGAAGCGATCATGGAAGCAGTTCTGGACATTAAAGGCCAGGCTCTCCACCTGGCTCCGCCGCGGAAATAATGTCCGCGCCAGGTCGGCTTTTAACAGGCAGCTCCATTTTACGCATTGATTTTCGGAGGTACATATAGGTCGATGATAGAGGTGAAGAATCCGGCCACCGATCCCTATTTCAACATGGCCCTGGAAGAATACCTGGTCAAGCATCTGGACGGCCAGGACATCTTCATGCTCTGGCAGAACCAGCCGGCGGTCATCGTGGGCCGCAACCAGAACACCATCGAAGAGATAAACCCCGCCTATGTGAGTGAGAAAGGGATTAGGGTGGTGCGCCGCCTTTCCGGAGGCGGAGCGGTATACCACGACCAGGGAAACCTGAACTTCACCTTCGTGTTGAACAACCCCCAGGACTTTGCCAATTTTGAGAAATTCACCCGTCCGGTGATCAAAGCTTTAAACCGGCTGGGAATAGCGGCCCAAAACAACGGCCGCAACGATATTACTATCGGGGGCCGCAAATTCTCAGGCAATGCCCAATTCAAACACCGAGATCGGTTGCTCCACCACGGAACCATCCTTTTCGACACCGATATCGGGGAAATGGTGCAGGCCCTCAACCCCAGCGGGACCAAGATATCATCCAAAGGCATCAAATCGGTGCGCAGCCGGGTCACCAACATTACTGAACACCTGTCCAGCCCGATGTCCATAGGGGAATTCAAACAGCTGCTGACCGAAGAGGTCTTCCGGGAAGAAGGCGCGCCAGAGTGCTATGTTCTGGACACGCAAGATATGACTATTTTGAATGGGCTGCGGGATAACAAATACGCCGCCTGGGATTGGAACTACGGCGCCTCGCCTGCCTTCAATGCCCGGAAAACAGTTTCTTTCGAATGGGGTCAGGTGGATGTGCGCCTGGAAATCAAACGGGGCATCATCATCGCCTGTCGCGTCTATGGGGATTACTTTGCCAAGGCCGAGATGACAGAACTGGAAAGCCAACTGGTGGGCAGCCCATACCGGAAAGATGCGGTCCGCAGTCGTTTGGAGACCATCGGACTGGACCAATACCTGCCCCAGATATCCATGGATGAATTCATGAATCTGCTGTTGGATTGACGGCTGGCCAATGACTCGGTTCATTGGGGAGAAACCATGAACATGAAAATACAACACCTGCAAGGCAACACCTACGCCATCGAAACCGATCTGGCTTCAGTCGGGCTTTATGGGTTCGAGGACCGCGGCTGCCTGCTGATCGACAGCGGCGCCAGCAGCCGGCAAGGCCAACAGATCTTAAAGGGACTGGATGAGCGGGGCTGGACTGTCTGCGCCATCATCAATACCCATAGTCATGCCGATCATACCGGCGGCAACCGCTGCCTGCAGGAAAACACCGGCTGTCCCATCTATGCTTCGGCCATCGAGGCCGCCTTCATCGAGCATCCCCTATTGACGCCATACACCCTGTACGGAGGCTTCCCCCCTAAAGTACTGCAGGGCAAATTCTTCATGCCCCAGCCATCGCCGGTGACCGGATGCGTGGCGGCGGGAAAATGGCACTTTAAAGGTCAAGAATTCGATATACTGGACCTGGCTGGTCATACCCTTGGCCATATTGGTATACGCACCCCTGATGAAGTTATCTTTGCCGGCGATAGTCTGATTGCCCCGGAAGTCTTGGAGGAGAATCCTTTTCTCTACCTGGCTGATCCCGCCCGGCAATTGGCCACCCTGGAGAAGTTCAGCGCTGATACCTGGCCCTCGCTCTACCTGGCTCACGGGGGAATGCAGGAAAATGTCTCTGCGGCGATTGGGGCTAATCGGGCCATATTGGTGCATATCCTGGACCTTTTGATGGACATCGTCCGGCAGCCGCACAGCCTGGAGGAGATTGTGGCGGCCATAACGGACCGCCAGAGACTGGAGCTCAACCGCAACCACTATTTCCGGTTGACCGGCAGTGTCGCTTCCTTCCTGGCCTACCTGTGCAACCAGGGACAGATCAAACTCTTCACAGAAAAAACCCGCCTTCTCTATCGCCGCCAGCAGACGGGATAAGCATTATCCCAGCACCTTGCTCATCTCGCTCAATACCTGCTTGGCATCAGCTACCATAGCGTAATCAGCCATTTGCAGCATGTAGGCATTTTCATCACTGTTGACCGCCACGATGGTAGCAGCGTCCCGGATCCCCACCGTAAACTGGACCTGCCCTGATATGCCTAAGATTATGGCCAGCTGGGGTTTGCACTTCTTGCCGGACAAACCAATGATCCTGTCTTCTGGCAGCCATTTCTTATCAGTCGCCACGGGTTTAGAGCAGGCTATTTCCCCACCTAGGGCTTTGGCTATGTTCTCAGTTATGGCCAGGTCTTCTTTTTCCACTCCCTGGCCCACTATCACCAGGACTTCAGCCGCCTGAATATCTACTACATCACCAGCTTTGCTACGGGTCTCCACGAGTTTTACCGATGGGGTTACGGATCCGATTGACAGAGGATTGACTTTGCCGCCATCTTGAGCCGCAGCGGCTTCAAAGGAACGGGCCGCTATGGCAATGACCGCTTTCTCAGTCTCGATCTGCTGGGTGGCGATGGTGGCTCCGCCTAAAGCATTGCGGGTGCACTGGACCTTGCCGCCCTTGACCTGGATACCACTCACGTCGGTGAGAGTTCCGGCCCCCAGTTTTTGTGCCAATCTACCGGCTAACTCTTTACCTCTCCGGTTGGAGGCCAGCAGGATTATGGATGCATCCAACTGTTTGGCTGCCAGATGTAAAGCTGAGGCTACTGCGGCGGTATCTGCCAACAGAAGGGTACTATCATTTACCTGGTATACTTCGGCACCTTTACTGGCTAACTCTGAACCCAGGGCATCGTTATTAAGAACTAATGCGTTTACTGCCACCCCGGTGTCTTTAGCGATGAGCCGGGCTGCGGTCAGCAGTTCATAAGCCAGTTTGTCTTTTTCACTGTATACAAGTATGCTTGCCATTTTCCTTACCTCCCCACAAAGCCTTCGGTCCGTAACGCTGCCACCAGATCATCGACGCTCTTGATCGCTAACCGTTTACGGGCATTTTCCGGCGCCAGGTTGCTGATAGTGCTGATGGATTTAGCACTTAACTCAACATCCAGATCGTCCAGTTTAAATATTTCCTTGGGCTTCTTACCGGCTTTAAGGATCTGGGTCACCGAAGGAATTCGGGGCTCATTGATGTCACCCATAACGGTAACCACCAGCGGCATTTGCACTTCCAGGATCTCGTCGGCATCTTCCAGGGAGCGGGTAACTGTTGCGGTGTTATCATTTACTTCAATTTTGCTGGCACAGCCTACCTGGGGCAGGTTTAACAGTTCGGCCACTCGTGGACCCACCTGGCCGGAATAGTTGTCCCCGCTGCCTTCACCGAAGATTATGATGCCTACATCCTCGATCTTCTTAATGAGTTTTGAGAGCAGGACTGCACTCTGGGAACTTTCCAGATCGCTTAAATCATCATCCACAACCAAATAGGCTTCATCGGCTCCAGCCGCCAAGGCTTCCTTCATGGTCTCCTCAACTTCTTCATTACCAACCGATGTTAAAATCACTTTTCCGCCCACGGCTTCTTTTAATTGCAGACCGGCTTCCAACGCATTCTTATCGATCAAGCCTAAGGTAAAGGGTACTCCGTCAAATGAAGGCTGCCGGTTTTTGATCCTTACCTGCTGCAGATCGGGTATCTGCTTCATGGCTACCACAATATTCATGACTTAAACCTCCGTAATCAACTTAATGTTCCATATTGTCTACACATTTTATCCAAACCGAAACTGTACTCCGGCTCCGCCATTGGGATATCGCCATTCCAGCAGGTCGCTGCCGCAGGCAATGAGGCAGGTGCCGCATTCCAGACAGCCATCGATGCTGAATTCTACTTCACCTTCAGTATTTTCACTATATAGTCCCGCCGGGCAGACGATGATGGCTTTCTTTAAGCGCTGGTCTTTTCCCATACCTGCTTTGATGGTTATATGGGGTTCTTTATCATGTTTGAATACATCCAGTCCCAGCTTGGCTTTTAAACTGATGGGGCTCTTCATATCTTCATCAACCTCCACATATCACGGCCCATACCCCATAATTCCCCGGCTTTGAGGTATTTTTTAACGGTAGGATATATCCTGGCTTTGGGTCCGGCGGGTATTTCATAAAGGTCGCGCATGACGTTCCCTGCCAATTGCGGGTAGACCGTGAACAGCCGGGGGTTTTCCATAGCATGCAGTGATTCTTTGAAGTTTTCAAAATCCTTCATGACAAAACTGTCTTTTAGCATTTGTTCATACATAGATAGGGAGGCAGCGGAAAAATCGCCTTTTTCCTTGGCCTTGATAACGGTTTGCCCGGCCAGGTGCCCGGAGGCTAACGCATATTCCATACCCCTGACGGTTACCCCGATATTCATGGATAAACCGGCGGCATCACCGGCGACCAATATGCCATTGCCAAAGAACCTGCCCAAGGCATGGTAGCCTCCTTCAGGAATGACATGGGCGGCATACTCGGCGGTCTCCCCGCCTTCGATCAGCCGGGCTACTTCCGGTCTTTGCTTGAAGTCTTCCAGCATCTTGGGGGCTTCGATTTTTACTCCTTCTTCGGTCAACGCATTGATGCCTACTACTATCCCCAGACTGAGGCTTTCTTTATTGGTATACAGGAAGCCGCCCCCGAATTTACCCTTGGTAACGTCCCCCATGTATAACCGGGCTACACCTTCGTCACCAATGAGATTGAACCTGGCTTCCAATGTCTCACGGGGTAATTCTATGATTTCTTTAAAGCCAACGGCAAAATTATGAGCGTTGAAGGGTTTTCTTAAGCCGGCTTTTTCGGCTACAAAGGAGAGCACTCCGTCGGCGGCGATAACTACATCGGCTCTCAGTTCTTCTCCACCAGCCCGAACCCCGACTACCGAGTTGTTTTCGAAAATGATGTCATCCACCCGGCTTTTGACAACTATCATGGCACCTTTGCGTTCAGCCTGTTTGCCCAACCATTTGTCAAATTTGCCCCGCAGGATGCTGTAACTCTGGTAGGGTTCAACTCCTAATTCACAGCCGTCATATCTTACCGTGACAGCCCGGCCGGTATCCATGACGCAGACTTCTTCATGGGCGATATATCTTTCCAGGGGGGCTTTCTTCCACAGGTCGGGGAACATCTCCCGGACCGGGTTAAGGTAGACCCGTCCTCCGGTTACGTTCTTGGACCCCGGGTATTCGCCCCGTTCCAGGACCAGTACCTCCAGCCCCGCCTGGGCCATGGTATATGCGGCCGCCAGGCCGGCTAAGCCGGCCCCGACCACTATCGCATCAAATTTCTCTTCTTCGCTCATGGTGATGTCCTCCTAGGCATTCAGGACTACTCCGGCCACGATCATTTTCTGCATATCGGCAACCCCTTCCACCTGGGGACCGAGGATCGCGTCCCGGTACAAACGGGTGACCAGGTAATCGTTCATCAATCCATAGGAACCATGCACATCAATGGCTACCCGGGCCGCTTCCACAAAGGTTTCACATACATAGGTCTTGGTGAGGGCCGCTTCTTTGGCAAACAGCATGGGGTCTTTGGCGTCATTGGCCAGGCACCCCAACCGATAAGTCAGCCAGCGGCAAGCTTCATACTTCATGGCCAGATCGGCGATGCGCAGCTGGACAGCCTGGAATTTGGCAATCGGTTCGCCCCGGTGGGTTTTTTCCTTGGCGTATTGGGTGGCTGCTTCAAAAGCCGCCAGGATTCCGCCCAAGGCCACTGAGCTGATGCCGACTTTCCCGAAAGCGATCCCGTAGGTCAGGACCGGGAACCCCCCGCCGACTTTACCCAGGACATTTTCAGCCGGAACCTTGACGTCTTTGAAATATACGTCCAGGAGATTTCCGCCCCGGTAGCCGATCTTGTGCCAGGGCTCCGAGATGGAATAACCTGCACAGAATTTATCCACGATGAAAGCGGTCGGTTTACCGCTTTCGTCATCAACGGCGAAGACCACCATCGGCCCGGGATAGTCAGCATTGCTGATAAAGCGCTTGGTGCCGTTGATCACATAGCAGTCCCCTTCTTTGACAGCCCGGGTGGTGATCTGCTTGGGATCAGACCCGGTGCCCGGCTCGGTAAAGGCAAATGAAGCCAGGTGCTGGCCGCGGCAGGACTTGGGCATATACTTGGATTTTTGTGCGGGGGTTCCGAATTTATCGATGGCCCCCAACCCGAGGCAGTTGACTGATATAGTAATAGCCGGGCCGCTGGATACCTTGCCTAATTGCTCCATGGCTAAAACATAACAGTCATAGCCAGCCTCGGCTCCGCCGTATTCTTCCTTGAAGGGCAGTCCGAACAGATCCAGCTCGCCCAGCCCGGCCATGATATCCTCGGGAATCTTGTTGTCCCGGTCGATCTGCTCGGCTGCCGGCTCCAGGAATTTATCGCAGAAATCCCGGGCCATCTTCTGGATCAGCAGTTGTTCTTTACTCAATGTGAAATCCATTTCCTTGTCCTCCTATTTATCCTGGCTGGGGAGAGCAGATCAGATCCCCTCTCCCCAGGGGTAATTGGTTAATAAACGAAATACTCGCTGTCGATATCCAGCACCGAGGTATCCGCCAGTTTGATGATCTCAGCCAGGTTGGCCACATGGGGCACCTCATTCAGCAGATAGTAGCGGGCTGACAAAATCTTGCCCTGGTAGAACTTGTAATCATAGTGGTCGGCGCCCAGTTCTTTGATCTTCCGGTCCGCCAGCAGAGCCTGCTCCAGGAGCATTTTGCCGCCCAGCATTTCGGCGGTGGCCATCAGGATCCGTTTGGCAAAGGTCGGGATTAAGCCGCGCTTGGCATCGTCCCCGGCAAATTCAGCCATAGTCTGTTGGATTTCGCCGTAAGCAGCCAGGGCCTTACCCAGCTGGGCAAATTCTTTCTCGAATCCGGGTACATTCTTGTTGGCTTCATAGAATTCTTTATTGTCCTGCATCCAGCGGGCAAACACCGCGCCTTTTTCCAGACCCCATTTGCGTCCCACCAGGTCCATGGCCTGGATATAGGTGGTGCCCTCGTAGAGGGTGTTTATCTTGGTGTCGCGGGCCAGCTTTTCACAGGGATATTCGGAAATATAGCCGTAGCCGCCATAGATCTGGATAGCCTCGGTGCCGATCAGGTCCCAGGAAATCTCGCTGCAGTAGGCTTTGGCCAGGGGAATGATCACCTGCAGTTCATCGTCAGCTTTCTTTCTCTCGTCAGCATCCGGGTCCCAGTGGTTGATATCGATATTGAAGTAGCCTTTATAGGTTATGGCCCGGCAGGCTTCGGTGATGGCTTTACATCTCAGCAGGGCTCGCCTGATGTCCTCGTGCTCCACGATAGGCACCCGGCCCTTCTTGGGGTTGGTGAAAGGAGTACCCTGGATCCTGGTGGTGGCATATTCATGGGCATTGTGGTAGGCATTGGCCATGGTGCTGATAGAGAGAATCCCGCACACCAGTCGTTCTTCGTTCATCATCTTGAACATTAAAGCCATGCCGTCGCCCTTGCCCTCGTGTTCCAGGGGGTTGCGGCCCAGCAGATAGCCGCGGCAGCCGTCATTGTCACCGAAACTTAAGGAAACGGTGGGATTGCCGTGCATACCCATTTTCTTCTCCACCCCGGTGGCGGCTACATCATTGAATTCCAGGCTGCCGTCATCATTGATCCAGTACTTGGGCACTATAAACAACGATATTCCGCCAGTGCCCGCTTTGGCTCCGTCTACCCGGGCCAGGAAAAGATGGACGATATTTTCGGCGAAATCGTTGTCGCCGTTGCTGATAAATATTTTTTGGCCTTTGATCTTATAGACCCGGGGGTCGTCGGTGGGGAAAGCCTTGCTGTTGATCTCGCCCACATCTGAACCGGCCTGGGGTTCGGTCAAACACATGGTCCCGGTCCAGTCCCCGGCAAACATCTTGGGCAGGAATTTCTGTTTAAGGTCTTCCGGGGCAAGTTCGTTGATCAACATGGTTGATCCCTGGGCCATAGCCAGGAAGGGGGGCACAAAAGCCGGATTGGCGGCGGAAAACATTTCCCAAAGGGGGAACATCATTACCTGGGGCAGTACCACCGCTCCCTCGCTGGTGTCGTTATTGCTGCAGCCCCAACCCTCTGAGATCAGCTTTTTATATACCGGCGGGACCGTCGGCGAAATAATGACCTGCCCGTTTTCGAACTTGATAGGATTTATCTCCCCATCCTCGGAAGTCGGCTCCACCACATCCTTGGTCATTTTCAGGACCATATCCATAATGGTGTCCACGTCATCCACGCTGTAATTGTCTTTGTACCGCTTGTAGGCCAGGATCTTGTCCAGAGGCAGCCATTCTTTCAGGATGAACTTGAAATCACGAGTATTTTTATATGCAAAATTCGATGCCACGATTTATTCCTCCATTTTCTGTCGTTGTCAGGTTACGTATGCAAAAATCGATTTTAATAAGGAATCCGATTGGTGGGGGACCAGATCTTCATCTCCCGGGCGGCTGCGATCAGTTCGTCACGGAAATCCGGGTGAGCAATACTTATTACCCCTTCCGCCATACCCCAAACCGAACGCCCGCGCATATTGACTGCCCCGTATTCGGTGACCAGGTAATTGACCAGCACCCTGGGGACAGTTACGATAGCCCCCTGTGGCAGGCAGGGATTGATGCGGGATTTTATCTGGCCGTCTTTACCAGTATAGGTTGAGTTGAAAGCCAGGATGCCTTTGCCGCCTTTGGATTCCCAGGCGCCGATGTGGAAATCCAGCGATCCGCCAGTGCCGGAGATCTGCCGGATGCCGTTGGATTCCGAACAAACCTGGGAGAACAGGTCAACTTCGATAATGTTGTTGATGGAAATCACGTTGTCTTCCAGGGCGATATTCTTGGGGTTGTTGGTGTAGTTACAATCATAGGCGGCAATCTGCGGGTTCTTGTGCAGGAATTCATGGGTCCGCTTGTTGCCAAAGCAGAAGGTGAAGGTGCTGCGGCCTACATCCCGGGTTTTATACTTGTTGGTGATTTTGCCGCCTTCGTACATATCCACCATGGCGTCACAGAACATCTCGGTATTGACGCTCAAATCCTTCAGGTCGGATTTGGCGATCAGGGCGCCGATGGTATTGGGCACCCCGCCGATGCCCAGCTGCAAACAAGCCCGGTTGGGGATCATGGGCATGATATGGGCAGCTATCTGTTTCTCGGTGTCAGAGGGTTCACCCGCGGGAGGCATGGTAAAAACGTTTTCATCGCTTTCGATTATATAATCGACGTCCCGAATATTGATGGATTCCATGGCTCCGCCCATACAGTAGGGATTCTTCTCATTGACTTCCACTATGATCAAAGCGGCATTCTTGAGCGTTGCGAAGGTATTGGAAGCGGCAATGCCAAAATTAAAATTGCCATGAGCGTCCATGGGGCAGGTGGTCAGGCACATAACATTCTTGCGGTCAAAAGGCTGGTCCGCATCCCAGCGGATCTTCTGCAATTCATGATAGGAGGTGGGCACGTAGGAAATGCGGCCGATATCGCCCAGCTTACGGTCCATGCCGTTGAAGTGGTTGCTGTAATAGGTAAAGGTTTTCATCTCCGGGTCATTTTTGACAACCTCGGGGAATCTTACCGATGAGGCGACATCTATGGTAACGTTTACCAGATTCTCTTCGCCGGCTCTGTGCCCCAGGGCTTTATCAAACGATGCCGGGAATAATCCGAAATGGCCATAAGCTATTAAATCTCCGGACTTAACCAGTTGGGCCGCTTTTTCGGGAGTAGTCAGTTTTTGCTTGTACTCTTCCATAAAATTCATCAATAATTCCATCCTTTCATATTTGGCTGTGACAATACTGATCCATTTTTTAGAATTCCCGCCTCCCCTTCTTTTTAAAGGCCTTTTTTTCACGTCCCTCGTCCTTCGAAATAAGAAACTTTTCTTACGACTGATTTATTGCGCCGAACCTTATCTGGAACTATCTAACCGCAATTAGTGTGCCAACCTGCCAAATAAACGGGGGCAAAAAATAAGAACCGCTCGGCTTGCGGTTCTGGCGGGGTTAATAATTCATATTATATGAAGTTGATCAGCTGTCAACGTACTGTCATCCAGTGTAACGTCATGTCACCCGCTGTCATTAGCGTGACACCCCGTTACAGATGATGTGACACTATATATCAATCCGGTATGTTTTTATTTTCCGGTAGATCGTATTGCGGGACAAGCCCATACTCCGGGATACTTCGCTGATGTTGCCCTTATATTCATCCAAGCGCCTGATTATTTCGCTGCGTTCATTTTCCGCCGAGGTCTGGCGGTTATAGTGACGGGCGGCTTCAATGGTCAACCCTTTTGTATCTTCAGGTTTTGGGGGCGGCATCACGGATGGTTCGGCAACTGCGGCAGCCTGGTTCAGGCCCTTTTTCAAATAGGAGGGCAGGATATCTGCCGTGATGATGTTGCCTTCAGTGAAGACGATCACATTTTCGATTACGTTGCGGAGTTCTCTGACGTTGCCGGGCCAGTTGTATTCGCACAGGACATTCATGGCCGCGTCACTGATACTTAGAGTTTCGCGGTTGAACTGATGACACAGGGTCTGAATGAAATACCTGGTGATGGGGGGTATATCCAGTCTGCGCTCCCGCAAGGAGGGAAGCGACATATTGATGACATTGAGCCGGTAGTAAAGATCTTCCCTGAACCGTCCCGACTGGACCTCGTTCTTGAGTTTCCGGTTGGTGGCTGCAATGATCCTTACCTCTACCTTTTTAGGGGTGGAACCACCTATCCGGGTGATCATCTTATCCTGCAAAAACCTGAGCAGATTCACCTGCATATCGAAGGGCATCTCCCCGATTTCATCCAGGAATACGGTGCCCCCGTCACCCAGTTCCAGCTTGCCCATGCCCCCGCCTTTGCGGGCGCCGGTAAATGATCCTTCTTCGTAACCAAACAGCTCGCTCTGCAGCAGTTCCTTGGGGATGGCCCCGCAGTTGATAGCCACAAACGGCCCCTTAAGACCGCTGGCATCATGGATGGCCCGGGCCACCAATTCCTTGCCGGTACCGCTCTCCCCTTCCACCAGAACGCTGGAAGAGACTTGGGCCGCCCGCAGGCAGAGCTTTTTGATCTCATTCCACTTCTCGCTGTGGCCAACCAAACCAACCAGAGCGACATTATCGTTTCCCCAGCCGGATGATAAAATCGGCTGCTTGTCTACTTCCATGTTTTGACCCTCGGAGACAAAGCCGAGCACGGTCTGCTGAGTTCCATCCGGGTTTTTAGTTATCCGCCGCCTGACCAGTGAGCAGGGTATATTACCCTGGTATCCCTTCAGGGAAAATTTACTTACGAACTCATTGGGATTATCGGACAGCAGCTTGTTCAAAACCGCCCGGTCGTCAGCCAGGATTTCGCCCAGATAGTGGCCAATCAAAGATTCCCGGTCGGTCATGCCCATCATTTGCAGGCAGCTCTGGTTGATATTAATGATGTTTTCCTGGGCGTCTATCACCAGGAAACCATCCTGAAAAAAATCGATTATAGAAGAACAGGTATTATGGTAAATATGGGTGATTTCCGATAGTTCGGATTTATAATCGATCTGACTCTCGATGACTTTGACTCCCAGTTTGAGAGCTGGCAATACCCCGCTGGGCAGGGGAGCAGAGTCATTATATGCGGCCAGGATGCCAATGATTTTTTGGCTGAGATTATGGATAGGTACTGCCGCCCCGTAGGTGGTGTGGGCAGCCACACAGTAGTGTTCAGCCCCTTTGACTTCTATGGGCTTGTTTTCAACCAATGCCGCGCCTATGGCATTAGTCCCGAAGTCTTCCTCATTAAAACGCTGACCCAGCAGGTTATAATACTTAATATCGCCGGCAACATCCACAATGTATCCGTCCTGATCAGCCAGTACTACAAAATCTTGTCCCTCAATCTCGCCAATGGATTGCATGACCGGCCGGGCCAGGGATATCAGCTTAACCTCGTCAACCAGCCGGGATTGGAGAATACGATTAGGCAAGTGGTGACGATGTTTGGAATAAGGATCTATACCGCGACTGCGGAGCCAGGACGCAGCTATATCAGGTCTGATTTTATCCTCATCAATTTGGCCTGTTTCCAGGAAAGCTTTCCATGTCTGGGTAATGTCTTGTTCCGAATTAGATTTCATGATTGGGCCCGCCTTTTTTACAAACCGGTTGCATCCAAAAATCTTGTACCTAAATTTATACCCTGTTTAGGTGAGTTTTACAACATGGACTTGGGCGGAAAAACCATCCACTATACCGATTGGGTTGTAGTAAAAAATAAAAGGTAATTCCCTGCGTAATTAGGTCTTCAACTAGCCCCAGGCACCTCCAAAACCGCCAAGATCTGGTGTTTTAACTGGTTTTTATATTCCTCTGCGGCCCCAGCCAGTTCCAGGCGCAGTTTGACCTGGGCCGGGCGGGGGGACAGCACATAAATGGTATCAGCCAGCAACAGGGCCTCCTCAATATCATGGGTCACCAGGACCACCGTGGGCTGGTATTTGATGCATAGCTCCTTGAGCCATACCTGCATCTTATGCCGGGTGATGGCATCCAGAGTGGCGAAGGGTTCATCCAGCAGCATGATATCGCTGGTAAACAGATAGGTGCGCAGCAACGCGGCCCGCTGGCGCATGCCCCCCGACAGCTGGCGGGGATAATAGCTCTCGAAGCCCTGCAAGCCAAAGTCCTGCAGATAAATCCGGGCCTGATCATGGGCATCCTTACGGCTCACCCCACGCAGTAAAAGCGGGATGCAGACATTGTCGAGGATGTTCTGCCAGGGCAGCAGCAGGTCCTTCTGCTGCATGTAGCTTATCCGGCCGGTACGTCCGGTCCAATCCACCCCGCCCAATTCGATCCGACCCTGGTCCGGTTTGAGCAAACCGGCGATGGTATTGAGCAGGGTGCTCTTGCCGCAGCCGCTGGGGCCGAGGATCACCGCAAATTCCCGGCAGCCGATGGCCAGGGATATATTGTCCAGGGTTTGCACCCGCTCCAGGGTCTTGCTCACCCCGCTCACCTTGATCGCCGCCACGCTGTCCCTCCTAGGGCAAGAAGTCGTTGCTGAAAGCCTTCTGGGTATCGATGTTGTTGTCGATCAAACCGTTGGTGAACATAAAATCAGCATAGTTCTTCCAAACCTCCGGCTTCATTTCCCCCCAGCGGGGGGCATCAGCCTGGTACTGGGCGGCCAGATACTTCTGGCTGGCTGCTACCAGAGGCTGGTTCAGTTCGGGAACCGATTTGATCAGGATAGCGGCCGCCTGGTCGGGATTATCGATGGCGTAGCGGTAACCCTTGGCGGTGGCCCGCATGAATTTCCGGACCAGCTGGGGATCCTGAGCGAGTTTGTTTTCACTGCTGATCAATACCGGGGTGTAATAATCAAAAACTATATCCTCATCCTTGAGGTTAATAAAGTTGAGGGGCATATTTCTAAGCTCTGCTTCGATGCCGGTCCAGGCCTGAAATATCCAGGAGAAATCGATGCCTTTCTCCATACTGGCGAAGAAATCGGCATCACCCATGTTGACCATCTTGATCTTATCGAAGTCGCCATCGTATTTGGCCATCAAGGCTTTCAGAACCGCGGTCTCCGACGGTGCACCCCAACCCCCGTAGGTCCTGCCTTCAAAATCCTGGGGAGTCTTGATGTTCTTGCCCGCCGGTGAGGCGAAACCGGAGGTGTTGTGCTGGATCACTGCCGCCAGGGCTACCACCGGTATGTTCTCGGAGCGGGCGGTGGTTACTTCCTCCTGGTAACTGACCGCGAAATCAGCTTTGCCGGTGGCCACCAGCTGGGGATTGGTGCCCTCTGCTGGCTGCACGATGGTTACCTCCAATCCTTCCGCCGCATAATAACCCTGATCCTGGGCCACGTACAAACCGGTGTGGTTGGTGTTGGGGAACCAGTCCAGCATCACCGTCGCCTTTTGAGGCGTGGTCGGAGCGGGAGCCTCGGTCTTGGGGGCACAGCCGCTGAACACCGTCATCAGCAGACCGATGGCCATGGTTAAAGCTATGTATCTTCTCATCGTCGTCAACATCCCTTTCCTTGTTTTAACCGATCAACTATTCTCACCACTATCACTACTTGTTTCACTGTTCCATCGACCCGGCCATCAGTCCAGGTCCCATTTTTGCTGGTGAGTGGTCCAGGGCATGGACTGGGCTTCCAGCCACTCAATGAGCTTGACCCATAGCAGGCTCAAAGCGGAGATAATCATAACTGCGGCCAGGACCCGGTCCACGCGGAAGGATTTCTGGGCGATGGTCATATAATAGCCCAGCCCCTGCTGGGCCCCCAGCCATTCACCGATCACCGCAGCCATTATCCCGTAGGAAGCCGATATCTTCATTCCCGCAAAAAAACCGGGCAGGGCCGAGGGCAGCTTGACCATCCGAAATATGGTCCACCGCCCCGCTCCCATGGAGCGAAACAGGTTGATCAGGTCGGGGTCCACTGAATTCAAGCCATTCAATAGATTGATGACCACCGGGAAAAAACATACCAGGATAACCACCAACACCTTGGGCAGCATGCCCCAGCCGAACCAGATCAGGAACAGCGGCGCCAGGGTGATTATGGGTATGGTCTGGGATACCACCAGGAGCGGCTGCAGAGCCTGGTTGAGCCAGTACACCTGGTTAAGAATGAAGGCGGTCACGAAGGCCACTGCCACCGCCAGGCAGAAACCCATTGCCGCTTCCGTCAGGGTGGTGCTGGTATGATTCATCAGCAGGCCCCAATTGGTCACCAGGGTCCGCCCTATCTGCACCGGTCCGGGCAGGATGTAGACCGGCATAGCGGTCCACCTGACCGCCAGCTCCCATATGAGGAGCAGGATAGCCAGGGCGGTGACCGGGATTATGCTATTGGCGATACTTGCCCACTTTTTCATCCATCGTCACTCCCGCCGGCTTATAGTCAATCTTGACCACCGCCGCCACCCGGGGTATCCCGGCCTGTTTGCACAATTCCAAGGCTTTTTCCACCAGCCCCAGCAAGGTCGTGACATCCCCTTCGATGGTGGTCTCCATGGGGCCTACCTGGTAGGGCAAACCTGACTGGGCAATCAGGGCGATAACCTGGTCAACTGCCGGATATATCTCCTCTTCGCTGACCACCGGCAGTATCTGCAAACTTAAATTAGCCTCTGCCATTCTATTCACCTCCTATCGGTTGCAGGCATAAAAATAGGCCTTTTACCCTTCGTGAGTAAAAGACCACAGCGCGTTAAAGGCTTGGTTATAAAGCATTTCCTACGCTGGCATTACCCAGATCAGGTCCTCGGGTCAGATCTGACATCTTTCTCAGCCGCTGGCACGGCTCCCCGATGCATGTTCCTATTATTATCCTTAATCCAACTGGTGGCAAGATAAATCTATTTATTTCCGGCCAACCTTACCGCGATTTGATCGTTTCCGGCTGCCCTGGGTTACGCCAACCCATTCTGCTCTAGTGCTGGTGGTGATGGTCACCGGAGTGGCTGTTACAGATAACATTCTGATCCTGGAGCTGACCATTCAGGAATTTGGCCAGGACTTCATCACTGGAACCGGACGCTCCCCGGATGACCTTCAACCCGTTCAGCTGCAGCGCCTGCAGGGCGGGTCCCCCAATTCCTCCCGTGATCACCAGGGATACCCCTTCGGATATCAATAAGCCCGATAGGCCGGCATGATTATGCTGCAGGGCTTCGCTGCTTATCACGCTACGATTGGTGACCTGTCCTTCCTCCAGCTGGCACACCAGGAAACTCCGGCTCTGGCCAAAGTGCTGATTTAACATATCCCCATCTATGGGCATGGCTATCTTCATCATCCATTCTCCTTTTCACTAATTATTATAGTTCCGCAGCTTATTATAACCACTTTTGCGCAGATCTTATCACTGCCCCGGCATCCTGTGGCCTGATATCAGCCAGGGGGCCGGGAAAGGCTCCACCATGTGTTTGCTGTTGACCCGGGACACCTCCACCTTGATAACCTCGGTCCGCTCCAGGCCGTTTTCCTTGAATATGGCCGGGAGAGAGTTGAGGATGTCGAAGTCCAGCGTGTAGATGACCAGGTTTATGTTGGGGTTGACAGTCAGCAGGCTCTTGATCTCGCTGCCAATCCGGGGGGAGGCTACAATGAATCCGATGTCCGGGACCGGCATTCCCGCCAGGATGCCGTTTTCCAAGGAATCGAGGATGATCACGTTGTTAAGCCCGAATTTGTCCACATTGCATTGCATGGTGACCCGGTCCTTGCGGTCATATTCGATGGCGATAACATTGCCCTCAACCGCGATCATGGAGGCTTCCACGGCGATGCTCTCCCCCGAAATTATGCATATATTGTCCTGGTCGCCCAGGTTGAGTTTGTTCATTATGACCGCCCGCACTTCCCGGCATACATAATGCACCGAGCCGCAGGAGAAACGGCTGTTGTCCATACCAATGTGGTTGTTGGCCGCCGCGTTGGGATTCAGCACCAGCATGGCGGCGGAGGCGTTGATGCCGCGGTTGATCATCTCCGAGACCGGGTGGTGTTTCATCTCCCCGGATGGCTCCGACCCTTCGTTGTACCAGATGACGCAGTCGCCCAGTTCTGCGTTCCACATGTCATAGAAAATATCCGGGTGGCCTTCATCGGTAAAGACCAGCACCGCCCGGTTGCACATGACGGTGGGGATCAGGTTCTTGTTGCGGCCGGTGATATCCAGCATCTTGATGCTGGTCAGGTTGATCTCCGTGTTGTCGGCAAAGTAGCGGAGCCAGGCTAAAATATCGTCATTCGTAAATAATGTCTTTTCCACAGGCCAAACCTCCTCCTTAACAGTAATCATACAATATCGCGGTGATTTTCTCAGCTGAGATTTAAGCCTGGGTGCGCTCCAGCAAGCGTTCCCACTTGTGATCCACATATTGCTGGGCGGCTTCGATCATCCATTCATTGCCCTTCTGGAACATATGGCGGAACCGGCCCTGGGGACGCAGGAAGTCCGTCACCGGCAGCTTTTTCCGGGGTGTATAGCTTAGCCGCCAGACCCCTTCTTCCACTTCGAACAAGGGCCAGACACAAGTATCGACTGCCAGCTTGGTGATCTCGGCCAGTTTAGCCGCGGGGTAATCCCAACCGCGCGGACAGGGGGACAGGATATTCAAAAAGCAGGGGCCCTCGATATAGATGGCATTATGGGCTTTGGTATGGAGATCCTTGAAATTACCCAACGGGGCGGTCTGAGCCACATAAGGGATATTGTGGGCCACCAGGATCTCGGTCAGGTCCTTCTTGTTCTGTTTCTTGCCCTGGCGCACCGAACCTACCGGGGTGGTGGTGGTGCGGGCAAAGCTGGGAGTCGAGGATGAACGCTGGATGCCGGTATTCATATAGGCTTCGTTGTCATAACAGACGTAGACCATGTCATGACCTCGTTCCATCGCCCCCGACAGGGATTGAAAACCTATATCATAGGTCCCGCCGTCACCGGCAAAGGTGATGAATTTGATGGTCCCGTCCACCTTGCCGCGGCGGCGCAAAGCGTTGTAGGCCGCCTCTACACCGGAACAGGTAGCGGCGGAGTTTTCGAAGGCGGAGTGGATATAGCTGTCCATGTAGGCGGTGTAGGGATACATGAAGGTGGAGACCTCCAGGCAGCTGGTGGCGTTGATCACTACCGCCCGGTCCTCCTTGTCAAGGGCGCGCAGCACCCCCGACACGATGACCCCGGCCCCACAACCGGCACAGAGCCGATGTCCTCCGGTCAGGCGGACCGGCTTTTCCACTTCGCGTTTCAGATTATAAACGGTGCTCATTTTGTTTCCTCCTTCGACCTCTGTCCCATGTGACTGTAAACCGGTCCCGTCTCTCCGCTGGCGGCGATGTCGGCCAACCGTCCGAAAACATTTTCGATATCCTCGGTTTTAACATCGCGGCCGCCCAGTCCATAGACAATATTGACCAGATAGGGGCGCTCCTTGAGGTCATAAAGAGCGCTGCGGGTCTCGGCGAAAAGCGGTCCGCCGTTGGCCGAGAAGCCCTCGGATTTGTCCATGACCGCTGCTGCCTGGGTATGGGCCAGGACCCGGGCCAATTCTTCACCGGGGAAAGGCCGGAATACCCGCACCTTGACCAACCCCGCCTTCACGCCCCGTTCCCGCAGCTGGTCGACCGCCGCTTTGGCGGTACCGGCGGTGGAGCCGATCAGGACCAGAGCCAGCTGGGCATCTTCCATCATATATGCTTCGATCAGGCCGTAGGAGCGGCCGGACACCTTTTCGAACTCGGCGGCTACCTCCAGTATGCGGGCTTTGGCTGCTTTCATAGCCTCAGCCTCCTGGATCTTGTGTTCCATGTAATAGGAGCTTATATCGTATGGTCCTACCGCCAAAGGATTTTCAGCCTTCAGCAGGTAATTCTCGGGTTGGTATTCCCCCACGAACTGGCGCACCGCCTCGGTCTCCAACAATTGAATGTTCTCCACCGCGTGACTGGTGATGAAACCATCCATACAGGTCATGACCGGCAGCCGCACGCTGGGGCTCTCGCCGACAGGCATGGCCATGATGAAATTATCATAAGCCTCCTGGTTGTTTTCCGCATAGATCTGGATCCAGCCGGCGTCCCGGGCTCCCATCGAGTCGGAATGGTCGGCGTTTATATTTATAGGCCCGGACAGAGCCCGGTTGACGCAGGCCAGGGTGATGGGCAGGCGGGAGGACGCCGCCACATACAGAAGCTCGTACATCAAAGCCAGTCCGCAGGATGAGGTGGCGCTTATGGAGCGGGCTCCGGCCGCCTGGGCGGCGATGCACACCGACATCGAGCTGTGCTCCGACTCCACCGTCACATATTCGGTATTGACCTCGCCGTCGGCTACATAGCTGGCGAAATACTCAGGTATCTCGGTGGAGGGGGTGATGGGGAAAGCTCCCATGACATCAGGATTTATCTGCTTCATGGCGTAAGCTACCGCCTCGTTGCCGGACATACGGTCGCTCATCGCGGCTCACCTCCTGCTACCATGGTGATCGCCGCCGGGAATGGACATACTTCCACACAGATGCCACAGCCCTTGCAGTGCATATAATCGAAATCCAACCGTTTCCCATTCTCTACCGGAATGGCGCTGTCGGGGCAGAAGGGCACGCACAGCATGCAGTGCTTGCAGGCCTCGGCATGGAAAACGGGGGTGTCGGTGCGCCAGGTACCGGTATTGAACAGCCGGGCGGTACCCGGTTCATATATCTCCCCGCCGGGGGTCAAGTCCTGCCAGGGAGTATGTTCGTTGATGTCTTTGGCACGGATCATCCTACCTGCACCTCCTGCATGGATTTTCGCAGTGAAGCCATATTGCCCTCGACCACCTCCGGCTTGGCCGCGAATTTATGTTTAAAAGATTCTTCTATCTGGGTTAGAAAGGACTCACTTCCCAAAACCCCGCTCACCTTGACCGCGGCTGCCAGCATGGGGGTGTTGGGCAGGTTGCTGCCCAGGAATTCCTCCGATATGCGGCGGGCATCCACGGTACAAACCGTTCCCGCCCAGCCCCGCAGCCGGGGACGCATCTCTTCGGGCGAGCCCGGGGTGTTGATGATCACCGCCCCGCCCTGTTTTAGTCCTCCAGTGACATCGACCCCCTCCAGCAGGGTCTCATCGACTACGATCACATAGTCGGGATAATAAATGTTGGAGTGGATGGTGCATCGTTTCTCACTGATGCGGTTATAAGCCGTGATCGGGGCTCCCATCCGTTCCGGCCCGTATTCGGGGAATCCCTGCACGAACTTCCCCTGCAAGGCAGCCACATCCGCCAGCAACAGGCAGGCGGTCTTGGCCCCCTGGCCGCCCCGGCCATGCCAGCGAAATTCCACCATCTGGTTGGTTGCCATCATCTTCCCTCCTCGATAAAATCAAACGGCTCCCGTCCCCTAAAGGGACGGAAGCCTGAATAGACATCCGCTGTACCACCCGTTAATTACAAACATACCAACATATGCGTTCCCGGTCACGGGGGAAAACCGTCGGAGCCTACTGGATCAATCGTTCGGTCCGCAGCTCGGGAGTGATTTTCCGGTTCAGACTACTGGCGCCAGGCTTCCACCCTCCCCGGCTCGCTGTGACGTTGGGCTGAAACGTACTCTCTCCGTCGTTGCCTTTGCTGTTTTTGAATTATAGATAAAAATATACTCAAGCGGCCCTGATTTGTCAATCACTGACTTTTTTCCAGACCGAAAAACAACTCAGCCGCCCAACGCCCAATTTCCCAGGCTGGACCCCAGCTCACCTACTTGAACTGGTTCAAACACAGCAGGACCGGGTCCCAGACCGGGCTGAAGGGCGGCGCATAGGCCATATCGAAATCATACATCTGCCTGAGGGTGGCTTCCATGGTGATGGCCGCGGCGATGGCATCGATCCGCTTGCCCGAGCCGGAATGGCCTACTATCTGGGCGCCTATGATCCGCTCGCTGTCGGCAGCGGCGGTCATCTTCACCCATATGTCGCCGGCCAGTCCGGGCAGGGCGGCGGTCCGGCATTGTACCCGCTGGCTGATGGCTTTGAGCCCTTTGGCGTGGCACTCCTCTTCCGTCAAACCGGTGCGGGAGATCTCCAAGTCATGCACCCGGGCGATGCCCGTCCCCAGAATCCCTCGGAAGTATGCATTCCCGCCGGCGGCATTCTCACCGGCCACCCGGCCCTGTTTGTTGGCAGTGGTCCCCATGGGGACGTAAACATCATGGCCGGTGATCAGGTTGGTGGTGGTGGCGCAGTCCCCGCCCGAATAGACTCCGGTTGCACTGGTCTCCATACGGCTGTTGACCTTGATGGCTTGATTGACTCCCAGCTGGATGCCGGCAGCCGCGGCCAATTCGGAATTAGGGCGCACCCCTATGGCTATCAGCACAAAATCAGCCGGGATGGTTCCGTCGCGGGTCACCGCCGCCTCAACCGCTGAGCCTCCTTCAAAGCCGATCACCTCCTGGTTGACCAATACCTTTACCCCGTGCAGCTCCAGGTGCTGCTGAATTATGGCCGCCATATCCGCGTCCATGTTGGGGCTGATGTGGGGGCCGCGTTCGGCCAGAGTCACCTGGCAGCCCAGCTCGGTAAGGTTTTCAGTCATCTCCAATCCTATGTAGCCGGCGCCGATTATCAAAACATGCTGCGGTCTGCGCCGCTGCAGATCATCCTTGATGGCGGCCCCATCGCTGATGGTGCGCAAAGTGAAAATGCCCGCTTTGTCCATGCCCGGCCAATCCGCGACCACCGGTCTCCCCCCGGTGGCGATGACCAGTTTGTCATATTCCTCTTCAAACTGCCGATTTGCAACCAGGTCGGTGAATGCAACCCTGCGCTGCCGCACATCGATTTCGGTAGCCCGGCAGGATGGCTTCACATCTATGCGCTGTTGGGCAAAACTCTCCACCGAGCGGTGCAGCAGTTTTTCCTTGGTTGTTATCAAACCGCCGATGAAATAAGGGAGACCGCAGGCCCCATACGAGATATACTCACCCTCAGCAAATACCTTGATCTCCATCTGCGGGTCGACCCGCCGGGCTTTAGCCGCCGCACTGGTTCCGGCCGCCACCGCTCCTATCACGAGTAATTTCGCCATCGTTCATCGCCTCCCTTGATTTTGTTCTGGAATCCCGGCTGCCATTGGTTCATGTTTGGGGTATACCATCATTATATAAGATGCTCGTCTCCGCCCATAATATCAGCCCCGGAAAACGACTTCAATATGGGTGCGAAAGCGACCACCTCAGGATGAATAGCATAAACCAGCCACGGCAAGGCCCGCCACCATTCCAGAAGCAAAGAAAAATTCCCACTGCTTCCGTAATTCCTACTTGCTTAGCATCCCAAAAAACTCTATACTCATATCAGCGAACGTGTGTTCCCGCGCTGCTGGCCGAGCGCCGCAAAAAGGTATTTGGGCTCCACATTTCGCCTTGCTTCCCGCCTGGGGTCTGTTATTATTATTTAAGTATTTTGCTGGGAAAGGCAGATGAACGATGTTATTCAAGGCGATCGTGGAGATCCGGGACAACCAGGCCCGTATCACCAAGGAAGAGGACTCCCGTTTCCGCAGGGGGGAAGTGGTCAGCGAAATGGAGATCATCCCCAAAGGAACCATCCTCGATGTCTATGGCTATGGGCTGGACAGCCAGCACGCCATGTACTTCGTGGCCTACAACGAACAGATATCCAGGACCTTCATAACTATCGCCTCCAGGTATTGCCGGCCGCTGTGATATAACCAGATCGGCGGGCGAGGAAAGCAGCCTGGAAAACTACCTGGCCCACGTGGCCCTGCTGACCAACACCGACGCGGCGACTGGCCTTCGTGGCCTTCACCCGGGCTGAGAAGGCACTGTTCCTCACCGACGCCGAGGGCCGCAACCTGGATGGTTCTTTCCGCTATCCGTCCCGCTTCATCTTCAATGTGGACAAGCAACTGCTGGCTTACACCAACGAACTGGATGAGGGCCTGGTATCCCAGACCAATTGGGCCATCCACACCAGTGAAAATATGCTCCGGTCGGTGGCCGGCCTTACCGCTTTCCAGGCCGGCGACCGAATCGTTCACAACATCATGGGGGCCGGGACAGTGCTGGAAGTCGACCGCGACAGCGCCGCCTACCTAATTAAATTTGACGATCTGGATACCCAGCGTAATATCAGCTTTAAAGCCAAGATGGGCCGGGAGACGGCTGATTGAAAATGAAGCTGGCGAAAAGAATTTAAGAGTGAAAAAAAGGAATGTTTACAAACGCCGCGAATAAGGTAAATGGTCAAACCAAGCTTTAGCTGATACAGCCGGTCGCAGGCATGATGACCAGTAGTAACATTTCCCAAGGTCGGCGTAATTTGAAGTAACCCGTTATCAACAGGAGGAAGACTATGGCCAAGAGGACCCCCGAACAAGCCATCCGCGCTTTTTGCTTGGAATGCTCCAATCACAGCAAAAAGGAAGTAGAGTTGTGCGCGATGCCCAAGTGTCCGCTCTATCCGTACCGATTGAAGCCCAACCAGGAATCCCGCGTCTATAAGGACGAACCCACCCAGGAAGAAAAGGAAAGAGAGCCAGAGACTTTAACTTTGTTTGATTAAGTGCTTGCTTCGGACATGGGGCGGCGGTAACCTGCCCGCGCCTGTTTCCTTACGATGAACGAGACTACCAGCTCATCACTGCCTTTGCCGCCTTCCTCATCCATGGTGGCCATCCCCGAAGCCCGGTAGCGCCACAGTACTTCCTGCACCATATCGACTTTGTCGGGAGCACAGTCAACCATCATGTTGCTTAGAAGATTGTCCGGAATACTGTTCACCTTTTACATCGAAACTGGTAAATTACGGTATATTTTGTGTAATTCGGTGCATTTTAATGAATTCCAGTGCATTTCAGTGTATTTAGCCACTTACCATGCTTTTCGTTATTATTTGCGCTTAGACATTCGGCTGTTAAACTTCTATACCATACGTAACAGAACCCGCCACACCTCTCACTAGTGCTCCACTAGCGATGTGACCCAGGGCGGGACGTTTTATTTTAGGAGTCTATGAGCGACATAAACCTAAAGCCACCACTCACAATAGAGCAACAGATCGACTTGCTTTAAAACATTTCGAATCTGTATTATGAATAACTTGGTGCCTGTCCCCAAGTTATTGGTCCCCTAATTGCTGATGTCGTAGGCCTTCATGCGGCGGTACAGGGTGTAGCGGGATATGCCCAGCTCGGCAGCGGCCTGGGTGACATTGCCCCCGCAGCGGTTGAGGGCATGCACGATCGCCTCTTTCTCCTGTTCCTGCGCATACATCTTCCGGTTGGTCCGGTTCGACACCGCCGCCGGCGCGGCCGCCTCGGCCCGTGGTTGACGCCCTCCCGCCAATTTGGCGGGGGCATATCCCGCCGGCCGGGTAATCTCCCGGGGCAGGCAATCGACGGTTATGTGTCCGTCCTCGGCCAACAAAAGCACCCTTTCCACTGCGTTCTGCAGCTCCCGGATATTGCCGGGCCAGCTATAGTCCCCTAAATATCCGGCCACCTCGGGATCCACTGCGGTGATCACTCGGTTGAAACGGGGCGACATATCCTCTATGAAATGGTTGAACAGCAGGTTTATATCCCCGCTCCTCTCCCGGAGGGGCGGGATCATGATCCTGATCACATTGAGCCGGTAGTACAAATCAGCCCGGAACCGGCCCTCCCCCACCAGTTGCAGCAGATCCTGGTTGGTGGCGGCGATGATACGGACATCCACCTTGATCAGGTCGGCTCCGCCCACCCGCAGGATGGCCTTTTCCTGGATGGCCCGCAGCAGCAGGGCCTGTTGGTCCAGGGGCATACTGCCGATCTCGTCGAGAAACAAGGTACCGCGGTGGGCCAATTCGAATTTTCCCGGTCGTCCGCCCTTTTGGGCCCCGGTAAAGGCCCCCTCCACATAGCCAAACAACTCGCTGGCCACCAGTTCGCGAGGCAGCGCGGCACAGTTGATAGCCACGAATGGTTGCCGGCTGCGCTGACTGGCATTATGGATGGACTGGGCAAACATTTCCTTACCCGAGCCGCTTTCAGCCTGCAATAGCACGGTAGAATTGTTTCTCCCGGCCGACATGGCCACCTGGATGGAATACCGCAGCTGCCGGTCCCGGCCGATAATGGAATCGAACGTAAAACTGGCCTGGGCCCCGCTGAATTTATTGACCAACTGCTGCACTTGGGCGATCGGCCTCAATATCAGCGATGCCCCCTCCACCTGGTGGTCATCATCATAGAGCGGTATCCCGGAGACGGTAGTATGGACCTTTCCTTCCCGGCCCTCCAGCCAAAATTCCTGGTCGTAAAAATCTTCCCCGTTGTCCAGCAGGGCGGGGATCAGTTCCGCCTTGCCGCTGAAGACCTTTTTGACCTTGATGTCCTTCAGGTCCTGGGCCGGGCGCCCCAACATCTTCTGGGCGGCCTGGTTGGATTGCCGGATGCGGCCATCCCGGTTGAAGACGATTACCCCGTCGGACATGGTCCGGAAAACATTGCTCAACTCGTCATGCATACTCTGCAGGGCCTGCTGTTCCTTAACCAGTTTCTTCTCCTGGTACAGATGACAGTTTTCGATCTTGTTCAACCCGTTGAACACCGCCACCGCCATCTGGAAGCAGGAATTATAGCCGCAGGCCGCACAGTTGCGGAAATCCTTCTCCTCTTCTTTAAACAGTCGGCCATATATAGCCTGTAATTCAAGCTCCGAGGGCAGCTTGAGCAGGTATTGGGATGACAAATCCGAATATCCCTGGTATCTGAAACTCAGCTCCCCGGTCACCTGGGTCAGCCACTCCTCCAGCTGCGGCCGGGCCCTGCTGTCACCGGCGGCTTGTTCGGACCGCACCGCAATGGCATGCTCCGCCTCCCCCTTGATCTTGTTGATACTGCCTACTCCCATGTTGCAGCCGTGTTCACAGCTCAGAATATCAATGATCAGAGGCAGATAATCCTTACCGGCAGCGATGGCCCGCTCCAGGTCGGGCAGATATTTTTTGAAAACATACATGCCTTCCATTTTGCCTATGGAACTGGGATGGGTATCCGGGTAGTGATAAAGGTAGGACTCCTTCAATCCCCCGGGGGTGGAAAAATTGGTGGCGATCCCAGCCGCCACCGGACCATCGAATCTGCCATCGGGCAGGGAATGGAGGTGGATCCCCCGCCGGCCGAAAATATCCAGCAGGGATTGAAAGGTGATATTGTACTCCACCAGGCCCGTCTCCTGGAACTCGCGGCGTTTTTCCAGGCATGGGGAAATGAAAGCCAGCCGGGCGCCGGGATGCTGCTGACGCACATAAGTGGCCAGGTTGCCGACCGGGCTGCCCACCGGGGCCAGGTGGGGGATCAATTGGGGATGATTAAGTCGGATAAATCGGACTACCGACGGACAGGGAGTGGCGATCATCGGATAGGGTGCCAGGCCCTGTTCGATCAAGTGCCGGTAACAGGCTACAGTTATCTCCGCGCCCAGGGACACATCGTACACCTGTGCGGCCCCCAGCTGTTTGAGGGCAGCGATCAATTTAGGCAAGGGAAAATTACTCTGGGCGGAGGGAGCCACCAGGACTATGATTTCCTGTCCGGCCACATCCTGCTCAAACCGTGTGCCATCGTCGATGGCGAAGCGGGCGCTCTTCTCAATCACCCCTCCGTGGCTCTTCACACAGGCCTCGATGCAGCGCCCACAACCTACACATAGTCGATTGTCGAATTTTATCACCTCACCGCTGCCATTACTGCACACCTTGACTGGGCAAACAGCTATGCACTGGTGACAATTGGTGCAGTTCTCTTCCCGGATGCCTATTACTTCGATTGGTTTGTCAATTGGTTTGTCCATGCTGCCCCACCTCATCCGTTTTATTGTTTCAAGTGTAGCACCTCCGTAGCATCCGCACAATGCCCGCACACATCTATTACAATTTTGGCAGAGCGGCGCACACCGATGGCAACCAATTCCGGTAGTTGAAGAAACTTTTCTTACCATTTCGAAATGCTCTGCTCGTGGGACTTCGAGCCAGTTCGACATATTTATTCATCGCTGATTCATTTAGACTGGCACAAGGCTTGCGACTAATGTGACCAAGAAAAAGAAAGACGACCACCCATATGAAAGGAGGCGAAGAAGATGAGAAAAACCAATAAAATGAACGACGGCAAGAAGATTGACATCACCGAGCTGAACGAGAAATTGACTTATTTCTATAACAACGGCGGCCCCATCATGGACATCTAAGTAAGTAAATTGCCGGCCCCAAAGATTATTCCAAAGGAGGTGTGAAACATGAGCCAGAAAACTACCAAGACCATACAATACTTGAACGAAAAACTCTACTATTTCTACAATAATGGCGGTCCCAAGATGGACATTTAAGTAATCAAACCACCAATGACAGCTAGCGCCCATATGAAAAGAGGTGAAGAAGATGAAGAGGACGGCGGAATCACAGAAGATGGAATCGATGAACGAGAGACTCTGGTTCTTCCAAAAAGATCACGACCGGGCAAACGAGTTCTAAGTGAAGCAGTCCAGGATGAACGCACCAGGGTATTTGCATAATTACGAAAGGAGTGGCAGCTATGATCCTGGCCCGACAAACATACCACGGTTTTGATGGATTCCCAGCCAAGGGAGAGTTTAAACCCAATAAAGCAATCTCCAAAATCATCGACGGCAGGCGAGAGAAGAGCGCCGGCAGCGAATACCGGAATGAAGACGGGTCCTATTTCTACAGCCACGGGGGCCTGATGATATAGATCTCAATGAGGGGCGATTGCCCAGCGAGGAGATAGTGAATGAAAGAAAAAGAAGTGTTTAACCCCTGACGGATCTGGTGATATGCTCAACAGCAATTATCGGATCCGTTGATATTTGCAGATACATTTTTACCTTCACCGAATTTGCCCGCAACGGCATTGCGGTTTGTGCTAAATTTGGATGATGGTTGATCTTATGCAATGTCACAAAGCCCTGATAAAATCATCTTCACCTATCAATACTAGATATAGAGTTCATTATGGGAAGGAAGGCTGGCGATAGATAAGGATAGAAACCGCAAACAGGGCCGGGATAAGAGCAAACCGGAACTGCGCAAGATGAAGCCGCCGGATAATGCCGATGCGGGTATGATCAACAGCCAGGTCATGGGGCTCCATGAGAGCAAACCCGAATAGACCCACCGCGAGGTTTAGTTGGAGCGCCGATTTCAACCATTGACCACGAACAGCTCACATCCACGCAATGACAAGATCTCGTAACCGCTGGGGGTGATGTGGACCATGAATTCGCTTTTGACCACCCCGTGGCGGGGATGGGTCAGGTGCATCTCTATGGTGGTGACCATGTTGGCTTGCAGTTCCAGCTCCGAACGGGCTTCCAGAACCGGCAGTTCATTGACCTCTGCCCCTACCCCATGACCGATCAGATTACTGCGCCGGTCCGCCAATTGCAGGAAATACTCCCCGACTCCCAGTTGGTCGGCGCGTTGGCTGGCAAGGGCAAAGAGATGGCTGCACCTGGTTCCTGGTTTCATCTCCTGCAGCACCGCTGCCACAATCTTCTGGAGGGACTCAAACAGGGACCGCACTCCAGGCTGTGGCTCCCCCAGTACATAGGTGCGGGATTCATCACAGTGGTATCCCTGGTAGAAGGTAGGTATATCGGCGATCACGATGTCGCCAGTCTTTATTTTGCGCAATGTCGCCCCACCCGGGACCGCCGGGCTCAGCCCCACTCCGGTGACAGTATTGGAGAAACCGCTGGTCTTGTAGAGATTATCACCCGAGGTCAGAATGCCAGGCCCCATATAAAAATCGGCCAGGCGAATGGCGCACCCTCCCTCATTGCCAGCCCGGCGATGGGCATTCTCTATCTCCGCGGCCAGTTCCAGCTCGGTCATCCCCGCTCGCAGCACTTCAAAGACCCGATCATGGCCGACTTGCATGATGGCACAGGCAGTCCTGATCAGCTCCAGCTCATATGGGTCCTTTATCATCCTCTGACTCAGGATTGCGGCGGAAATACTCACCGGCGCAAAAGCCGGGAACAGGCGCTGGATACGCAAAAAGAGATCGGCCGGGATGATATCGGTCTCTAATCCCATCTTGCCGCCCTTGACTCCCATATCAGCCAATGCGGACCGGGCGGTCTCCAATCTTCCGGCCGAGACGCTTTCGGGAGCAAGCCAAGTTTCCCCCAAGGCGAAATCGAGCGAACGCCTTATAATAAGGCGATACTCATCCGGGGTGACCAGCAGGATGCCCGGCTGGGCGGTGCCACAGTAATAGAAAATATCGCGGGAATAGAACAGCAGGGCGCAATCGAGCCCCAAGTCCAATAGTCGCTGCTGCAATTTGTTTATCCGAACCCTTCGGTCCATTCTTTCCATATCTTCACTCACCTTCCGTTTGCGGTTCAGCTGTGCAGATCCCTGTTGCGGCCTGATGTCCGGAGCCGCCACGATGCTAATTTATAGTATCGGTGTTTTCCCGGCTATGTTCAATCCATTCATTCACCCTTAATATAACTGATATAATTGAAAAAGTGACTCGATTCGAAACTGAGTCGCGGGCCGACAGAAGTAAGAGAGGTGATGACATGGACTCCAGGATCAAACAGATCCAGCAGAAAATCGATGAGCTGGAACTGGCCCTACATCAAGAGTATGAGCATCTTGCCGAAAAATACGGTTTCTCCATCGAGCAGAAACGGGTCGAATTCTTGCAGCGCTTCCGGGAGAGGAACCGGACTTTCCGCATTCCGGTATGGAAATATGCCATCCCCGTCAACCTGCGCCATTTCCTGTCGATACCGTTTATCTATGCCATGATCGTACCCACCGTGCTATTGGATCTGTTCCTGACCATTTACAACTGGACCGCCCTGCCCCTATACCGTATCCCGGTGGTGCGGCGCGGTGATTACATCGTGTTCGACCGCCAGTTCCTGGATTACCTGAATGTGCTCCAGAAGGTAAACTGCGTCTATTGCACCTATGTCAATGGGGTGTTCGCCTATGCGGTGGAGCTGGGCGGCCGCACCGAAAGGTACTGGTGCCCCATCAAGGCCGCTCACAAGCGGCCCGCCCGCAACAACTGGTACTGTGACTATGCCGACTATGGCAGCCCGGAACAGTGGCTGGAAAAGTTTAATAAACTGGATTCATTTGAGAAGCTGGAGAAGTAGTACCGCGGCGCGCCCAGCTGTCATCTTTTTAAGGGAAGGAGAGGTCAAATGCATTACTATTGGCCGATCGTCATGGTGGTGGTGTCCAACGTCTTCTATCACATCTGTGCCAAAGCCACCCCGGTGTCCATCAACCCGCTGGCTTCCCTGGGGATAACCTATCTGGTAGGCATGATATCGGTAGCATTACTGTATTTCGTGACCAGTCCGGTCAAGAATCTGGCCGCCGAGTATGGCAGTTTGAACTGGACCGCATTTGTTCTGGGCCTGGCTATCGTGGGACTGGAATACGGATTTTTAAGCATGTACAAGGTGGGCTGGAACATCAGCATCGGCTCATTGGTGGCCAGCATAACGGTGGCGCTTATCCTTATCCTGATAGGCGTCCTTTACTATAAGGAGGCGCTTACCACATCCAATCTTATCGGGGTGCTGCTCTGCTTGCTAGGGCTGGGCCTGATCAATCGCTAGGGGTAAACAGGATTCGAAGTCAGCGCAGTAAAGCCGCGAATTGCGGAGGGATCTCGGTTTCGAAGCGCATCGGCTCGCCGCTGAGGGGATGGCGGAAAGCCAGCAGCCGGGCGTGCAGAGCCAGACGGCGGAGGGGATCGATCTGGGCCCCGTATTTCTTGTCACCGGTTATGGGGTGGCCGATATCGTGCATGTGCACCCGGATCTGGTTTTTGCGGCCCGTCTCCAAGTGGACCTCTAGCAGCGAATACTTAGGGGAGGTTTGCAGCACCCGGTAGTGGGTTATGGCCTCCAATCCATCGCCCCGGGCCGCGCTGCTGTAGACGAGCTTGGTTTTAGTCTCCAACAGCCAGGAGTGGACCGTATCTCCGTCCTTATCGATGCGCCCTTCTACCACTGCGATATAAGCCCGCTCAGTCATCAAGTCCTTCCAGTTGTCCTGGAAGAGCCGTTTCACCTCCTCATGTTTGGCGAAAACCATCACCCCGGAAGTATCCCGGTCCAGGCGATGGACGATGAATATCCGGTTGGCGGGGTTCTTCTCCCGCACATAATCGGTCAGCTGGTGATAGGCGGTACGCTCTTTTTCGGTATCAGAAGCAATGGCCAAAAGTCCGGCTGGTTTATCGACCACCAGCAGATGCTGGTCTTCAAACAAGACCTTAAGACCGCCGCCCACTTCCTTGCCCCAATTGGGTGACCGGTCCACCACCACTTCCTGCCCCGGCTCCAGACGGTGGTTGTACTGGCGGACAATCTTGCCGTCTATGGAAACCTGCCCCCGGGCCAGCAGGGATTTTATGTTATTGCGTGATTGTCTGGGCAGGCTCTCGATCAGGAAACTCATCAGTTCGGTCGGTTCGGTGACCGGCAGGCGGGTTTTGCGGTCGGTGTTTTTAAATTGGCCTTTCTGGCCGTGGCTGGCTCTCTTCATGTTGCGATCTCCTTTGGCTTGGCATCCCATGGCGGCAACCTCCAAGACGTTAGGTATAATCCCCGGCAGGCGGCAGCCAATCCGGGCAGCGGCGGATATTTGACCGAATGGGGGGCTTGGCTCACCTGATGTCCTGCCCGCCCGTTTCCATGCCAATAATCATGGTGCAGGCGGGCCCATCACCTTTTGCGGATATTGTACCAGAGGTCCTTAAGCCCGCCCCAGAAAAATACCAGGGTCACCAATAGCGCAAAACCGCCGATTATATACATGAGGATGTTTACAAAAGTATCCATGGATTTGGCCTCCCCATCATGGTCTAATCCTGAAAGTGCTCTTATGATACCATATGTCCGCTCCGGATGCTTATTACTGGAGATTCTGTTGGTCAAGCCGGCCTATTTTGCGTTATCATACGGTGAAGCACTAGTCACAGCCACAACCGATTGGTTCATATTTACCGATCGAACGGTTTAATATATCTGACCAACATTCAAAGCAGGCAGAATAAGTCCAAGGGGTGATCAGCATGTCGGTTCGTGACGGGATTTTAACCGCATTGAGACAGAATGAGGGCATTTGGGTATCGGGACAAACATTGAGCGAGAGCTTGAATGTGTCCCGGACCGCCATCTGGAAGCACATCAAGAATTTATCGGAGGAAGGGTATGAAATAGAATCCCATTCAAAAAAGGGCTACCGTATCAGTGGGCCGGCCGATGTCCTGACCCCTGAGGAAGTCCGCCTGAATCTGAGCACCCAGGTTTTTGGCCAGCAGCATTATCTCTATTTCCGAGAGATTGATTCCACCAACAACCGGGCCAAGATCCTGGCCGGAGAAGGTTACCCGGAGGGAACCGTGGTGGTCGCGGATATGCAGACCGCCGGCCGGGGGCGCCGGGGCCGCACTTGGTATTCACCCTCCAACCAGGGGATATATGTGTCCATCATTTTAAGGCCGGCCCTGCCCCCGCGCGAAATAGCCCGGATATCCCTGGTGGCGGCGGTGGCGGCAGCGGAGACGCTGCGCGAGGGTTTCGGCCTGGACGCCCTGATCAAATGGCCCAATGATATTTTGATCGACCATAAGAAGATAGGGGGCATACTGTCGGAGGCGGTCATCGATACCGTGGGCCTGGACTACGTGGTAGTAGGGATAGGCCTGAACATCAACAATGATCTCAGCCAGTTCCCCGCCGATCTGCGCATGCCGGCCACTTCGCTGCTGGCTGAGAAGAGCCATCCGGTATCCAGGGTTAAGATCCTGCAGCACTTGTTGGCCAGCCTGGAGGAATGTTACCGGCAGCTGTTGGCTGGTGATTTCGAATCTATCCTGGCCCGCGCCCGGGCTTTGTCGATGGTGATCGGGCAGGAGGTAAGGTTGGAAACGGCGGATGGCTTTGTAGTGGGTCGGGCGGTCGACATCAATGCGGAGGGTTATCTGATGGTGGTAAGTCCAGACGGTTTGGTACAGGCGGTCATGTCCGGGGAGATAGATGTTATGTGATCTGGGCGCCATAGGTCAGCCAAGATTGTTAACCATAATTTTATTTTCCGGTTGACGATGCCCCTGCAATCAACATAAACTATGGTAAGAAGCTAACCAGTCAGGTTGAATGGTTAGCTGTCATTTTTTCTGGATGGTGGGTCGAATATGAAAAACAGTGAACAAAATCGTTTGCGGCAGATGGTCTACGCCGCCATGTTTGGGGCTTTGACTGCGGTCGGCGCCCTGATCGTCATTCCTTTGCAGCCCTTACCCATAACCCTGCAGTCCTTCTTTACCGGCCTGGCCGGGGTCTTGCTGGGAAGCCGGGCGGGCGCATCGAGCCAGGTCGTCTATGTCTTACTGGGGGTGATCGGCCTGCCGGTTTTTGCCGGGGGCAAGTCCGGCGTCGGGACACTGCTGGGCCCCAGCGGGGGCTACCTGCTGGGATTTATAGTGGCGGCCTACATAATCGGCCGGGTGATTGAATCCCACCGTGATCCGGGTGTGGTTTGGACCGGGATGGCAGTAGGGCTGGGCTACCTGGCCATCTATGCGGTGGGCACTGTCCAGTTGGCCCTGATAACCCACTTCTCATGGTCCCAGGCCTTGCTGGTAGGAGTAGTTCCATTTATCTTTGGTGACTTGCTGAAACTGGCCGCTTGCGCCTGGCTGGGACCCAAGTTCCGCTCTCTGATCAAGCTATAGGAAGGTCAAAATGATACAAATCGCCAACCTGTCATATTCATACGGTCCCGGCCAGCTTTTCGCCTTGGACGATGTCAACCTGACCATCGGGGCGGGAGAATACCTGGCTGTCATAGGCCCCAACGGCTGCGGCAAGACTACCTTGATACGCCACCTGAATGCCCTGTTGGTTCCGACCACGGGCCAGGTCCTGGTAAACGGCCTCGATACCGCTTTACCGCGCAACCGCCGGGAGGTCCGCCGCCTGGTAGGTATGATATTCCAAAGCCCTGATAACCAGATCGTAGGCATGACGGTTGAGGAAGATGTCGCCTTCGGACCCGGCAACCTGGGGCTGCCCTCGGTAGAGTTGCGCCAGCGGGTGGACCGATCGCTGGCTGTGGTAGGGTTGGCCGGCCTGGAAGCACGGGCGCCCCATACCCTGTCGGGGGGGCAGAAACAACTGCTGGCCATTGCCGGCATCCTGGCCATGGATCCCAAAGTCATAGTCCTGGACGAGCCGACCTCCTCCCTGGACCCTGCTGGCCGGACGATGGTTTACGATCTCTTGAAGCGATTGAAACAGTCGGGGATCACCATCATCCATGTCACTCAGGATATGGATGAAGCCGCCCAGGCGGAGCGGGTCCTGGTGATGCACCGGGGACAAATAGCCGCGGCTGGTTCCCCCCGGGAGGTTTTAACCCGGGTGGACTGGCTTAATACAATGGGGTTGGAAGCGCCCCGCATCACCCAGTTGATGAATTACCTGCGCAAGGCCGGCCTGGATGTCGATGGGGGTATCCTGGGCGCGGCCGAGGCCAGTCAGGCCCTAGCCGCATATTTTGCCAGGCTCGGGCTCACGGCGGGCGCCAATCAGCTAGAGAGGGATGATGGCCATTAATAACCTGATTCAATATCATCCTACCGATTCCCCCGTTCACCGCTTGGACCCCCGGGTCAAGATACTGGCCGTAATAAGTCTCAGTTTCGTGTTTCTGCGGGTCGACACAGCCGGCCTGGCATTTTCCCTGCTGATCCTGACGGTATCAGCCTGGTTAAGCCGGATCCGGCTGGGTAAGTTGTTGAGGACACTGCGACCGGTCCTGCCCTTTTTCTTGGTATTGTTCCTGCTCTATGCTTTCTTTACCCCGGGAACGGTATGGCTGAATATGGCCCCGTTTCCCCTCCAGGTGACAGTGGATGGCCTAAACCTGGCGGTCACCCAGGTGGGCAAATTCCTGCTTCTGGTAGTTGTGGCCTCGCTGCTGACCATGACCACCCGGGCTGATGAGCTCACATTCGGTTTGGAGAGGATTTTGCGGCCCCTCAATTTATTCGGCATCTCCTCCCATGACCTGGCCATGATGGTCTCCCTGGCTCTTCGTTTCATCCCTGAAGTGACGATCGAATTGAACACCATCCGCCAGGCCCAGCTGGCCCGGGGAGTGGATTTCGACAAGCGGAGCTGGCTTACGGCGATGCGCACCATCAGCTACCTGGCCGCACCACTGGTGGTAAATGTGCTGCGCCGCTGTGACACATTGGTGGAAGCCATGGAATCACGCGGCTACGGCCCTGGCGGACGCACCTACTTGCATGAACGGCACTTAAAAGCCATTGATTTCGGCTTCATGGCGGCCCTTATCCCGCTGGCCGCCATTATCATCCTGATTTAAAAAAAAAAGACAGGGCTGCATCCGAAAGCAACAACCCTGTATTAGGAAGGAATATATTTGGATCGGTAAGGACGATCCAGATGTCACTTTACTTATAAAGCAATTTTCATGCCAAAGAATATCCCGGCTGCTGCAATTGATCATCTCATTGCTTCCTGCAATCCTCCCGCCAACGCATACATCGAATTTCTTTCTCCCATATCTTCGGCCCAGATAAGCTCCCCTCCTATCGCAATCTCCCTTCGGGTCTCTGTATTTGATTTCAGATATGAAACCAAATGAGTCAGTTTTGTACAGCTTGACTCAATTCGACACACAATTCGGCATTCAACACCCACACCCCTTATCTGTTCAATAAACCTTACAAATGTATGGCCTTCAGAACATCGAGCATAATACTGACAGCTTGAATAGACGCATCTGAATGGTATGTATCTTGCAATATAAAAAGCTAGTATTTGCAGAAGGGTGGTCCATAAAAGTGCTTATGCGGCGGGTCACGGTTAAAGATGAAATAAGTCCCTGGCGGGACAAGCAGGGAATAGTAGTTTCTGTGCGGATCAATGCCGACTCATCAGAAGGTAAAAACGGCAGTGGATTGGCCAAAGTCAGGATAGGTGATAATCTTACCGAATGGATCGCCTTCGAGCGATTGAATATCAATGAGCCTTGCCTAAAATGACTTCGTCTCCGCTCTTCTGGCCATCCCCACTGTCACTGCATTCATGAATCCGTTCCAGGATAATATAGACAAGCGGGGAGACCGGCCAGAGTTCATTGGCAACGGTATCCTTGGCAGGCTTGCAGAAAAGTGCCCACCATGGTGGGGTTGGAGCGCAGGTGGAGGTGCACATAAGAAGCAACCAGGTTCCCGGCGCTGAAGCCATCGTATCGTGCCTCGTCCCGCATGCCCCCGGTTATCGAGAAGGCATGGTCGGCGGGGTCGATGTTTTCAACCGTAGAGAAGTGGAATTCATGGCCGCGCAGAACATCTCCCCGGCGGCCCACGATGGTATCCTGCCGGACGCAAGCCTCCACATAACCCAAGGCCTGCAGCTGCCGGGTCATCGTGATCCGGGCCGGCACTATCCCTGCGGTGTTCCAACTCCGCCCCTCCCAGTCGTAGATCTGCCCGCTCAGGTACATCAAGCCGCCGCACTCCGCCAAAATCGGCATCCCGGCCTGGTTTGCCTCTCGCAGCTGACTGATCATACCTTCATTGCCGGCCAGCTCATCAAGGAACATCTCCGGAAACCCTCCGCCGATGTATAGGCCGTCAACCGGGGGCAGCGAGACATCGTCGAGGGGACTGAAAAAGACCAGCCGGGCTCCCATCTCCTCCAGGAAATCCAGACTGTCCTGGTAATAGAAGCTGAAGGCCCGATCGCGGGCGACGCCGATCTTAACATCATATTTGGGGGGCTCCGTCGGGTTGAAAATATCCAGTTGCGGAGCCTGACTGGCTATCTGCCGCAGGGCGTCCAGATCGAGGTGTTTCTCCATATGGTCGGCCATTTGATTCAGTTTGTGGGTAAGTTCGGGATTTTCATCCGCCGGCAGCAATCCCAGATGCCTCTCCGGCATGCTTAGGCGGGTTTCCCCCGGCAGGCAGCCGATGACCTTGACCCCCAGTTCCTTTTCCATATCGGGGACGATCCACTGCTTATGATATTCGCCGCCCTTGTTCAGGATGAATCCCTGTATGCGGACATCTGGGCAATAATCCATAAATCCCTTGGCCACCGCTATACAGCTCTGGGCCATCGCCCCCACATCAATGACTAGAATAACTGGAACTTCCAGCATCAGGGCTATATCCGCGCTGCTGGCCTTGATCCGTTCTCCCCGGGCCCCGTCATAGAAACCCATAACCCCTTCTATTATGGAAATGTCGGCTGAGGCGGAATTACGGGCGAAGATCGTCTCCACCACCGAGCGGCTGCCCATCCAGCTGTCCAGATTATGGGAGGGGCGCCCGGCGGCATGGCGATGCAAACCAGGATCTATATAATCTGGCCCCACTTTGAACGGCTGTACCGTCGTGCCCCGCCGGCTCAGAGCTCTCATCAAGCCCAGGGATACGGTCGTCTTGCCGACGCTGCTGTGCGTCCCGGCTATCATTACCCGCGGATAGTTCAAATCGATCCACCTGCCTGCAAGTATATTTGGCTGATACTATCCTATTTCATTCAAATGTGCTTGTAAATTAGAATCTGGCCGTCGTTCACTGCCAAACATATAACAGCCGCAAGCAGGTGCCGCATTTCTGGTTGACACCATTGCATTCTCTCCTTATATTTAAATCGTGAACGAAAATACAGTGTCAGCGCCACCCTGGCCATAATCAATTTGGGCGTCAACCAGTGGATCGTCCCCAAGCAGATCTCCCCACAGGAGATGATCGATATGGTCCTCTCTTTTCATCATACCCTGGCCCTTGATCCGGTCAGGGACCAAGGCCCGGCAACGGGATCGAAAACAAGGGAATAATACTTGTCGCCGCCGCGAAGAATGAAACCAAAGACCAGTAAACCATGTCCCAGATAGGTAAACCCCAAATTCCAGATCCATCATTTCAACCGGTCAGACCACCACAGACATGGACCAAATTCCTGTCCCGGTACCAGGCTGGTTGAACCGCAAGACCAGGCATACCTGATTCAGGTAAATTAATGAGGAGGGATATCATGAAGGTAGTAATTGTTGGAGGCGTGGCTGGAGGAGCCAGTGCTGCAGCCCGGTTGAGAAGACTGGATGAGGAAGCCGAGATAATCATGTTTGAGCGGGGCGAATACATATCCTTCGCCAACTGCGGCCTGCCCTATTATGTAAGCGGAGTCATTCCCAAAAGGACCAGCCTGCTGGTCCAGACCCCCAAGGCCATGAAGAGCCGTTTCAATATCGACGTGCGCACCATGAGCGAGGTGGTCCGGGTCCGCTCCACCCATCAGGAGGTGGAGGTCAAGAACCTGGTCAGCGGGGAAACCTACACCGAGAGCTACGACTACCTGGTCCTGTCCCCGGGAGCTTCGCCCATCATACCGGATATCCCCGGGGTAGACCTGCCCAACGTTTTCACCATCCGCAACGTCCCTGACAGCGACATGGTCAAACAGTATATAGACACCAATCAGCCCGCCGTGGTGGCGGTCATCGGTGCCGGTTTCATCGGCCTGGAGATGGCGGAAGTTCTAGCCGCCCGGGGAGTGGAAGTCCATGTACTGGAAGCATCGGATCAGGTGATGGGTCCTCTGGATCGCGACATGGCGGCTATCGTCCATCAATACATGGTCAATCAAGGTATAAATCTGCACCTCAAGAGCCAGGCGACCGCTATCGAGGGTACCGACAAAGCGGCAGCGGTACGTTTGGCGGATGGAAGTTCGGTGCCTGCCGACATGATCATCCTGGGTATAGGGGTCCGTCCCGAAACAGACCTGGCCCGCCAGGCTGGCTTGGCCATTGGTCCCACCGGCGGCATCCAGGTCAACGATTACCTGCAGACTTCGGATCCCTTCGTATATGCAGCCGGCGATGCGGTCCAGAAGCGAGATTTCGTCACCGGCCGCCTGACCCTGGTGCCCATGGCCAGTCCCGCCAATAGGCAAGGCCGCATCATCGCCGATAACATCTGCGGCCGCCAGATAAAATATAAGGGGGCCCAGGGGACCGGCATCGTCAGGATCATCGACCTGGTATGCGCGACCACCGGTGCCAACAGCAAGGTACTGAAACAACAGAACCTGCCCTACCAATCCTGTGTCATCCATCCCGCCCCTCATGCCACCTATTACCCGGGCGGATCGCAGATGACCCTCAAGCTTTTGTTCGCTCCTGATACCGGCAAGGTCCTGGGTGGTCAGATTGTTGGATACGAAGGAGTGGATAAACGTATTGACGTGCTGGCCACTGCCATCCGGGCCGGGATGACTGTCTTCGACCTGCAGGAATTAGAACTGGCTTATGCCCCGCCCTTCTCCTCGGCCAAGGACCCGGTCAACATGGCGGCCTATACCGCTGGCAACATAATCAATGGTGATGTCGAGGCGGTTGACTGGCTGGATGTGCCGGCAATGGTGGAACAGGGTGTCTGGCTCTTGGATGTGCGCACCGAGCGCGAAGTGGAGAAAGGTGCCATCCAAGGGGCTTACAATATACCTCTGGATGAGCTGCGCAGCCGGTTGGACGAAATACCCCGTGACCGGGTGGTGGCAGTCTCCTGCCAGGCTGGTTTGCGCTCCTATATTGGTACCCGCATCCTGCGGCAGCATGATTTCGACGTCAGGAACATATCCGGCGGGTACAAAATGTATGAGATCCTGCGGGCTGACAAGCTCATCTAAACAATCGACTCCGGTGATGGCGGGCGCCATCGAAGCTGGCCGCCACGGGCAGGGCGGATGGCTATCCGATTCTGCCCGTCGGGGAGGCCAACAAGCGCCGGGCGGCAAAAGGACCCGGTATCAAAGATCAGCCGGGTGAGGTTCTTTTTCGGACACCGGCGAACCAGAAATACCAACCAGTGGCATCCGCCGGTTAACAAAGAACCCGCTTCCATCATATTGGCTGGAAGCGGGTTTGCTTATTGCGGCTTAATAACTTCATTAGGGGCATGCGGAGGTAATCCCCTGTCCGCCCGTTTTATGGACTGCCCGCCAGATCAGGTGCCCGGCCGCCCGCCCTGACATTAACATCCAACCAGTTTAACATCCGGTTCGAACCAACCCCGAGCCGTTTGGCAGCACCAGCGGCCGATCACACCCCCAGGACAAAATTGGCAAAGATCACCCGCTGCATATCAGACACCCCTTCTATCTGGGGAGCAATGATAGCATCGCGGTAGATACGCTCCATGGGGAAGTCCTTGGTCAATCCATAAGAGGCATGGACGTCCATGGCCAGCTTGGCCGCTTCCACCGCTGTATCACTTACAAATCCTTTAACCAGAGCCGCTTCGGCCTGGAATTCGTAGGCATTGGTTATCCGGTTGGCCAGGATATCATTGGCCAGGGTCCCCAAGCGGTAGCACATCCAGCGTGCGCTGTGGTATTTGGCGGCTATATGTCCTATCTTCAGTTGGATGGCCTGGAATTTGGCGATGGGTTTGCCCCGGTGCAATTTCTCCTTGGCATATTTCAACGCCTCTTCATAGGAAGCCAGGATGCCGCCCAGAGCGATGGCACTGGTGCCTATCTTCCCGAAGGCGATGCCCAACAACAGGATATTGAAGCCCTTGCCCTTTTCACCCAATAGATTGGAGGCCGGAATCCTGACGTCTTTAAAATCCACATCGTAAATGGGGCTGCCATGGCCTCCGATTTTGGGCCAGGCAGCAGGGAGGGAGTATCCTTCACAAAATTTATCCACCAGGTAGGCACTGCAACCGCCGTCGTCAGCATCCTTGCAGAACAGTACTATCGGCCCTGGGTAGCCGGCCGCACTGATGAACCGCTTCGAACCGTTGATGACAACGGTATCCCCTTCCCGGGAGGCGATGGTGGTCAGCTGTTTGGGGTCGGAACCGGTGCCGGCCTCAGTGAAGGCGAAGGATGCCTTCAATTCGCCGCTGCAGCATTTGGGCAGGTAATATTCCCGGTGCTCCTCGGTACCAAATATGGATATGACATCCGAGCCCATCATATGGACCGAATAGATGGTCGCTACCCCTGCACAGGCCCGCGAGATCTGCTCCTGGACCAGCACATAGTTCTCATAGCCGGCCGCGCTGCCGCCGTACTTCTCTTCAAAAGGCAACCCGAAGAAGCCCAGGTCGGCCAGGCCGGCCAGTATCTCGTCGGGCACCTTGTCCTCTTCCTCTATCTGCTCTACCATGGGGGTGATTACGGTGGCGGCAAACTCCCGGGCTGCCTCCTGAATCAGTTGTTGCTCATCAGTCAGCTTAAAATCCATTCCTGTCCCCTCCCAATCATTATTGATCGCATGTTACATGATCTGAAACGCATGTCAGCCCCGCCATGAGGGCCGTTGTCAACGGCAGTTGCGGCCTATTCGCTGGTCGGAGCGACGGCCTTATTGATCTCCCCATCCAGGATATTCAGGGTATGCTGGAATATCCCGGCTATATCAGGTGATACCATCCCTTTGATATAAATATTGAACTCCCGGGCTTCCGGAATCAGTTGTTTCTCGGTCAGGTCATGACCCTTAGGGGTCAGGAATACTCTGATACCCCGCCGGTCATTGGGATCATCCTGTCTTTCCAACAGTTCCATCTTCTCCAGCCGGTCTACCAGACCGGTGACCGCCGAACTATCCAACTCGACACGGGCCGCCATGTCTTTGATGCTGGTCCCGGCATGGTTCCACACATCATACAGTACGAAGCTCTGGGCTGCTGTAACCCCATATTGGGAGCACCTGGCATTCCAAAGACGACTGACCTTGCGCGAAATCGCGTTTAAGCGGAAACACCAGAAGCCGGTAAAATCAAGTATCGTCCATACACCTCCCATCCATAATCAGCCCTTCATCACAGGCATTCCCCACTACACCTTCTTATTCCTTCCTGTCCGCGTTATATAAAACTTACACGCAACTAATTTATATGTAAACTATCTATCGCCAAATTAGCATAGCTGCTGCCAATAGTCAATGCTTTCCTGATGTCCCAACGGAGACCGCGGTTCCTTGCTGGAGGTAATAACAGCATTTGCAATGGGGGAGGATATTATCAGCAGATGACTGGAAGCTGAAGGTTCTCTGATTTTAACCAGTACGGAGGAATTCTTCGATAATGGCATACCTAATTTTATCCGCCCTGTTGCTGGCATGGTTTTTCCTTATAAAAATATATGGAAAGCTGTCATGGCATTCCGTTTTCATTGTTGTTTTCATATCCTTAATAATCACCGACATACCCGATATCATTTTATCCTACATATTACGTTTATTCAGCTTGCATCTAAATTTGTTTGCCGATCCCGCGGTGGATATGAGAAACCCTATTTTAATTTCAGATTTGCTGATATTGCCGTTGATGACAATAATTTTTTGCTATTATTTGGCACGATACAAACACTGGTGGATTGCAGTTGCCTTTCCGATTGCCTTATCTCTGCTCGAATATATTTTTGTTCGTCTGGGATACATGGAATACCACCATATTCACCCCGTTTTCACTCTTGTTATCTATACCCTATATGCGATATTTTTTTATTATCTGGCGGATAGACTGATCGACTACTCTCCGCCCATAGCCGATAATGTGGCGATAATGCCTGCTGCTTATGTCATTATGGCCTTTCCGGGAACCATCCTGGGTACAGTGCTGAATTTTTTCTTATTTCGGCCAGGATTGTTTCTGGATTTTATTGCCGACAATTGGGTAGTTGCCATCAGTATGGGCATGGTGTCGGGCCTAATTGCCGGGGTAGGTTTCTCGATATTCCGAAGCAAGCTGGGACGAGTGATGGTAATCACCTTTATCGGCTTGACCGATATCATTATCAACTTCACTCTCCTGGCCAAAGGAATGCTGGTTTATCTCCATTGGAGCAGCGTGTATCATGTCTTGATGATGGTCAGCAGCACCTTGCTCCTTCTGGTGTACTTTTGGTGGGAGATCAAATACCGGGAGTCATTACGCCCAAATTAAACCCCCTTACAGGAATACCTGCAGGGGGTGCTTTCCAGTGAGACCTGGCTCCCCGCCAATTCCACCGGCGTGCCAGTCCCCAACCTTATTACTCTATCCTATTTAGTCAGCGAAGGTACCACCTCTCGATTAACCTCATCCTGGATAGATTCCAATGTCTGCTTGTCGACATGCCTGCCTACGATCTGAATCGTCTTGGTAACCGCTTCAACAGCTTTCTTGCCGGCATTCACGAAATCGCTGCCGGCAATCGCGAAGGTCCCCCCGGTACCGATAAATATTCCCAACACTAACCCAGCCAGAAACCTCATTTTGCATTTCCCCCTTACCATAATTGCCGCCCCGCCAAGGCTCATGGATGAATGGTCCATTAGGCGAATTCGCCGCGCGGATTGCACCCTCAGTCAATAGTCGCATAGCCTTCC
>CAZBSD010000003.1:65145-68906 GCA_964494735.1 uncultured Syntrophomonas sp.
ATTCCTAACCGGCCAGCGAGTAATAGACCCGCTCCCCGCTCAACTCCCGCACCAGCACCCCTTGCAGGACCAGATGGGTCAGGTGGGACAAGGCCTCGCCGGCCGCAAAAATCTTCTGGGCGTTGGAAAACTCTTCCCAACTCCGGCCCCGCATGTCCCACTTCATCTGGCTGGCCACCTCGGCTCCATACATCTTGTAATCGCCCAGGATGGTCAAGATATCCTCCAGCCGTCTTTGATGATGCTCCCGCAGCTGGCGGATGCGCAGGTTACAGTCGGGAATGGCAGCCCGGTGGGCGGGCAGGGTTATCTTGATCTCCAGGCCCTCGATCTTGGTCAGGCTGTCCAGGTATTCCTGGAGCAGATCCCGGGTCGCGGTCCAGGGTTGCTCCCACAGGGTGTTATTGGGGGTGATGGTGCCCAGGATGTGATCACCGGAGAAAAGTATTCCCTGTTCGGCCTCATACAGACACATGTGGTCGGGGGCATGGCCCGGCGTCGATACGCAGCGCAGACGGTAGCTGCCCACATTGATCACGTCACCGTCCTGGACCGGGTGGACGTTTTCCACCGCCGCGCTTTTATACCGATAGCCGGGATGGTCGGCATGGGTGATCCCGGCAAGTCCGCCCTGGACCAACAATTGGTCGAAATAGTTCCAATAATCGGATGGCGTCCCTGAAAAGGCTTGGGCGGTGTAGGAATCACAGAATACGCGGGTAGCTGGTCGGGCCAGATATTGCACCAACCCGGAGTGATCACCGTGGATATGGGTCACGAAGATGTCGGTATCATCCATCGAGAAACCCAATTCCTGCCTGCCCGCATCCATGGCCGCCCGGCACTCGGGCTGGTTGAAACCGGTGTCTATTAATAGATTCCGCTCTGTCCCCTTTATAAAATAGGAATTCAATGTTTTCAGGGGGTTGTGGGGGAGGGGTATCTCTATCCTGTATATGTCGGGCAGAATCATATCGGTCATTGTGGATCGCTCTCCTTTATGTTCAGTCGGCGGGCCAAATGTTTGACCTGGGCGGTGAGGTTCAATACATAGGAGTATTCATCCTGCTTGAGACCTGCGACATTGTCCCATCTCTCCGCCTTTATTCTCCGTATGGCGCGCTCTATATCCCCCTGCTCCTGGTCCAGGACTGCATAGATACGATCCTTGTACAGAACGGTCTCCTGCATTGATGTGGTCAGGAAATCAGCAATCTCTACCCGGCCACTGAAGACGATGTTGTGTCCTTGGCATAGTATTTCAGCGGGCAGCTGGGCCAGGCGGCCTATGGATGCTTCATAGCCATCATAATCAGCCACGAACTCCACTTCGATCTGGCCCGAACTGGTCATATAGCCGCCCGATTCCACCGCTACCAGTATCTTTTGGGCGGGCAGATAGTAGCTCAGGTGATCGCGGGTATGCCCCGGGGTTGCCAAGACCTCCACGGTGGTGGTTTTATCTATTTCCACCACCTGACCGTCGCTGAGCTGAATATCGACGGCGAAGGTCCGGAAAGGCTCATCGACCAAGCGGGATTCATCAAACCCGTCTTCGAACCTGACCATACTGGGGCCATCGGCGTTGAGTTGGGTGATGACCTTTACCGCCCCCGGCCGTTGCAGGGTTTCCGCGGCCAGCGGAGAGGCGGCTATCTGCATAGCGGGGAAGGCCCGCTTGAGGTAGGCGGCCGCGCCGGCATGATCCCAGTGGGCATGGGAGAGAAACAGAATAGCCGGCTGCCGGTCACCCAGGACCGAACTGAGCGCTTCAACATAAACCTGTCCCAAACAACTGATGCCGGAGTCGAAAATAATTGGCTGGTCAGGCGAATCGAGCAGATAGATGGGAAAGGCACTGCTGCCCAGGATGTGAAAGTTATCGGTTACTTTGCCAGTCGTCAGAAAGCGCACTTGCTAAAACACCTCCAAAAGAGATTTCACATCGCCAGGTGCAGCCAATATGCCTTTGGCGACGTATGGGAACATCATCTCTATTATATTTCATTGGGGCTGCGGGTTGGATGGGAACATTTGCACGAGGTGCGGCAGGCGGTGAAGCCGTGGTTATTGGTTCGCCCCCGGAAGGCAAAAAAAGGTCCCCACCTTCGGAAACGCGTTTCATTGATCAACCACGCCAGCTCAACCGGGTCGTTTTCAGCAGGTGGTGTTCGGCTACCACCAGGGAGAGCAAGGCCCACCCCACCACAAAGGGTCCCCGCACATAATTGCTCCCCAGAGGGATGAGGCCGCTGCCGACTGGATACAATGTTTCGTAAGCCAATCTCATGTCACTGACAAATATCAGGCAGCCCGCCAATGCGATCAACCAGGCCGATTTGGTGCTGTAGTATCCCCTGGGAATAGTGGCCACCGCGGTCAGGGTCATATAGCCAAGCACCAGCGCGAATATGGCCATCCCCATGAACAAGACCAGATTGACAAAAGGAAACAGGAGCACACCCAGGAAGACGATCACGGCGAGTATGGGCAGGGCAATCAATAATTCTGTTTTGCTAATGGATGCATCCTTGCGGAAAGCTATTATCAGGCAGATATAGGCAACCAGAAAACCAGCTATCCCCATAGGGATGGTGGCCCGGCTCCAATCCCCTACCAGGGGCGGGATGGCGAAGAGAACGTCCCCCGCCGCCATGAAGACGAAGGCCGCCGCCATCACCTTTTGCTCCAGGTAAACCTTGCGCAGGCCCACCGTCGTCAGAGCCAAACATATGGAAACCGTTATCTTGAGCCAAGCCATGATATCAGCCTGACTGTATCGGTATTCGGATATCATGATCAAAACCGTCAGGGGCAGATAGGTTGTCAGCAAGACCCGCTGGGCATTATTCACGGCCACCATTTCCTTTGCCTTTTTTCTATAGAAGATATGCTGCGGGCCCTGACTTTAGATTAAATGGCACATAAAACATCTTCCCGAAGGGGAATGCGGCGGGCGCCGCAGGTTGCGGATGTCTGGTATGATGGGAGGTAAGATACCGTAATTATTCGGCAAGGACGGGGAAGAGCGTGATGGGAGACATTGGCCGGGACCAAGTGGTGCGCCGGGCCTCACTGATAAGCGGTGACTTGACCGATGTCGGGAAGGAAATCCGCTATTACCCCGCCAGCCCCGCGGCTTCTCGAAGATGCCAATAGGCTGAATGATCTGGACCGATTTTGATTACTTTTGGTTGGAGGTTGGTGATGAAATCTTTAGTATTGGCGGAAAAGCCGAGCGTAGCCCGGGAATTGGCCCGAGTACTGCGCTGCACCCACAAAGGCAAGGGTTATATCGAAGGACCCGAATATGTGGTGACCTGGGCTTTGGGGCACCTGGTCACTTTGGCCGAACCGGATGACTACGACCAAAAGTACAAGTCCTGGCGCATGGAGGACCTGCCCATGCTGCCCGACAAGATGAAACTCAAGGTGCTCAAGCCCACCACCTCCCAGTACCAGGTGGTGCGGGGGCTGATGCAGAGGAACGACATCAGGGACATGGTCATCGCCACCGATGCCGGCCGGGAAGGCGAACTGGTGGCCCGCTGGATCATGGCCAAGGTAGGCTGGAAGAAACCGTTTAAGCGGTTATGGATATCATCCCAGACCGACGGGGCTATCAAGGAGGGCTTCGCCCGGCTCAAGCCGGGCAGTGAATACAACCACCTCTACGATTCGGCGGTCTGCCGGGCGGAGGCCGATTGGCTGATCGGGCTCAACGTGACCCGGGCTCTGACTTGTAAGTTCAACACCCAGTT
>CAZBSD010000003.1:69006-72014 GCA_964494735.1 uncultured Syntrophomonas sp.
CATAAGCTGGTCACCTATCCCCGTACCGATTCCCGCTACCTGAGCCGGGATATCGTACCCACCCTGCCCGCCCGGCTCAAAGCCATGGCCGTCGGACCCTACGCCAGACTGGCTCAGCCGCTGCTGGCCCGGAAACTGACCCCCGGAAAAAGACTGGTAGATGACAGCAAAGTCAGCGATCACCATGCCATCATCCCTACCGAACAGCCATTGGTCCTGACCGCCTTGAGCCAGGATGAACAGAAGCTGTACGACCTGATCGCCAAACGCTTCATCGCTGTCCTCTATCCCCCCTACCGCTACGACCAGACCACCCTGGAGACGGATGTCAAGGGGGAACGTTTCCACTCCCGCGGCAAGGTGGTGTTAGACCCGGGCTGGCGGGCAGTCACCGCTCCGGCACCGGAGAAAGAGGACCTGGACCAGGAAAGACTGCCCGAACAGACCCTGAGCAGCCAGAAGGAGGGCAGCCAGAAGCATGTCAAGGGTTGTAAACTGAGCAAATCCCGCACCAAGCCCCCCTCCCGTTATACAGAGGCTACCCTGTTGACGGCTATGGAGAACCCGGGCAAATTCATAGAGGATGAGGAATTGCGTGAATCCATGAAAGGCAGCGGGCTGGGCACTCCGGCTACCCGGGCCGAGATAATCGAGAAGCTGCTCAATACCTTTTATATAGAACGTCACGGCAAGGAACTGGTGCCCACCTCCAAGGGCATCCAGCTGATCCCCCTGGCCCCTTCCGCCCTGAGATCACCGGAACTGACCGCCGAGTGGGAGAAGGCCCTGACCGAGATTGCCCGCGGCCGAGGCAGCAAGACCGAATTCATGAAGGGTATCCGCCACAGTGCCGGGGAGATGGTGACCGGTGTAAAAAACGATGATACCGTCTATAAAGCCACCAACGTCACCAAAAGCAAATGCCCCCTGTGCGGCAAGAATATGCTGATAGTCAACGGCAAGCGGGGTAAGATGCTTATTTGCCCGGACCGCGGCTGCGGCCACCGGCAACCAGAGAAGGAGAACGACAACCTGAACCTGGGCAGTTCCAAGCGGGCCCGGCAGGTAAACGATAGATTGATCCGCCAATACAGCGACCATGAGGAGATAGGCCAAAGCCTGGGCGATAAGCTGAAGGCGGCCATGGAGAAACAGGGCAAGAGTTTGGGCGGAAATGACGTTAAGAATAAGAAGGATAAATAGATACCCAATCTCGAGTCAGGGCTGGCGGGACCGTCCACCTTACCAGGCATAGGCCTCATCCGGGCTGGTAAACGCCGCCCAGCCGAGATGCAGGGTTATGGTGATGGCATCCCCAGGCTTGGCTGGATGCAACTATCGATTGGCTTGGATCGGAAAGGTAAAAAAGGTAGGTTAAGCCGTAAACAGGACAGCTTTTATTCCCTTGCGGATAACCGTCCATCCTGGTATTATGGCGCTGGAGAGAGGAATTTATAATGTTACAAGGAATCATAATTCCCGACAATCTGTATGACACCGTACCTGACGCCCCCTGGATAACGGGGCGGAAGACGACGGCAGTGGGAGCTATCCCGGTGGTCCCTGGCCGTTTGACCCGGGCCGATACCATCGGCTCCTGGAAAGTCCGCTGGGGTATCCACCGCATGGATTACCGGGTAGAACCCGGGCTTTACGCGCTGGGAGATCCGGACCAGGATTCTCCGGTACTGGTGTCGGCCAATTACAAGATGAGCTTCGACCGGCTGCGCCAGTCTTTGAATAATATAAACGCCTGGATCCTGGTACTGGATACCGGTGGCATCAATGTCTGGTGTGCTGCTGGCAAAGGCACCTTCGGCACGGTTGAACTGGTACGTAGGATCGCCCGCACCGGATTGGATCGGGTAGTTAAACACCGGGCTTTGATCCTGCCCCAACTGGGGGCCACTGGGGTAGCTTTCCATGAGGTCCGCCAACGGTCCGGCTTCCGGGTAGTATACGGTCCCACCCGGGCCGAAGACATACCAGCCTTCCTGCAGGCGGGAGGCAGAGCCACCCCCGCCATGCGCCGGGTGCGCTTCAGCTTGATGGACCGATTGGTCTTGACCCCCATCGAAGTGCGCACCATTCTGTTCAAACCGGTGGTCTGGATAGCCTCCGTATTGCTGCTGATAGCCAGTTGGAGCGGGTTTTGGCCGCTGACCTGGGCTGATGTTTTTCCTTATATCGGCGGCATCCTGATCGGTGCGGTGGCGGTGCCGGTTTTACTGCCCTGGATACCGGGGCGGGCATTCGCCCTGAAAGGATGGCTGCTGGGAGTGTTATGGACTGCCCTTAATATATTGGTTCTGGGCACCTTGCAGCAGCCGGATGGCGTCTGGCTCAGCCTGGCCCAGCTGTTGATCATTCCATCCTTATGCGCTTACCTGGGCCTCAACTTCACCGGGGCTTCCACGTATACCTCTATGTCCGGGGTGGTCAAGGAAACCCGGATCGCCCTGCCGCTGATTAAAGTCAGCGGCGCTCTGGGTCTGGCAGCTTTATTGATAGCCTTGGTGGTTTAAGAAAGGAAGGAAACCATGAAGCACCATTATCTTAGAAACGTGACCACCCTGCAACTGGACCAGGAAAAATGCACCGGCTGCGGGATATGCGTCATAGTCTGCCCTCACGAGGTGTTCCAGATCAAGGATATGAAAGCTCATGTCACCGATCGGGATAGCTGCATGGAGTGCGGCGCCTGCGCCCTCAACTGCATATTCGACGCCCTGAAGGTGCATACCGGGGTCGGTTGTGCGGCGGCTCTGCTCAAGGGCAAGATGGTAGACGGCAAATTGGTGTGCGACTCCGACTGCTGCTGATAGCGCTGCATGGCTGGGCGCGCAACGAGGGCCATTAGAAAAACGCGCTTTAGCCGGCCGCTCGGGTCGGTTGCGCGGATCAAAGCCCGACCGTGTCAATTCCCACCGTCAATTCCGGTACCGGTTAGCGACCCGGTGGGCCTTGAGGCTGGCCAACACGCGGGGTAAGCGGTAATCAAACGCCCC
>CAZBSD010000003.1:72024-130283 GCA_964494735.1 uncultured Syntrophomonas sp.
AAAATCCGACGTATGAATGAAAATCAAACCCCCCCCCCCCCCGTCCATTTTTTCCCAATTCTATCGTTTCTCCGGGGCCGTAAAAGGGGAAATGCACATGAAAGGTAGTTCCGGAGGGACCGGTTTCGAAATCGATGTAAGCCTGGTGGCGGGCGGCGATACTGTAGCAGACCGCCAGGCCCAGGCCAGTACCGTTGGGCTTGGTGGTCAGGAAAGGGGTGCCGATGTGGTCGATTATCTCCCCCGGCAGTCCCGAACCCTGATCCTGGATGGAAAGCACTACCTCATCTTCGGCCTGATTGGTGCTGATGGTGACCATGCCGTGGGGCGGCATGGCATCCATGGCATTACGGGTCATGTTCAGGACCAGCTGGATGATTGCGCTCTTGTCAGCCATGATCGCCGGGGGCTGGTTCAGTTCCAGCTTGATGCTCATATCTCTCAGGTTGGCTTCCGACTGGATGATCGGGTAGATCCAGGTTAGTATCTGATCCAGCGGGTAGGCTTGCAGGTCGATGCTCTTGTTCCCGGCCATGCCCAGGTATTCGCTGATGATAGAATTGGCCCGGTCCATCTCCTCGATCATGATATCGAAGAACGTCCGATCCTCCGCATACCGCTCCTTTTCCCCCAACATCTGCAGGAAGCCCCGCACCGCAGTCATGGGATTGCGGATCTCGTGACCGATGCTGGCCGCCATCTCGCCGACCAGGTTGAGGCGATCCAGGCGGGCCAGCTCCATCTCCATCTGTTTGTCCCGGGTGATATCCTTGATAACCTCCAGCCGGTGCGACTGGCCGCCCAGGGTGATGAGGGCAGAGGAGGAAAGGGTATGTATGATAGCACCTGATCTGGTGCGCAGCCTGACCTCCTGATTATGCAGCCCGAGTTCATCCTTGAGTCCCTGGGAAAATAGTTCCATCTCGTGAGCCTCATTGGCTATCACACCCAGTTCCATGGGCGTGCGGCCGATGACCTCCTCCCGCCCATACCCCATAATTTCGCAGAATTTCTGGTTCACATCAGCGTACCGGTGGTCTACCATACTCACTATGACGATCATGTCAGGACTGTGGTTGAAGATCTGATAGAACCGCTGCTGCGATTGGCGCAGTTCTATTTCCGCTTGCTTGTGCTCGGTTATGTCCCGGTGCAGCACCGAGATGCCAGCCTCCAAGGGGTATACGCTCACCTGGGACCAATGACCTTTATACACTGTCTGGGCCTCAAAACAGTGGGGTGACTTCTTTTCCATCACCTCATGGTATACGTCCCAATACACCGAGCCGATCATCCGAGGGAACAGGGACCAGATATTTTGGCCGATCAGTTCTCCTTGGAAAGACCGCTGCCGGGCGGCCTGGTTGGCATAGGTAAAGCACCACCTATGATCCAGGGTGAAGAAAGGGTCCTTGATGCTGTCCAGGACATTGACGACAAAACGATTGGCCATCTCGAGTTTCCCGGTACGTTCCCGCACCTGATCATCCAATGCGTTATTCTCGATCCTGGTCCGCTCTTCCGCCTTCTTACTCAGTGTGACATCGCGTGAAATCATCACAAATTGGTTTTCATCCTTCAAGGGGATGACCTGAACCTCGTACCACCAGCCGACGCTGAAGTTATACTCCAGCGTACTCAGGACCTGACCGGAGCGCACCGCAGAACCACACTTGGCTATCCAATCCCGACAATCACAGAGAAACAAAGCGGCTCCCCTTTTACCAACCGCCTGTTCGCGGCTGAACCCCATTGCCTTCATAAAGGCAGGATTTACGTCCAATACCAGATAATCGACTGCGACGCCATCTGCATCGAAGATCATCCGGCCCAGACAGATCGGGTCGGGCCAGGCGTCCCACACCCTGTCTAATGAAATCATTTTGGATTCTTCCCGATCGCCGCCGTCCACAGTAAATCCCCCCACTTACCCTGCTGGTTAATTGTACCATACCATAGTTTGGTGGCGAAATAGGACGGAAAGTGGTCAGCAATGCAACATAAACGCAGTAACCGGCCCTACCCGGCGAGCAACACAGCTCCCCCGAAGACGATTGTTATCGCGGCAATCATCGTTTGCCGGCCCCTTTCATCCCAGCTTAACCCAAGCTCATTGCGCTGGTAACAATGCTGCAAATTTCTGTGCGGCCAGAACTGCAACCCAAAAAGTACTTGTGCGGATATTAAATCCAAGCCGGGGAAACATATAACAAATCAGGCAGGAGCAGCAAAGATGAGGAAGATACCGAAGCCACCTGCGGTTTCCGCCCCGGCCGAGAAACCCAGGAACCAGGAAAACCTTAATATACCGGATATCAAGCTGCCGGAGAGCCTGGCTGAGAAGCAGTCTCTCCTGCAACCACATATACAAACCAGCCATGATATCATCAACCGTCCCTTTTATCTTGATACCCAGCTACCGGTGGCCGCCTATGCCATCCATATCAATGGAGTGATCGATACCCAGGCCTTTAACCAGGACATACTGAAACCGCTGATGATCTATACCCGTAATGAAACCATTCCCGCAGGCCAGGGGAGCGACCTGATAGAATACATCGCCCGCACCTTCCTGACCGTGGGCCAATTCCGCAAGGTCAGCCTTCTGGCCGACCTGATCCGGGACATCTATGATGGGATGCTCATCATCATGGTGGAAGGCAGCGTCGAGGTTTTGGCCCTGGACATCCACAAATCCCACCTGCGGGCCATCGAGGAACCGAGTGCCGAAAAAGGTCTGCGCGGTTCCCGGGAGGGTTTTATTGAAAACCTGGATGTCAACATTTCCATGGTCCGGCGACGGCTGCGTGATCCCAAGCTGGTGGTCAAAAAGATGGTAGTGGGACAGCGTACCCGCACCCAGGTGGCCTTGCTCTATATCGAGGACATCGCCGACCCTAACATAGTCAAGCAAGTGGAAACCCGGCTTGATACCATAAAAATCGATGCCATTTTGGCTTCCGGGACCATCGAGCAGCTCATCCAGGACCGCCCCTACTCTATCTTCTACCAGCACCGGATGACCGAAAAGCCTGATAAGGCGGTGATGCAAATATTGGAGGGACGGGTCCTGATAATAGTGGATGGAACTCCTACTTCCATTACTGCCCCCAGCCTGTTCGTGGAATTCTTCCAGTCGCCCGGGGATTATTTTGAACGGGCCTGGATAGGTTCATTTGTGCGGATTCTACGCTTCCTGGCCTTTTTTCTCAGTATATCGGTGGCCGGCATGTACGTAGCCCTGATCAATTTCCAGCCGGAACTGATCCCGGCGGGCTTGTTAGCGCCGATAGCCCGTTTCCGCAACCAGGTGCCCTTCACTACTGCCATCGAGGTATTGCTGCTGGAGATCATGATGCAGTTGGTGATCGAAGCCGGATTACACCTACCCGGCAACGTGGGCCAGACGGTGGGCGTGGTGGGAGGCATAATCATTGGTCAGGCAGCTATCACCGCCAGATTCGCCAGCCCGGCTGCGGTTATCGTGGTATCGTTCTCAGCCATGACTACCTTCGTGTTGCCATCTCCAGGCATGGCTCTGGTCACCCGCATCCTGCGTCTGCCGGTACTGTTAGCCTCCGCCGCCTTTGGGGCATTTGGCTTCTTTCTGGCCTGGCTGTTGATCATAACCCATCTGACCGGCCTGACCAGCATCGGGGTGCCTTTTCTAAGCCCCCTGGCCCCGACCCGTTATGGTGATCTGAAGGATTCCTTGATCAAGTACTTCACCCATGCCATGCAGAGGCGGCCGGACTCCATCCCCAGCCAGGACAAGATCCGGCAGCCCAACTAGGAGGATGAGCCGTTATCGATAAATCCGAATTCCAGATAACCAGCAAACAGTTGGGCTTCATGATCGTGGGGACCATCATAGGGATGGAGTTCCTGGTCCTGCCGCGGGCGGTGGCCTCGGCAGCCGCCCAGGATGCCTGGATAGCGGTGCTCATCGGAGCCTCCCTGCCCCTGTTGTCACTGGTGCTGATCGAAAGGCTGGGCCGGCTTTTCCCGGAGATGGATTTTATGGCCATGTCCCAGCTTCTGTTCGGAAAGGTGGCGGGTTCCCTGCTGGTGGTGGGGCTGGTCCTCCATATGCTAGTGAGCGCTGCCCTGGTGGCAAATGATTTTGTTTCGGTGGATTCGGTCTATATGTTGCCTCACACCCCCAGATGGATGATAGGTCTGCTCATCATCCTGGTATCCGTATATGTTGCTGGCCAGGGAGCCAAAGTGGTGGGCCGGCTCAACGAGTTGCTTTTCTACTTGTATCTGCCCTCTCTGCTTCTGCTCATTCCAGCATTGCTTACGGTGGCGGATTATACCAATATCATGCCGGTGGGCGGTGCGGGCACAGTCAGCCTGGCCAAAGGGTCCGTGGCTGCCTCCCTCTGGTTCGGGCGGATGGAATTCCTGCTGGTGGCTTACTTCATGGTGGTGCGCCGGGACGAGGTGCTCAAAGCGGGGAGAATAGCGGTAGCCTGGGTGGCCGGGTCCTATGTATTGGTCACTATGGCCTGCCTGCTGGTATACGGCCCGGATGGCATCGGGGGGCCCATCTCACCTCTGCTGGGAATATTAAAGACTACCAGTTATCCAGTCCTGGAACGCATGGACAGCCTGTTTATGGTCGTTTATTCCGTGGCTTTCCGCCCTGTCTTCAACCTGCTGTGCATGAGCAGTTTCTCTTTCACCCGTCTAGTCAATCTCCCGGAGAGGAAGCATTACCTGATGGTGCTGGCGGTACTGGGTGCGATTGTCTATCTGCTGACTCTCATCCCCCGCCGCTCGGTGGATGCGCTCACCTATACCAGCTGGGTGCAGTATGGCTACCTGTTGTTCGGACTGGGTTACCCCCTGCTCTATCACCTGGCGGCAGCGATTCAGAGAGGCAAGGTACACCATGTTTAGAAGATTCATGTTGTTGTCCTTGTTTCTGCCGGCCCTGCTGCTAACGGCTGGATGCTGGGACGCCAACGACATAGGCAAAAGATCAGTAGTGTTGACCGCCGCCATCGACCTGAGCCAGGCCGGCACCACCCAGTTCGGGGCACCAGTCCGATATGAAGCGACCATTCTTATGCCCAACCTGGAGCACGAGACTCCCAACAAGGTCCGGATAGAGAAAACCGCCGGAGCCTCCCTGTCGGGTTCCCGCGACCAACGGTCCTATGTCAATCCGGAGGAAATTCTGGTCCGCATGACCAATGTGGTCCTGTTCGGGGAATCACTGGCAGAATCCGGTTTGCACCCGGTGCTGGACTCCTTCCAGCGCAACCCGGTCATAAATAACTCCCTGAAAATAGCCATGACCGAAGGACAAGCCGGTGACATCCTGCTGATCGAGCCGCAGGATTTTCCTGATCTGGCCATGTTTCTCACCGATCTGCTGACCGAAATCCGCAACAAGTCCTTCTTCCCGGTGGTGACCCTGCATGATTTCTACCTGCAGTCCAGCAGCCGTGGGAAAAACCCGGTTCTGCCCATATTGAAGGTCGATAACGGTGAGGTCAAGATATGCGGGGTAGGGATCTTCAGCAAAGACAAGCTGATCGCCAAAATAGGCCTGGACCAGACCCGCCCCCTGAGCCTGCTGCGCAACTGCAAGGGTCAGGCTTACCTGCCCTTCCTCATCAGCAGGGAAGGCGAGATCCTCGACCGGGGTACAGTATTCGCGGCCAATGACCGCCAGGTAAAGGTAAAAAGGGAGGGCGGCCAGTTGGTTTACTCCATAACCATCACCCTCGAGGGGGACTTGATCGAGCACGAAGCCCGGAACGATCTTCTCCAGGACCGAGACTACCTGGCCCTTATAGAAGAGCAGATTGCCGCCGATATTGAGGATGAATGCCGGATCTTCCTCCAAATGATGCAGGAAGACTTCAAGCTGGACTGTATCGACATCAGTAAATATGCCCTGGCCAAGTGGCGCGGTGAATTGATCGACTCCATCGACCAGGGGTTGATCGAAAAGGCTAAAATCGATGTGGATGTAGAGGTCCATATCCAGAATATCGGGGATATGACCTAGAGGCGTTTTTTTGGTCCTTAACCGGGGATGATTTCCCGAACCTGCCAATGCTGGCCCAGGCTCCAAAACTGCTATCATTAAAACCGGAAGGGACGACAACGATCCCCCCCCGTATCCTTAACGCTTTCGTACAGCAAATTGATCGCCCGCAGGTCGAACGCCCGAGGGCTCTCTTCGTATTTACGGGCGGCGGCTGCGAAGGTATCAGCCACTTCCAGTGCAGCCTTCCGCGGGTCCCAAACCATCCAGAACATCACCGCATCTACATTTACCGGTACATTATCCATGGTCAGGGTATTCTCCGCCTTGAAAACCGATCCATTATCTCCACAATGGTAAACCCCAGACCATAGGCCTGGATGAGCAGGTTCTCGAGCAGGTCATCCAGAACCTGGACTTGCTCGTCGCCCTTCTCCTGTCGTACCGGTATTCCGGTCACAAAGGTGCCTTTGCCCTGGTGGGTCGATATGTACCCTTCTTCTTCCAGCTCCAGATAGACCTTACGTACCGTGTTCAGGTTTATCATCAGATCGACAGCTTGCTGCCGGACAGTAGGAAGCCGGTCGCCTTCTACGAAGTGACCGGTTTCAATGGCAAATTTGATCTGCTCCTTGAGCTGAGCATATATCGGTATCGGGCTCTTACGATCTATGATCATCAGGCGTCTCTGGCCTCTATAGGTTTGAGCCTTCCTGAATATACCAGGTCAGCCGAGAAATCCAGTGATGATGGCACCGAATTTCTCGGCTTAACCTTTTGGAAGAGGGAAGGCAAATCATCTATAAACAGTCAGGATCGGATATACCATTTGACCACCGTAAACAACCACATAGCGGAGGATGAAGCCGCCTATCAATACCAGGATGGGTTCCACCCATGCCACCATCCCGTCCATGGATTCATCGAATCTGTCCTGCAGCTCCATGATGGCCAGGACCAGGGGCACCAACAGTCCGAATAACACCAGGCCAATCCAGAAGAGCAGGTAGTAACCGCCGGTGAAGATGGCACCAAGGGCGATCTCGCCGGTAGGACGAAGGGCGTAGCTGATGATGATGGTTGATATGACCATCAGCTCGATGATGATCACCACTGCATCCATCCCGATCAAGAGCCGGATGGTTTTATGGTCGAAATTCAGGCTCCGCTCGGCAGGCAGCCATTGGAAGGGTACCAGCTTGCGGATTAATCCTTCGAGAGAGTCCCAGATGCGGCCGCCAATTATCACCATACACGCTCCGGTAGAAAAGGCGGAGACAAAGAACAGGAACACTATCAGCGGATTGCTCCATACCGGGTTGTTGTAGATGGCGGCCAGCAGCAGTCCAGCATAGATACCGATGGCCAGGCCCAACACCAGTTGCACCCAGGCAATTATCTTGCGAAACACACCTCGGAAATTGAAGTAGACCAGGCCGGCATACAAGACCGCAAATATGGGGAACACCAGCAAGAAAAATGCGCCCCAGGATAAAACCGAGGTCGGATTATAGTGAATCAAAACCTGATAGAAATTCCATGGGCGGTGAAGGTCGGCCACCAGGCAGATCAATCCCAGCATCACCGGAAAGGGAGCCATGTAGGCGGATATTCTCTGCAGCCGCTCGTCGGCCATGCCGAGGATATCAGAGATGGTCGCAATGATGGCTGCCCCCGAAGATAGTCCGGCGGTAAACAGGTAAATCGCAATCAGGTAATTCCAAGTATAATGTTCCATCTCTTATCACCTCCGATATGGTATTACAAAGACGTTGGGACGGGTATCCAGGTCAGGCCGGCGTTCTTGGGCGCCTCTGGCCACCCACTGGTTGATCTCACTGTGGGGGTCGTTGAGATCCCCGGTGATAATGGCGCCAGCGATACAGGTGGTCTCACAGGCCGGTTTCAGGCCCTGCTCCAGGCGGTGCAGGCACAAGGTGCATTTCTCCGGCAGGCCGCCGTCGTGTCTCTCGTTCATCATCCGCACCCGGTAAGGGCAGGCCAGTACGCAATAGCCGCAGCCGATACAGAGTTCGGGTTTAACTTCCACCGTGCCCCACTCGGTATAATGGGAAGCCTTGGTGGGACAGGCATCGACACAAGGAGCGTTCTGGCAATGGTTACAGGACCATTTCTCGGTGTAACGATACGCGTTGGGGAATACCCCTTCTTCGTGTTCGATGATCCTGGTCCGATGTTTGTTGTTAGAGACTTTATTCTCGGCCACGCAGGCTACGCTGCAAGCGTGACATCCTACACATTTATTGAGATCGACAATTTTGCCCCATCTTTTCTTAGCCATGTTAAGCCACCTCCTTCAGTTGGACCGATAATTCTTTCACCAGAATATCCAGCACTGCAGCCAGGATACTGTAAAATTCGGTCTGCGCATTTTCCCGGATATTTCTTGAGAATTGACCAACCCAAGGTTCCATGTGTTGATGCAGCATTTCCCCCATGGCCCGGCAGAAGAAATCTTCTCCGCTTTCCTCGTACTTTTCCGCCATTAAGGCCATGAACTCCAGTTCGACCATTATATGGTCGGCTTGAATCTCTCTTTGATCACACTCTATCCCGCAGCCGGCATAAAACTGGCGCATCTTGTTATCACTATTGCCCATGATGACAGCGTCACCTGTATACCATCCGGCGAAGGGGTGAGCCTTGGTGGCCGGGTAACCGTTAATGAACAAGGCGGTATGATCTATCTGCAGTTGGTCCAGATCAATATCCCTGATTGGAGCCTGGCTTTGGAGCCTGGCCCATTCCAGCATTTGATTCAGTCCGGTCTTCAGTTCAGGCAAGTTGTCCCGGTCCGGATAGCGAAATATCTCTTTGGCAGTCCACAATAGTTCTGATTTTATAGGTAAACCGACCATGATCATCCCACCCTCCTGACTTTAACCACCATATGGCAATCCAGGCATGCGCCTGTCGGGTCTTTGACCGCGATGTTCTTCTCCTTGGGCCAGGCCGGCATGATATTGCCGTCATTCATGCCGTCATTTTTAACCAGTTTAAGGAAAGGCGATTTCTGGCCGAAGCCGTGCAGTATGCAAAGGGTGTCGGGACGAATGCCCTGAGTCAATTTGGCCTTGCCCTGATCAGTTCCAAATTCGGTACTGAGTTCGATGGTGTCGCCATCAGCGATGCCCAGTGCGGCGGCCCGGCTGGAATTGATATAGATGAAGCCTTCCGGCATAATCTCATTCAGCCACTTCATGTTATGGGTCTTTACGTGGCGATGGACAGCGGGGCGGCTAGTCACGATATGGAATTCGTCCTGGTTCTGGGGGTTGATCACCCAGCTCTCATCGAAGAAGGGCAGGGGGTTGTATCCCATCGCCTGCAGCTGGGGAGAGAATATCTGTATCTTACCGCTCTCGGTATTGAGTTTGTCCAGGGGTTTGGGAACGAACTCCTTGCTGCCGGTGATCAGACCGCCATTGGCCAGGGCGGTGTCATAGTTCATGCCGCTGGGAGCGATCTTATAGTCTAGAATGGCCTTGCCGATGGGGGTGAGATACTGTTCCACCCCTAGCTGTTGGGCGATCAGATGTTTTATCTCGCCAAGATCTTTGGTGTCATAAAGTGGCTCTATCATTGGTTCCGCCAGGGCCACCTGCACATAACGGGCATTGGTCTGGCGGGGGGATATCTCATAACGTTCCAGGTAAGTGTGTTCGGGCAAAACCAGATCGGCGATGGTAGCCATATCATCGGGATATATATTGATGTTTATGACATAGTCCAACTTGGATAAGGCCTGCACCCATTTCTGCGGATTGGGCATTGACTGCAGGGATTGCCCGTATATTATGGCCACCTTGACCGGATAAGGCTCATCGGCTAATATCATATCCGCCACAGATTGGTAAAGCCCCGGTCCCACCAGGGGTTGTTTCACCGCCAACGGGAACAGATGGCCGCCGTCGACCCGGGCCGTAACCTTCATTTCGGGAGCCGGCGCGGCCGGTCCTACCCAGTTCAAACCACCGGTGCGGGGGAGCATTATACCACCCCGGCGCTCGATCTGTCCGGTAATAGCCATCAGGGAAAGGCAAGCCCGAACCAGTTCGAATCCGCCTGGATGGGATTGAACTGCCTCGCGCTTATGGATCGGGATCAAGGCCGGACAACCGCCGCTGAATTCCCGGGCGATGCGCCTGATAGTATCAGCCGGCACATCACTGATGGGAGCGGCCCACTCAGGGGTATATTGGGTGACGCTCGCCGCCAGTTCTTCAAATCCGCTTACATTGGCGGCTATATAGGCGGCATTATATCTCTTCTCGCTAATGACTACATTCAGCATGGCCAGGACTACTGCCAGGTCAGTACCCGGACGGATGGGTATCCATTCGTCCGCCTTGGAAGCGGTAGTGGACAGGCGGGGGTCAAACACTACCATCTTGGCAGCATTATGATTCTTGGCATAGATGGGTCCACGCGCGAAAGAGTTCTTGCCTTTGCCCAGCTGATCCCATCCGAAGGACAGGATGTATTGGCTGTTTTCAAAGTCAGGAACATAGTTGGCCGAATCGATCATAAGCTGACTGGCCAGCATACGAACCGCGTTACAAGTGGACAAATGCTTAATGTCGTTAGGGCTGCCGATTGCCGCCAGGAAGTCCTGGCCGGCACCGTGCCCCACCCAGACAATCGATTGGGGTCCATAATTATCAATGGCTTTCTTAATCTCGGCGGAAGCCCGGTAGATAGCGTCGTTCCAATCCAGTTTCTGCCAGCCCGGATCCTGGCCCGGCACCCGTCCCGCCACCGTCTTCAACATCGGAGCCTTAAGCCGGTCCGGGTCATATAACATATTGATGCCCGAATTGCCTTTGGCACACAAGGAGCCACGAGAATGCTGATCCTCCGGCTTGCCTTCCAACTTCACCAGACGCCCGTTCTCGAGCTTGCCCTTCATCGCACAGGCCATCTCACAAATGCCGCATACCCCGTGCTTCCACACGATCTCCGGTCCAGCCGAACGCGCCGCGGCCTTGGCGGTCTGGTAATCGGTAAACCCGTTGGCCAGCAGTCCCGCACCGACCACTGCCGCCACACCGCCGCCGCTGAACTTCAAGAAATCACGCCTGCTCAATCCCATACTTATTCCCTCCCCGGTAATGGTTTTCTCTAGGTAACTTGACGTTACATTGTTTTATCACACTATAACATTGAAAGAATGACGCCCCTTATCGCACTTTCCTATCCCCTTATAAGTAAAATCTTGAACTGGGGCCTGGGTCCCATCAGATCCGCCTTATCCGGCCATTCAGATTATATTGACACCAACTGGATCACCGTGTAGCATGGATATATACCCGCAAGGGGTATATAAATATTACGGGGAGGATTTTAAAGTGCAGCAAAGAGACGGAATGAATCCTTATGTGGCCGGAACCCTAAGCGGTTTACTGTTGATCGGTTCAGTCCTGGTCAGCGGCAATTATTTCGGTACTTCCACATCGTTCGTACAATTATTGGGGCTGTTGGAAAAAGCCATATCACCGGAGATGATGAGCAAGGTACAATATTTTGCAGTGGTGGACCCGGTTATCAGCTGGCAGATATTTTTCGTTGCCGGAATCTTCTTAGGCAGTCTCGGTGCAGCCCTATTCTTCGGAGAGTTCAAATGGCGAACCATCCCTGATTTGTGGAGAACCACCCGCGGCCACAGTACGGCCAACCGGTTGGCTCTGGCTTTCGTCGGCGGCATTATCGCTATGATCGGGGCCCGCCTGGCCGGGGGCTGTCCCTCTGGGCAGCTGAGTGCCTTGGCCCTGCTGTCAGTCAGTGGCCTGCTGGCTATGGTCATGTTCTTTATAGTAGGGATAATGACAGCCCGATTGGTTTACGGAGGAGGAAGATAAGATGGATACCTTAATTTATGGATTGATTACCGGTATCATTTTCGGGTTTTTAATGCAGCGGGCTCGTGTCATCCGTTTCGATAAGCAGGTGGGCGCGTTGCTGCTGAAAGACATGACCATCGTCAAGTTTATGTTCACCGCCATACTGGTTGGCATGGTGGGACTCTACCTGCTGGCTGATTTGAACATGGTCCAGCTCAGCGGCCGGCCCCTGGTATGGGGAGGTGTTCTGCTGGGTGGAGGTCTTTTCGGACTGGGCTGGGCTCTGCTGGGCTACTGCCCTGGTACTTCCTGGGGTGCATTGGGTGAAGGAAGGCTGGATGCCCTGGTGGGAATATTGGGCCTGTTTGCCGGAGCCGGCATCTACTCCATCATCTATCCTTATATGGCGTCCACCGTACTAAGCTGGGGTGTCCTGGGCAATCTGACCATTCCCCAGGCTTTGCAGGTCAACCATTGGCTGGTCATTGTCCCGTTTGTCATAGCCGGGATAGCCATGTTCGTCTGGATCGAGAAGATAGAGTCGCGCCTGCCACAATTAAGCTAGGCGGCGGCTGAGAGTTTGAGCTAATTGATAGTTCGGTAAATTTCCAAGTCGCCGTTTTCGAACACCGGCTGCAGATAGCGGCCGCTGTTGAACCATAGGTGCTGGTTTATCTGGTTCTCCACGATCACATAATCAATGTCATATTTGATTAAAATGGACCCGGCCAGCTCCTCATCCCTGGTCGTGTAGAGGGTGGCCATGTCAGCATAGCGGGCCTGGGCGGCCCACTGCCGCTGAATCGACATATATCCCCAACCCTCGGCCAACATGCGCCGTTCGGCAAAGGCCGAATAATAGAAGAAACGGGGATCGTCGGGCGAGTATATGAAGGCACGATAGGAAGCCACCAATGCATCCGGTTCGCTGTTATCCCGTAAAAACAATAGCGCCTGGTGCAGGCTGGGGGTAAGAGGCTGATAGGAGACCGCCGTCATTTCCGGAATCAACTGGGGCAGGTGGCGGGCACTGAGGCCGGTATCTGCCACCGCGATCACGATCAACATAGTCATAAACAATTGGAGCCACCGGGAACGGTGGCTTTTATATACTTCCAGCAGATAACCGGCCGCCAGCAGATTGAGGCAGATCAAGCCTATGAAGATAAAAAAATACTCAGAACGGCCCCGGTAGCTTAAGGTCAAACCAGCTATTAAACTGACCGCGATAGTCGCAGTCATAAAAACCTGTTCAAAGCTGAGGCGGTGGCGGGTCGCGGCCAGATTACGGCCAAGGTTGAGCAGGGCTGGCAGGCGCACACTTAATAAGGCGGCCAGGTAGATGGGCAGGACGGCCCAGATCAGCCAACTTGCATCGCCCTGGCCCAGCCAACTGGAAAGGCTGTTAAATAGGTGGGTGTAACGGACGACTTCCAATGGAACAATATTTAGGCCTTCGCTTCCCCCGCCCTTGAATATATAGGCGAAGACCAGCACAAAGGGGACGGCGGTGGTGGCCAGCAAAATGTTGATGCGCGAGTCCTTCCGGAAGCCGACCAGATTATAGATCCCGTACGCTAAAAGCCCACAATACAAGACCGGGAAAAAGTTGCCCTTGGCACCGGTAAGCCCGGTCACCAGGAGGATTATCAGCACCAGGCGAGCCGGCGATCGCCCCTGCATATAGGTCCTGAGCTCTACTAGCAAAGCCAGGGTAAATATAGCCGCCAGTAGGTAGGTGGGACTTGTAAAGAGGCTGATCAGGAATATATTGAACGGGTAAGAGAGCAAGAGCGTCCCCATCGAGAAAAACACTGCTATATGCAGCCACCCCGCTGCCCTGCGGTCAAACCAGCGGCAGCCGGTAAAATAGACGGCCGCGAACAACAAGGTTACCAACAGCCAGATGCTGAGGCGGAAGTAGAGCGCCGGCAAGGTGATACCGGTTACGTGTGCCAGGAAGGCGATGAAAATATAGACGAAGATATGGTAATTAAAAGAATAGCCAGCCAGGCGGGGATCCTGGGGTGGCCAATGATTCTTGATCTCAGCGATGTTGCCCAGGTGCCAGGGCTGGTCGATATAATAAATGAGGGAAGAAGTACCACCGGGCAGAGGATTGGGGATAAACTGAAAAACCGCCAATAATCCCAGCAACAGCGATGACAGGAGACTTAATGCCAGCCAATCCCTCCAGCCCAGTCGGTCCGGGAGGTTTGCCAGCAGTCTTATATTAGGGAGCAAGCGTTTCTTGATGATCAGCGCCAGCAGCACCATGCCTGCCCCCAGATTGAACAACCACCACCATCCCAGGATGGCGGCAACGATATATAAAATGATATCCAGGCCTATCCCGGCAATCACCGCCAGGACCAATTTATAGCCGTCATCGTCATAGATATGCAGACAGTCCAGCAACAACAGTCCGGGCAGAAGGGTGAAGAAGAGGATGGCCATCAGAAACCTGACCAAGTGGTTGGGTTCCGCCCCATAATGAATCAAGACCGCCAGGTTTAATATAATCAGGGCGATTATGGGCATCCATCTCTTCACTAACGCAATCACGGCTCCGGTTTTCCTGTATCGCTATCCCCCAGCTGGCTGTAGAGATTATCCCACAGCTCGGCAAAACCGGCTCCGCCCGGGCGGCGAGGGCGTTCCAATTGGTTGGGGACTATACTCCTGATGCCACCGTCCGGCGTCATCATAAGGATCCGATCGGACAGGATGATAGCTTCTTCGATATCATGGGTGACAAAGATAACCATGGTCCGCAGCTCGGACCATATCCGCAGCAGTTCCCGCTGCAGAGAATTGCGGGTCTGGGCATCCAGATTGCCGAAGGGTTCATCCATCAGCAGTACCCTCGGCTCCAGCATCAGGGCGCGAGCGATGGCGGCCCTCTGTTTCATACCCCCTGACAGCTGGTGGGGGAAATAGTCCTGGTAGCCTGGCAGTCCGACCAGGTTCAGAAACCGGGCCGCCGCTGCCCGGCGCTCATCCGGGGAGATGCCTTTTATCTTCAGCGGGTATTCCAGGTTGGCGGTCACCGTCTTCCAGGGGAACAGCTGATCGAAACCCTGAAATATCATCATTCGTTCAGTTCCGGGGGCTGTGACCGGCCGGCCCTCGAGGGCGATGGCGCCGCTGCTAAAGGATTCAAAGCCCCCGATGCAGCGTAAGAGAGTAGTCTTGCCGCAGCCCGAAGGACCCAGGATACACATGAATTCACCCGCGGCGACGTTAAAGGTGATGTCCTGCAAGACGACTTTATCCGGACCGGTCATGGTGAAGATCTTGTTCAATTGGTCTACTCTTAACATGGTCCGGCCTCCTTAGTTGGTCATGCCCCATTTGACCACGGTGAGCTTCTCGATGTTTTTGAATATCAGCTCTTCCACCGCTATCCCGACGATGATGATAGCCAGGAGAGCGGCGAATGTGCCTGAGATATCGAACAGGTAGCGGGTCATATAGATGTGCCAGCCCAATCCCCCCGCGGTCCCGGAGGCCGCCCCGAAGACCATCTCGGCAGCTATCACCGACCGCCACGACCTGGCCCAGGCGATCTTGACCCCGGACAGGAAAAATGGCAGCGAGGCGGGCAGCATGACTCCCCACAGCAGGCCAAAACCCTTCAGCCCTATATTTTTTCCTACATCCAGGTAGACCGGCAAGACAGAGCGGAAGCCGATCCCCAAATTGACGACCATCGGCCACAGCACCGAATGAATGACAATAAAGATGATGCTGGCTTCACTGATCCCGAACCACAGTATGGCTATCGGTAAGAGCGCGATACCAGGCAGCGGGTGGAGCATGGAATTCAGTACATCTACCAGGTTCCTGGCCAACTCCGACATCATCGCCAGAGAGCTCAGAACAACCGCCAGCAGTAATGAGATAAGCAGACCCTTCATAATCAGATAGAGGGAGTAGGCGGTCTTTTCAATCAGCAGGCCGTCGGCGATACCGGCGATGAACGCCTTGAAGATGGAGGTAACCGAGGGAAAGATGAGGGCATTGAAAACGCCCAGGCGCGCGGCCATTTCCCAGGCAACCAAAAGAAGCACCACGAACAGGGCCTTCTGGCCAATGGCACAGCGGCGCTTATCGTCCATCAGAAGCGCTCTGCCTTTGCTGCAGGAGCTCTACTCGAGAGGGATTACCATAGCGTTTGCCGATGGCGGCTTCCACATTTTCGAAGGCAATCTCTGAGAGATGGGCGGGGACCTTGCCGATATAGCCGCTGCTCTTCATGAACTCCGCCAAACCCATTATGCCCGCCGGGGTGGAGCAGTAGTTGGTGCCTTCCCAGGTCAGCGATTGGTAGGTATCCGCTTCGCTCATGTTGTTTACCGGAGCCAGGATAGCAGCTGCTTCCTGGGGATGGTTATTAATGAAACTGACCGCCTCGTTGAAGGCGGCGATGAAGGCTGCATAAGCAGGTGGATTGGTATCGTGGAATTTGTCAGTGGCTACCCCGAAGATAAATGTAAACTCACCCCCGTAGGCTTCCTCGCCATCCAGCACCTGATGTATGCCGGGGGCCGCCAATTCCTGAAAGAGATAGGGGGGGGAGGAAAAATGAGCTGTGACATCCTTTTTAGCCAATAAGGAGGTGGCGGCGTCGGGATGGGTCAATGATATCATCTGGTTATCCAGGGCGCGGGGATTGCCCAATTCCTTCTCGGCGGCCATGGACAACAACATCTGCTGGATGCTGGCTATGGCGGGGGTGGCGATCTTGTCGGAGCTGCCCAGATCCTGGATGGTTTTTACGCTGTCTCTATAGGTGACCAAGGCCAGGGGCTGGCTGCCCGAGGCAGTGGCGATCTTCCACTGCGCCCCCTTGTCCCAGCCGATCAGAAACGGTGATATGCCCATGAAACCGATATCTACCTGGCCGGTAACCATCAGGTCACGGATATTGGGGCCAGTGCCCAGCTGCACCCATTCAACCTGGGCACCAGGCAGATATTTCTCCATCAGTTTTTTCTCTTTCATGATCTGCACCGGGGCATAGGCCAGCCCGAACTGGTTGGCTATGGTCACTTTGGTGGCGGAACCAGCGCTGGTTGGAGAGGGGGGATTATTCGTTTTACAGCCGGCACATATGAGAATCAGGATCAACAGCCACACCAATAGATTGTATCTGCGCATCCCCCGTCTCCTTTCGCCAATTATTTCGTTAATGATACCATATTGGATTTTTAATCCAAACCTTCGGTAAGGATATATCTGCTGGCAGGCGCTAGGTAAACCGGAGCAGGTTTCTCCCCTGCGGATCCAGTATCTGCACCTGGCGATAGGCGGACTGCATCCTGGCGGTCAGCTCGCGTTCATCCCCAGCCACGGCTATGATGTAGCCCCAGCGGCTGGTGCCGCTGTCCTCGATCTCCTTGATGATGGTCAGATCGGGGTAATAGAATTGGGCATTGATGATACCCGGCATCTGCCGGATTACATCCAACCCGCCCCACTTCGCCACTGGACCGGGATAAGCCATGATAAACCTGGTCTCGGCATGATGGGGATTGCCCAGCAGATCGTATTGACTTAGTTTACCCAAATCTGCCGGTTGTCCCAGAGAACAGTCTATCAGCATATCCACCGGGTCAATCCCGGTTACCAGGGGGATCATTTCCTCCTCGTGGCCGCCGCCGATCCGGCAAGCTATCTCCACCAATTCGGCACCATGTGGCGACATTATGACCTGTACATAGATGGGTCCAGCGGCGATATTCAGAGCCTGCACCGTACGGGAGAGCAAGTCCTGCAATTCCTGGTGATGGCTTTGGGTGTAGATGGATGGAAACTGGTGCGCGGTCATAATGCCCAGATGAGGCTCAACATTCAATAGAGGTCGTTCGCAGATTATCAGGATGTAGGGATGATAATCGTGCACCCAGGCGCTGATGGTTATCTCGTCCCCGGGGCAGAATTGTTCCACGATTATCTCCTCGGCTCGGGTGTGACGGAAAGTCTCCCGCATATAGCCGAGGATGCTCTGGTCCAGGTGATAGATCTTGAAGACTCCTCGTTGCCCCTGGCTATCGATAGGTTTGGCAACTACCGGGAAGGCCATGTTCTCCAGCTTTTCCAGCACTTGTCCCGATTCCAGTTGACTGCGATTGATCAGCAGATAGTCGCTGGAAGGGATATCATATCGCTTGAAAGCCGCCTTCATATATTTTTTATTGGTGGCCATTAAAGCGGTATTGGCATCGATCAGATGGGGCAGCCCCAGTGTTTCGGCCACCGTGGCAGCAGTCAGCACCGGCTGGTCGGTGCCCACCGTCATAACCCCATCCACCTGGTATTTGCGGGCCACGGCTATATTGCCTTCGATATCAAAGGTACTGGTCATCTCGGTATAATCAGCCCAGGCTTTACCGGGAGAATTGGGGAGGTAATCTGAAACCACCACCGTATGCCCCTTGGCTTTGGCTTTGCGGATTGTATTTATCTGGTTGCGCCCTGCGCCTAGGACAAGCAGTCTAATCGAATTCGCCCTCCATTACAGTTCCATCGCCCTGATCAGATAGGGCGGCGGCGCGGCCTGTTTCCAGCGCTGCCGCCGGCGCCAATATTCCCACCCCAGCCATAGTGTAATCAGAGCCAGCAATGTTCCCACAACCAGGATTATAACACTTGTGATCCCTGCAGCCACCCATGAGCCCAGCCTATCCACGGGCCGCCAGATGATTGCCGCCAGCGACCAGATTACCCACAGTCCCGCCGCCCATTTCAGCGGCAGCCAGGAATAGTTTATCAGCAGGTTCCGGGTCATGACCAGGGTTTTAGCCACGGTATAGTTGCTGCGACCGTACTTGCGGCTGTGGTGTTCCACTTCCACCTGGCCCGGCTGATGGGAATAGGTGAGGATCAGGGCCGCCATGTACACCGGGCTGCTTACCTGTTCCAGCATGCGGTCCACCAGTCCCCGGGTCATTATTCGAAAGCTGCTGCGCCTGATGGCGGCCGCGTGGGGGAAAATGGTATTGATTATCCGATCTATGCCGCGGCTCCCCCAGTTACGATAGACCTTATGCTGTTTCTCCCTGGGGATGCCGAATATCACATCATGGCCTTTTTGAATTCCCGTCGCCAGCAAAGGTATCTCTTCCGGGGGAGTCTGCAGGTCGTCATCGATGGTGACCACCAACTGGCCGCGGCTGAAGCGCAAACCACACAAGGTAGCGTGGTGCTGGCCGGCGTTTTCAGCCAGGCGGATCAGTTTCACCCGCCGGTCGGCCTGGCGGATAGTCTCCATCACCAGGTAACTGTCATCCGTACTGGCGTCATCGACCATGATGATCTCCCAGGCAGCAGCGATCCCATTCAGTACTGGAACCAGGCGGGAATATAACTCGGACAGGCTCCTGCAACTGTTGTAAACCGGCACCACAACCGATATCATCATCGCCCTACCCTGCTCCGCTGGTCTTGAGCTCAGCCATTATTTGACCCAGATTTTCCCCTACATATTCGAGCTCCGCCGCACTCAACGAAGGATAAAGCGGCAATCTTAACAGGCGGGCGCTGAGATCTTCGGTCACCGGCAGATCGCTGGCCTGGTAGCCCAGTTTCGTGCCCATCGGCGAACTATGCAGGGGTATAAAGTGGAAGGTACTCTCAATTCCTCTTTTCGCCAGCTCACCCATAACCCAGTTACGATGCTGACTATTATTGAAAAGGCAATAGAAGATGTGGTAATTGGGCTCCGCCTCCGGTGGCGGATGGGGCAGCTGGAGCAACCCCGCTTTTTCAGAATCCTGCAGCAACCCCCAGTAATAATCATAGACGTGGTGGCGGCGTCCGGTTATCTCCTCCACCTGTTCCAGTTGGGCATACAGAAATGCGGCCAGCAGATCGGAGGGGAGGTAGGATGAACCTACATCCATCCAGGTATATTTATCAGTCAGACCTGAAACAAATTGGCGCCGGTTGGTGCCCTTTTCCCACAGTATGTCTGCCCGCTCCATTATAGCCGGATCGGTGGTATTCACCAGCAGGGCGCCGCCCTCCCCACAAGCGATGTTTTTGGTGGCATGGAAACTGTAGCAGCCCAGCTGCCCTATGGTGCCCAGGTAACGCCCCTCATATGCAGCATCAACGGCCTGGGCGGCATCCTCGATAACCATTAGGCGGTGACGCTGGGCGATAGCCATTATGTCGTTCATGGCACAGGCCACCCCGGCATAGTGGACCGGCATGATGGCGCGGGTGCGTTCACCGACATGAGCCTCGATGACGTCAGCCGCCATATTGAGGGTGGCGGGATCGATATCCACAAATACCGGCCGCGCTCCCCGCAGAAGCACCGCATTGGCCGCCGAGGCGAAAGCGAAGGAGGGCATTATAACCTCGTCTCCAGGCTGGAGGTTGATCAGCAGGGCAGCCATCTCCAGGGCGGCGGTGCCGGATGTGGTCAGGTATACCCGAAAAGCGCCAAACCGCTCCTGGATCAATTCCTGCACCATTTTGGTATAGTGACCATCCCCGGCCATCTGTCCGCGGTCAATACAATCGCGCATATAATCCAGCTCCCGGCCGGAAGTATAAACTTTGTGAAACGGTATTTTCATCTCTAATACCTTCGCATCATATTTTTGGTCTCAGCGGTTACGAGACTATCATCCCCCAGTACTTCATACGGCTGGGCTATTGTTATTTTAAACTTATCCGATGGTAATAGTCAGCCAATTAATAGTTCATTTCAACCTCGATAGATACGAGTGTGGCCAAACAGACAGCTCAGAAAAAGCTTAAAGGGAAAGTCACCCTTCCCCTTTAAGATCAGCTCAATAAACTGCGGTTCTAATAGTGCTATTGGGTTATCGGCATCTTGTCGGCCATCCAGCCCAGATCCCAGCCGCCATGCACTGAATAGGCGTTGATTCCCAGCGTATTCAGCACGGCAATCGTCTGGCCAGCGGTCTGACCGGTATAGCAGTAAACATAGACCGGTTTGTCTTTGGCAAATTCATTGAAATGTTTGTTGACTTCCTTGAAAGGGATATTTATGGCGCCTTTAACATGGCCTTTGGCAAAATCGGCAGCGCTGCGGATATCGACCACCTGCATTGCTTCGCCTTTGTCTATCTTGGCCTGCAAGTCTTTGGATGGGATTTTATGGACGTCCTTGGGCATGTTGGTAAAGTAGTCGGTTAATATTTTAGCGATAGCCGGATCCGGTTTGGCAACGTTGGTGGCCGCTTTGAATTCTACCGGGGTGGTGTCGACCGGGAAGTTGTTCTTGCCTACCCAACCGGTGGCGAAACCGAGGTTGAGGGATTTGGCCTTTAATCCGTACATATTCATGATGGGGACGGTCTGACCGGCAGTCTGGCCGGTATAGCAATACTCGATGATCTCCTTGTCAGCAGGCAGTTTGTCGAGATATTCGCCTACTTTAGCGAACGGGATGTTGACGGCGCCTTTGATATGGCCCTTGGCATAATCTTCCGCACTGCGGATATCAATGAGCAGGAAACTGGTGTCACCGGCATCGATTTTGGCCTTCAGATCAGCCTCGGGGATCTTGTAGGTATCAGCGCCCATATTGGTATAGTACTTGTCAGCAACCTGCTGGATGGTAGCCCCAGCAGAAGCCGGAGTGCTAACGGGCGGGGTCGGAGCCGGAGCCTGGGTGGTGGTGGTTCCGCAGCCTACTGCGAATGCCGAGATCATGATCCCTATCAGAAACACGGCCAACCACTTAATCCGGGAATTCTTCATTAAAATTTCGCCTCCTAATTTTTTGATGAAAAATCGTGTAAACCCTAAACTATTTTTCGAAGTCACCCCCTGCCGCACAATCGCCTTGGTCAAGAAATTGTTACAGTGTAATAGCTCAATTATGATAACTAAATTATATCGACTAAATCGGGGAGCAATTATTCGAAATGCTTATAGGGATATAAGCAAAGGTCTTAAGGAGTTATCAAACGGAGTGGAAAAGAGGCCGGACCGAGCAACAAGGCTTTGAGCATGGCAATAGGAATACCCATGAGAGGCGTACATGAGGTACGTCGCTGGCAAGGGAATTACCGTATTAACGGGGCTATCAGCCTTTAGGGACGGTTTGGATGGGTTTCTGGCCGCAATTGTCTAGAGTGAAAACATGGGTTGGTTGGTGATCGTTCGATATGGTTTATGGCTCCCAACAAAAACCTAGTTTGTTGGGGTTGGTGAGAAATTTGACAAATTTCTGGGCCATCTGAGTAGACTCTTCGTCGGCCCGGTAGACCAGGTTGACATCTATTTTTAACTTCAGGTCATCGACCTGAATCAGGCGCAGATTACCAGCCTGTATGTCTTTTTGCACCCCGATCAATGGCAGGAGGGTGATCCCGGTACCGCCTAACACCGAAGCCTTTATGGAATGGAGACTATTCATCTCGGAGACGATATTGAAATCACTCAGGGTGCAGCCACGTTCGGCGGCCAGGTTTTCCATCACAGTGCGCACCGCGGCCCCTTTCTCCCTAACTATGAAAGGTTTAGTCTTAAGCTCCTTAAAGGTAAGCTTGGTTTTTCTGAACTTGTCGATGCTGGCGGCTACAAAAACCAGATCGATCGAATCCAGAGCATGTACTGCCAGGCTGGTTTCAACCGCACCATCCACGATGGCCAAATCAAGCTCCCTTTTATGCAGTTTGTGAATCGTCTCCACCGAATTGGCAATGTCCAGTTTAATGTTGGCCTGGAGAAACTTATCTTTGAATTTGCTGATGCAACCGGGCAAGGCATAATTTCCCGAAGTACAGCTGGCCCCTATAACCAACTGGGGGTTGGCGTTCAACAGGTCGTTAAGCTCATCGGTCATGGTCTGATGCAGGTTTATGAACTGATCAGCATAATGCAGAGCTACCTTACCAGCCTCGGTCAAGGTCACCCCTTGGGCGGTGCGGGTGAAAAACTTGGTCCCGTATAAATCCTCTATAGCCTGGATCTTGCTGCTGATAGCGGGCTGGGACAGATGCAGCAGGCGAGCCGCTTTGGAGAAGCTCTTGGTCTGGGCTACGACTGCGATTATCTTATAATTCTCGATAGACATCCCGGAACCTCCCCTGCTCTCATCCAACCGATATGAATCAGTGGCGAATCACTAATTCATTCAACCTACCCGAAGGATAACAAAAGCTGCGATAAAGTTCAAAGCAAATTACTGGAGGGCCTTCCCAAATGCCAGTATTAGCTCAGGTCAATACCACTCTGGATCTAAGAGTTTTTATCAGGCATACCGGTGATCTGACCTAGATGCGTTTTTTGGTCCATAAACGGGGGATGATATACGGAGAATTCACGCATGGTGGTTAATATTTCGGCCCCATTATCCTCACCATCAGGTCAAGGTTCTAATTTTTTAAATCGTGCCCGGGAATAATATGAAGCAAACGAGGAGGTGCCCAGTGAATTTATTGACCAGAACTGATCTGACCGAATTGATGGAACATCAGGGTGATTGTTGCCTATCCATCTATATGCCGACCTTTCGGTCTGGGGCGGAGACCCTGCAAGGCCGGATAAGGCTCAAGAATCTACACACCGAGGCCCTGGATCTTTTAACCGAACGCGGCCTGCGGCCGCCACAAGCACGAGATCTGCTGGAACCGCTGGAGCGTCTTATCAACGACAACTGTTTTTGGCAGACCCAGCGGGACGGGTTGGCCATCTTCCTGGCGCCAGAGTTTTTCTATTATTATCAGCTGCCCATGAAATTGGAGCAGATGGTGCAGGTAGGAGTCCGGTTTCACCTGAAACCGCTGCTGCCGCTACTGAGCGGAGATGGCCTCTTCTTCGTCCTGGCCCTCAGCCTTAACGATGTCCGTTTCTTCCAGTGTACCCGGGCCAGCGCGGTGGAACTGGAGGTCGATGATATCCCCCATAGCATGGCCGAGGCTATGAAATACGATGACCCGGAAAAACAGCTGCAATCCCATACCAATACCCTGCAGGGTACCGACGGCCGGGATGCGGCCATGTTCCACGGTCATGGAGTAGGCACCGATGACAGCAAGGACAACATCCTGCGCTATTTCCGCTTGGTCGACCGGGGACTGCACGACATCCTGCGGGAGCAAAAAGCTCCGCTGGTGCTGGCTGGGGTCGAGTACCTGTTCCCCATCTATCAGGATGCCAACACCTATGCTTACCTGACTGAAAAAGGGCTGCCCGGCAATCCTGAGGAGATCAGCGGTGAAGATCTGCAGACCCGGTGCTGGCCCCTGGTGGAGCATTATTTCCATAAGGCCGAACAGGAAGCCCTGACCTACTATGGACCGTTTATCGGCACCGGCCGTACCACCCAGGATGTAAGCGAGGCCGCTCCCGCCGCCCAGAATGGCCGGGTGGAGATACTGTTCATGGCGCCGGGCTTCGAACAATGGGGCCGCTGCGACCCGGAGACCAACGGAGTTCACCTGCATGCCCAGGCTGAACCGGGCGATGAGGAACTGTATGACTTCATCGCCATGCAGACCATAATCAACGGCGGCAGCGTCTATATAATGGACCCGCAAAAAATCCCGGAGGGAAAACCGCTGGCCGCCCTGCTGCGCTATTAACGCCAGCATCCAGGCTTAATGCCGGGGTTGGGCCGGGCGGGGCTAAGCTTCCGGCAACAGATAACAGGCAAAATGTATACATTGCCAAATTTCCAGCGCGCATATATACTCTAAGAAATGCAAGTGATAATGATTATCATTATTAGGTGATTGAAATGAACCATATCAAAGAAAAACTGGATCAGGGTGATTATCGAATTACCCCCCAGCGACAGGTAATCCTGGACGTAATGCAGGAAGCGCAAGGTGAGCACCTCACCGCTGAGGAAGTTCTGCAGGCGGCGCGGAAGAAATCCCCCCGCCTGGGGATCGCTACCGTTTACCGTACCCTGGAGAGGTTGGCTGCACTAGGTATCCTATATAAAGCCAGATTCGATGAGGGCAAGCACCGTTATGAGATGGCCGATGCCGGGCAACACCACCATCACCATATCCAATGCTTAAAATGTGGACGGATAGTTGAATTGGAGGAGGGCCTGCTGGACAGCCTGGAAGCCAGAGTCGAGCAACAAGGCTTCGCAGTGATAAACCACCGTTTGACGATCTATGCGATATGCCCGCAATGCCAACCAGAATAGCTTTTTTCATACTTTAGATTTGATAATGATTATTATTATCCCTGGAGGAAGCCATGCTTAACCTTAAGAAGAAAAACAAACAGAAGAAGATATCCGGTTTCCAGGTCATCACCGGCCTGGAGCCGCTCTCTCCCAAGTTGGGCGGGCGGCTGGACCTGACCCAGCTGGAAAACAACCAGTCGGGACGGGTCGTAGAGGTCCAGGGCGGCCAACAGATGGTCACCAAGATGGAAAACCTGGGTGTGGTGCCCGGAGCGCTGGTGGTCAAGAAGAGTTCTTCCTTAATGAAAGGCCCCATCGTCCTGGAAAGAGAGGGCTCCCAGTTTGCGGTGGGGTACGCCATGGCCCAGAGAATAATGGTGGAACCGCTGGGCAGCGAGGACCAGCCCGAAGTCTTCACCAAGAAAAGGGTAGTCTTGGTCGGTAATCCCAATGTCGGCAAGACCCTGGTCTTCTCTCGAATCACCGGGACCGGCGTCGTCACTGGCAATTATGCTGGTACTACGGTGGAAGTGGTCACCGGTAAATTCCAGTATGAAGGCCGTGGCTATGAGCTGGTGGACACCCCTGGCATCTATTCGCTGGACCAAACCTCCCCGGCCGATGCGGCGGTGGTGCAACTGGCCCAGGATTCCGACATAATTCTAAACGTGGTGGATGCCACCAATCTGGAAAGAAACCTGAACCTTACCCTGCAGCTCTTGCAGCTGGGCAAACCGATGCTGGTCTGCCTCAACTACTGGGATGAGACTGGTCACAATGGCATCACCATCGACGTCCCGGCCCTGGAGAAGATCCTGGATGTACCGGTAGTAACCGCCAGTGCGCTGCGTAATGATGGCATCTCGAAAATGGTGGAGACCCTGCCCCGGGCCCGGATCAGCAGCTTGAGATACGACTCGGGCGACCGCTGGAAACAGATCGGTTGTATAGTTGACCAGGTGCAGCGGTTGGAGCACCGCCACCACACCCTGTGGGAGCGGGTGGGCGAGTTCACCATCCATCCCATCGGGGGGATAGTTACTGCTGTCGCGGCGTTGCTGGCCACGTTGTTTATCGTACGGTTCATGGGGGAAGGCATGATCGGCCTGCTGGAATACCTCTATGCCGATTTCTACGCTCCCTTTATCATGAACCTGGCCCAATATGTCCCATCCGAATTTGTCGTCGGATTACTGGTGGGACACACTTTGGATCCTATGGAATCGTTCGGTATCCTGACCAGCGGGGTCTATATCGCTTTGGTACTGGTGTTTCCCTATTTCCTTTCCTTCTACCTGATCTTCGGTTTTCTGGAGGATTTGGGCTACCTGCCCCGGCTGGCAGTGGTGCTCGACAATGTCTTCCATCAGCTGGGTCTGCATGGTTATTCATCCATCCCGGTGATGTTGGGATTGGGCTGCAAAGTTCCGGCCATTCTTTCCACCCGGATGTTGACCAATCGGCGCGACAAGATCCTGACCATTTCATTGATAATGATGAGCGCTCCCTGTCTGCCCCAGACAGCCATGATCGTGTCCCTGGGGATGAATTACAGCATATTCACGGTCTTATTCATATTCATGACCCTTTTGGTGCTGGCTTTTGGCATGAGCGTCCTGATTAACCGCATACTGCCGGGCAAGTCGGCCGAGTTTTTTGCCGAGCTCCCCTCCTACCGGGTCCCATCCATAACCTTGATGGCTCGTAAACTATGGGTGCGGATAGCGGAATATTTTTATGAGGTCCTGCCCATGATCGCTTTGGGAGTGTTGATCATGAGCATCCTGGATTATGTGGGCTTCATTGATTGGCTGACCATTGTTCTGCAGGGTCCGGTCGAGCTGGTGCTGGGTTTGCCGCCGGCTATCGCTCCCATCATGCTGCTGGGTTTCCTGCGCAAAGATGTCTCCATTGCCCTGCTGGCACCATTAGGTTTGACCGCCCAGCAGTTCATCGTGGCCAGCATCTTCCTGGTGCTCTATACACCGTGCGTGTCTTCATTCTTTACCATGTTCCGGGAGCTGGGCAGCGGGATGACCTTGCGGATCATGGGAATGGTATTGGGTACTGCGGTGGTGGTAACGGCCTTCCTGCACATCGTATTTCAGTTGCTTTATTGATAGACAGCTACCTTCATGTGGGATGGTGGCGGACTACTTATTACTCTTGCCATCGGCACTGTCCTTGTTACTGCCAAAATAATCAGGGATCTTGAATAGGTTCCAGAACTGGGTCATGCTCTCGGCCACCAGGTTCTGGGTCTCGATGGTATATATCGACATCTCGATGGTGGTCAGGGCATCCAGAAAACCTTTCTCATATTGGGCCAGCACCGGGTTCATATTATTCAGCTGGTGCAGATTCTTCAAAATATCAATGGTCTTTTTGAGCGTCTCCATCTGCGGGTTGTCGGCCACATGAATCCCCCCTCTGCATATGTTTCCTATATTTAACCACGAAATCCTCCCAAAAAGAATATTGACCCTGTCGACAAATAGCGAAGGAGTATTCGACATTATGGACTGCTTCATACAAATGGTAATCATACTAATTATTATGCCGGTGGCTCGCGAAAATGCCTGGCCGGCCAAACATGATTTGGTATTTGACATACATAGAACATCTAGGTACAATGGACGCATACATAGAAGCATTAGGTATGGCAGGGGGGATTTGATGAATGTTTCCAAAGACCTGATCGCCGCGTCGGCCACCCCTCTCATCCTGGCCATTCTCAGGGAGAATGACAGTTACGGTTATGCCATCATCAAACGCGTCAAAGAGATGTCGGCCAACGAACTGGTGTGGACCGAGGGCATGCTCTACCCGGTCCTGCATCGCCTGCAAGAACAGGGAATGATCGAATCCTACGGGCACATCGCCGAGACCGGCCGCAAACGCAAATATTACCGCCTCCTGGAGCAGGGGCGGCTCGAACTTGAGCAGCAGAAGCGGCAATGGGAGGTAGTCCATGCCGCACTCACCAAATCATGGAGTGAAGAGAGTTAGGGCGAGGAGGTTCCAATATGTTTGACCTGGAAGCACAGATCCGTTCGTGGAGCGATCACCTGCGCGCCCACGGCAATTTTACCGAAGCCGACCTGAGTGAATTGGAGGGGCACCTGCGGGACCAGATCGAGGACTTGGGGGCGGTCGGGCTGGCTGCCGACGAGGCCTTCTTGATTAGCGTCAAGCGGCTGGGGAATGTGGATGCCATATCCCACGAATTCTCCAAAGTAAATACCGAAAACTTATGGAAGCACCTGTTCGTGGAGCCGGTGGATCCCCAGGCCCGGCGGCGTAACTGGCGCGATATCGGGCTGGTGGTGCTGTTCGGTCTGCTGGCGGGCACTCTGTTAAAGGTGCCCGGGTTGTTCGGTTTGGGGTTTGACGATCCAGGGGCAGATTTCTTCTACGTAAAGAACATAAGCCTGTTTATCCTGCCCTTCATCGCCGCCTTCTTCATGATCCGGCGGGGAGCTCCCGCTCGCACCTGGTTGGCCATCCTGGCCATCTTTGCCGGGTCCGCCCTGCTGATAAACGTCTATCCGACTTGGCCCCCGCACCATACCCTGGCCTTGAGCGGAATCCACCTGGCCCTGTTCCTGTGGCTGGTGGTGGGGGTCACCTATATCGGCCGGGAGTGGCGCCGATGTGCCGGGCGCATGAATTTCATCCGTTTCAGCGGCGAGGCCTTCATCTACGGGGTGTTGGTATTCGCCGGGGTGATGGTCTTGGGAATGTTCACCATGCTCATCTTCCAGGCTATCCAGGTCGATGTGAATAGATTTATGGAAGATTACTATTTCATTTACGGGGCTTGTGCCACCGCCATGACAACCGTCTACCTGGTGGAGGCCAAACGCAGTGTGGTGGAGAATTTTGCTCCCATCCTGGCCCGCATCTTTACTCCCCTATTCCTGATAGTCATGACCGTATTCCTGCTGGTGATGGTGATCACCGGTTCCAGCCCCTTCCTGGAGCGGGAATTCCTGATCGCCTTCGACTTCATGCTGGCCATGGTGCTGGGATTGGTCCTGTACGTGATCTCCGCCCGGGACCGTAACCAGCCGGCCGGCCTGTTCGATTATCTCAACCTGGCCCTTATCCTGGTGGCTTTGGTCATCGACGGGGTAGCCTTGTCGGCTATAATCTTCCGGTTGTCGGCCTTCGGCGTAACCCCCAACAAAGTAGCCGCGCTGGGTGAAAATCTGGTCCTGCTGGGCAACCTGGCCGGGTTGGCCTGGCTCTACCTCCAATATTTCCGCCGCAAGTGCGATTTCATAAAGCTGGAACAGTGGCAGACCGCCTACCTCAACGTCTACGCGGTGTGGCTGGCCTTCGTAGCCTTCGCCTTCCCGGTCCTGTTTGGCTTCATATAATAAAAGTGAACCAAACAAGGCCCTCAGGGAACACTGAAAACGCAGAGAATTGCTCTAGTGGATGCATAATATGCTGGCGGCCGTTAAGCGCTAGCGTGGCAGCCAGTATATTTATGCATTCTCCCTTTACGGCGGAAACCAGGGGGAACTCTTTGCTGCCGTACCTGATGAAGAGCGGGTGGCATCTGTTGTAGTCCCAAGACAGTCCCCGGCTTCGGTTGTGTTTTGTATACACGAATTTGGTCAGACTGTGCTAATATTTAGGACAGGCAAACGGAAAGAAAAAGTGGCTGGAGGCCAAATAGTGATCGAGATAAGCAACCTGAGCAAGATTTATCATACTCCCCACCAGGATATCCTGGCTCTGGATGACGTCAGCCTGTCGGTCCAGCGGGGCGAGATATTCGGTATCATCGGCTTGAGCGGGGCCGGCAAGAGCACCCTGATCCGCTGCATCAACATGCTGGAAAAGCCCACTCAGGGTTCAATAATAGTCGACGGGCAGGACATCAATGTTCTCAACCAGCGCGAACTGCGCCAGGCCCGCAAAAAGATCGGCATGATCTTCCAGCAGTTCAACCTGCTCTCATCGCGTACCGTCTTCGACAACGTCATGTTCCCCCTGGAGATCGCCGGCGTCCCCCGTGAACAGGCACGGCAGCGGGTGGGTGAGCTGTTGGAACTGGTCGGGATCACCGACAAGGCCCGGGTCTACCCGGATCAACTCAGCGGCGGACAAAAGCAGCGGGTAGGCATCGCCCGGGCGTTGGCCAACGACCCCAAGATTCTGCTCTCCGATGAGGCTACCTCCGCGCTGGATCCGCAGACCACCCGTTCCATCCTGAAACTGCTTAAAGATATAAATGCCCAACTGGGGCTTACCATCCTGCTCATTACCCATGATATGAATGTTATCAAACAGATCTGTGACCGGGTAGCGGTCATCAATGAGTCCCGCATCGTGGAGGTGGACGACGTGGTATCCATGTTCAGCAACCCCGGCACCCCCACCTCGCAGAGCTTTATCAGTGCCATCGTCAGCAAGGATGTACCGGAAGAATATATGGACAGCCTCATCAACCGCCACCCAGACAGGTATTCGCGCCTGGTGCGGGTGTCCTTTATCGGTGCCTCAGCGGGCGAGCCGGTGATATCGGCAATGATCAAACGCCACGGGGTGGACGCCAATATCCTGTACGGCAATATCGACCGGGTCAAAGACGTCCCCTTCGGTCACCTGACCCTGGAACTAATAGGGGATCGGCAGGCTGTAGAGCAATCCATGGAATTCCTCAAGGACAACGGCCTGGAAGTGGAGGTGATGTCATGATAGCAGCTTCGATAGCCGTTATCGGCAGCACCATATTGGGCATCAGCCTGGGAGGCGACCTGGCCTGGGTATGGGAAAAGGTCTTACAGGCGACCTGGGAGACCTCATACATGGTGGCCATCTCGACCGGATTGAGTTACGTCTTCGGGCTGCCTCTGGGGGTGATCCTGGTCACCACCGGAGAAGGGCATATCCTGGAGAGCCGCGGCCTGAACCGGGTGCTGGGCACTTTCATCAACGCGGTGCGTTCCATTCCCTTCATCATATTCCTGATCCTGGTGATACCTATCACCCGCCTGGTGGTGGGCACCTTTATCGGTACCGCTGCATCCATGGTGCCCCTCACCCTGGCCGCCATCCCCTTCGTGGCCCGGATGGTGGAGACCTCCCTGAAGGAGATTGATTGGGGCCTGATCGAAGCGGCCCTGTCTATGGGCGCCAATGCCTGGCAGGTCATCACCAAAGTGCTGCTCCCGGAAGCACGGGCATCCATCGTCCTGGGGGTGGCCATCACCACCATCAACCTGGTCGGTTACTCAGCCATGGCCGGCATCGTCGGGGGAGGTGGATTGGGTACCCTGGCCTATTACTATGGTTACCAGCGTTATGAGGATTTGGTCATGTGGGTTACCGTCATAGTCCTTATCGTATTTGTCCAATGTGTTCAGATGTTGGGAGACAAATGGGCGGCCAAGATCACAAATCAAAGGAGGTAGATTGGATTGAAAAAGAAACTGCTGCTGATAGCCTGCGCGGTACTGCTGATGGCGGTTGTGGCCGGCTGCAGCGCCAAAGCCCCGGAACCTGCTAAAAACGATGCTGCCCCCCAACCGGCGGCGGCCAAAGTGGTGGTGGGAGCCACTGCCAAACCCCATGCCGAGATCCTGGAAGTGGCCAAGCCCTTGCTGGCCAAGGAAGGGGTGGACCTGGAGATCAAAGTGTTCACCGATTATGTGCAATTGAATCCGGCCCTGAAAGACAAACAGATAGACGCCAACTTCTTCCAGCACGTCCCCTACCTGGACGATTTCAACGCCAAAAATAATGCCCAACTGGCCTGGACGGTCAAGGTCCACAATGAACCGATGGGCGTTTATTCCAAGAAGATCAAGAACCTGAACGAGCTGGCTAACGGCGCCAAGGTAGGCATTCCCAACGACGCCACCAATGGCGGGCGGGCCCTGATGGTGCTGGAGAATGCCGGTTTGATCAAGCTCAAAGCCGGAGTCGGGGTAACCGCCACAGAGAGAGACATCGTGGAAAACGCCAAGAACCTCGATATCACCGAGATGGACGCCGCCATACTGCCACGTACTCTAGAAGACGTCGCTATTTGCGTGATCAACAGTAATTATGCCCTCGAGGGCAACCTTAATCCAGTTAAAGATTCCCTGTTCATGGAACCCAAAGATTCACCTTTTGCCAATGTGCTGGCGGTGCGTCCGGAAGACAAGACCAAGGACACCATTGTCAAGCTGAGTAAAGCCCTGCAGTCCCCCGAGGTCAAGAAGTTCCTGGAAGACAAATACCAGGGTGCCTGCGTGCCTTCTTTCTAAACATAAACCTGGATTCGAACCCGGTGAGCAAGTTGGACCGCCCACCAGCCTGCCGCCGGGGATCATCTGCAACGACGCACCCACAATTTTATAACCGGCTCTGAACCGATAAGGAGCTGAGTGGCCTTCCTCCACTCAGCTCCTTTTACATAGAAGATATGAGGAAACCGAATTTCGAATCAAATTTATTGAAAATATTGATAAAAATCAAGGAACCCTGCTTGACATGGCTCTATAATAAAGACACGACAAATACTTCGGTTGGATTGCAGCCAATTACGAAATGATATGTAGAGTGGAGGAAATGAAAATGAGCAGACTCGATGGTTCAGAAAAGATGGCCCGGATAGAATTGAACAGTGACCTGCCGGAGCAGCATTGGCAGGAAGCCACCACGCCCGAACTGCTGAAGCAGATCAAGGAAAAGTTTCACACCCACCTGCGGACCGAACTGCCGGAAATAAAGTATTATGCCAATTTGATACGGAAGGTGCACGGTGGCAACCACCCCGAGCTGACCGAAGTCCAGGCAATATTCAGCAACATCAATAAGGAAGTGGAGGAGCTCCTGACCAGGGAGGAGGAGATTCTGTATCCGGCCATCGCCAGGTACTTGGAGAGTCAAACCGAGCCGGATCTGATGGAGGCGATCAAGATCATCGCTGCCATCGAGGCAGGTTATCGCCAAATTGTAGCCAATATGACAGAATTGAGGGCAGTGACCGGGGATTATCATCTTCCCGATGATGCCTGCGAAGCCTTCACGTCCACCTACCATAAGCTCCAGGCAATGGAAGGAGATTTGGGCCAGTATATCCATATTGAGAGCGATATCCTGTTTCCCAGGATAAAAAGCGGAGAGGACAATTGAGCGACATGGAATGTGCCGGCTGCCGGTTTGATAATTAACCCCAGACTCGAATAAATGCGAAGGAGAGAGTAAACATGAAGAAAGCAGAATTACAACTGGAACAATTGACCTGTCCATCCTGCGTCAAAAAGATCGAATCCACCTTAAGTAAAACCAGCGGGATAGATTCAGTCAAAGTGATGTTCAACTCCAGCAAGGTGAAGACCGAATTTGACGAGTCCAAGATCGATGCTGAACAGATTCAGGCCCTGATCACCCGGTTGGGCTATGATGTACTAAAAACAAAGATTTCCTGATCGATTGCATTGGCAGAGATAAAAATCCGCATCGAGGCTTTGGTAGTCCCGGTGCGGTATTGTTTAGGAGGGGTGGGAGAGAAATGATCCAGCTAGTCAATCAACACAAGAATCACATCACCCTGATCGCCGGGTTCCTGCTCATATCCGGGTTCACCATGGGATTACTGGGTTATGAAACCGTCCGGGCCGGAGCCTACATCACCGCTACCATAATTGCCGGGACACCGATCGCCATCAGGGCTTTCCAGGCATTATCCATGAAAGCCTTCAGCATTGAACTTTTGGTGACTATAGCGGTGGCGGGGGCTCTATACATCCATGAATATACCGAGTCCGCAGTGGTTACATTCTTGTTCCTGTTCGGTGCCTACCTGGAAGCCCGGACCCTGGAAAAAACCAGATCTGCCCTGAGAGCGCTGATAGATATGGCCCCCCAGGAAGCTATCGTCATCCGCGCCGGCCAGACAGTGACCGTCCCGGTCGATGAGGTGGTCAAGGGAGACCGGGTCATCATCAAGTCCGGGGGCAAGGTCCCGGTCGATGGCCGCATCGTCTCCGGGCGGGCCTTGTTGAATGAAGCGGCCATCACTGGTGAATCGGTGCCCGCCTCCAAAGAGATCGATGACAAGGTCTTCAGCGGCACCATCGTGGATAACGGATACATAGAGATGGTAGCCGAAAAGGTCGGCGATGACACCACTTTCGCCAGAATCATCGAGCTGGTCGAGGAGGCGCAGGAATCCAAATCACCCGCGGAGAAATTCCTGGACAAGTTTGCCGCCTTTTATACTCCGGCAGTGGTGGCCTTATCCATCATCGTCTTGGCCATAACCCGCGAACTGCACCTGGCCATCACCTTCCTGGTGGTGGCCTGCCCCGGCGCCCTGGTAATCGGAGCCCCGGTCTCCAACGTGGCCGGGATTGGCAATGGAGCCAAACACGGGGTGCTGGTCAAGGGCGGCGATGTGATGGATAAGTTGTCCAAGGTGGATACCATCGTATTCGATAAGACCGGCACCCTGACCAAGGGCCGGCCACAGGTAACCGACATAAAGACTTTTAATGGTCAGGAAACCCACCAGTTGCTGAGACTGGTGGCGGCTGCGGAATCCATTTCCGAACACCACCTGGGCCAGACCATTGTGAAGGCCGCCCAGGCCCGGGACCTGGACCTTAAGGGTGAGCCCGTCGATGGTGAAGTAATCAAGGGCAGCGGGATCCGGGCCCAGGTCGGTGGTCATCAACTGGTCGTCGGTAATCGCAAGTTGATAGATGCCGAGCAGATTACTGTGGCTGGTGAAATATCCGATTATGCCCTGGCTCGTGAAAAGGCCGGCAACACCGCCATATTTGCGGCAGTCGATGGCGAAATGGCGGGGATATTCTCCATCGCTGATCAGATCCGGGAAGATGCCAGCCGCGCTTTGGCGGAGATGAGGAAGAACGGCGTTCGCAAGATAATAATGCTCACCGGCGACAACCGCCATACGGCTGAACTGGTAGCCAATCAACTAGGTCTGGACGAATACCATGCCGAACTGCTGCCCGAAAGCAAAGTGGAGTTTGTGAAACAGCTGAAAGCTGCCGGACATACAGTGGCCATGGCCGGGGATGGGATCAACGATGCTCCCGCGATTGCCACCGCCGACATCGGCCTGGCGATGGGAGAAGGCGGCACCGACGTAGCGATGGAGACGGCGGATGTGGTGTTGATGGCCGACCGACTTATGCAGTTTTCACATGCCTACTTACTGGCCCAGGCCACTATCAAAAACTTGAAGCAAAATGTATACTTTGCAGTAGCGGTGGTAGTTATCCTGTTAGGCGGGGTGCTGACCGGAAATGTGCACCTGGCGTCGGGTATGTTTATCCACGAAGCCAGTATTCTGATCGTTATCCTCAACGCGATGAGACTGATCGGGTTCGGCAGCCAAAACAACCCCGCAGAAGCGTGATACCCTCCTCGTATTTCAGTCCCGCCGGTATTATTTTCCCTGACAGCGGGTAAGATTTTTCGCGTATGAGTATTGGGCAGTATATACTTATCAGTAGTCAGGGACAAGCCGGTGCAGCGGCAGCGGAGCTCCCGCGGCATAGAGCAGCTTAGGCGGCACGGAACACTCCCGCCGACATGAGATATTGGGGCAGGTAGGGCTGTCCGGCTCAATCAGGAGAAAGGGAAGCAAAAAGAATATCCCCTTGCTTCCGGGAGGCCATCATGAACAGAAGGGTGAAGATCGGGCTTTATTCAGCCGCGATCGCGGTATTTATATCCCTGGTCGCCTACATTAGTTTCAGATATGGCGCTGATATCAGCGCCCTGCTCCAGGACCGGGAGGCTCTGGGCCAATTCCTGTCATCCTTCGGGATCAAAAGCTTCCTGGTGTTCATCCTCATACAAGCCTCCCAGATCGTCCTGACCCCCATCCCGGGTGAGTTCGTACAGCTGGCCGGCGGTTATATCTTCGGCACCTGGCTGGGGACTGTCTATGCCACCGCCGGGGCATTGCTGGGAACCATAGTATCTTTCACCATCGCCCGGCTCCTGGGGTATCCCCTGCTGGCGCTGCTGTTCGGAGAACAGAAGATGGCATCCATAAAAGCCCTGACCGACAAACCCCAATCCAAACTGATCCTGTTTGTGCTTTTCTTCATACCCGGACTGCCCAAGGACCTGCTGACCTATGCAGCCGGTGTGACCCCCATAAACAAGCTCCAGTTCCTGCTTATCGCCACCACCGCCCGAATTCCGGGCATCCTCCTGTCCGCTTATATTGGGTCCAACTTGTACCAGAAGGATTACACCGAGGTGATCGTGGCCTGCCTGGTGACCGTGATCCTGTTCGGGCTGGGTCTGTGGGCCCGGCAGAGGCTGAGCGAAAAGACGGTTTAGGGGCTGGAAGCAAACAGAACGTCTGAGACCAGTGCAAAATTCTATTTTTCAGATATGAGGATGCATAATATATATTAGCTTCGACGCTGCCGCTTAACCTCCGCCAGTATATATGCATACCCTGGAGCAATTCTTTATTTTGTCAGTGGTCTCGAACGTCCCCCTGCCTCGTATGGTATCATATGGATGATGTGAGTAATAATATATGGATGAAGGGACGTTCGGATGGCAGGACCTCCTCCCATTCTGCAGTAATCATCCATGGGATTATATCAGCAGGTGATGAAGATGAGCGCAGCCGAGCCAGCCAGCACCAGCGCAGGGGCGTATAAGAAGAGGATAGGCACCCAGGGAACCGTCAAGGTAGTCATGGTGGCCCTGGCTTTGCTGGGCCAATTGGTCTTGCTTTACTACCTGGTCGGTCTCCTCCGTACCCAGGCCATCTACCTCTATTTCTTGCTGGAAGTGCTGGGCGCGGTGACGGTGACCTTCGCCGTGGCCCGCAACCGCAACTCTGCCTATACCATAGTGTGGCTGATCATGATGATGGCCCTGCCGGTATTTGGCTACATTCTCTACCTGCTATGGGGCACCACCGGATTGACCCATAAAAAAAGCCACCAGATCCGCAACAGCACCCAATATGGCAACCATTTCGTCGAGCAGGACGACGCGGTCTACCAGGCTTTCTTGCATGAGCACCCTACCCGGCAGCGCATATGTACCTACCTGGCTCAAGAGGATTTCCCCATCTATAACCACACCCGGTCTACCTATTACCCCTTGGGTGAAATCCAATTCGAGCAATTGATTGCAGATTTGGAACACGCTCAAAAATTTATCTTCATCGAATACTTCATCATCGCCGAAGGCCGTATCTGGGACCGTATCCACTGTATATTGCGCAATAAAGCGGAGCAAGGAGTGGATGTCCGCATCCTCATGGATGAGTTCGGCAGCATCACCAAGATATCCAACTCGTTCGTACGGGAACTGCGCAGCGAAGGGATGCAGGTAATGATGTTCAACCCGCTCCACACCAACATCTTCAGAATGTTCATTAATTACCGCAACCACCAGAAGATAACCGTCATCGATGGCAATATCGGTTATACCGGGGGTACCAACATCGCCGACGAATATGTAAACCTGAGAATAAGGCTGGGACACTGGAAAGATACCGCTATCCGGCTGGAAGGCGAGGCGGTCTGGGGGCTGACGGTGACCTTCCTGCAGATGTGGGACTCGGAATACGATACCCGCTCTGATTATCCCCATTACCGCCCCACCATCAAGATCGAGGGGCCTGGATTCTACCAGCCGTTCGTGGACGGTCCGGTCAACAACCCCACCAATCCAGCCCAGGAGGTCTTCCTGCAGGTAATTGCCCAGGCCCAGCAGTATGTATGGCTGACCACCCCCTATCTGGTCATCGACAACGCCATGCGGGATATCCTCTGCATGGCCGCCAAAGGCGGTATCGACGTGCGCATCGTGACCCCCCGCATATGGGACCATTGGTACGTCCACATGGTCACCCGCTCCAATTATGAGGTGCTGATGGAAGCGGGGGTCAGGATATATGAGTATACCCCGGGGTTCATCCACGCCAAGGGCATCCTGAGTGACGACGATAACGCTGTGATGGGCAGCATAAATATGGATTACCGCAGCTTCTTTCTCCATTTCGAGAACGGGGTGTGGATCGCCGGGTCTCCGGTCCTGGCGGATATAAAACAGGATATGCTGGCAACATTTGCGGTCAGCGAGGAGATGAACCTGGAGGAATGGAAAAACCGGCCAAGAAGGTCTAAATTTGGCCAGGATCTGCTGCGCATATTTGCCCCGCTTTTCTGATGCAAAACATCAGCCCAGCTGTTATAATCGATGGGATGATTAATTTAATTACCGACAAACTCAACTTAAATGTGACCCATGCCATTCGGCAGGAATATAATCGTTGCATCAACGATGTAGCCTGGAGCGAGATCCTGATGGAACTTGATGACTTCACCCACCATTACCATGTCACCCGACTGGAGCATTGCCTGCATGTATCGTATCTCAGTTTCATGGCCTGCAAGCGTTTGGGGCTGGACTACCAGTCGGCAGCCCGGGGCGGTTTGCTGCATGATTTCTATTTCTATGACTCCCGCGCCACCAAGCCGGAGCGAGGCATCCATTGTTTCCGCCATCCCGGCATCGCCTTGGAGAATGCCGAGAAACACTTCCCCCTGAACAAGGTAGAGCGGGACATCATCGTCAAGCACATGTGGCCGGTGACCCTGACCCCGCCCCGTTACAAGGAATCATATGTGGTGACAGCCATGGACAAGTACTGTGCCAACCGCGAACTGGCTCTGGGCACCGCAGTGCTGCAGCCGGCGGTCTAGCAAAATAATTGACAGATCCTTTCAGGGTGCCAAACAAGTTACGTTCAGGCAGACGGCGCAAAAAGGCCTAGAGCAAGGCATTCCGGGGCCCCGTGATTAGGGCGTACATAAGGTACGTTGATTGAACGGGGATTCCGTATTAACGCAGCTATAGGCCTTTTTTGACAGTCTAAAAGGATCTGCCGGCTTAGCGACAGATCCTCTTTTATGCCTAAATATAGAGCTCCAACGAACCTTTATCGACTTCCCGCCTCCGCATGGCCTTCCGCTTCGTTTCCCGTCTCCAGCCTCCCCCAACTACCTTCGTCTTCCCGATCCCATCTACTCGTGGTCTACTCCAGCTCCCGCCACTTCCATCCTTACCTTACTTCCCCTCATTACTGACCTTCCGCTTGCCTTGGATGTTAGTCCCGTTCGTCTGTCGTATTCCATTTTCATTGTTCCTGGTAGGATATAGTGAATCGCTTCACCAGTACCTTGCTCGGCTGTCGACTTTCAGTTTCTGCTTCCCGGCTCGGTCAGGCTTTCCGTCTTAGGAATTCCTTGGAGCTCGCTATCAGTATAATCCGATCGCAAACAGGCTGTCAATATTGTGAAAGTTCTCATTTTCTTTAAGGCCTAATAGGGATTGGGAGATTATGCAAACGGCCAGGATGAATTAGGAGTCATTTGACGCTGGGATGAATATTATGAAAACATGAGGTTGACAAATATGATCGCCAGGGTTTATTTTAGTTTTAGTCGATAAAATAAACCGATGAGCAAGAGAAGTAGGTTAGGGGAAGTATTTCAGAGAGCCGCCGGTTGGTGTGAATGCGGTAATACGGAGCTGACTGAATGGACTTGCGAGGGCGGCTCGAAACTTTGCAGGAGTAGACGCCGACGGGAACCCTGTCCGTTACCAGTGGGGTGCGCATGTTGGTGCGTAAAGCGAGGGGGCGGCTATGTCGTCAATTTAGGTGGTACCGCAGAAGCTTTGGCTTTTGTCCTTTGTTAGGGACAAAAGCTTTTTTTATGGCCTGAAGTGGGGCCATGGTTGGATTGTAAAGAAAAGAGGATTGAAAATGATCAGACCGGACAGTAACACCATTATGGAACTGGCCCAGCAATACAGCGTTATCCCTATCTGCCGTTATGATTTCAACGGTTTACAGTTTCACCCCGAATCGATTCTCACTCCCGATGGCGAGATCATCGTAAACAATTTTTTGCGAATTCAAGGAGGCATAGACAATGATTAGAAAAGCGATACAGGAAGTGATCAGCGGCAAAGAACTGGATCTGGAGACTCTGGCCGGGCCTTGGGCTGTTGGACGCATATGTCCCTGGTTGCGGCGGGGGCAGCGGAGCCACTTTTGATCGCACCATTATCCCCCCGCTATGCCGGCCCTTTTTCCTGGCGGGTGGGTTGGATCTGAGCAATATTTTCATTGCTATAGAGGAATGCCGCCCCTACGCCATAGATTTGAGCAGCGGAGTGGAAACCAGGGGAAAAAAGGATCCGTCCAAAATTGAACAGGTGGTAGCTCTGGCGAGAAGGGCCGCCACCCAGAAAGGAGTGGCGTTTCATGCCTAAAGGCAGATTCGGACCCTACGGGGGACAGTATATTCCCGAAACCTTGATGAACTCCATAATAGAGTTGGAAAGAGCCTATGAACATTATAAATCTGACCCCGCCTTCCAGAAGGAACTGGATCAATTGCTGCGCCAATATGCCGGCCGGCCTTCATTGCTGTATCATGCCGCTAAAATGTCACGTGACCTGGGGGGAGCCAAGATATATCTTAAGCGGGAAGATTTGAACCACACTGGCTCCCATAAGATCAACAATGTATTGGGCCAGGTGCTGTTAGCCAGGAAAATGGGCAAGAGCCGGATTATCGCCGAGACCGGCGCCGGGCAGCACGGGGTGGCCACCGCCACCGCCGCCGCGCTGATGAACATGGAGTGCGAAATATTTATGGGCCAGGAAGATACCCAGCGCCAGGCTTTAAACGTCTTCCGGATGGAACTCTTGGGGGCCAGGGTGAATGTAGTGAAAAGCGGCACCCAGACTTTAAAAGACGCAGTCAACGAGACTTTCCGCGATTGGACCACCCGGATGGATGATACCTTCTATGTGCTGGGCTCGGTCATGGGCCCGCACCCCTATCCCACCATGGTCCGGGATTTCCAAAAAATCATTGGCGCCGAAATCAAGGTCCAACTGCAGGAAATAGAAGGACGGCTGCCTGATGCGGTCATAGCCTGCGTAGGTGGAGGCAGTAATGCCATGGGAGCCTTTTTCGAATTTATTGACCATCCGGACGTAAAATTGATCGGTTGTGAAGCAGCCGGGCTGGGGGTGGATAACCCCCGCAACGCGGCCACGCTGGCCAACGGCAGCGTAGGGATCTTCCATGGCATGAAGTCATATTTCTGCCAGGACCAATTCGGGCAAATAGCGCCGGTTTACTCCATCTCGGCCGGTCTGGACTATCCCGGAATTGGCCCCGAGCACGCTCTCCTGGCCGATAGCGGCCGGGCACAATATGTACCTATCACCGATGCGGAAGCGGTCGCGGCTTTCGAATACCTATCCCGCACCGAAGGAATAATCCCGGCCATCGAAAGCGCCCACGCGGTAGCCTATGCTTGTAAGCTGGCCCCGACCATGGGCAAGGAGCAAATCATGGTGATCAACATTTCCGGCCGCGGGGATAAAGATGTGGCCGCTATAGCCAGATACCGGGGGGTGGAAATCCATGAATAGGTTGAACCGGGTTTTTAGCCAGGGCAAAGCTTTTATTCCCTTTATAACTGCCGGGGATCCCAACCTGGAGGTTACCCAACGCTTGATTCCGGCCATGGCCGCAGCCGGGGCTGACCTGATTGAAATCGGCATCCCCTTCTCCGATCCAGTGGCGGAAGGAGTGGTTATCGAACAGGCCAGCACTCGGGCCCTGTTGGCGAGTGCTACCACTGAAAAAATATTTAGGGTGGTGGAACAAGCCAGAAAAGAAACCGACGTTCCCCTGGCATTCATGACCTATTCCAATCCGGTCCTCGCCTGCGGACCCGAACGGTTCATGCGGCAGTCGGCTCAATGCGGTGTTGACGCCATCATCATCCCCGACCTGCCTTTTGAGGAAAAAGGCGAATTCCAGGATGTTGCCCAACGCCATGGCATCGCCCTGATTTCTCTGATCGCTCCTACTTCTCGGGACCGGATAAATAATATCGCCGCCCAAGCTGAGGGATTTGTGTATTGTGTTTCATCCCTGGGGGTAACCGGGGTCCGCCAGGAAATCACCACTGATATTGCGGAAATGGTCAGGCTGGTCAAAAGCGTTCGGGATATTCCCTGTGCGATAGGTTTTGGCATCTCTACCGAAGATCAGGCTCGGGCTATGGCCACCCATGGGGACGGGGTGATTGTAGGCAGCGCGATCGTCAAGTTGGCGGAACAATATGGGCCAGAATGCATAGAACCCATTTGCCGTTATGTACGGCAGATGAAGGCTGCTCTCACTGAAGGAGGTCGGGTATAAACGATCCTACTCGGGCGCTTTGTGATGGAGCCCAGTCACTGGATCTGCTGCAGTTTAGGGAGTTGATGCTGGACTTACGACGCCGCATCGTTTTTGAGGGAAGAAGGGCGGAGAGGTTGTCAGGTTAGCCAGGCCCGGCAAGGCTTGGCAACTACCCGGCAGAATCAGCCCTGACACCCACACGGGCCTGGTACTCGCTTCCGCAATCCCAAGCTGAAGGGACCCGAAGACGCTGTCCCGGTGCGCTGGCAGGGTTAACCGCGGTAGCGGGGTTCGTTCGGTTCCGGTTCGTATTTCCAGCCGAAATCCTCATTGTAGATCATCAGCTTGCTCATGCCCCCGTCCACCACTATGTCCTGGCCGGTGATAAAGCTGCTCTCCTCGCTGCACAGGAACATGGCCAACCGGGCCACATCCAGGGGGCGGCCCAGTCTTTTCACCGGCTGCTGCTCGCGGTCCTCGGCACTCCATTCGGTGCCGGTCTTGTCGATCCATCCGGGGGAGATACAGTTTACCCTAACCCGGCCGCCCAGGCTGATAGCCAGGGCATGGGTCAGCGCAGTTATGCCCCCTTTGGCGGCAGCATAGCTCTCCGTATCCGGCTGGGACATGAAGGAGCGGGTGGAGGAGATATTTACTACCGCCGCACCGTCGGTGAAATGAGGCAGAAATAGCTTGGTCAGCATATAAGGGGCTACCGTGCCGACCCGCAGCACATACATAAACTCCTCATACTCCAGTTCGGAAAGTATTCCCCACAGGCTCACCGCGGCATTGTTGATGAGGTAGTCAACTTGGCCGTATCTGGTGATTACCTGGCTGGTGAAATCCTGCAGTACGCTTTGGTCAGCAATATCGCCGCGATAATAAAAATCACAGTAAACCGGTCCGGGCGCGATATCGATGACCGCTACCATAGCTCCCGCCCGCGTGAACTGTTCCATCATGCACTTGCCGATACCATAGGCACCGCCGGTGATGACCACCACTTTACCCTTGAAGTTCAAGACAAATCACCCTCTGTAAAAAACTACTCCTTTCATTCGCGATGAGGAGTTCCTTTTCCTGCCGAAGATTGAAGGAACTAAGGTCGAATTTTGGCGAGCTCCCCTTTCCGCACCCCCCGGCTGGATTAGTTCCGATGCCGGCGGGGATGACTGCCAGGCCGCTGATGGTTGCGAAAGCTCCCCGCGAAAATGAAATGCACCGCCAAAAATTGTGCCTTTTTCGCCCAACATTGGTGGTGCACTTCAAAACAGACCGGGGATAGTCCAGTCCCTATGCTTCCAACAATTAAGATTATAGGGTGTCAAACAAGGTACATTCAGGCCGACCGTGCAATAAAAGCTTGGAGCAAGGCATTCGGAACCCCGTGATTAAGGCGTACATGAGGTACGTCGATTGAACTGGGATTCCGTATTAACGCCGCTATGGGCCTTTTTTGACGACGGTCTGATTATTCTTTTTCCCCTTCCCCATCGCTGGCTCTGGACCTATGGGGACCGATGATCTTGAGTTCCTTGCCCACCTCTTCCAGGGCGCCGAGGGCTTTGTCCAGGTGTTCCCTGGTGTGGGCCGACATCAGGCTCATCCTGATCCGGCCCAGTTTCTTGGGAACTGCCGGGAAAGGCACCGGGTTGACATAGATGCCCATTTGGTTTAGCAGACGCGAGGCCTCCCGGACCTTGATATCGTCGCCGACTATCACCGGGAATATGGCGGTCTGGGAATTACCGATATTAAAACCCAACGCCAGCAGATTGGCGCGGAAATATTCTATGTTCTTCCACAGGTTTTGCTGGTGCTGCGGTTCCTGCTCGATGACATCCAGAGCGGCCAACAGGGCTCCCACCACCGCCGGCGGCATGGCCGTGGAGAAGAAGAAGGAGCGGGAATAGTGGGTCAACAACTCGGTCACACAGCGGTTGGAAGCGATAAATCCCCCCACCGCGCCCAAGCCTTTGGAGAAGGTGCCCGCCACGATGTCGACCTGGCCTTCAATTCCGAAATGCTCCGGGGTGCCTTTGCCGGTTTTGCCTATCACCCCTGTGGCATGGGCTTCATCGACCATGACGTAGGCTCCGTGGCGGTGGGCTATCTCCACTATCTGGTCCAGGGGGGCGATATCACCGTCCATCGAGTATACCCCGTCGACCACTACCAGCTTGGTCACATATTTATTCTTGACCCGTTTCAATAACGATTCCAGCGAGTCCATATCATTATGCCGGAATGTCCTGATGTTGGTGTTCTGGCAGCCGTCGATTATACTGGCGTGGACTAATTTATCCAACACCGCCACATCCTGCTTTTGCAGGAGGCTCAGCAGGGTGCCGGTATTGGAGCCAAAGCCAGAGGTGTAGATTATGGCCGACTCGGTTCCCTTGAACCTGGCCACCTTTTGCTCCAACTCCAGGGTGATGTCCAGGGTCCCGCCCAACATGGGGACGCTGCCCGCCCCGGCACCGTATTTCTGTAAGGCCTCGATACCAGCCTGGACCACCTTGGGGTGGGTGGTGAGGTTCAGGTAGTCGTTGGAGGCCAGATATATCATCTCCATGATCTTGCCGGTCTTGCGGTCGATCACCCGCCGCACCGGTCCAGACGGGTCTAAGGCTACCCGGCGCCACTGGTACTGATCAAGCCGCTTGGCGTCATCGATGAATTCGCAGATCTGCCGTCCCCGCTCCATGATATCGACCCCGGGCATGTTGGCAAAATCGGCCAGGCTCAGTTTGGTGCTATCCATTTACAAATCATCCTCTCGCTTCTGGTCCCAAACCAATTATATAAGATACGGATATGTGCCTTCTGATAAATTTATCGCATCTCATTCCCAATTATGACATAGTGGAACGCATACCACAAAACGTCCTGCTCTCTGCTAAATGGATGCCGGCTGGGTGATCGCCAACGGGCGGAGCAGAAATCCACCCGTCCCCTTTTGTAAAGCCCCCTTGACATTTTACGACTCCGCTATTAGAATTCAGGTAAAGCAACCTTTACATCGGAGGTGGACGATTTGGAAAATCGGCTGCGGGAATTGCGGGAGCAACATGGGATCACCCAGGAAGAGCTGGCCGCCCGGGTGAATGTTTCCCGCCAGACCATCATCTCATTGGAGAAGGGCAAATACAACCCGTCCATCGGTTTGGCCTACAGCCTGGCCCGGGTCTTCCAGCTGCCCATCGAGTCGGTATTCATATTTACAGAAGGAGAGGAGTAGTACTGATGAATTCTAAAACGCGGGGACTCCTGAAATATATCATATTGATCCTGATGTTCGGTATAGGTTTATGGCAGGCCATCGCCGTGAATAGTCCCTTCGGCTCCGGGCTGATGGGGGCAGCGGTACTGGTCTTCATCGTCACCTCGATGAAGCAGGCCCGGATCCGCCGCCTGGAGGAGCAGGGCCTGAACGTTTATGATGAGAGAGTCTGGTTCGTGGCTGGCCGGGCCGCTTATTACGCTTACGTGACCTTTGCCCTGGGCAGTGCTCTGGTGGTTCTGCTGGGCACGGTCTGGGGGCCCCAGTTGCTGGTGAATCCCTACAATCTTCTGGGGATCTGCCTAAGCATCCTGGTGCTGCTCTATGTCGGCTTCTACTACTATTTCAACGCCCAATCATAGTTTGGCATCACGCTCAACTCTCTGATCTACTGAGAGGAAGTATTTAGCCGCCCGGGAACAACAGGAACGCCACCAGCATGACTACCATGCCGACCAGATAGAATATCCCCAAGGGGATCGATGCGTATACCAACAAGGCCTTTTCGTTGTGACGGGTTACGCTCCGCAATCCCACTAAAGAGGCGCTGATGCAAGCAGCGAAGCCCAGGTACATCAGGCTGGCAAACACCGGCGCCACCCTGAAATCAGGCAGGTCGGGATTACGTGCCAAACCCGGCCAGCTGGTGCCGGCCCAAAAGAACAATGTTGCGGCGATGAACAGGCCTACTGCCCAGCGGCCCCATTTGGTCTGTGGTATAACGGTAATTCCCATCCTGCTCACCTCACGGTTTCTCGTTCAAATATATGGCATCCAGGTTGAACCAGTAGTTATGGATGTCGTTGCGTACATCCACATTTATGTCGATACTGCTGAATACCAGCAATACCGTCACTTCAGGGGTCTCCAGCTTAAGGGTCATATCCTCGACGGTGCCGGTGCGCCCAGGGGTGTCGGACAGCGGGTATTTGGCCATGAGGCGATCGATATAGCTGTTGAGGTCCTGCTCCAGGATGATGCGGTCATCCAATCTTACCTTCACCGCGGGGATACTTTGGGGTGGTTCCATGGTCCAATCCACCTGGTAGGTCCCCCGATTGCCCTGGACCGCAGCCGTAGCCCGGCCCTTATCAACGGCAGGACCCATCAGCACTGCCCAGCGGTAGTCACTGATATCAATACCCTGTGAGGGCAAGTTAAGGTTGGTGCCCATGTATCCCTGCGGTCCTTTGATAGGTTCAGTTTGGGGCCAGGTCATCTCGAAACCGAGCTTGGTCCTGAACACATCTCCCTGGTTGAGATTCTTGTCGAACCAGGCTGGCACGTGGCGTTGCCCGCCCTCATTCTGAGAGCTGGCTATATAGCTGACTGCGTCGGTTATGCCCTCGCGTACCGACTGCTCTGGCGGCGTGGCAGCCGGAACCAGTTGGCCGCCCTGCAATATACCCTGGCTTACCAGCATTTTCTCCAGCCGGTTTACCTGCGCATTTAGGGGCAGGACATGTACCCCCACCACCGGCAAAACGGTGATAATGGCTACGGTGCAAATCATGGCCACTATGGCCGGATAGGCCCGGTCTTTGATAAACATCAGCAGCAATGCCGCTGCCAGGGCGACTATCCAGATGATGGCGAATGAATATTCGGCCGCTTTGAGACCCGATTTCTCCAATTGCAGCACCAGAGCCCAGGCCTCAAACACCAGGATTATCAAAGCCGCGATGGGGTATATGCGGCGGTATAGATTAGCCAGGCTGCTCCGGTTATGAGACACCAGCATGTAGAGCCAGATGCCCCCCACTGTATAGGAGGTAGCGATGCCGGACAGCTGGAAAAATGGGGCTTTCATGCCGCCCAGGATGGTGCGGCCGGCCCAGAGCAGCAGGACCACGGTCAGGGCCAGCATCACCGGGACCAGGATATACTCCAGCAAGACCTCGACGAAGCGGGGCTGGGACTGGGCCACCTCGCGCCGTTCGTCATCACGGCCGCTGCGGAAATCTGGAAAATAGCCAGCGAAGATGGTGAAGGCCAGGAAGCCGATCAGGGTGGCCAGGTACATGAAGACCTTCTCGCTCATCCCCTCCCACAGCAAGGCCTGGATAGCGCTGACTACGCCAGAGGTACCGGCCATGAGCACTCCACCATAGACCAGGGCGATAAAGAAGGCTTTATGGGTCATGAAGAAGGAACGGGCGAAGTCCGATTTCTCAGGGGGATAGCCGGCAAAATAGATAAAGGCCAGCAATGAAACCAGTAAAGCCACCGTAACCCGGCCGGTGGCAATAGCGGATAAGATCACAAAGCGGGCTCCGGTCAGACTGGGATCGAGACCGCCGAATTGATAGAGGAGCAGGAAGGCGATGACCGCCGCTGCCACTCCCGCCAGGTTGGCATACAAGAAAGCGCGGGCGGTTCCGTAACGGCTCTGGGCATAGGTGATGGCCGCCAAGCTGAACAGGGCCCCTACCGCCAGACCCCAATGCAGGCAATTGAAGAGAAAATTATAGGCCTCCTGCTGGGGCCAGTCCATCTGGATCCTGATCATGGTCACGATGGCAAAAGCCAATGCGCAGCCGATCGCTGCCGGGAAGGTCTGGAAGGCCTGGGCCGCCCCCTTTAAAACCTCGGAGACTGACCGGATGAAACTATTCATAAATCCAACCTCCTGTCTGACGGCGATCGCCATCGGGGGGGCGACCGTCCCTCAAATTTATTGAACCTTGGTTATATTATAGTCTATACAAGGGTCGGCTGCTAAAGATGACAGGAAACTATAGTGGAGGGGAGGCCGAGCTGAGAGAGCGAAGGATTTTTGCGAACGTCAGGAACGGTCTCAAGCCGGCTTGAAGCTGCCAGCCGGATAGCTTCACCAGCCCCAGGCCGGCGACGGCCCGGAAGGAAAGAGCGAGGCGCACGTGGAGCCTGCGACTGAGGTGTATATGTGATACGTCTATGGGAGCGGGCTTTGCGCTGTAACAAAGATATTTTCCTTTCGAGCCTAGCCTGAATCCAAAAAGGGATTTGCCGATGTCTCAGCAAACCCCTATAATTGAAAAGCTCCAACGAACCTTTATCGATTTCCTTCCTTAATCTCGGCCGTCACTTCGTTTCCTATCTTCGACTTTTCCTAATACCTTCATCTTCTGGAATTTCTCTTACTCTTGGTCCATATCAGCTCTACTTTGCTTCCATCTCTGCTTACTTCTTTTCTTTACAGACTGTCCGTAAATATCGATTTCAGTTTTCGTCTCTCTGTTATAAACCAATTTCTTTTACTTTTCTTTGGATATAGTAAATTTCTTCACCTGGTATCCTTCCGGTCGAATGACTTTCCGTTTCTGTTTCTGGCTTTGATCGGCATTCCATCTTAGGTATTCCTTGGAGCTTAAAAATAGTATATGCGCCTGCAAATCGGATGTCAATGATTGTGAAAGTTAGAATTTTCATAATCTTTTCCGATTCGTGATCATCGGGAAGACTGTGTTTGCCTTGCTGCGAAGGGGGAATTAAAATGGTAATAATCAGAATTGCGCTGGTTGGATAGGAGAAGAGAGATAGCTATGAATCTATATGGGGGCAATCTTTACTGGGACCAAACCGTCGCCAATCCTGTGCGTTTTGCCAAGCTGACGGCTAACACCCGCGCCGGGGTGCTGATTGCCGGGGGCGGCATCACCGGCAATCTGTGTGCCCAAAAATTATCATCAGCCGGGATGGATGTCATGGTGGCCGAGAAAGGGCGCCTGGGCTGGGGCAGCAGCCTGGCCAACACTGGTCTCCTGCAGTATCGCAGCGACAAGATGCTGAGTGAATTCATGGTCGACCTCGGTGTCGAGCCGGCTATCCGTTTTTACCGGATGTGCCTGGAAGCCATCGATGATATCACCGCCCTCAACCACACCCTGCCGGGACCAACCGACTATCATTCACGGGATACCATCTACTTTGCTTCCTCTCCCGAGGATGAGGAACCATTGCGGCGAGAATACCAATGTTTGGCCGAGCATGGTTTTCCGGCGGAGTTGCTTGGACACAGTGAACTGTGGCAGCGATACGGAATCGACCGCCCCGCCGCCCTGCGTACCTGGCGTGATGCCGAGGTCAATCCCTACCGCTTCATCCAGGCCCTGGTCAGGGCCAACCAGGCGTACGGGGTGCGCTATTTCGAGGACACCGAACTGGACCTGGACAACATCCAAACCAACCAAATATCCACCGGGGATGACTATCAAATCACATTTGATTATTTGATTCTGACCACCGGCTATTCCCGCCTGTATGCGCAGGTGCAGGACAAGGTCATCGCCCGCCGCACCTATGCCTTCTGCTCCGAACCCCTGCCAGGCGAACTCTGGAAGGATCGGGTCATGATCTGGGAAACCAGGCGGCCCTACCTGTATCTGCGTTCCACCATGGATGGCCGGATCATAGCCGGGGGGATGGATGAAGACATAGTGGATTCTGAACCGCCCCCTGATATCATCCTGTCACGCGCCCACGACATCGCCGCGCAGGTGGAGGGATTGTTTCCCCACCTGGATATTAAGATCGCCTATGCCTGGGACGGCCTTTTCTGCGGCACCACTGATGGCCTGCCCTTCATCGGGCCGGACCCGAACCGTCCCAATTTGCTCTACCTGCTGGGCTATGAGGGTAACGGGATGTGCTATTCCATGGCCGGGGCTTCTATACTGAGAGATCATATCGAAGGCAAACCTAATCCCTACCAGCCCATAGTCAGAATCGACCGTTGACCACCGGGCTTTTCCGTCAGATCACCACCCATCGCTTCTGCTCTCACCGTCTACTGGGAAAAATGAGGGCCAAGTTGGGGCACAGGATGGCAGGATCTAGCTGCTCTCACCGTCTACTGGGAAAAATGAGGGCCAAGTACTACAGATCGGCTGAGCATTGCAGAGGGGATTTTGGTTGAGCCCGTTTTACATCAAACCACATCCTAAAGTTGTTGGGGAGTATGGGTTCGGGAAGAACTTAGGGTGGCAGAATGGGATTTGGGGATAAATATTGGGAGGAGTAATCACACATGAAGGTAGTCGCGTTTAATGGCAGTCCCCACAAAGAAGGCAATGCCTATCACGCCCTGAAGCTGGTGCTGGCGGAGCTCGAAAAAGAAGGTATCGAGACCGAGATCGTCAATGTGGGCACCAAGAAAGTGAACGGCTGCGTTGCTTGCCTCAAGTGCCACAAGAGCAAGGACCAGCGCTGCGCCCAGAGCAAGGACAAGGTCAATGACTGGATCCAGAAGATGATTGGTGCGGACGGCATCATCCTGGGATCACCGGTCCATTTTGCTTCGGCCAGTGCCACCATGACCGCCTTTCTGGATCGGGCCTTCTATGTGGCCGGGGCCAACGGAGGCTTGTTTCGCCATAAGGTTGGAACCGCGGTGGTAGCTGTAAGGAGAGCCGGCGCCACAGTCACCCTGGATCAGCTCCATCGCTACCTGCTGTATGCCGAGATGTTCCTGCCCTCGTCGAATTACTGGAACATTATCCATGGTGCCCTTGAAGGGGAGGCCCTCCAGGATGCAGAAGGCTGCCAGACCATGCAGGTACTGGGCCGCAACATGGCCTTCCTGATGAAATCGATAGAAAACGGCAAAGCGACTATCCAGCAGCCGGATAAAGTGCGCAAGGTGTTTACCAACTTCATCCGCTAGAGAGCCACGGAATCAGTACGTTTGCTGCATTCAGAGGTGGCCACTGGGATGGAGGATGAGAGGCGATTGTGTTCCAGACTTTTGCTGATTTGAGAGTGCCCTTGACGCATGTGGATGAGACAGTTGTGATTCTTTGGCCATGCCGATGCAGCCGATGAGTTGCATCTGGTTTTGGCTGATTGAGCCGGCCATGACCGGTGTAAGCCTGGGATGCCCTGCGTTCATGTTTTGGCGATATGAGGTCGACCAAGAATGATGAGGAGTGCGATCAGCTATCCGCCCGTTTTATATCTAAATTATCCTGTGCGGGGCCAGTTTCGATATGCCGTTTGGGGACCGCCACTATCATCCCCCCTACCCCAATGGCGGCGGCGAAGAACATCACCCCCCGGTAGCCGTAGTACTGGGCAATAATCCCGCCCAACAACGGCCCGATGGCATTGCACAGATTTAGGGTTGCTTGGAAAAGGCCGCTGGCGGCACCGGGCTCCCGGCCTATCCTTAGCACCAGCAGCAGAGCGCCCACATATAGACAGGCCCAGGCTGCTCCCAGCACCACCTGGATAAATAACAACGGCTGCAGGCTGTGCGCCAAACCATAACCCAGGAATACCATGATGGAAAGCACCTGGCCGACCGCGAAGACCTTGGCCGGGTCAAATCTATCCAACACCCGCATCACGAAGAACTGCACCACGAAGTTTATCATCCACAAGGCGGCGATCCAGGAATTGCCCACCCCCAGTGAGGCCAGATACAGGGGCAGGATTATGAACACCGAAGTCGCCCCCAGGTGACGCAGGAAGACCGATAAATAGACGGTGCGCCCATTCTTTAGCACCTCGACCAGGTTGGGCTTGCGCCCCTCCGGAATGGATACCTCGGTCGCGGGCCGGGGCAAAAATATGGACATGGCGAAGGCCACCGCGCAGAATATGGAACTGGCCAGGAATAGCGTGTGGATATCGGTGATCAAGGTGGCGGTAGCCGATCCACCGATCCAGCCCAGCGAACTGAAGGAGCTGAATTTGCCCATGTCCAGGCCCGACTCGAAGGCATAAGCAACCACCGCCGCTGCCGTTACACCCAGGGAGAGGCCGACGAAGGCCCGCGCCGCCGCCAAAGCGATCAGGTTGACGGCCAGGAGTTGGGCAGCAAAGGCAATTGTGCACATCAACAGACCGAGGCGGATGAAGTGGAGTTTGCCTCGTTGATCCGATTTCTGCCCTGAATAGAGAGATGCCAACAAGAATGCAGCCCCATACGAGGCCCCCAATAAGCCGATGTGCAGGGAACTGCCGCCCAGGGACGCACCCAGCAGCGGTATGAAAATGGCTGAACTCTGTACCGCCCCATTGACCAGGAAATAGGCGGCACTGACCAGGAAAAGGGTCTGTTTGGACATGTTGCAAGTCCCCTAAAAAATAGATAAGGCCGGCTCTTCAATAAATCCTTCGTACCTATATTCCGTCATGATACCATTTCCCCTTGATAATAGCATCAAAAAGGACGTCACCTTATGGCACCGCCCTTGGGGCGTATCTGGTTCTATACCGGATCGGAAGGGAAGAGCGAAGCCATGCAGTAACGATGCCTGCGGTTAATCACTTTGGGCAGGCTACGGCTCGGTGGTGGAGATCAAGGCATATTAGAAGCCGGTGATTGAGGCGTACTGATAGTACGTCGATTGAACCCGGAATCCGATACTGAACCTGGACCCAGGCAGGCGACGGCTCGGGAGGGAATGGCGCGGCACAAGTGAAGCCCGCGACTGAGGCGTATATGAATACGTCGATCGAGCGGGCTTTGCGCAGTAACGATGCTATTCATTTCCGAGATAGCCTGGGGGAAAAGGGTAAGCTCCAACGAACCTTTATCGACTTACTTTCCTTCTTTGCCTTCCTACTTCGTTTCTTATCTTTTGACTTTTCTTGATACCTTCGTCTTTAAGGATTTTCTTTTACTTTTAGTTTATTTTCAGTTTAACTTTACTTCTCTTTCTTATTTACTTTATTCCTTCTTTTCAGAATTTTGGAGTAAATAATTAGTTTCGGTATCGTTATTCTGTTGTAAACTAATTTCTCTTACTTTTCCTTGATATAGTAAATTTCTTTACCTTGGTATCTTGATCGGTTGCAAGATTTTTGTTTCTGTTGTCTGGCTCTGTAAGGATTTTTGTCTTAGGTATTCCTTGGAGCTTACAAGTAGTATATGCAGTGCCAAACCAAGTGTCAATAATTGTGAAAGTTAGAATTTTCTTAAACTTCTGTGACGGTGTCAATTTTATCTGGTTGCTCAAATAGTTATCGGCGAGCACATTCGGCTGGTCCCAGGAATTCATCCTACAGCCTCTACAACTGCTCTTCCCAGTCCAGTAAAGGTGGACTGTTCTACTCTGCGGTAGGACCTTGTATTTTTCCTTGCCCCTATTTGGAATTATGCGTCGATGGCCCGCCATGCTTATTCAGCAATTCGAGTATCTCTTCGACGTCCACCGTATACTCGACCACGTCCCGATCTTCATTGACATCAGACTTGATCTTGGGTTGTTCAGCCATTTATGAAAAACCTCCATTATTAAAAGCTTTGGCATAGTATCCCCTCCAATCGAGTTTTTAGCAGGCGTCATTCAAGCAGGCAGGGGAATGTAGGATGCCTGAATAGGCTTTATGGAAGTGCTCCCAGACAGTATGCTATAATCAAAAGGTAATATCTGGGGCCGATGTAGTCACTTCGCGTACACCCGTGACGTGTGGAAAGGAACAAGCATGGACCTAAATCAGGAGCAGATTCAATATATAAACGAATGCCTGGCCAGCAGACTGGATCCCTTCCTGATAATATTGTTCGGTTCAGCTGCCGCAGGTCGCTTGCGCACTGATAGCGATATCGACCTGGCTTTCCTGAGCACCAGGGGAGCACGACCATATGATCTATTTATGCTGGCGCAAGTTATGGCTGGCAAACTAGGCCGGGACATACACCTAGTAAATCTACAGCACGCATCCACGGTCTTGCAATGCCAGGTCGTATCCAAAGGCAAGGTTATTCTTGACAGGGAACCGTTACGGCGGCAAGAGTTTTTCGTTCAGGTGTTGAAGGAATATGCTCGCTTAAATGAAGAACGAAGCCCAATCCTCACTAAGATCAAGCAAAGGGGGAGCGTATTTGGTTGATGATATCAGCCTCAACAAAGCGCAGATCATCGAGCGCTGCATACACCGCATAGAAGAGGTGTACGGAGGCGATCCGACCAACCTTGGCGACTTGACCCTCCAGGATTCAATTGTCCTCAATATTCAGGGGGCTTGTGAAGCCGCCATCGGATTGGCGATGCACTGGGTGGCCGAGAATGGCTGGGGTGTCCCCAACAGCAGTCGGGAGGCCTTTGATCTGCTGGCCGAACACGGTGCTATCGAAGCTGAACTGGCTGGAAAACTGAAGGCAATGGTAGGCTTTCGAAACGTGGCTGTCCACGAGTATCAGAAGCTGGACCTTGATATTTTGAAAAATATCATCGTTCATAACCTGGTAGATTTGACCGAGTTTACAAGGATTCTGCTGAGCAAGGGGTATTAAATCACTCGGTGAGAATAGAAACGGGAGAATGGAAAACACTTCTGCGAAAAGGACAGCTCCTATTGGGCCGTCCTTCGTTACGAAGATGATGGTCGCTAATATCCTCCCAAGGGCACTTAATTCTCCAACATCTTTTTCAGCCTTCGTTTAGTGGGTAATTCATACTCATGCAAAAATGCTTTTAGTAATAATGCTAACAAGATACGCCCATAGCCGCCCTTAATCTGTCCACGTACCGAGATATCGTAAAAATCAAAAGGCACCCCTCTACATAGATCACAAGGGGCGCCCATTCTGAATTTTCCGTAGTTTACTATTTTCTAGTAAATTATGTCCTCCGGATACTGGGTCGAATTCTTGTTGAAGTTGGCTAATATCAGGTTGATGTCCGCCGCCGATATGACATTGTATTGATCTTTGACTATATCCACCTGGGGGTCAAAGCCAACCTGGGTACTGTTGCTATTGAATTTCGAAAGGATATAGTTCACATCGCTGGCGGCAATGACATCGTATTCATCGCTGACAATATCCCCAGCCCAAAGATAGATCCGGTTATCATACTGGCTGGATGTGCTCGATAAGGTCAGGTCACTGTTGATGGTCAAGGTAAAGCTCCTGGTCAGGTAGCCGGCTTTGCTGATCACCGCCGTATAATCTCCGGCTGTAATCCCGGTTAAGCTGAAGGTGCCGTTGCTGGTTAGGTCTTCAGCCTCTGAGGAGGTAGTGGTATATCTGATTTCTTCACCCTGTTTCAACTCAATTGTCACTCCGCCCGAGTAATGGGATTGGCCTTCGGTCAGGTCATCCCCTTCCACCAGGACCTGCCCGCTGAGGGTGAAGTCGACAATAGTATATGATGCGCTGCCGCTTTCACTGTCAACAGTTCCTGCTTTGGTGGCGATGGCTTTTAGAGTGGTCGCCTCATTAATGGTTATTGGTCCCGTATATAATAGGGTCGATCCGCCTATGCCGGTACCTGGGTCAGTTCCATCCGTGGTGTAGTAAATGCTGTCGGCGCCAAGCGAGGTAATGGTAACACCTGTTCCAAGGGCAACCGCGCCTGCTGGAGGGTTAAAGACAGGGGCAGCTTGTTGTGGCAGATCCCTAATTGCCGAGACGGTATAGGTCAGATTGCTGATTCCGTCTTGGGCAGTCACCACGACTGATATGTCTCTGGTACTCCCTGCAGTAAGGCCTATAACATAGGAAGCATTGCCACTAGTGACACTGACTCCGTCAATTCTTATGCTGGCATGGCTCTCGTTGGCAGTGGGGGTCAAGGTAACGCCGGTAACACTATTGTCCAAGGCGAGTGCATAGACTAAGGTACCTGATGCAAATGCCGGACTCAACCTACCCCAGCTTGGCACCAGGCTTTTTAGTGTTGCGTCGGCGCTGGCTGTTATCAAGATAGGACCTAGATCATAGCCAGAGTTATTGGTTTCGTTTGATTCACTTATTGCTCCGGTCGCATCTGCGATTGCTCCTAGATAATACATACCTCCTAATACTGTAGTCGGTATGACAAGGTCGGTGGCCGCGGTGTTTACTGCTCCTGCGGACAATCCTCCTGCCACGCTTCGCTGCCCCAGGTATGTGTCAGTCGCGTCGATAGTAGTGTCGCTAGATAGGTAGTATTTGACTTCAAATGGGTTGGAGATGGCGCTGATGCCCTGATTCCGGACCGAGTCAAACATGCTGATCGTTCCTCCGGGCCCCCCGCTGGTGGGTCCGTTGCAGTTCGCTACGATAAGATCAGGGGCCAACAATTTCCCGGCATTTATCAAGCCGTATCCATAATAATTATCATAGCCGGCGAAACCCAGGTCGGTACTAGTTGATCTTAACAAGTTTTCAAACGCAGTCGGAGTCAAGAATGGGTCACAGGCCGCCGCCAGAGCAGCAACTCCTGCAACATGGGGCGCAGAGAACGAGGTGCCATATGCAAAAATGTAGTCACTGCCATCGTAATATGAATCTGCGGTCGTATAGATGGAACTACCGGGTGCGGTGACATCCAATTTGTTATTAAACTGGCTGAAAGACGAACGCGAAAGGTTGCTGTCAATAGATCCCACGCTAATCACACCGTCATAGGAGGCCGGGTAGTTATAGGTTGCTGTACCGTCGTTGCCGGCGGACGCAACAACTATGCACCCCTTGGAGACTGCATACTGAAACGCATTATAATCTGCTATGGAATAGTCTGGTCCGCCCATACTCAGGTTTATTACATCACATCCCATGTCGGCAGCATCATAAACAGCGGTAATTACATCTGATGTGTATATTGTCCCATCATAGTAAACGACTGATAGAGGGACAATTGCTACATTCCAATTTACTCCAGCTATGCCTTGCGCATTGTTGGTTTGAGCCGCAATGATTCCGGTTACGTTGGTACCATGTCCAGTGGCATCCCACTCACAAATGGTATCCAGGATATAGTCCCATCCTTGCCTAATGTCAGCCCCTATTAGGTCAGGATGATATATGGAAAGCCCAGAGTCTATTACTGCTACAAAGATCGAATTTGAGCCTTGAGTAATATCCCAGGCTTGGGGCATATTTATCACTGGCAAAGCCCATTGATCCCCGTAGTAGGGGTCCGAAGGAATTGCCTGCAGCTTTACCGTGTGATCTTCCTCGATAAATTCAATCAAACCTGATCCTCGTTTTTCAAATTCGGCCATATCCTTTATCTTTATCATGAAGGTACGCTGCCCGCTGTTACCCAGAAGTTTATAATGGCAAGAATTCACCATGTCGAATATTTGCTGCATCGCCACATCTTCTTTGAATTTAACAATATACCGCTTGCCTGGAGTGGCGAGTATATCCTTTTCTTTTATCTTCCTCTCATTGATAGCCAGGGTGTCTCTCGAGTAAATCCGCTTGCTGAGCTTTTCTTTGGCCACCTTGTTGCTTTCATCACGAGCATTATCCATCCATAGAAATGGATTATCCACCGAAGGAACAGCGTAAGCGACTTTATCTAATCCCAGGGTGATAAAACCGCTCAAAATGACTAGAAATAGAGTGACAATAAGACGGTTTTTCTGCACGTTAAACCCCCATTGTTATTCCGTAGGTTCTTGATTCCTATTCGGCATTGATGCAGCCGCAGCGCATCCCATAAGTTTATACCTGCCTAGTAAACAATATCGGCCGGATACTGGGTCGAATTCTTGTTGAAATTGGACAACATCAGGTTGACATCCGCAGCTGAGATGACATTGTACTGATCTTTGACTATATCCACCTGGGGATCAAAGCCTACCTGGGTGCTGTTGCTGTTGAATTTGGAGAGGATATAGTTCACGTCGGCGGCGGCGATGACATTGTATTCGTCGCTTACTATGTCCCCGGCTAAGAGATAGATCCGGTTAAGATACTGGTTGGATGTCGTGGACAGGGTCAGGTCACTGTTGATGGTCAGGGCAAAACTTCTGGTCAGGTAGCCGGCTTTGCTTATGACCACCGTGTAATCTCCGGCGGCAATCCCGGTTA
>CAZBSD010000004.1:0-77420 GCA_964494735.1 uncultured Syntrophomonas sp.
GGGGACAATGGCTGCCCGGCCACAACACCGATTCCTTCCGGGGTAGTCTATGTATTACCACATTCAGGAAGGACCCTATCAGTAGTGATGCGATCAATATCAGTATCTTAATGAGCATACCCACCTCTTATCAACGCAAATTCATAATTCCATTTAAGGCGTTGCTACTCCTGGAGTCAATGTGAAGACAGACCCTTCAGTAACAGTCTGGGAAGCCTGATAATTGCCTACCTCCGGAGTCCAGGTAACAACATAGGGCGTGTTACCTCCACCAGTTAGTGCGAAGTCCCCTCCCGATGTAGGCGTTTTGCCTGGTTCAAAATAATCTTCGCTGATATTCCCGAATGCCTGAACTACATCACCGCTGCTGGTCTCTTGAATCCGGGCGGCGTTCACAATCCCAGCCGCCGTAATGGCATCAGATTTCACTTTGGATTCATTCAATACCCCATTATACCTTGGTATGGCAATGGCTGCCAATACCACCAGGACGGCCATGACAATGACCAGCTCTACCAGAGTAAAACCCTTCTGTGCTTGTTTTTCCTGATCAGTTTCTCTTCTCAACAAATGCTGCACCTCCTATTCCCACTACAACTGTATACTGTTGCCATAAAGCATAGGCATCACCTCCTTGCATTTTCTTACCGCGTTGGTTACATACTGACTGTGCTTACCATATCCAGCATGGGCAGAAGCATGGCCACGACTACTGCCCCGACGATACCTGCCACCACCAATATCAGCAGTGGTTCGATCAACTTGGTCATGTTTTCCACGCTGTCATTTAGTTCGGTATCACAAAAATCCGATAATTGGCCCAAAACGATGTCTAGAGTACCAGTCGCTTCTCCGACGGCTATCATGTCGGTTAACATTGGTGGAAAAACCCCGCTGCGTGCCAAAGGCTCAGCCACTGTTGCGCCGGCACTGATGCTGCGGCGGACCGCGCTGATGACTTCACGGTACTTCCAATTGGTTATGGTCTCGCCCACCACTTCCAGGGCTGGTAAGATTGGTATTCCTGCTTTCAGCAGTATTCCCAAGGTTCCGGTGAACGCGGCCATGATGCGTTTCCTTTCCAGGGCGCCGATTAGGGGCAGTCTCAGTTTTAGGGTATCCAAAAGTACCCCGCCTTTGCTGGTGCGGGCTGCCCGTTTTATCAAACATATGGAGCCTGCAATCAGGCCGATCAGAAATGGTACCGCGGTTACCAGTTCTTCACTGGCGTACAGTAAAAACCTGGTGGACCAGGGCAGACTGACCCCCGAAGATTCCAATATGCCTGCAAATCTAGGTATTACCAGCACCACCAGAAGCCCCATTATGAATACTGCCAATAATGCAGTAAATACCGGGTAAGCAGAGGCAGATTTCAATTTGCGGCGGCTCTCTTCTCCTTTTTGGAGATGGTCGCTTAAGCGCAACAACATAGTATCAAGGGCACCGCTGGCTTCTCCTGCTTTGATCATGTTTATATAGACCGGGGAGAACGTTTGCGGGTAGGCGCTTAATGCCTGCCCCAATCCCGAGCCGGCTCGAACCTCGGCAATGACTTTGTCAAAGATCCTGCGTAAAGCTGGGTCGCCGTTCTGCAACTGCACGGTTTGCAGGCAATCCATGATCGGCATCCCCGCCGCCAGCATGACTGACAGTTGCCGCGTAAATGCTGCCAGGGCCCCCCTGTCAACTCGAGCGGATAAATGTAACTGGCGATGGGCAGGAATGTCAGTATCATGTTCGCGCAGGTGCACTATCGCAAATCCTTGCTCCAATAATCCCATAATGACCGCGTTTTTATGATCAGCTTCCAAGATTCCTTTCAGTGCAACGCCCCGTGCATCCCGCACCCGGTAGTGGTATTTCAAGACTCTTGTCCCCCCCTATCCATATCCGCCCCATTGTTCTGCTACCTGTCCCGCTGTGTGGTCGGATATCTTGTTTTGTTCCAAGAGTCGCTGCACCGCTGTCTTCATGCTTATCATCCCCTGCGCCGTGCCGGTCTGAAGGCACGAGTGTATCATGTGTATCTTATTGGTACGCACCAAATTGCGGACCGCCTGATTCATAACCAGTACCTCGGCCGCCAACACCCGGCCATCACCAGCGCTGTTCGGAAATAGCTTCTGATAGACGATCCCGATCAGGGCATGGGCGACCTGCGTTCGGACTTGCTGCTGCTGGTGGGGAGGGAAAACATCTATTATGCGTTCCACGGTCTGCACCGCACTTCCAGAGTGTACCGAAGCCAATACCAGATGCCCAGTTTCCGCTGCGGAAAGAACTATAGATATATCCTCCACATCCCTCATCTCACCTACCAGGATGATGTCAGGATCCTGGCGCAGGGCTGATCGCAGACCGTGGGCGAATGAAGGACTATCGAGGCCGATCTCACGCTGGTTGATTACGGCCTTTATATTTTGGTGCAGGTATTCCACCGGATCTTCCAGGGTGATGATGTGGCAGCGCCGGTTTTGGTTGATATAATTCAAGAGCGAGGCCAATGATGTCGTTTTGCCACTGCCACTGGTTCCGCTCACTAGGAGCAATCCGCTTTCCCGGGATATCATTTTTCGGACCACCGGAGGCAATCCCAACTCATCCAGATCCGGTATCTTACTGGGCAATATCCGTATCGCCGCGGCCCAAATCCCGCACCCGGTATAGATGTTCAGTCGGGCCCGGCTCTTATCCGGCAATGATATGGTAAAGTCAGCCTGACCGCCTTGATCCGGTTTCGGCACAACTTCCTTAGCCACCATTATCTTTCGAATCAACATTTTTATATCTTGCTCGTCGATCACAGCGTCATCCGGGAGGGTCACCAAATTGCCCTGAAGACGATAGGTGGGCGGCAAACCAACCATCATATGTATGTCGGAAGCTCCCATGCGGGCTCCCTCGGCAATGAATTCCATAATCTTTTTATCGTTCATCCCTTATGGATCCCCCAATACCGCCTTAATTACCTCTTCTAATGAAGTCTGTCCCTGCCGCGCTTTGGCCAAAGCATCCTCCCTCACTGTTATCATCCCATCCAACAGCGCCGCCGCCTGGCATTGATCCGCATTGACCCCTGCATAGACAGCTTGACGCAGGGCCGGACCGGCCAACATTACCTCCTGCACCGCTATTCGCCCTCTATAACCCATCTGGCGACACATATTGCATCCTGGCGCAGTATAAAAGGTTGTGCCGCCAGCCTCCGGAATACCAATGGCGGTTGCCCGGTGCGCTTCCAGCATCAACGGTTGGCGGCAGTTCTGACACAGCCGGCGCAAAAGTCTTTGCGCCACCACGCCGTTTAGTGCGCTGGCCAGCAGAAAGGGTTCGATCCCCATGTCAACCAAACGGGCTATGGCTTCCGCGGCACTGTTGGTATGAAGGGTGGATAATACCAGATGGCCGGTCAGGGCCGCCCTGACTGCCAAGCGAGCGGTTGACTGGTCCCGGATCTCACCCACCATTATGATGTCGGGATCCTGGCGCAAGATCGATCCCAAACCGGTTGTGAAGTCCATACCGGCTTTAGGGTTGATCTGTACCTGGCTGATACCCGGCAGCGAATACTCCACCGGGTCTTCAAGGGTGATTATGTTACGGGTGCTGGAATCGATCACCTGCAGCAAGGCATACAGGGTGGTAGTTTTTCCTGAACCGGTGGACCCGGTCACCAGGACTAATCCACTGGGGCGCTGCCATAAAGAACGTAATTTTTTCACATTCGCTTCGCTGAGGCCAAGACCATCGAGGCCGGTTATCATGTTAGCCTTATCCAACACCCGTATAGCCGCTTTCTCTCCCTGTGAAGTGGGGAGTGTGGAGATTCGGAAGTCTACCTCCTTGGAATCCATGTTCAACTGAAATCGTCCGTCCTGAGGTATTCTCCTTTCGGCGATATCCAGCCCCGCCATGATCTTCAGACGAGAAACCAGTGCCGGCATTACAGCCTTCGGCAGGGTCAACACCGGATACAGTTCTCCATCCACCCTGAAACGAACTCTGATCACATCTGCCTGGGGCTCCACATGCACATCGCTGCTGCCGGCTGCGACGGCTTGTTTCAATAGAAGATAGACCATTCGTATTATCGGAGCATCATCCTGGATGGCTTTGGGACGCAGGTCTTTTTCTTCGGATAATTCCTTATTGAGAGATTCCTCCATCTCAGTTACTGCCTTTTCCATAGCCGGATCCAAACGATAAGCAAACAGATTCCGTATGGCGGTCTCAATTTCCGCTGCCGAAACCAGAATCGGAATCACTTCCAGACCGGTGATAAGGCGAACACCTTCTATTTGTTGATGATTGGAAGGATCAGCCATGGCTAATGTAATGGAGCGTTTGGTTCGCGACAACGGCAGCAGTTTTTGGGACCGTATCATCTGGGCTGGCAGGAGCTCCAGTGTCTCTCTTTGAATGTCCATGTTTATAACATTGAACGATTGTTTCTCCGTCTCGGCGCTCAGGCCGATGGGGAAGGGGGAATCAATCCGAATATGCATATTTTTGTCAATATCACCGATCATCGTTACCACCTTCAGAGAACCAAAATTTCCTGCAACAATGTCAATCTTCTTTTCATTTTGACAGCAGTGTATATATTTCTATTCTCTTACAATATTTTCCTGCTTTCTGGGCGAAAATTTTCCAGATAATTTCCATAACAAAAAACAGGGGCCTCCTGGCAAGAGAAGGTCCCTGTCGTCTCAGTTCAAAATATAATTGTAAGGGCTACATTTTTAGAGTTCGTATCGGGCCGCAAGCGGCATGCGCCGTGCTGCCCCGAACGCCCGGGTACTCGCCTTAAGCCCGGGAGCAGCTTGTTTGCGCTTATATTCATTGCGGTTCACCGTATTCAACACCCAACGCACTGTTTCAGGCTCAAAGCCGCACTCGATTATCTGAGCGGTCGAATAGTTTTCTTCGATGTACAAATTCAGTATAGCATCCAAGACTGGATAAGGCGGCAGTGTATCTTGATCTTTCTGATCGGGGCGCAACTCCGCCGAAGGCGCTTTGGACACGATGGCTTCCGGGATGATATTCCGCTCCTGGTTGATGTAGGCGGTCAACTCATACACCACCGTCTTGGGAACATCGGCCAGAACGCTGAGACCACCGCACATATCCCCATAGAGAGTGCAGTAGCCCACGGCTATTTCACTCTTGTTGCCGGTATTGATTACCATGGCCCCATATTTATTAGATAGAGCCATCAGGATGTTGCCCCGGATCCGGGCTTGGATGTTTTCTTCGGTTATATCGGGCTGGTATCCAGCGAAATGCTCTTGGAGTGATTCCAGATAGGTATCAAATATGTGAGCAATGGGTATGGTTTTACATTCGATACCCAAGTTCAGAGCAAGTTGCAAAGAGTCGTCCACACTGCCTTTGGATGAATATTGGGACGGCAGGCACACACCCAGAACGTTTTCCTTACCCAAAGCTTCGACGGCCAGGCAGGCAGTGACGGCCGAGTCGATTCCGCCGGACAAACCGATTATAGCTTGGTTGAAGCCGCTTTTGTGGAAGTAGTCCTTAAGCCCCAACACTAAGGCCCCATACAAATCCGCCATGGTATCTGAGGTGCGGCACACAGCCGCCACTGCCTCCTGACCCAACTCGACAATCCGGAGCTCCTCTACAAAGGCGGGCATCTCTTCCAAGACCTCTCCATCAGCATCGACCAGCATGCTCTGGCCATCGAAAATGAGTTCATCGTTGCCGCCAACCTGATTTAGATAAAGAACTGGTACACCGTTGTTACGCGCATGCTTGCTCATCAATCGGCATCTCATCTTCTGCTTGTTCAGGAAGTAAGGTGATGCCGAAATATTGATGAGGATATCTATCCCTTGCCGAGCCAGTTCGGTAATGGGGTCGAAGTCGTAACGAACGGCCCCCTTCCAAAGCTCACTTTCATTCCAGGCATCTTCGCAGACAGTGATTCCCAACCGTAACCCTTTGTAAATAACCGGTTTGACTTTCTTATAACCATCAAAATACCTGGTTTCATCAAAGACATCATAAGAGGGTAACAAGCATTTGGGTTGGCTGAGGAGAACTTCCCCATCGGCAATCAGCAAGGCTGAGTTGAATAGGCCGCGACCAGTCCTCTTACCGGTAGGCTGGGGTGCACCGAACAACACCGCACACCCAGGCAGTATTGCAGAAAGATCAACCAGCTCTTTGATAGCCAGGTCTACGTGTTGAAGAAAGACTGGCCTTTCCAGTAGATCCCGGGGAGGATAGCCGACTAAGAATAACTCCGAAAAAACGACCAGATCAACCTGCTGTTGGTGGCATTCCAACCAAACGTCTTTGAGCCTCTGCAAATTGCCTTTGATATCGCCGACAATCGTATTCAATTGGGCCATGGCTATCTTCATTCCATTTCCCCCTCTGACGCTGGTCCCGCCCCTTTGGCCTGAAAAGTCAGCTCACCCTTCGCCTGCAATATGGATAATACCTCTTCAACGATCTCGTTTAAGCTTTTGCCGCTGGTGGATACCCTTATGTTCGCACTGGCGTAGTACGATTCTCGTGATTGCAGCATATCTTCGATGTCTGCTATACTGACGCCCTTTTTCAGCAAGGGCCGACTGCCCTTTTTACGGCTGACCCGGGCATGTATTTCCCTGGGTGGAGCGTCCAGGCAGATCAGGATGCCATTTTCTTTGAGGGCCGCAACATTATCGCTGCTCACCACCGTTCCTCCCCCGGTGGCTATGACCAGATTCTGGCTGCTGCCAAGCTTTTTGGCCATCAAGCCCTCCTCAGAACGGAACCGCACTTCTCCGTACTGCCGGAATATATCGGTGACCGACATCCCGATCAGGGACTCAATCTCCCGGTCCATATCAACAAAGGGCCGGTTCAATTTTTCCGCCAGGCGCGTGCCGACTGTGGTCTTACCGGTACCCATGAAGCCTATCAAAATTATATTCTTCGCCATTTCCAAACCTTCCATAGATATTCATTGTACGCTGCATAATTCGATTCAACCTGGCCGATGAAGTCTCCCCCCACCTTTTCCAAGAAAGCGCGAGCTATCCCGTAGGCAAACATGGCCTCACCAACCACGCTGGCAGCTGGGACTGCGCATATATCGGATCTTTCTATGTCAGCCTTCTCTTCCGCCCAAGCCACCGTGTTAACGCTGATTAAAGGTTTATATAAGGTAGGGATCGGTTTCATATAGACACGCGCCCATATCGATTCACCGTTGCTCATTCCCCCTTCGATTCCGCCCGCCCGATTGGTTTGACGGAATATCCCCCGGTCAGAAGCGAAACGTATCTCATCGTGGACCAGCGACCCAGGGCTAAGCGAATTCCTAATTCCATCTCCCAGCTCAACCGCTTTTATGGCCGGTATCGACATCAGCAGGGCGCTGAGGCGGGCGTCCAGGCGCTCTTCCCAGCAAGTGAAGGTCCCCATTCCAGGAGGCGCTCCCAGTATCCCGACCTCAAAACAACCGCCAAGAGACTCACCCGCTTGGCGGGCTTCGTCTATGGCCTGTATCATTTCGACCCCTTTGGCCTCATCCGCGCAACGAACCGGTGAGATTGAGACCTTGCCTCTATGATCCTCCAGATTGTTCAGCCCCACTATTTGAGGCAGAGAGACCACCTTGCCGATGGATACCACCTGGCTGAAGACCTCCATTTGGAAGTGCTCCAACAATTGCCTGAATATTGCCCCGGCAGCTACACGTGAAGCCGTCTCCCGGGCACTGGCCCTTTCCAGCACATCGCGCATATCATGGAGGTCGTATTTCATCGCCCCACTGAGATCGGCATGCCCGGGGCGGGGCCTTCGCACCGTTCGTTCTCCGCCGCCGGCGGAGGTATTTTCGATCGCCATGATCTCCTGCCAGTTTTTCCAGTCTCGGTTTCGGATCAGAAAGGATATAGGACTGCCAGTTGTGCGTCCAGCCCGGATTCCAGCCAATATCTCCACTTCATCCGCTTCTATAGCCATACGCCCGCCGCGGCCATAGCCCATTTGGCGAAGTCGTAATTGGTGGTTTATGGCCTCTGCTTTTATCGGCAAACCGGATGGCATCCCCTCTATGATGGTGACAAGTGCCTGACCGTGGGATTCACCGGCAGTTGTATACTTGAGCATAATACCTCCTATTTTTTAATAAGGTAACCACCCCGAAAATGCTTGGGTTCCATGAATACCACAAACGCTTCCGGTTCGCGCTCGGTGATGTAGGCGGTGACCCGCCTGGCCATCTGGCGTTTCAAAACCATATTTAAAACCAGCTTAGGTCCTAATTTTCCTTGCGCCTCCCAAGTAGTGACCGGAAAACCTTCTCCTCGTAATTCTTCGACAACATAACTGTGCTCACGGTCGATTATCACCTGTACTCCCCGGTATCCCAAGGCAAGGCGTTCTTCAATGAGACTGCCCACGACCACCCCCACCGAAAAACCGAGGCAAAAGACGACCAGTTTAACCGGATCACTCAATGCGCCTACCACCATACCCAACGCCACGGTATAGACCATGATCTCAAAGAATCCGATGATAGCTGCGGTCCATTTATCACCCCGGATGATGAGTATCGTTCGTATGGTAGCCATCGATACATCTATGATACGGGCCAAAAATATGAACAACAGTTGAAAATACATAAACTCCCTCCTATCCTACCATCCCTCCGGGGGTGTCTGCGACAGTCGGGCCCGCCCGGCCACAGGATTGACAATTATGTATATTCTTTGATAACTGTTGGTCAGTGTTACTGTCCCGCCTGAAGCCGGTGCTCCCGTCGGTGTAAAAACGCAGGAGGGCAATGAGCCCGACTTGGTTGTGAAGGTTGTGGCCCCGACGAATTCTACCCCCGTCTGCAGATTGGTGGCCGCCTTACCGAGCATCTTGTATTTTGAACTGGCCGGATAGAAGATCACTGTGGCCGACTCACCTCCGGTAATAGCCTGCTGGCGGGCAGCTCTTAGTACGCCGGCCATCTGGCGGGCGTCTGTATGTAGTCTGGCATCAGCCAGCGGCTTGTCCATCATGGGGAAAGCCATGGCAAGTGATAATACCATTATGGCCATCACCACTACTGTCTCCAACAGGGTAAAGCCATCATTCCTTCGCAATACTATGATTTATCACTTCTTTCATATAGGCTAGCGGTGGTTCGGCACCAGTCAGGATCTTTAGCGTTAAAGCGCCTTGATGTACCAGCATCGATACCCCATTTATGGTCTTCAGAGTCATAGCCTTGGCCATAGATAAGAATCTGGTGGTAGGCGGATTGTATATCAGGTCATATACAACTGCCTCAGGCTTCAGCATGTCCAAAGAGTTTACCGGGCTATCGGCAACGTCAGGAAACATCCCCACCGGACTGCAGTTGACTACCAGGTCGGCAGCGGGACTTAGTTCAGCCCAAACCGACTCGCCCATGATGTGACCGAAAGCCTGGGCTGATCCTGTCTGGTTGACAAATCGGGCCAGGGCTGCAGCCCTTTCCTGGAGCAGATCCAGAATATCTATCCGGGTTGAACCGGCTCGGGCCAGTTCGTATACCACCGATCGGGCGGCTCCCCCCGCGCCGATGATCAGGACTCTGGTGAGACGGGTGATCCCCTCTTCTGCCAGGCTGGCCATAAAACCCGGTCCATCGGTATTATGACCGATCAGGCGATCGTCTAGATTCTGTATGAGGTTTACTGCCTGACAGGCCTGGGCCTCTGGCGATAGTTCGTCCAGATATGGTATTACCGCCTGTTTGTAGGGGATGGTTACATTGACTCCGACGAAATTCAAAGCCCGCAGTCCCAATATTGCTTCCCCTAATCGGGCCGAGATCACTTCCATGGGCAGATAAATACCGTTATAGCCCATCCTTTTTAAGGCGCTGTTGTGCATCAGCGGCGACAAACTATGACCCAGAGGGTTGCCGATAAGTCCCATTTTATTGGTTAGGTTATCGATCCCCATTTTATTCTTCACTCCCCTGACCGGGTACCTTTCTAAACAGCAGTCGCAAAACGAATAATTCCAGGGCGCGGTTGAATTTGGTACCGATAAACTCCCTCCTAGCCAAGGGCTTTACCAGGATGGTAAACAGACCGGTACGGTTGCCGCCCAGAATGTCAGTAAAAATCTGGTCGCCCACCACCGCCGTCCTTTCAGGACCAACACCCAGTACTTCAACGGCGCGACGGAAAGATCCACGCCGCGGTTTAGCCGCCCGGTGTATGAAAGGAATACCTAAGCGCTCCGCCACTATCCTGATCCGTTGCTCACCGTTGTTGGAAAGGATGCAGGCCTTGAAACCTTCGGTTTTGATGCGTCTGAACCATTCCTCCACCTCGGTGCGCAATTCGTTGCTGTTCCACTCAGTTATAGTATTGTCCAGATCCAGGATGAAAGCAGCAATATTCTGAGTTTTTAACTTATCCAACGGTATATCGAGTAACGAATCCACATAATAACGTGGATAAAACAATTTCAACATGAGAGGCTCCTCTATATATAGTTCGGCAAATGCTGCCGGAATAGTCCAGCCGCCAGTTCTGGCGCTACAGGATTGGTGTAAATACCTGTGGCAATATCCAATCCGGTAGTTACCAGCAAGCGCGGGGTAATCTCCAGGAACCAATGATAGCCTGGTTGGGGACCAGAATTGACCGGGGCAGTATTGACAACCAGGTTATAGGCAGGATCCTGCAGGGTGTCCATGATCATCCGTAAATAGGATATGCATATGTTGGCCAGATCATTGATCTCAACCTCACTGATGTCGGCAAATTGAGCACAATGCCGTTTGGGAATGAGCCAAGTCTCGTAAGAAAACCGGGATGCATAAGGACATACCAGTAGGAATCTATCACTTTCGAATATCACCCGAAGGCCGCTCTTCCTTTCTTCTTCCGTAATAGCGCACAGCAAACACTGCTGATTCCTTTGGTAAAAGCCGATTATCCCGGCGTTGCAGCGCGGCACGAAGGGCAAGCCCATCAACTGACTGTGACTGTGTTCTTGGGAAGCCCCCGCAAAGATGCCTCGATTCTTATAGATCTGGACATATTTAATCCTCAGGTCGGAAGACAACTCAATGTAACGTCTCTTCCAAATCCTCAGTATCTGGGCTATCTTGACCACATCGAAATCATGCATATCGATGCCATGCCGGGGGTCTTCAATGACGACCTCCTGACTACCAACACCACTAAGAGACTGGTAGATACCGGTGTGGTATTCTGCCAACTCACCCTCCAGCTTAAACACCGCAAACTTGTTGGGGACCACCCTTATCGACCATCCCGGCGTGTCAGGGGCCGAGCCTTCCTCACGCACGGCAAGTATCTCTGGAGGTGTGGCCCCCTCATGTCCGGCGCAGAACGGGCAGAAGACCTCGTTGCCGATGGAGTCGATGCCTCTCCTCTTTATAGGAAAATCACGAGGTTTTAACGCTGATTCAGGGGCTATGGCCACCCAGTTGTTCTTTAGCAAGTCCCTTCTGATCTCCGCCATCTTTGCACCTCCCGGTGTTGCGGCCTGCAATTCTAATGATAACTCAAAACATCGGCTACCTCAAAATTACTATCTATTAATTATATTCCTCAGCGGCGCAATCTTACCATGTATGTGATATAACATACATACCAAGTTTTTGCCGGAACGTGTTCACTTGGGAATACGGTATATTCACAGCACAAAGATCCCCGTCAGCCAGATGCTAACGAGGTATTGGAGCCTTCGGATGTTCCGTTGGGAAGCTGCGTAAACCCCGGGGGGTTGTCATAAAATCGCCCAACTATTTATTAAGCCTTGGTAGCCTGCAATCCTATCTCCCTGATCAGTTTGCTGACCGCCCTTTTCTCAATTCTGGATACATATGACCTGGATATGCCCAATTTGCGGGCAATGTCCCGTTGGGTCTCCTTTAAACCGTTACAGAGACCGTAACGCATTTCCACCACCTCGCGTTCGCGCAGCGACAGGGCGTCCATTTTATCCTTAATCTGTTCGCCTTGCATTCGGGTTTCGATGATCTCAAGGATCTCACTGTCCGACGTGAGTACATCCATCAGGGATATTTCGTTACCTTCCTTGTCAAAACCGATGGGATCATAGATCGACATCTCCTGGCGTAGTTTCTTGATGTTACGCAGGTGCATAAGGACTTCATTTTCGATACAGCGAGCCGAGTAAGTCGCCAGCTTGACCCCCCGCTCATGGTTGAAAGTCTTGATCGCCTTTATCAAGCCAATGGTCCCGATCGAAATAAGGTCCTCCATATCTTCGCCGCTGCTCTCGTATTTCTTGACCACGTGAGCAACCAGCCGTAGATTATGCTCGATCAGTTTGTTGCGGGCGTCCATGCTCCCCTGCTGCAGTTGGTCCAGATAGGCCTTCTCCTCGTCGGCCTCCAACGGTTGGGGGAAAACCTGGTTGCTGAGATAACCGAACAACAACAGGGTACCATTGACAACAGCAGTCAATGCCAGTGCCCAACAAAGGATGCTCAAGAAGTACCACCTCCACAGTTTTTAGCGCGCCCTATACTATATGAAGGGGGAACACGAAAAGTACCTGTGTTGGGAAGGTATTTGGTGGATAGGTTTGCATTTAAATGGACTGGGAAGAATTAATGCCTTTTTTTGCTCCATTGGGCGCTGGCCGAAAATGCCTATATCGGTTAAAAAGCAGATTAAGGATTCGATCAGTATTTAGTGATAAAATTAGAAAGTGACAACACTATAGAGATGGACAACCGCGACACGATCCGGTTCTGGTCGGATTGGAACAATCCGCCAGTTGGATTCGGGACAGCAGGATATTGATCAACAGTGAAGAATGATGAACTAAAGGGAGGGATTTGAATGGAGCACGAACCTTTTCCTATCTACATGCGGGATGTAGCTTACAGCGCCTATAGTGAAGCGGCGACTGGTGCCGGCCAGTTCCTGGGATGGTATCGCGAATATCGCCAACCAGCCGAAATTGAAAAAGGTTATAGTGAATTGGACTGGGTCCTGACCGAGAAAGCACTTTTACGCATCCAGGTTTCTCCTTCCTCCATCGAGATCAGTACCTTCATACTGAGCAAATTGATCCGTGTGACCCGTCACTATATAATCGTGCAAAAACAAGATCGTTATGAACATGTCCTCAACCGGGTGGTTGCCAAGTTCAACAACGGTGAAGCATGCGAGTTGATGAGACCCCTGGAAGATATTATCAACAAGGAACAAACCAGCGGCTTCAGTAATCTGGTCAAGCTGCTGGGATAAATCCCCCCAGTCGCCATTTGGTTTTTGCTTGGAATTGGCACTTGCCACAAATGTCAAAGAAATCCGCCGGCAGCAAGTGCGGGCGGATTTTGGGTGTCAAACAAGTTACATTCAGGCAGACTGAGCAAAAAAGGCTTAGAGCAAGGCATTCGGGAGCCCCGTGATTAAGGCGTACATGAGATACGTCGATTGAACGTGGATTCCGTATTAACGCAGCTATGGGCCTTTTTTGACGGTCTGAATCCGCCCGCATTAAGTGTGGGCGGATTCTTGCCTCTATCAGCTGGCATTGCGAAGATATTCAGCCATCTTGGGCATGAAATAGGGGATGATCTCGGGCAACATCTTGGGCATCAAAACCGCCATAGTAGGTGGCATCAGATCAGGCATCTGTTCCTCCATATAGGGCGGCATAGGGATAGCCTGACCTACCTTCTCCAGCATCTTGGGCATCACCTTGGGCAAAATATCGGGCAGCAGCCGCGGAAACAAGGCCGGCATTACTCCGTTCATCATGGCTATCATCGGTTCTTTGAATACATCCGGGGCCTTGATGACAGTGGCCATCATGGTGCGATACATCTCCGGCATTGCTTGTATCATATCGGGAATCATCTCCGCCATCAGGTCGGCCATGCCCCATGGTGTCATCATGCGAATCATGGCTTCGAACACTGCCCATTTCTCGTCCATCACTGCATTGGAGGACGGCACTGTATGCCCCATGGCTTCAGCCGCCAAGGTGGCAAGATCCTTTATGTCGATCGGCAAGCCGCCTAAATCGCGGGAACGGGCTAACTGCACCCGGCAACAGGGGCAGGCGGTGAGCAGGGTGTCAGCGCCAGTATCGACTGCCTCCTGCACCCTCATGATACCGATCTTTTCAGCAACATCGGGGTCAGCCACCAGGCTCAGGACCGCCCCGCAGCAGTGGGCATCGTACTGGTTGAAACGCATCTCCCGGAAATTGGAGCCCGGAATAGCGTTGATCAAAGTGCGCGGACCCTCAAAACGGACACCGGCCCGACCCATATGGCAGGGGTCATGGTAGGTAACCCGGCGGGCAACGTCATTGGGGAGAGCAAACTCACCCGCCTTGATCTTTTCGGCCAGAACATCGGCATAATGCATGGCGTGGAAAGGATAATCGATGCCCCTTTCCTCAGCCCAGTGCCGGTAGTATATCTCCCACACCAGCCAGCAGGCAGGACAGGTGGTCACTATCCTGGTGGCGCCGGTCTCCCTCATCAGCTCAATATTGTGGGCGGCGGTTTCATCGAAAACCTCCCAGCGCCCGGAAACCAGCATAGGAATACCACAGCAGTGTTCCCCTTTGCCCATGTAGGAGAATTCGATGCCGGCATCATTGAGCAAGAGTGCAGCCGACTGGGCTACGTCCTGTTCCACGTAACTGGATGTACAACCAGGGAAAAATGCGTATTCGGCACTCTCCTTGATCATGGGTCGAATCTCCTCAGTAATCCAACCGTCCCGGTTCTTGGCATATTCACCCCATATGTTGCCCTGTTGGCGCATGGTATTGGCCATGATCTCAAAAGGCGGGAAGGTGTGGTAACCGCGTCCGTCTATCAGGAGACCGCGCAGTTTCAGCCATGATGTCTCATTAGGCAAATCCAGCTGACAGGTTCGGTTGCACATCTCACAGGTCGTACACGCCATAAAGGTATTTACCGCCCGCTGGTCAAATTCTGCTTCACCCTCCATGACCATCTTCAAGAAAGTCCATTTCCCCCGGGGTGATTGTGATTCCCATCCGCGCCCGTAATACTGGTCGCAATGGTCGATACAGTATCCGCACTGGGAGCACGCATAGGCATACCAGGCGATATCACCCGGTATCCCCTTTTTCTCCTCAAATACCTCCCCGCTTTCTTTGCCCTTGGCAAGGTTGCCGAAGACCCGGATAAGCGGTTCAATCGCGCTGGCCATCTTCAGTCCCCCGGCCACCAGAGTTCCATCCATTACCTTACCGGGATTCATCAGGCCCTCCGGGTCCAGGCTTCGTTTATAATTTACCAGGGCATCGAGATGTTCCTGACCCAAGATCTCTTTGGCAAATCCGCTGAAATATAGGCCGGTGGCGTAGGGACGGCCTCCGTGTTTTTGAGCCATTTTCAAGGCGGTCAGGGATAGACCATAGGCAAGGTTGAATTTAAACTTGCGTTCATCATGGGGAATGAAACCCAGCAGCACTACCTCGCGCCGGTTGGTGGTAAATCCCTCAAGTATGAAGGGATGTGCGATCTCCTGGCTGGTATCGTTTATTACCTGGGCTAGCTTTTCAACCGGCACCACCACTTCACTGGGTATAAGTGAGGGAGCGATGCGCTTGGCCCTCATGGGCTCGAAACGTGCCGCCCATTCATGTTCGGCTATCTCCGGATTCAGTATCTCGCCTTGATCCTTCACCGCCAAGGCCATTACGTCATCGCTGACCAAGTCACAACGGTCGGATGTACAGGCTAATAGAACTATGAATTTCTCCGGCAAGACCACCTTATGGCTTTCTGCCACCGGATGACCGTGATGGAGATGAGGCGGAAAGCTGTTCCTCATTTTGGCAGCTTCAGGGTTGATAAAAGTCACCGACCAAATCGGAACTTTGCGATTATAGATACCGGTTATGAAAGATGTCATCTGCTCAGCTGTACTGAAGGCAATCGCGTTGACATGCATTGGCTTCAATGGTTTGACCCGCAGTTTGATCTGACTGATGAAACCGGTGGTGCCGTTGGCTTCACTGACCAGATTGAGGTCCTTGCCCTGCAGGTTTACTATACTGCCATCTATCTGCACTAATCGGGCCGAAAAAACATTATCTTTGAAATAACCGTACTCATAGCTGCCAATGCCAGCCCCACCCTGGGCCAGCCATCCCCCTACTGTAGATGATGGGGCACTGGTAGGATAGAGAGCCAGGGTCAGTCCCTTCTGATTGAGGTGATATTCCAGTTCATTCCAGACTACCGCAGGCTCCACAGTGGCACTGCGTTCCTCTTCGTTTATGGCGATTATCTTTTTCATGCGGTTAAATTCGACTACCAACCCGCCTTCGACCGGCAAAACACCCCCATACCCGGAGGTAGCCTTTCCTCTCGGGGTCAATCTGATTCTCTCCTGCCGTGCCATATTCATCAGATCGGTCAGTTCCTGCTCCGTCTCTGGCTGCACGATTCCATCGGGTACCGGATTACCGACCAGAGGTTGAACCAAGGATGGCATTACTCCCATGTCGCGAGCATATATCTTGCGTTCCAGTACATCAAAGCTTATTCTCGAGCCATAACTTTCTATCAACCTCTTCTTTAAATCTTCCCTGATCTTTGGCATGGCTGTATACCCCCTAATGGTATTTTCTACATTATAGCACAACCATTCTGGAGGGGAACGGAATATTTTTGTATAAATAGTTTATACTGCCCATTATCATTGGGGCCAGTAGTTACGGTGTCAAATTGATGGATCCTGGATTAGAAATACTTGAGTATCCCGCGGCTGATATCCCGAAAAATGGGGGCGCAGTTCTGGGCTCCGGAGCTGCCTTCTTCCACCATGACCACTATCGCCCAGCGTGGTTCCTGGGCCGGCAGGTAACCAGCAAACCAGGTGTTCAGCGCCTCCTTATCATCGTACAATGTCCGGCCTGTCTGGCTGGTGGCAGTTTTGCCTGCCACCTGGACTTCGGGAATAGCCGCGGTACGTCCGGTGCCTTCCTCCACCACCTTTTCCAGCAGTTCTTGAACCTTTACGGCTGTATCCGGTCTGATTACCTGCTCCGGTTGGCCGCTGGCCATAAACACCTGTTTACCGTCGCGGTCAATAGTATATTTAACCAGCGATGGTACAGTCCATACCCCGTCATCGGCAATAGTAGCCAGCAGTGAAGCAATTTGCACAGGGGTTACCATTACCCCTTGCTGCCCCAGCGACGCATTGCCCATTGCCGCTGCGCCTCCGTCGACCCTAACATAGGAGCCCATGTCCCCTTGGCCCCAACCGATTACGGTTTCGTCGGTGAGATGCATCTTATCCACATAGTAGAGCAGACGGGTTCGGCCCAGGCGCAAACCCAACTCGATGAATGACGGGTTGCAGGATTTGGCAAAAGCTTCATCAAAACGGAGTTGCCCGTGACCTTCCTCCTTAAGACATGATATCGATACCTGCTGGTTAAAAACGTACTTGCCGGTACAGTTGAAATGGGACTCGAAATCCACCAATCCTTCTTCCAGGGCTGCGGCCGTAAGCAAGATTTTAAATACCGATCCTGGGTAATAACTGCTGACAGCTCGATTGGTCAGGGGACTGCGGCCGTCGAAGCTGATTGCTCCCTCGATCCGATGGGGGTCGAAGGTGGGGCGGCTGACCATCGCCAATATCTCTTTGCTATGTATATCCATTACCACAGCTGCACCTTTTTCCGCTCGGTGGTCCATGGCTTTCTCAACCACTTCCTGAACACGTTTGTCTATAGTGAGAACTACTGTAGCCTGGTTAGACTGATCCGGTTGAATCTTTCCCACCAGCCCCGGAATGGGACGGCCGATCGCATCTACCACCGTAACCAGTTCCGGTGCGCGGTTATCTTCCCGCAGGATAAGATCGTAGGTCTTTTCTATCCCCGCCTGCCCTGCTCCATTTGAACTCTGGTCGGTATAGCCGAGGAGATGGGCGCAAAACCCATCATCCCCATAACGCCGGGTATAGGGGGCCATAACCAATCCTGTCAAACCAGCCGATTCGAGGCGGGCGACTTCGGAGGATGTTAAATTGGGTTTGATCATAATAAAGCTGGAGGCAACCGGGTTGGCTTGAATAGCTGCTTTAATCTGCTCCGGGCTCATGTCATCGATCAGTTGGGCGATAGTTTCACTAAGGGATTGGACCTCATCTCCATCTCTACGCATCCTGGATAAAGAATCACGATTAACTCCGCCAACCACAGGAGACAGAAAAAGAGCGGTTGAGGTTCGGGTATTGGTCAGGGGTAATAGATTGCGATCCAAGATATCACCGCGGATCTGTTCACTAAGTTGCACGCTCTGGCTGCGCATGGCGACAGCTTTGGCTCTTATCTCCGCGCCCTTTATGGCTTGAAAATAAAATATCCTGCCCAATAAGGCTATCGACAAAGTCAAAATAAGCCCCATCAACAGGAATAATCTGCGATAATTCAAATCCCAACCCCCGCGGCTTTTAAAATATCTTGCTTCGCGGCAGGTTATATTATACTTTAGCCGGCCAATATCTCCAGCGGGAAAGGCAAATTGTGCAATATCTCCAGCATCTCATCGTATGTATCCCAGGTCACTCGGATAATCACCCGGCCCGCCGACTGGTCTATAGTCGAGACAATGCCCAAGTTATCATAGGCTTCCACCAGTTTGGTCAGCATATCGATCTTCTCCGGCGCCACCCGGGCGTAGATCTCATCCTTCATGAGATACTCCCGCTCGCCTCAATATGCTGTATTCGGGTAAGGCGCGATCATAGGCAAAAAACACCTTCTGGAGCGGATGACGGGCCCGGTCGAGCCACTGTCCCTCCTGATCGAACAACGCCGACACACTTATATCGATAATATCGCCGCCGGGTAAGAGTATCTGCAGGGGATCCCCGGGCCCAAAATTGGCCCGTTGCTGGATTTCCACCCAGCCCCGGTGGTAGTCATAGCCCTGCACCAATCCGCAGAAATCGGCCCTGCCACTGACCTTGGTTTTATCCAAGTCCATCATCGACGGTGAATCCCCCTGTATAAAACCATCCGTAAAAGGCCGGGTCGCTACCGTATGGAGTTCGGTCATCCAAGATGCGATCTCATCTTCTGAAAATGGTCGACTGGTGGTTAGGCAACGGTCGATAGCCTGGCGATAGACCCGGGCTACGGTGGCTACATAAAGCGGGCTTTTCATCCGTCCTTCCACTTTGAAAGCCTCGATACCGGCTTCTATCAATACCGGCAGATGCGGCAACAGACAGAGATCACGGGAATTGAAGATATAGCTGCCCCGCTCATCCTCCTCAACCGGGTAGTATTGTCCGGGACGCTTCTGCTCGACCACCTGGTAAGAATAGCGGCAGGGATGGGCACATTCGCCGCTGTTGGCACTCCGGCCGGTCATATAATGGGAGAGAAGGCAACGCCCTGAATAGGAAACGCACATCGCTCCATGCGCGAACACCTCCACCTCAATGTCCGCCTTTCGTTTAATATCGATTATCTCATTTAGGCTGAGTTCACGAGCCAGGACGATTCGCTTTGCCCCCAGATCTCGATAGAAGGCGGCCGCTTCATAGTTGCTGACATTGGCCTGGGTGCTGATGGTAATGGGGAGTTCGGGGGCATAGAGCTTTGTCATCCTCAGAATGCCCGGATCCGCAACTATCAGCCCGTCTATTTCCAGGCTGGCCAGCGCTTCCAGAAAGGCAGGGAGCGACTTGATATCCCGGTTATGGGCCAGGATATTGACGGTAATATACAACCTCTTCCCTTGCCGATGGGCCAGTTGCGCTCCGGTGCCGATATCATCCAGGCTAAGGTTACCCGCATAGGCGCGGAGACTAAAATCCCTGCCGCCGGCATACACCGAGTCTGTCCCGAATAATAGAGCGGTCTTCAGCTTGTCCAGGTCACCTGCCGGCATCACCAGTTCGGGTTTACGGATCACAGCCTCATCGCTGCCATGTTTACAATCCATATTTGGCCTTGGCCGCCAGGTGTTCGGCATAAGTAGTGGAAAAATGGTGACTGCCGTCACCTTTGGCCACATAATAAAAATAATTATTGGCTTCCGGTGTCAGCGCAGCAACGATGGATGGTCCGCCAGGGGAGGCGATGGGACCGGCCGGCAAGCCGGCATATTTATAGGTATTGTAAGGCGAGTTAATTTCCAGGTCTTTGTAAGTCAACCTCTCTCGATGTTCTCCCAAGCTGTAAATAATTGTGGCATCGATCTGGAGCGGCATACCGGCTTGGAGGCGATTATATATCACGCCGGCAATCCTTTCCCTTTCCTCGGCCACCCGAGCCTCTCTTTCTATCAGTGATGCCACGATCACTACCTCACGTACGCTTAGTTTCTTAATCTCTGCCTGCGCTGCAAATTGTTCATCCCACCGTGACCGGAAGTGATCCAACATCATCGCCAGTATATCTTGGGCGCTGCTGGCCTCGTCGATGGAGTAAGTATCCGGGTACAAATAGCCTTCCAGTCGTTTCTCCGGCGTTGATGTAAGCGGGGGTAGAAAGTCATAGTCGCCAGTAGCAGCCAAAGCTGCTGCCCATTGCTGCGGGGTACAAATCTTTTCCTTCACCAACAGATCACCAATCTGTTTGACCGTGTAGCCCTCCGGGACAGTCAGGGTCCTGCTCTTGACACTTCCCGAGGCGATCTTCACCGCCAATTGAGGCACTGACATGCTGCGGCTTAGTTCATAGAGCCCGGCTTTGAGTTGCTTGTCCAATCCCTGTTGACGGCAATAAAACAAGAACACTTCTTGATTACGGATCAGTCCATTTTGCGACAACAGAGCAGCGACATCGCCAGCAGTACTATTCTCTGGCAGGCGCACATCAATTGTGGTGACATCGGTACGGTCGACCGGTTGGAGCTGCAGATTAAGGAGTTGCCAGCCTGAAACCGCCAAGGCCAATACCAGGACCAATAACAAAACAAATATTCTGGGTCGGGACGTTTTCATTTCGGTCTCAATCATCTCTACACACCTTTGCAATAAGCCGCCCGGTGGTTCAGTCGAGCTCAGACCCGCCCTGCCGGATTATCATTCTATGGCTGGATAGTGGGTCGATTTAACGGCGTCTCATCTCTTTCATTTTCACCGCGGGGTTTGTCGGGGGAAAATCGCGGCGGCTTGGCTGGCCTGGTGTTTTCGTCGCTATCCGCCTCACCCGGCTGCAGGGGGGATACCGGTATGACTGCCGGGCCTTTCAATATCAGTCGGTTTAGAGGTCTATAGGTGTCGGTGTCCAGTTGCTCGGTGCGCACAATCTTGCCGTTTTTATCGTAGAAGGTACGGAAGGACCTTGCCACGTATCCCAACTGCCCTTTATTGTTTACTACCTCCTGACCTGGAGCCAGGGTCTCATCCAGCTCAGTGACGGTTGAAAAGTCCAATGTCTTGTCGATGATACTTGATATTTCTATATGTTGTTTATACTCGGTATTTCCGTATATATTCACCAACAGCTTGCCACCCGAGGTCATAACCCGGATATAGATGGGGCGATCGGTGTTGTTCTTGAACCTATAATCCTGCAAACCATAGTTCACGGTGGCGTCGCGTCCGACCTGGACATAGGCCACCGCCAGATTATGGTTGTGGCGTTCCACGATCTCAAGTCCCGCCAATAGAGAGGCGTTGTATAAGGTGGATGATACCTGGCAGATCCCGCCGCCCAGCCCCGGTTCGAATTTGTTGCCAACTATGACCATGGCGTCCAGGTACCCTTTCTCCATGGTGCGCTGTCCCACTGTCTCGTTAAATGAGAATACCGCGCCGGGCTCCAGGACCTTCTTGTTGATGCTGGCTGCAGCCTTGCGCAGATTATGACTGCGGTTTATCTCGCCGGTGTTGAAGTAGGTGGAGAAACTGCCCAACTCGCCCATGTTCTGGAGAATGTCAGCGGATACCCGTGGTTGGACGGACGCAATGATTACCGGTAAACGCAACGGTTCGACCTTATTAATGGTCTGCGGCAGTCCGCTGAAAATCTGCTCGATGTCTACTTTGTATCCGGCGATGCCGGGTACAACCACCAATCCGTTCAGGTCATCCACATCCAGGCTGGCATCCTGGGGCGCCTTACCCCATTTGGACTCCCATTCCGCGGCCAGGCTGGCTTTCTTGTCAGCATTTATCTCGACTGGAACCGGATATGATATGTTTTTACCGCTGGCCAGGTTGGCTGCTTTGGCTTGCCAGCTTCGACTATTCTCTTGCTCCCAGATCCGATCCACTATTTCAAGCGCGCTGGCTGGCTCACAAAGGTCGCCCATTTTGCTTTCCAGGCTGTAATCGTCTTTATAGAAAGTCACTTTGGCCGCATAAAATTCTTCTAAAGACTTGCCCAGCGCAGCCACTGCCTGCTCCTTACTGTAGTCCTCTACCAGTACCCCGCCGATCTCCACCCCGGCTGCAAATGTTTTGCTGCTGGAAAACCAATAGTACATCCCCAAACAAGTGAATCCAATTACCACTACCACAGCCACAAAGCCCTGGACCAATCGCGACGGAAGTTTTCTCTCTCCCCTGGCCTGTTCTTGTTCCTGTTCCAAATCCCATCCCTCACTAATGCTTGCAAAATCTTTTCCCTAATTATATTATAGCTGGCGGGTTATATGAAGATTAACGATATCGGCCAAAACATGGCAAATACGGAATTATGCATATTTGAAAAGCCCATTCAATCAGCATATCAATCGATACACATCAATCATGGGCCGACGATCCCTGTCTTATTAAGTTACGGTCCGAACCAGAGGTAAATCTACCTATGAGCAAGGACTAGACGTCCTCATCACTATCGGCTAGCTCCTGCCAGGCATCCGCTACCTTTTCCCATTCCTCGTCATCTTCTATATCTCCCAGGTATTCGTTGCCTTCCTCATCGTAGACCACCTTGAGAATGACCACCTCAACCTCTTCGTCTTCGTCCTCGCTCGGTTCCTCTTCACTGTATGGAATTAAAACCCGGTAATTCTGGTCCTCGACTTCCAATTCCGCCAAGAGCTCAAATTCATGCTCTTCGCCATCCTCATCAACTAAAACAAGTATAGGAAATTCCTCATCGTCAAAGATTTCTTCATTATCCATTTATTAACCTCCTAACTAAACTATCGTAATTCTAATCTTAGCGGCCATCCTTTGTCAAACTACTTGTTGGCTTGCCGGTCCAGATACCCCTGCAATATGTTGACCGCCGCCAGCTTATCAATCACTTGTTTACGCTTGCGGCGGCTCACATTGGCTTCCACCAGCACCTTCTGCGCAGCTACCGTGGTCAAGCGTTCATCCCAATACTCAATCGGCAGGCCGATATTGTCCTGCAGCAACTGCCCAAATTCCATAATTTCTTGGCCTTTAGGACCTATGGTACCGTTCATGTTGCGGGGAAATCCAAGTACTACGGTACCGATTTGGTTATCTGCACAGAGCCCGGCCAGCAACTTCAGGTCCTGCTGCAGGTTTCCCCGCACCAGCACCGAATGCCCCTGAGCGGTCCATCCCAGTTGATCACTGATGGCGATACCTATTCTTTTTTCACCCACATCTAACCCCATTATTCTCATAAAGTCCAATCCCTATACAGAATCTCCCAGTGAACGGTTGCCTAGTTATGAACATCACCAAACCCGGGATTCCTTCCAAAATAAAGCCCCCGGGCGAGTGTTCGGGGGCGTCAGGCGGTTTACTCCAGATATTTCTTAAGCAGTACCTCCATTATCTCATCGCGGTCTATCTTGCATATCAGGTTACGGGCTTGCTTGTGGCTGGTTATATAGGCCGGTTCACCTGATATCATATAACCCACCAATTGATTTAAAGGATTATACCCCTTTTCCTGAAGGGCCGCATATACAGTTTTGAGAATACTGTAGACTTGATCGGGATCTTCTTTCTCCCATTTGAAGCTGACCGTCCGGTCGCCATGATCCTGTGACATACTGGCCACCTCCCTTTCAACCCTATAATTCTATTTTGTTGTGCTTATCTCCTGCCCAATCAGGCCAGGGATTTCCCCACCATGTCTCGGGCCGACGTCAAGGCGTTGGATAACTGGTCAACGTCCTTACCGCCTGCCTGGGCCATATCAGGCCGCCCTCCGCCTCCGCCGCCCGCAATCCTGGCAGCGGCACCGGCAATCTTACCCGCATTTAGGCCCCGATCGATCAGATCCTTGCTGACGAAGCAAACCAGAGTTACTCGATTATCGATGACCGCACCCAAGAGCACCACGGCACTGCCAAGCCTGTCTTTTATCCTCTCCGCACTCTCTCTAAGGTTATTGGCATCCGTACTTTGAACTTCCGCCATCAGGACCTTGGCACCATTTATCTCCTCCGCCTGGTCGATGATGTCTTCACTGGCGGCCTTGGAAAGACGCCCTTTTAACTGCATGATTTCCTTGTCCTTTTCTTTCAGGACCCGGTTGAGTGCATCGATGCGCTTGACAACATCGGAGGGATTAGTTTTTAGGACACTAGCTGCTTCCTTTATCTCTTTTTCGAGCTCATTGAGATATCCCCGTGCCCCTCGGCCAGTAAGGGCTTCAATCCGGCGAAGTCCAGAACCGATGCTGCCCTCGCTGATAATCTTGAATAATCCGATCTCGCCGGTATTATGAACATGAGCCCCGCCACACAACTCCAGGCTGAAGTTATGGACCTCTACGACTCTGACCTCATCACCGTATTTCTCCCCGAACAGGGCGGTGGCCCCCATTTCCCGCGCATCATTGATATCGGTTATAGTGGTCCGCACCGGGTGACTTTCAAGTATGGCCTGGTTGACGATCTCCTCTATCTCAACCAACTGCTCCATGGTTAGAGCCGACAACTGAGAGAAGTCAAACCTGAGTTTGGCAGGTTCCACCAGTGAGCCCTTTTGTTGGGCGTGCTCTCCGAGGACCATCCGCAGCGCCCTGTGGAGCAGATGGGTGGCGGTATGATTGCGCGAGGTGTCCAGCCGCAAATCCGAATCCAATTCCAGGCGGACCAAATCTCCCTCACGCATGCTTCCCGTCAAGATACCGCGATGTATTATCCATCCGGCAATCTTTTGCGCATCCAGCACCCGGACCGAACCGGTATCACCGTAAATATATCCGGTGTCAGCCACCTGCCCTCCACTTTCAGCATAGAACGGTGTGCTGGAGGTAATTATGATTACTTCGGCATCAGCGGCAAATCCTTCCCGTTTTTCGTCTTTGATGATCGCTACAACCACTGATTCGTCTTTAAAACGTTCGTATCCGGTAAATCCAGTTTCGGCCACATCGGCCAATACCTGTGCAATCAGCTGCTCCCCGGCGTAAGCGCTGTCGCTCTTGTGAGCCTGCCGAGCCCGATTGCGCTGTTCTTCCATCATATCGTTAAAACCAGCGGTATCCACCGTGAATCGGTTCTCTTCCGCCATGTCCTCGGTCAGGTCCAGGGGAAAGCCGTAAGTATCATAAAGGGTAAATGCTTCTGCTCCGGTTATCTCACGGCGGCCTTCGCTATTGGCGATCTGGATTATCTCTTCCACTTTTTTGACTCCCTCTTTGAGGGTGACAAAAAAGCGCTCCTCTTCAATCTTGATCACGTCCTGGACAAAGTCCTGTTTCTCCCGTAACTCGGGATAGGCATCCTGCATGAGTCTTGATACAACCTCGACGTTCTTGTACAGGAAAGGCTCCTCGAGACCTAAAAATTGTCCAAATCTTACTGCCCGCCGCAAGATACGACGCAGCACATAACCCCTGCCTTCATTGCTCGGCAGCACCCCATCAGCTATCAGGAAGGTGCAGGCGCGGCTGTGATCGGCGATCACCCGGAAAGGAAATCCAGCTTCGCCGCGATCATAGGCTCGGTTGGTGAGGACCTCAATATTTTTTATGATGGGTGTAAAGAGGTCAGTCTCGAAGTTACTGTCGACGTTTTGGAGTATCGAGGTGAGTCTCTCCAGGCCCATCCCGGTATCAATGCTGGGCCGGGGCAGCGGCATCATCTCCCCGTCTTCATTACGATTGAATTGCATGAAAACCAGATTCCATATCTCCAGCCAGCGGTCACAATCACACACCCCGATGCCACATTGGGGGTGTCCACATGAATATGATTCACCCCGGTCATATAGGATCTCACTACAGGGACCGCAGGGACCGGTGTCGCCCATACTCCAGAAATTATCCTTTTCTCCCAAACGGACTATCTTATGGCCAGGCACCCCGATCATATCCCGCCATAGGTTGTAAGCATCGTCGTCATCCTGGAATATGGTCGGCCAGAGCCTTTCTGCCGGCAATCCAACCACATCGGTAAGAAACTCCCAGGCATATTGGATGGCATCCTCTTTGAAATAGTCACCGAAGGAGAAATTGCCCAACATTTCGAAGAAAGTATGATGGCGAGGGGTACGCCCCACTGTATCCAGGTCGTTGTGTTTGCCGCCCGCCCGCACACATTTCTGGGAGGTGGTGGCGCGGGTATAGGGTCGTTTATCAATCCCCAGGAATACATCTTTGAATTGGTTCATCCCGGCATTGGCGAAGAGCAGGGTGGGGTCGTTATAAGGAACTAGTGAAGAACTGTCCACTACCATGTGCTGGCGTTCCTCAAAATATTTTAGGAATGTCTTACGAATCTCGCTGCTGGTCAGCACAATGCAGTCCCCCTCTATTCCATTTAATACTTTATTAGACTATTTTCTTTTATAAATGAGTCCGTGTCAATAAAGGCGCCCCTGCAATTTAGGACTGGACCAGCTTCAAATACAGGTATGTTACTATTATCCTGAGCGAGGCCGCCAAGGGAACGGCTACCAGCATCCCCCCCAGTCCCATCAATTTCCCTCCGGCCAGTAAAGCGAAAACCATAAACAACGGATGGATGCCCACCCGTTCCCCAATCAGCCGGGGAGTGATGATATTGCTCTCTGCTTGTTGGATTATTACTATGGCCGCCAACATATAAATGGCATCGGTTGGCGAATGAGTCAGTGCCAGTCCCACAGCAGGTATGCCCCCCAGCAAGGGACCGAAAAACGGTATCAGTTCTCCTATACCACCTATTACACCAATGAGAAAAGGGTACGGTACTCCTATTATGTAAGCGGCAGTGCCGATCATCATCCCAACCATTGCGGCAATCATCAGGTATCCTTTGCAAAACTCTATTATGACTGCGTCTATGCTGAGGGCCAGGGCGCCCAGCTCGCGGCGTGTGGCCGGGGGGAAGAAGCCCGCCAGGACCTTCTTTATGTGTTCCCAGTCTTTGATAATGTAGAAAGCCATGATGGGAGCAAATATTATCAATAGCGCCTTGCTTAGCAGGTCATAAATCGAAGTTGCTATATTCTCCAGGGCTGAATAGATGGTGTTTTCCAAACGCCCGGTAAACTGGCTGATAATTTCACCCAGTTTACCAGGCAACTGCATGCCGTCGAAACGTTCAGCCAAGGTCTCCAGCCGCAGCTGGTATTCAGGCAACAACCGGGCTAATCTTCCCAATTCGGTCATTAGGCTGGGGACGGTGAACCACAATATCGATCCTATCCCGATGATCAAAACCAGATATACCAGCAGTATTGCCAATGTGCGTTTAGATCCCCGGCGCTCCAACCATAAAACGGGTCGATACAGAAAATATGCCAATACTCCAGCGGCTATGAAACTGCCGACTATTTCCCGGACCAAGTACAAAAAATAGAAGGTGGTTCCCACCACCCCAATCAATAGTATCGAACGAAATATTCTGTTGTGCCACCATGCCACCCCGATCACCCTACTTTCGGCAGCCTTTCCAGTTTGAGCTTTTCTCCGTCTTTAAATCAGACCGGGAAACTCATCGATGGCCGTTAACATACCGTCCTCGCCCACCTCAAATAGATTTAATCGTCCCCGGGCATAGTTGAACTCCAGGAAACAATTCCAGCAGTAGTACTGGTCGCTGCCCACCTTGCCTACCTGCAGTCCTCTGCAAACCGGGCATTTCAACGTCATTTCGTATCGCTTCCTTCCTGAGAGATTATTGCGTTTTCCTGGCTCACCCAGCGTATCACCTGCAAGGGTAGCTCCCGGCGCCCCTCCAGGATGTCCTTAAAAACCCCGGCTGAGACCTCTACCCTATTGATCTTCTTCTGGTTCAAATCGATGATAAAATCGCTAAGTATCCCCAATTCTTGGCCAGCTTCATCAAACAGGGTGTCTCCGCACTTCTTCTCATATATGGATGATTCTTCCCCGTGAGCATAGGATTTAATACTATCTGCATCGGAAATCATCACTGCCGAAATTCCTAGTTTTAGATCTTCTCCCCTGATTATGCCCGGTTCACCCTTATTCGTTTCTACTACCAGGTATGCCAGACTGTAATCATCCCCCACTACTGCCTTGGTCACTCGGCCGATAGCCTCTGCGGTCGCCTCCAGCAAAACCGGCAGGTTTTCCAGACTCCTTAGCTTCATCACTATTCCCCTTCAGATTAGTGGACTATCATCCGGCAATAGTTTTTCCACACCGTCCAAAAATATGTGGTAAATGGTCGCTGACCGGCATCAGGACCTATCCATAATGATCAGGATCGTGATCAGCTCGGGAAAATCCTATTATCGCTGCCCATCTGTTTTATGCCTGCTATGGCAGGCCGCCGTGGCATGATTTATAATTAATCCCAATAACGATCGATTTAAACAGCGGAGGTCGGCCTGGTGGATTTGTTTTCGGCCGGAGATGAAAAGAACAAAGAGATGAGCGCTCCCCTGGCTTGGCGGATGCGTCCCCAAACCCTGGATGAGGTGGTGGGCCAAAGCCACGTGGTTCGGGCTGGGGCACCATTGCGGGTTGCTATTGAAAGAGATCAGCTGCACTCTTTTATCCTCTACGGCCCGCCTGGCACTGGCAAGACCAGTATCGCCCGCATAATTGCGAGGATGACCAAGGCCCATTTCGAATATATGCAGGCGGTCACCGCCGGGGTTGGTGATATCCGCAAGATCGCCCGCGATGCCGCCGACCGGCAAAAATACTACCAGCTGCCCACCATCCTTTTTGTGGATGAGATCCATCGCTTCAACAAAAGCCAACAAGATGTACTGCTGCCTTTTGTTGAGGACGGAACCCTTATCCTGATAGGGGCAACTACCGAAAACCCTCTCTACGAATTGAATACCGCCCTGCTCTCCCGACTTAAGCTCTATATCCTGGAAGCGTTGGATGCCCCAGCCATCAGCACAATAATTGTCAAGGCCTTGCAGGACCAGCAGAGCGGATTGGGAGGGCGCAATATCACTATCGAAGATGACGCTCTGAACCACATCGTGCAATCCTCTCAAGGTGACGCGCGCATGGCACTCAATATTCTTGATGCCATCAACAACTCCTTCGGCACCAGCGATCACCCTCTGCTGATCACCTCCGATTTAGTGGTCAGAGTGACCGGCAAACTGATATTGAAATATGACCGGAGCGGAGATTATCACTACGACACCATCTCCGCCTTCATAAAGAGCATTCGCGGTTCCGATCCGGACGCGGCCTTATATTGGATGGCGGTGATGCTGGAAGCCGGTGAAGATCCCCGCTACATAGCGCGGCGCCTGATCGTGCATGCGGCTGAAGACATCGGTTTGGCAGATCCGAATGCCCTCTCCATGGCTACTGCAGCAGCTTCCGCAGTAGAATACGTCGGTCTCCCTGAAGCCCGCATCCCCCTGGCGGAAGCGGTCATATATCTCTCCACCGCCCCCAAAAGCAATAGCTCCAAAACCGCCATCGACAGTGCCCTGGCTGCGGTACGCTCCAGCAACCGCATCAAGGTCCCTGCTCACTTGGGGGACACCTCCCACCGTTTGTCTGGTCCACTGCTGGGTAAGGGGACAGGCTACAAGTATCCGCATGACTTCGGGGGGTATGTTAAACAGGATTATCTGCCTCCTGAGTTGGGCCAGGTGTCTTTTTACCAACCAGGCAGCAACGGTCACGAAAAAGAGATACAGCGGTATCTGGAAACAATTCGCCGCCAAAATAAAAGGTGACCGTCAATCACACGACGATCACCCTATCAAACCCTAGTATTTTTTTGACCCTTAACCTACTACCTCATCGATAGTCTTCTGGAGCTGACTCTTGTTCTGCCCCCCAACGATCCGCTTAACCTCTTGCCCCCCTTTGAAGAAGAGCAGGGTCGGAATGCTGCGCACGCTAAACTGAGCTGCCAACGAAGGATTCTCGTCTACATTCAATTTGCCGACTTCTATCTTCTGGACATTTTCATCAGCCAGGACCTCGACCACCGGGCCAATCATCTTACAGGGACCGCACCAAGGTGCCCAGAAATCAACCAAGACCGGTTTCTCCGCCTTCATAACATCATTCTCGAAGTTGTCGCCAGTTATAATCTTAACATTGGACATAATCATTACCTCCTTGTATCTATTTAATAAATCTACCCATTACCTTAACCATCTCTTCAAAACTCTGGTCACTTTTGCCTTGCTGCAGCGACCTGGCGATACAATCCTGGGCGTGGCTCTCGAAGATGATAACCCCGGCCTGGTGCACAGCCGATTTAATGGCTGCTATCTGATTGAGGATTTCACTGCAGTCGGCTTCTTCCTCTATCATCCGCTGCACACCGCGCACCTGTCCCTCGATACGTTTCAACCGTGATATCACTTTTCTTTTTTCGGTTTTCATCAGGTCACCTCATTATACCCTGCACGGGTATGGTTGATAATATTATAGGTGGAGAGCGCATTCTCTGTCAACCTGAACGAGATCTTCCAGTCCCTTGCACTGACAGACAAAGAGCAGTTGCTGTCAACCGCTCCTTTCAATGACCTCTTCAATAATTTATCTCCATGCTGTTAGAAATATTCCTATCCCCGCTCCCATGGCAATGACAAACCAAAACGCCGTCCTTAATATCTCATGCTTCACTTGTTTGGCCAGTTGTTCCACCGTAATTCCCCTTTCCGCGAGTATGTATTTCCACGTATAAATCCCCTTGATCGTATAGAATTATACTGCAAAAATCATGACTTGTCTTGTCGCGGGTAAATCAGCGGCCGAAAACATCTATCCACCAGCCTCTCAACCCATTCCTTTTATGGCCGGTTTGATATGCCCGGGATCCACTTCAATCAGGGCATAACTGCCTTGACCCGAGAATCGCGGTCGGGACGGACTGCCTGGGTTGATCATCCAGATATCACCCATTCTTTCGCAGAAGGGATTATGGGTATGGCCAAAAACCACCACATCCGCTTCCATCGCGGCGGCATAATAATAAAGGCGGTTGAGGGTCTTCTTAACCCCGTGCTGGTGACCGTGGATCAACAAAAAGCGATGCCCTGCAAGATCCAGCAATACTTGCTGTTGATCACGGTGAATCGCATCGCTGTTGCCGGAAACGATAGCGGCGTCGAGTTGGAGCCTTTTGGCTATTGCGCGACCATCGCGGTAAAAGTCGCCGGCGAATAGCAGGTAGTCAGGTTTTGCCACGGTCAACCGCGCAATAATCGCGTCAGTCTGACCATGGGTGTCTGACACCGCCGCAATCAACAAACCTATCCCTCCGTCTCCAGATATCGATACAGAACCGGTTTGGCCTTCTGCAAAGCCCGTCCGCGATGGCTGATCTCGTTCTTTATCTCTTCGCCCAGTTCCGCGAACGTCTGATGGTAGCCGACCGGTACGAAGAGAGGATCATAACCGAAACCCTGCTCTCCCCGGGGCTGCTCTATTATCCGGCCTTCGCAGATCCCCTGGACGGAATCCACTCTACCGCCGGGTATTGCCACCGCAATCGCACATACAAATCTGGCTGTACGTTGGGCGGCTGGAATCCCGTTCAACAGTTCTAATAATTTGGCGTTATTATCCTGGTCACTGCAGTTGGGACCCGCGAACCGGGCCGAAAATATGCCTGGTGATCCATCCAGGGCGTCAACCATCAGCCCGGAATCATCCGCAATGGTGACTCGTCCGCTCAATTCAGCCATAGTGCGGGCTTTCTTGATGGCGTTCTCAGCAAACGTGGCTCCATCTTCCTCCACCTCCGGCAAACCTTTAATATGGTCCAGACTGAGCAGGCTGACATTCCCGTCGGCTAGAATCTCCTGCAGCTCGGCCAGTTTGGCGCGGTTTCTAGTAGCTATCAGCAATTCCCGGGCCATGACCAAAGCCCTTTCCAATTATATTCGATTGCAGGGCTATTGTTTCCTGGATCCCCTTTTCCGCCAAGGCCAACATCTGGTCCAATTGAGCTTTGCTGTAGGGGTTCCCTTCGGCAGTTCCCTGCACTTCCACGAAGTCGCCCCGGCCAGTCATGACTACATTCATATCTACATCAGCTCTGGAATCCTCTATGTATTCAAGATCCAACACGATTTCTCCATCCACCATACCAACGCTGGTAGCGGCCACATAATCGAGAATGGGCAGCTCATTTATGATGGCTTCCGCCTGGAGCTTCATCAAGGCCAGGCATAACGCCACGAAAGCCCCGCTTATGGCAGCCGTGCGGGTACCCCCATCAGCCTGCAGGACGTCGCAATCGATCCATATGGTGCGCTCTCCCAGTGCCTTAAGGTCGACAACGGCTCGCAGGGACCTCCCTATCAAGCGCTGGATCTCCGAGGTCCGACCGGTTATTTTGCCTTTGGACGCCTCCCTTTGGGTTCTTGTTTCGGTCGATGAAGGCAGCAGGGAATACTCCGCCGTCACCCATCCCGAACCGGTCCCTTTGAGAAATGAGGGTACCTTGGGTTCGATCATGGCGGAGCATAACACCATGGTATCCCCGGTCTGTACCAATACCGAACCATCAGGATTTTTCGTAAAACCTGGAGTGAAACGGACTTGCCGCATCTCATCGTTTTGCCGGTTGTTGGGTCTGGTCATAATTTCCTCCTTACCTTTTCTTGAGATCATAAATATCGCGGCCGAAGGCATCTATGGCCACAACGCAGGGAAAATCACTCACTTCCAGTCGGTGGACAGCCTCTGGACCCAAGTCCGCATAGGCTACTACCTTAACGGAAATAATCCTCCGCGCCAGATAGGCGCCGGCACCACCCACCGCCGCCAGGTAGACCGCCCCAAACTTTTGCATGGCGTGTTTAACCAATTGGTCCCGCTCGCCTTTGCCAATCATTACTTTTAGTCCGCGTTCAATGAGCAGAGGAGCGTAGGGGTCCATCCTGCCGGAGGTAGTCGGCCCAGCCGAACCAATCACCCGTCCGGGCCGCGCCGGACTGGGACCGGTGTAGTACAGAACTTGACCCTCGGGATCGAAGGGCAGGGATTGCCCGGCCCGGATGGCCTCCACCATCCTCTGGTGAGCGGCATCACGGGCGGTATAGACAGTGCCATTGACCAACACCGCATCGCCTGCGACCAACTCTAATATGTCTTCCTGTCGTACCGGAGCCTCTATCACTTTCATTATCCATACTCCTGCCATTATCTGGATCGCGAGCCAGGTTCGATCCTGTCGAGCTTATCCGCCCTGACCCATTTCGCCGGTATGGCTCATTTATAAGTCGACAGTGATCCGGCGGGTAGAATTGCATCCCAGGTTGACAGCTACCGGCAAGCTGGCCATATGTGTCGGATAGGTCTCGATGTTCACCACCAGGGCGGTATTTTCCCCACCCAAACCCTGCACTCCAACGCCCAAACCATTTATCTTTTGCAGCATCTCAGCCTCCAGCGCAGCCATATCGGGACGGGGATTCGGCTGCCCGATTGGGCGCAGCAAAGCATGCTTGGCCATAAGGGCGGCTTTCTCCATGTTACCACCGATTCCAACCCCGACCACCATGGGTGGGCAGGGATTGCCACCCGCTTCCCGGACCACTTTGAGGATGAACTCCTTAACTCCATCGACTCCCGCGGCCGGTTTAAGCATGGCCAGCTGACCCATGTTTTCACTGCCGGCGCCTTTGGCCGAAATCAAAATCCGCATCCTATCACCTTCTACAAGACGGATATGGATTATGGCCGGGGTATTGTCGTTGGTATTGATCCGCTCGAAGGGATCCCTTACTATCGATTTGCGCAGGAATCCCCGCTGGTATCCATCCCGGACTCCCTGGTTGATGGCCTCCTCCAAAGAACCGCCCACGACCTGAACACCTTGTCCCAACTCTATGTATGCTACTATCATACCGGTGTCCTGGCACAAGGGTACTTGATCCTGGGCAGCGATAGCGGCATTTTCCAACAACACCTGGAGACTTTGGCGGGCTGTCGGATTGGTTTCTCTGCTCAGGGCTGCCTCCAAACCATTTTGGATGTCCGCGGGCAGGTAGGTGTTGACCCTGATGACCGCTGCCGAGACGGCCTGTTGGATGGTATCAACCGCTATGGTTCGCATAGCCTTCTCCTCTTCGCCCAGGCTTAATCTTATCGCTGTCCATGCTGTGCTTGCGGACCGTGTCGATCGCATCTCCGATCAGTATGCGGCCCACCTTATAAAAAAAATCAGGGTCACCGCTGACAAAATAACTGCGGGTTGCAGCCGGCTGGTCGTTATTCATCAGGCCCCGAACGGTTAGGATATCAATAAGTTCAGCCACCGTCTCCTCGGCAGGGTCGACCAGGGCTACCCCGGGACCAGCCAGCTCCGCGATTACCGGTGCCAGGAAGGGATAGTGGGTGCAGCCCATCACCAGGGTGTCTATCCCTTCTTCCAGCAAGGGTGTTATATATTCGCGTACCGCTTGCCTGGTGGCAGATCCGTCCAGCAATCCGCTCTCTACCAGCGGGACAAATTGGGTGCAGGCGGTGGAATGTATCACACAGCTGGAGTCGATGGACTTTATGGCTTTGGTGTATGATCCGCTGTTCACACTGGCCTGGGTGGCTATAACACCAATTCTGCCATTGCGGGTGGCCTTAACCGCTGCCCGGGCTCCCGGCTTGACCACTCCTAACAGCGGAACCCGGCAGGAACTCTCCATCTCCGGTAAAGTCACCGAGGAATGGGTTCCACAAGCGACCACAATGCCCTTGACATCATGACCGAGCAGGAAATCGGTGATGTCGTATGCGTATCCAAACAATTGCTGCCGGGTTTTGGTGCCGTAGGGCACGTTGGCGGTATCGCCGTAATATACAAAACTCTCCCCCGGCAGTTTGTCTATCAAGGTTCTTACTACGGTCAGCCCACCTACCCCGGAATCGAAAACGCCGATGGGTCTGCTATCCAAATCAAACACTCCATTCAATCGATCGGACCGTCGGGTATTTTCGCATCCAGGTACAATCCATTAAATACTGTATCACTTTTATACTTCTTATTCCAGTTCAGGCCAGCGGAGACCAGACAATATTAGGAGAAGCCCGGGTTTGCTCCCTGCTTCTCCTTCAACACATATTCTCTTTTGTACCTGAAATCTTATTTATGGTGGTAGGGGGCCAGCACCGGTTGGCTTATATCAACTGTTCCTAAAACCCTGACCTTCTCTCCATCCACCAGAAAACTTACTTCCCGCACACTCGAAAACTGCCCCAATGTGTCAGCTATGGCCTGAACCATCAATTCACCCTGCTGAGGACTGTTGACCTGGTTCGCCTCTCGGCTGAGATCGACTATACACAGACCGTCCGACTTGATATTGATATCCAGAAGCTGGGTTCCAGCCGGAACAACTGCCTGCAATCCCTGTCTTGTCGGCCCCTTGAGCAATTCATGCATGGTCTGGCGGGCAATGCCCTCTACTTTCTCGATGCTGCGTTGCTCTAACACCAGTTGTTTGGTTTGACTGTCAACAAAATAGAGGTTTACAACCATCTGCTCGACGGCAGGACTGATCAAATCCGGGATCATGGCTGGTTGATCGCTCGATTTGCTGTTATCGCCTATCACCGGTATCTTGAACATGTCTTTCCAGGATTCCACCTTACTGTCATCGATACGGGAACACCCCCCGCTGATCAGGCATACTGCCAAAACTGCCATAGCCATGGTCATCATGAATTTTTTGGTCATTTCTACTATCCCCCCCTTTTACTTCCTAGAAAAAAATATGAGCCAAGCTCGGGATTTATTACCCTAAATTAAAGGCGCTTGGCACTGTCAGGCCAATCTGCTATCCTATCATGCAAAGGAGTGGTAAAAATGCGTTACGAAGGCACTGTCTACCGGCCACCCAGCGAAGCGGGAAGCCTGCTGATCCAGGCTACCATCGGCTGTCCCCACAATAAATGCACCTTCTGTTCGATGTACAAGAATACACGTTTTCGGATACGTCCGGTGGAAGATATCAAGGAAGATCTGGTAACGGCCCGGTCCTATTACGGCCCGTACGTCGAATCCATCTTCTTCCCTGACGGTAACACGATAATAATGAAGACCGATCAACTGCTGGAAATTCTCCGTTTTGCACATGAGTTGTTCCCCGAATTACAAAGGATAACCATTTACGGTTCAGCCCGCTTTGTGAACAAAAAGAGCGGGGCAGATCTGAGGCAGCTTAATGAGGCAGGCCTGACCAGGATTCATATGGGCATGGAAAGCGGTGATGATGTCACCCTGCAGAGGATATACAAAGGGGTCACGGCGGCTGAGATTATTACCGCCGGGCAAAAACTAAAGCAAGCTGGCATAGAAGTCAGTGAGTATTATCTGGTGGGGATTGCGGGTGAATCCAGGTGGCGCGAACATGCCGAAAACAGCGCCCGGGTATTGAATGCGATATGCCCCCAATTCATCAGATTGCGGACCTTCGCGCCGGAATACAAGACACCGATCATGGATGAGATCGATGACGGGACTTTTAAGTTGTTGAGCCCCCATGAGGCCCTTTTGGAGATCCGGGTATTGATTGAAAACCTGCAATGCGACAGCGGCATGGTAGTCAGCGATCACATCTCCAATTACTGGAACATCAATGGTCATCTACCCCATGACCGGGACAAAATGTTGGCGGAGATCGACAAAGCCCTGCAAATAGAAGAGTCACGCTTCCGCACCCCGGATATGCACCACCCAACTTTGTAGTAAGTGCTGCAAAAAAACAAGGAGTCGGTTTTATGGAACGACTCCTTCAGGGTGTCAAACAAGTTGCATTCAGGCAGACCGAGCAAAAAAGGCATTCGGGAGCCCCGTGATTAAGGCGTGCATGAGGTACGTCGATTGAACGGGGATTTCGTATTAACGCAGCTATGGGCCTTTTTTGACAGTCTGAAGGGATCGTCCTTATGGAACGACCCCTTGGTGATTGCATCAACATTCATCTATGATTTTGGTGTACAGCCCATCTAATGCCCTAAATCATGGCTGCTGGTATTAATCGACTGGATTCAACGAGGTCAGCCGGGGCTAGAGCATTGAAGGTCAGGCCCCTACTGCTCCCTTATGGCCGAGGGTGGAACGATGTATACATCATCGCCACGATGGTCGAAATACTCGCTTAACTTCCAGTATACCCCTCGACTCAAGCGGGTATCACCTTCATATTGATAGGATATGTATGGGACGTCGCCCTTAAAAAACAATTTGATCTCGTGCTCCAGGATCATCTCCTGCAGGTCGTGAAAGACCAGGGTAATCGGCATCTCGCTGTCTTTGATGCCGCTAGCTAGATACGGGACGTCCTCCACTATCACCGGATTTTCTTCTTGACCCATCTTTATGAAATAACTGCCGTCATCCCGGCGGCACATGTTCTTGGCCAGTATATTCAGAATCTGACGCCGGAACATTTCTGCCTGGCCAAAATACCATTTGCCGTTTGCTTTGATCGTGATGTCCTGCACCCATTCTTCCATGTACAAGTTCCTCCTTTGACCATCCCTATGCGTTCGGACCGCATGCTAAGATATTCTATCCCGGTCCGCTAATTCCTGCTACATTTGTTCCTACATATTTTCGGCTCGCTTGAACTGCAGTGAATTGCGGTATATCTGCTCTATATCGCGATCATCTATCTCATGATTGCCCATCCGTAAACCCGCCAGTGAAAAACCATGCTTGCGGGCCAACTCGTGCAGATATTGGACTGTCTCCAGGGAAAGGATGTTACCGATACTGTAATCCCGGCAATTGCCCTCCAGGGCCAGTAATACAGTCTCCGACAGGCAGGCCAGATTCACACCGTCACGATAGCCGAGGTTGGCACCGAAGCAAATATCGTCCGGGTATTGCACCAGGCCGCCTTCCAAAACCAGGACATCATCTCTTTGTTCATACACTGCGGGAGCCACATCAGCCGGCCGGGCAACATCGCAGACCACCACCCCGGAACGCAGATTGGCGGGATAAATCAGATATTCCGGGTTGTTGCTGGCTGCCACTACCAGGTTGCAATCGGGAAGGTCAGCGGCAATGTCGGTGCTGGTACTGATCGGTACTGTGAGGTTAAGGAATGTACATGCTTCCCGGATAAGTTCCAGGGTCAGTTCTTGGTCCCCTCTGATCCTCCCGGCCAGCAACGCTGATAGCTCGCCAACCGTATTGTCCAATACTCTCAGCAGGCGGTTCAGCCAGAGACTCATACCGTCCAGGCTGCCTTGAAGCATGCGCTGGCGGGCATACCCGAGTATATCGCGGGCCAGCGAATTAAGTCGCAAACGGCTGCTGGTAGGACGCTGGGGACTGCCAAACAGAGTCATCTGGCAAACCCTTTCCGAGACCATCATGGCACAAGCCCGACCGATAGAACCATTGGCACCAACAACACCGGCCCGGGCTGCCAAAGGCTCGATATGCATCTTCTCCGCACCCAGAAACAACGCTTCCATCGCCATCAAGGTAGTGAAGCTGTTGCCGCTGGTTATGGCTACATTTCGTCCCGTGACAGACCGGCCTCCTCTCGTGACCACCGAGGTCAGCGCGCCCAGTCCGACTATCTCAGCACCCATGTCGCGGCCCATATCTACGGCCCGAGCTATTACGTCCACAACCTCAGCGTTAGGCATACTCATTATTTCCCGGGCTCCCATTGGGACTCCTATCAGCCAACCCTGAGCAACTGTGCCATCCAATGATCTTATAGCGGGCATGGTGCAGGTCAACCCGGGCTCATTTATCTCGCTCTCCCATTTCATTATCTTGTATAGTTCATCGCGGTTATAACTGGCGAATGAGGGATTGTTGATAACCACATCTTCTGGAGCCGGATAATGGATGATGAAGGCAAATTTACGGGTCGGCTCTTCCCCAGGTAGCAGGGCTGAAGATTTGATCTTACGGGAAATGGCCCGGTAGTCACCGATGACTCCCGGTTTGCGCCGATCACCTATCAAGTAGCGATAAAGACTGGCATAATCTCGATATTTGAGGAGCTGGCAGACTACCTCCAAGGCTTCCAGAACCCGGTCTATCTCCTCATAACTGATAGTAAGAGTCGGTTCCAGGCGCAGGGTCATGGAATTGTTCAAAAAAGGCGCCAGTCTTATCTGGTACACATTGAGCAGGAAGCCAACCAACAGGGCGGTGAATCCTCCCTGCTCCTCCATAAAAGCCATGTCGAAGGAACCCACATCCTGCAGTGAATGAAATTCGATGCCGACCAGCAGACCCCGGCCCCGTACTTTTTTGATGACTTCCGGGTAATTCCGACCCAGTGAGCCTGCTCCATCCATAAGGTATTTTCCCTTGGCATCTACTTCCTTAATGAAAAAACGATCATGGGCGCAAAGCTTCTCCAATACGGCGAGACCGACGCCGCAGGTCAGGTTATTATTAGCGAAGGTCGAACTGTGCAGCATGCCGAACTCTTCATTCCAGGCCCGGGGCGAACTCAGACAAACCCCCAGGGGGACCAGTCCGCCACCCAGAGCTTTGGCCAGGGTCATGATATCCGGTTCCAGGCCGAAATGCTCACAGGCAAACAACCGGCCGGTGCGCCCCAAACCGGTCTGTATCTCGTCGACTATGAATAACACCTCAAACTCTCTGCATATCTGCTGTACTTCGCGCAGATAGTCGGCCTGCCCAACCACTACCCCGCCTTCTCCTTGTACCAATTCGACAATGAATGCAGCCACCTGGTCATGGCGGGTTGCCAATAACCGGCGCAGGCTGTCGGCATCGTTGTAGGGTACCTTTAAGAATCCAGGGGCAGGAGCCCGGAATGGGGTCTGATAGGAAGTCTTGCCGGTAGCCGAAAGAGCTCCCAGCGTCTTGCCGTGAAAACTGTTGGTAGTCGATACGATAATCTCCCGGCCAGTCGTGGACCGGGCCAGCTTCACGGCGGCCTCCACTGCTTCAGTACCACTCTGGCAGAAGGTGGAGTAGCACAGCTCTCCGGGGGAACACTCGGCCAAAGCGTTGGCCAGTCGCAGCGCTTCACCGGGCAGCGACGGCTGTACCAGGCTGGGCAGTTTTCTGTTGCGGGCGCTTATAAGTGCTTCCCACACGAAATCGGGGTTGTAGCCAAATGGGATTGCCCCATACTGGGCTATAAAATCGAGGTAACGAATGCCCTGGTCATCCATCAGGTAACTGCCTTCCCCCTCGATATAGTTTTTGTCCAACTGAAAACTCTCTAAGATTTTGATCAGACTGGGGTTGAGCAACTCTCTCCGTAACTCTGGCATCAATGTCCTCCTCTTGTGCACATGGTTGTGCAAATTGCCGATTACATATATTTTATATCTACCCCCAGTTTTGTCAAACCCGGAAGAGGCTATACGAAGTTAATAAATCATACAATCCATTTAGGCGCAAATAATCGTTGCCAGCCTGGAGACAGCCAAATCAAAGACCAGCCCCATGATGAAGCTGGTTGAAGAGATGCTGTCGGCTGGATGGAGTAATGAATCCCTGTTTATTTGTTGCGGATATATTTTAGGGTGATATGGGGTCGGCTGGACTTGCGCGACTGGATCTCAAATTGCTTGAGGGAGGAAATCAAAGGAGTAAGCTTGGCATGTCCATAGTTGCGAGTATCGAAATCGGGGTAGCGTTTGTTGAGCCGTTTGCCAACCTCGCCCAGGAACGCCCACCCGTCATCGTCGGAAGTCTCATTGACAATGGTCCGAATGGTGTTTATCAACTCCTCGATGCTGGCCATGCCATCCTGAGGCACTGTCGTCTTTTCGGTCTTGACAGCTGCTGCCTGTGTCTTATCATGGTTGGTGGGGACGGCAGCCAGTACCTCCAGGTACTTGAACTTCTCACAGGCGGTTATAAAAGGCAGCGGCGTCTTTTTCTCGCCGATACCGACCACGTACATGCCAGCCTCGCGCAGGCGGGCGGCCAGCCGGGTGAAATCACTGTCGCTGGATACGATACAAAAACCGTCTACGTTCTTGGAATAAAGAATATCCATAGCGTCTATGATCAAAGCTGAATCGGTCGAGTTCTTGCCGGTAGTGTAGCCGTACTGCTGAATAGGGGTTATGGAGTATTTAAGCAGCACCGATTTCCAGGAAGACAGGCTGGGATTGGTCCAGTCTCCGTAGATCCTTTTGTAGGTGGGCGTGCCGTGGTTGGAGATCTCGTCGAATATATATTTTATATACTTGTCCGAAACATTATCGGCATCGATCAGCACGGCCATCTTTCTATCGTGTTCCATGTATTATCTCTCCAGACTTCTGCGAATAGCTTTTTACCATCCCATCTTAGAACACCGCGGTCTTCCCGTCAACTTGGGCCCGGGGCAATTTTTCTGCTTGACTATAAGTGAATGCTCATTTATTATTCCAATTAGGTGATGTTATGCGCAGAAAAGATGATCGCAAACAGCAGAATATAAAACAGGCAGTACTGAAGCTGATAGTTTCGGAGGGGCTGCAGGGAGCATCCATATCCAAAATAGCCCGGGAGGCGGGAGTGTCACCGGCGACCGTATATATTTACTATGCTAATAAGGAAGCCATGCTCCAGGATCTCTACCGCGAATATCAGCAACAGGTCAGGAATTTCCTGGCTGAGAAGGTTAGGAAAGATATGTCCGGGGAACAGTTGATAGAAACCTTGGTGCGGTCTTACTACACCTATATAACCAACCACGGAGAAGTCTTTTATTTCGTGGAACAGTTCTCCAGCTGTCCGGCACTGGTGGAACAATGCCCAGTCAAATCGGAGAGGCTGCCCATGGAAGATGTTCTGGATGAATTCAAGCGGCAGCGAATCCTAAAAGACGTGGACAACATCAATATCCAGGCCATATTATTCAACCCGGTGAAAACCATTGCGGTCCAATATCGCAGCCAGGATGCTGAAACAGCCTCGATGCTGAATGACTTGATCAAGATGATACAGGCTGCTCTATTGAGATAACAACTCTATTTATGAAGGGAGTCATCCCTTTTTAATTTGGCTTCATTATAAACGATTGTTCACTTAATCAAGTGAGGGTAAACGAAAGGATGTACCGATATGAACCAGAAACTAAATGTTATACCTATTTCCGACATTATCTTATTGCCCGGCATGGAATATACCCTGGCTTATAAGGGAGAATCATTGCAGACTCTCCTGCTCGACAATGAGGACCAGGCCCTGGTCCTGTCATTGAAACAGAACTTCCGGCAACACTCACCCAGCGTCAATGATTTCTATCGGGTCGGTACTTTGGTGCGGCTGTTGGGTAAACAGAAACAGGAAAACCATTATCTGCTGAAGATCAAAGTCATGGAACGGGTGGAGATCACCGATCTATCCATCGATGACGGGACCATCCGGGCTGATTATGAACCATCCCCGGACAACATCGATCTGGACCTGAAAAGCCAGGAAGAAATGATGAGCTACATCAAACGCTTGATCCATGAGATTGGAGCCAATTTTAAGGGTTCTGAACCGTTCATCAAGGTGTTCGACGAGGAACAGGACCTCAACTTGTTGATGGGACATGTGGGGCAATACCTGCAAATAACCAATGCCGAGAAACAAACCCTGATAGAAACACGTTCGCTGAAAGAACGCAGCTTGCAGTTTATGGACCACCTATCGAAGCAGAAGGAAGCCATCAAACTGCAGATCGAGATGGCCGAAAAACTCAGCGAGAAAGCCAATAAGACCCATCGCGAGAATGTACTGCGGGAACAGCTCAAGAACATTCAAGATGAGCTGAAAGAGGGTTCCCCGGAAGGTAAAAACTACCGTCAACTGATCGAAGAAGCAGGGATGCCGCCCGAGGTACTGAAGACCGCATTGGCCGAGCTGGACAAGTACGAGAGCCAAAGCCCCAACAGTTCGGATTACAATGTCATCCGCAACTATTTGGACATCCTGGTGGAGCTCCCCTGGCGGCCTGGAGAGACAAAGGAGATTGACTTGCAGGCTTCCCGCCAGATCCTGGATGATCAACATTTCGGCTTGGATAAGGTTAAAGACCGTATCATTCAACACCTGGCCGTAATGAAATTGAAGAAGGACAAGAAGGGTTCCATAATTCTGCTGGTCGGACCTCCCGGCACCGGGAAGACCAGTTTGGGCAAGAGCGTGGCGGAGGCTCTGGGCCGCAAGTACATCCGCATCAGTTTGGGTGGCATCAAGGATGAGGCCGAGATCCGCGGCCACCGCCGCACCTATGTCGGGGCCCTGCCGGGACGCATCATTCAAAACCTGCGCAAGGCAGGCCATAAGAATCCGGTCTTCGTCCTGGACGAAGTGGATAAATTGATGGCCGCCTATAACGGCGACCCCGCCAGTGCATTGCTGGAAGTTTTGGACCCGGAGCAGAATAGTAGTTTTACCGACCATTACCTGGAGGTTCCTTATGACTTGTCGGAGATATTCTTCATAGCTACCGCCAACTCGACCGATACGATCCCTGGCCCCTTGCTGGACAGGATGGAGGTTATCCCTATCTCCAGCTATACCGACAATGAGAAGTTCCACATCGGCCGGGAGCATCTGGTGCCGGCGGTCCTTGAGGAACATGGACTGACCACCGAAATGCTGGTCATCGAGGAGCCGACCATCAACACCGTGATAGCTGATTATACCCGGGAAGCCGGGGTAAGAGGCCTGAGGCGTCAATTGGCCTCCATCGCCAGGGTAGCCTCGGAGAAGATAGTGTCAGGTAAGGTGCCGGTCCCCTACATTATCACTCCGGATTTACTGGAAGAGATACTTGGAAACCAGCTGACCCGGCATGATGTAGCCCAGAACGACAATCCCCCCGGAGTAGCGACCGGTTTGGCCTGGACACCGGTGGGCGGAGAAATACTGTTTATCGAATGTACCGATATGCCCGGCTCGGGACAACTGATACTGACTGGTAAGCTTGGCGATGTGATGCAGGAATCAGCCCGAATCTCGTTGAGCTTGATAAAGTCTCGTTTGGCAGTGAGCAGCCTCAACTTCAACTTTAAGGAGCGCGATCTGCATATCCATGTACCCTCGGGAGCGGTATCCAAGGATGGACCCTCGGCTGGAATCGCCCTGTTCACCGCTTTGGCTTCGCTGGTGACGGGCATCAAGGTAGATCCGACCCTGGCCATGACCGGAGAGATAACCCTGCGAGGTGCAGTGCTGCCGGTGGGCGGTATAAAAGAGAAATTGCTGGCCGCTCACCGGGCAGGCATTAAAAGGGTGCTGATCCCCAAAGAAAACCTGCGTGATCTTAAGGATTTACCTGATGAGGTCAAGGAGAAGCTGCAGGTTCAATCTGTTGAGGTTATCGAGGATGTCCTGCTGGAGACACTGGGGCTAAAGCTCCCAAAACCCGAGATATTGGTAAGATCGGGAATAACCCAGGACGGCAATCTATATCGGTTTAGTGTTTAATTGAGGTTAGATATTAGATAAATTATTTGCAATCATAAACAGGGCGGTAAGCGCCGCCCACCCTTTGATCAAGATAAGGCACCAGCCTCTGAAGCAGAGCGGGTGCCTTTTTCTCCATCGTAATAATCCGACAAATGACGTATATTATATCCAATGGGTATCTCCCGAAATGTAACTGTGGGGGATCGACGATCGTATTAGTATTTGGTCGAGAAAGATTGGAGGTGTCAATATGTCATCGCTGCAATGGATCCTGATCGCCATCTTATGCGGGGCGGTGGAGATATTTTCTTCAGGATTCTGGTTCCTATGGCTAGCCATCGCCGCCCTGTTGATCGCCGTGGCTTCGGCTTTGGGGATAATCAGCACAATACCTGCCCAGCTGCTGGTCTTTTCTATCATCACTTTGGTGCTGATCGTGTTTACCCGGCCGCTGCTTATGAAGACCATCAAAACAGACGACAAGGTCAGTAATATCAAGGCTTTGATAGGCCAGCAGGGCATGTCCCTGACTCCGGTAACCCCATTACACTATGGTCAGGTCAAGGTCAATGGTGAGATTTGGACAGCCGTATCAGAAGAATATATCGAAGAGAACATCCGAGTAGTGGTAACCGGAGTCGATGGCGTCAAGCTGGTGGTCGACAAAGCCTTTATCAATTTGAACTGAAATACGTTCGCTTAAGAAAGGATGAGATGAATGGATACCCTATTAAGTATTTTCGTCAATCTGGTTTTGGTTATGTTCGTAGTGCTGATAGCCTGGTCCTCCATCAAGATTATCCGCCAGGCATCAGTGGGTATAGTAGAACGACTGGGTAAATACCATAAAACTGCCGAACAGGGCATCAATATGCTGATACCATTCGTGGACAGTTTCCGCTCCATTGTCGACCTGCGGGAGCAGGTGGTCAGTTTTGCCCCTCAACCGGTTATCACCAAGGATAACGTGACCATGATGATCGACACCGTCATTTACTATCAGGTGACCGATGCCTTCCGCTTCGTATATGAGATCCAGAATCCCATCTTTGCCATCGACAATCTGACCGCCACCACTCTGCGCAATATTGTCGGTGATTTGGAGTTGGATGAAACCCTGACCTCACGTGATCTGGTTAATACCAGGCTGCGCGTTATCCTGGATGAAGCTACCGACAAGTGGGGAATCAAGGTCAACCGGGTGGAGTTGAAAAACATCCTCCCGCCCGAGGATATCCAAACTGCGATGGAGAAGCAGATGCGAGCCGAGCGTGAAAAACGTCAGGCCATATTGCTGGCCGAAGGGCAGAAGACGGCCGCGATCTTGGAAGCCGAAGGCAGAAAACAGTCCAATATACTCAATGCCGAAGGAATCAAGGAATCAAATATCCGGACCGCGGAAGGCTCTCGCCAAGCCAAGATCCTTGAGGCCGAAGGCGAAGCCCAGGCTATCCTCAATGTTCAACGCGCCTTCGCCGACAGCCTGGTGATGCTGCGGGAGGCGGGCATAGATGATAAGGTGGTGGTCCTGAAGTCACTGGAAGCCATCAAGGCTCTGGGCGAAGGACAGGCTACCAAGTTGATAATCCCCAGTGATCTGGCTGGTCTGGGCGGGGTATTTGCCGCCCTCAAGGAAGTCGCTGCCGATAGTACCGGTACCAGTGGTACCAAATAAACAACGCGACTGCCCGTACAGATTAATCTGCCCAGCGGCGGCGGGAAAATAATCCGAAAGGGATTGATCGATTCATGGCAGGTGCAAGTCAGAAACCCATGGCGGTACTCTTCGGCTCCATCTTTCTGGTGGGGATGGGGTTTAGCATCATCATGCCGGTATTGCCTTATTATGCAGAGTCGATGGGGGCCAGTGGGTTTCAACTGGGCCTTCTGATTACCATCTATGCAGTTTGTCAATTCATATTTGCCCCCATCTGGGGGGCGTATTCAGACCGCGTTGGTCGCAAGCCGGTTCTGTTGCTTGGTATCATCGGGTATGCCATTACCTTCCTGTTATTTGGCTTTGCCGACGAACTCTGGATGCTTTATGTGATCCGGGCCATAGGCGGCAGCCTCTCCTGTGCCACCATGCCTACCGCCATGGCCTATGTAGCTGATTCCACCAGCCTTGAAAAACGCGGTCCGGCGATGGGCATGGTCGGGGCCGCCATGGGTATGGGCATGATCTTTGGCCCCGCTTTGGGTGGTATCATGTCCAATATTTCCCTGGGCTTCCCTTTCATCTTCGCTGGCCTCCTTGGGGTCATCAATACCGTTGCCATATGGGTATTGCTGCATGAATCACTTCCGCCGGAGCAGCAGGCGGCACAACACCAAAAGATAGAAAGGGCTTCATTGCTGGAAGGACTGCGGAGCCCTTTAGTGGTCTTTTTTCTGGTCATCCTGGCGGTCAGCATCGGCGAATCCATCAATCACGGTACATTCGCCCTTTTTGTGCAGGCCAAGCTCTCTTTCACGGCTCACGATGTTGGCTGGTCGTTTACTGTTGCAGGCATAACCTCAGCTTTAATCCAGGGACTGTTGGTAGGTCGGATGATCAACAGGTTTGGCGAGGAGAGGACCGCAGCCGTTGGCATCACCCTTTTGGGGGCTAGTCTGTTCTTATTCATTTTCACCTACGACATACTCAGTTCCATCATTTTTATGGCCATATTTTCGGGTGGGGTTGGACTCACCCGCCCATCCATAACTGCTGCGGTATCCAAGCGAACCGTTACCGCCCAAGGTTCAGCCATGGGGATACTGCAGGGCTACGACAGCCTGGGGCGGGCGATCGGCCCGGCCTTAGGGGGCTGGATGCTGGACCGGGGGTTGAATCTGGGCTATTATACCGGGATCGCAGTTACTGTTGTCGGTCTGGCAACACTGGTGATAGGCTCCCGGCTTCGTCCTTTGGCCCCCATTACCGCGCGCCGGGAAGTAGACAACTAGGACAACCTGCGGGCGCTGTCACCCAATACGATCAGTAAGGAGAGAATAGACGAACGATGGTACCGATCATTAGTTTCGTAGGCCGTCATAACGCCGGCAAGACTACCGTCTTGGGGAAACTTATTACCCTCTTGACCCAAGAGGGATTTAAGATCGCATACATCAAACACGTTCATCATAACCTTGATATATTTCCGGGCCAGGATTCTGAACTGGCCCTGCAAGCGGGGGCTGATTATGTGGTGGCCAGCTCGCCCCGCCTGCAAGTCCAATACCGGAGATACTCCGAAGAACCAAGTTTGGAAGAACTGATCGCGGCTGTTCCGGCAGATATCGATCTGGTGATAGTAGAGGGATTCAAAAAGGAACCTCTGCCCAAGGTAGAGGTGGTACGGCAGGCTATCGATCCCGTTCCTATGCTCCTTCCCCGCACGTTGGCATTGGTAAGCGATTTTCCTCTGCAATCAGAATTGCCGCTGATACCAGCTGACGATACCGAAGCCCTGGCCCGTTTTGTGTGCCATTTCGGCGGATTGTCACAATAAACACATCAGGCAGATGCCCCCGTTGGTCATCTTCTCAGTCTCTCCCCGGCCAATGCTGGTTTCGGTCGAATAGTTTTTACCCTGACCGGGGAACCATTTACAGTGTCTGATTTCACTTCAGCTGCTCACCCATACAGCTTCTCAAACCCCGCAAGCATGTTCGTCCATTTTCCTGAATAGAATTAGTTAGACTGTGGGCGCCACCGATAGGATGGTTGGCACTGCGCTGCCATCACCGGTTGTATGCCTTGGCGCCATTTCGAAAGGGAGGGAATGATTATGAAGAGGTATTTCTGGATAGCGGCGGCGGTGGTGATACTGGCAGGGGCAGTACTTTATTGGACTTCTATGGGAAAAGCCGACAAGGTACAGCAGATTCCGGAGGTATTTCGGGACCAAGGCATCGGGTGGATCACCAATGATGGTATAACCCTTCTCCAGACCAGGCAGGGGGCATCCATATATCCGGTCACCCATGATAGTCAATATCTCTATGTATTGAGCGGCAACGCCGATAAAATCAAGAAATATCATGTTGACAAAATCAGTCAGGAAATTGTGATAGAACAGGTTATGGTGGATCCCAAAGACCGTGGAGAAGCATACTTCCAGGTTGTAAAGGTCCCCACCGCCAAATACCAGGGGATAATCAAGGACGGAGCGGTCACGATCAGGGTCAGATTCAACTACCTGGATAATCAGTCGCTCTATGTGAGCTACGATATTGATACCAAGACCACCAAATTACTGGACGGCACTCTGCTCAACCAATAAAATGCGGATGGAGAAAGCCTCTCCCCATGCCGTGAAATTCAAGCGATCCACTATGCACATTGAATGTCCGCAACAATCAACCACCTGGATATAAGGGTATATTGGCACTGGAACCGGTTGTTCCCAGTGAATTGAATTGAATAGGCTCAGCTGCCGGGGATGATGATTCTCCGGTGGCTTTTTAAGACATGAATACGGCTGATTGGCGCACGTATTGCCAAAATTGCATTATGCGGTTGGCTAAACAAATGGATTTAGGCTAGACTTATTTTAAGGAAAGAAATATTGGAAAGAGGTGTTGGTTTATGGCGCATACTCTACCTGAACTGCCCTATGCCTATGATGCCCTGGAGCCGCATTATGATGGAGAGACAGTCAGATTACATCATGATATGCACCACAAAGGATACGTCGACGGACTCAACGGGGCGGAAGCCAAACTGGCAGACGCCATCGCGAAAGGCGACTTCAGCTTGATCAAACATATCGAACGGGAATTGGCTTTCCACGGATCCGGCCATATCCTGCACACCATGTTCTGGGAGAACATGAAACCGGGCGGCAGTGGTCCGGCCAACGGAGCAGTAGCGGAATTGATCGACCGCGACTTCGGCTCTTTTGATAACTTCAAGAAACTCTTTTCCGCGGCCGCGGTAGCCGTTGAAGGTTCAGGCTGGGCGGTTCTGGCCTGTAATCCGATTTTTGAAAAATTGGTAGTGCTGCAGGCGGAAAAGCACCAGGACCTGACCCAATGGGGGGCGGTTCCGCTGCTGGTGTGCGATGTCTGGGAGCATGCCTACTACCTGAAATACCAGAACAAGCGGGCTGCTTGGGTGGAAGCCTGGTGGAACCTGGTCAACTGGGATGACGTAAATCGCCGGGTGCTGCAAATGCAGTGTAAATGCTAGCCATACTTCATTGCCGAAAAAAAATGGTCGGCAAAAGGGTTGATGTTGGCGATCCGTTTAGGTTAACCATGTAAAGACTCAGCTAATGATATTCCTGTTGTTAGACAAGTTACATCCAGGCAGACCGAGCAAAAAAGGCTTAGAGCAAGGCATTCGGGAACCCCGTGATTAAGGCGTACAAGAGGTACGTCGATTGAACCGGGATTCCGTATTAACGCCGCTATAGGCCTTTTTTGGTCTGACGGGATTGGCCCCAGCCAATCCTGTATCTTTATTAACTTAAACTACCACTCGGCCGGCAGGTCCCGCAGTTGTTTCAGATAGTAGACCGGACCATCCAGGCAAATGAACTCGCTGCCGATGTTGCACCGCCCGCACTTGCCTATCCCGCACTTCATTCTCATCTCCAGGGTGGTTATAACCTGCTCATCATGGTAGCCCATTTTCTCCAGGGACTGCAGCACGAACTTGATCATGATCGGCGGTCCGCAGACAACCGCTATCGCACCCGCCGGACTGGGGCTGAGTTCTTCCAGGTAGGAGGGCACAAATCCGACATGACCATCCCATTCCAATTCAGGATTATCGATGGTGACAAACACCTGGGTATCCTTCTCCTGGGGCCACTGTTCGAACAACTCCTCCTTGAAGCAAAGGTCGTCCTGGCTGCGGGAACCATAGATAATGGTAATCTGGCCATAGTCCTCCCGATGCTTGAAACAATACTTTATAAAGGAGCGCAAGGGAGCCAGGCCGATACCACCGGCTATGAACACCATGTCTTTGCCCTTGCAGGCTTCCACCGGGAAACCGTTACCGTACGGACCCCGGACTCCAATCTGCTGCCCCACTTCAATCCCGTGCAATTCATCGGTCAGCAGTCCTACCCGTTTGATAGCAAACTCCAGGTACTCTTGCTCTTCCTGCCAGGTGCAGGAGATCATAGCCTCCCCCACCGGAAGGTGCGATATCATGGCACATTGGCCGGGAGCTACCTGAAATGGCACCCCCTGGCCGGCCAGGTTTCTAACCAGGAAACTCTTCACGTCCGGGGTCCGGTCGATGATATCTATGACTTCCACCACTGTCGGTACCAGCGGCTGCTCAATGGCCATACCTTTATTAGACTGATCCATAATGCTAATCCGCCTCCTTAACTGCATCGATGATCCTGATGATGTTTACGTCAGTTGGGCAGACGATTATACATCTTCCGCAACCGGTGCACAGAGGAGTACCATAGCGTTCCTGGAAGAATTCCAGTTTGTGCAGGAAGCGCTGCCGGAACCGTTCTTTGCCAGCCCCGCGCGGATTACCGCCCCCAGCCTCCCGGGTGTACTCTTCGAACATACATGAGTCCCAGGCCCGGAACCGGTAACCCTTCTCGCCCCACATCTTGACCTGAATGTCAAAACAGTAGCAGGAGGGACAGACGTAGGTGCACATGCCGCAATTTATACAAGGCTCGGACATCTTGTCCCAGATGGGATGTTCAAACGTATCCTTGAGTTTCTCAGCTACCCCGCTGTAATCCACCTGTTGGGTGAACGGCTGGGCGGCCGGCAGCTTGACATCCTTATCCTCCAACAATCCTGCCAACTGACCAGTGACTGTTTCACCCTTGGCGGTCTTGGCCTCCCAGATGAAATAGTCGCCCCCATCCCGGATGATGACATCGGCTCCGGCCGGTTCCAGATGGTCAACCTCCATGGCATTGCAGAAGCAATTGGGCCCTGGTGCGTAGCAAGCGTTGGCGATGATGATATTATTACTGCGCCGCGCCTGATAAAAACTATCGATGAAACCACGGGTCAGGAACACCTCATCCATGGCCAATATACCTTTGACATCACAGCCCCGGGCTCCAAAAATGAGGGTGGGGTGATTATCTTCAAAGGTCTGGTCGATTTTGATCGCCATTCCCTCGCCCTGAATACCGTACATCTTCTCGGTCTGGGGCAGAACCACGTTTTTCGGGGATTGGTAGACGTTTAGCGCTTCCAGCATCAGTTCATCCCGATCGGTCTGGAAACTGGCCCAGCTGAAATAGCCACTCTGCCCGCCCCTCTGCAGCGGTACAAAGACCTCCTGCTGGTCACTCAGTTTATTCAATGCTTCGGTAAGCTTGCTTTTACTTAAAATCTTCATCTTCTCTGCCACCCCCTACAAAAAGCTGTCCGGGTCATCGATGCGGTAGACACTCAAAGGGGGTTTGGACCCTTCCACGTATTGCATACCCGCTTCCGCTCCGCCATATAGCGCGCCAACATCCTTGATCATCTTTTGGTTCAATAGCATCAAGGGGATGTTGACCGGGCAGACCCGTTCACACTCGCCGCACTCGATGCAGCGCCCCGCCATGTGAGCATGTTTGACCAGGTGGTACATCATGTTATCGGTGGTGCTGTTCTCCCGGCCTACCCATTGCGGTTTCATCTCGTCGAAAATGCAGGTGCGGCAGTCGCAGGCCACGCAAACCTGGCGGCAGGCATAACATCGTATGCAGGTGGACAGTTTATCCTCCCAGAACTTATAGCGCTCGTCGGCCGACATCTGCTCCAGTTCTTTCACCCGGGCGAAGCGATCCCCTTGCTGGCGGGGGCTTTGGGCTGGTCCGATGATCTCGTCGTAGATAACCGGGTTGGGCTGAATACAATCGAGGCATTTCTGAGCCAATCCATCCGCTTCCGCTTTCTGGCTGAACCCGCCATAGTTGCGGGCTGCCGCCAAGGGATCCTTAAGGCCCGGACAGGGGATCCCCACTATATATAATCTATCCCGTTTGATCTGCAGGTCTTCCAGCAATCTGACCACCCCGCGGGAATCGCAGCCTTTGACGGCGATCCCTATCCGCTCATGGCCATCACGGAATTTGAGCAGGGAATTGGATACGTTGTATATGCTGTATTCATTGAAAACTATATTCTTAACATCCTCTTTACTGCGGGCTACGTAAGATTTGGTTTGAAACTCCTTCTCACCCTTCTCCCAGGCCAGGAAAATATCTATCTTGGCTTCATCGAAAAGGCGGGCCGCAATAGCCTGGATCTTATCGGTCATTTCTTTCATTGCGCATCCCTCAACTTTCGATTGGGTCCCATCTTCTTGACATCGGCGACCAGTTTGGCCATGGTCTCCTGGAACTTGATACCTTCCGCCCCGGATATCCAGGAAACCTGGTATCTATCCGGCTCGATGCCGATAAATTCCATCAGGCTCTTCATCACCGTCTGGCGGCGGCGCTGATAGTAATTGCCACTACCATAGTGGCAGTCGCCCGGGTGTCAGCCCGACAACAGCACCCCGTCCACCCCACGGTTGAAGGCCCGCAAGACCAGCATCGGGTCCATGCGCCCTGAACAGGGGGTACGGATAATGCGTACATCGGCTCCATATTCAAGGTGGTTCAGACCGGCCAGGTCCGCGGCCGCGTAGGAACACCAGTTGCACGCAAACACGATGATCTTGGGCTCCCAGCCCCCTTTGGCATCTATAGACATAATGCATCCACCTCCGCTACCAATTGGTCATTGCTAAAGCCCTTCAGATTCAGGGCCAGGGTACGGCAGGCGGGCAGACAGGAGCCGCATCCCTGGCACAGGCTGTTGTTGATAACCGCCACCTGGCGGGTAAAAGGACCATGGCCGTGTCCGCCCCGCTCCTGGTACTCCTGCAGGGAGATAGCTGTATACGGGCATATCGGCACGCACAGACCACATCCGGAACACTTGCTGATGTCTACCTCGGACACCATCGGTTCGGTGGCCAATTCGGTCTTGGACATGAGTCCCAGCACCTTCACGGCTGCCCCGCTGGCCTGGGCTACGGTATCGGGTATGTCCTTGGGGCCCTGGCAGGTGCCGGCCAGGTATACCCCGGCAGCAAAGGTTTCCACCGGCTGCAGCTTGGGATGGGCCTCCTGGAACCACCCGTCCTTGTCGACTGAGAAACCGACCATCTTGGCCAGTTCGGTCGCTCCGGCCGCAGGAACCATGGCCGAAGCCAGGACCACCATATCAGCCTCGACTTCTAGGGGCATACCCATCAAGGTATCTTCGGATTTCAGGATCAATTTATCTCCGCGGGGATAGATCTTGCTGACCCGGCCGCGGATATATTTGGCGCCGGCATTCAAAGCCCGCTGGTAAAACTCTTCGTAGTTCTTGCCGGCAGTGCGGACGTCCATATAGAAAACATAGGCTTCGCTGTTCTCGATCTTGGTCTTGACCTGGTAAGCATGCTTGGCGGTATACATACAGCAAGCCCGGGAACAATAACTCTTGCCTTTGGTATCATCGCGGGAGCCCACGCATTTTATGAAAGCAATATTCTTGGGCTCCTTGCCGTCGGAGGGACGCAGAATCTGTCCTCCGGTTGGTCCGCCAGCCGAAACCAGCCTTTCGAATTCCAGTCCGCTGATTACATCGGGGTACTTGCCGTAACCATATTCACCATAGGCGGATTTCCAATCGAATTGGTCATAGCCGGTAGCCATGACGATAGCCCCGATGTCCAGCTCCTTATATACCACCATGTCCTGGAATCTGATGGCGTCGGTGGGGCATACCTTTTCGCATATGCCGCACTTGCCGCTGGTCAGCTTGGTGCAGGTAGCCGCATCTATATACGGCTTGCCGGGCACCGCCTGGGGAAACAGTTTGTGGATGGCAGTCCTTTTGCCCATACCGAAATCAAACTCGTCGGCTACCTTCTTGGTCGGACATTTATCGATGCAGGTACCGCAGCCGGTACATAAATCCCAATCTACATATTTAGGCTTCTGTTTAACAGTAACTTTGAAGTTGCCTATATATCCTTTGACATCGGTTACTTCTGAATAGGTCATCAGTTCGATGTTAGGGTGCTGCGCCGCAGCCACCATCTTGGGAGTGCCAATTCAGGCGGCACAGTCCATAGTGGGGAAGGTTTTGTCCAGCTGGGTCATCTTCCCGCCGATGGACGCCTCTCTTTCCACGATGATCACCTGGTGCCCGCCCTCGGCTATATCCAGGGCGGCCTGCATGCCGGCGATACCTCCGCCAATCACCAAAGCTCGTTTGGTAATAGGAACGGTAGAGACCTGCAGGGGTTTGTTGTGCAAGGCCTTGGCTACCGCCATCCGCAACAGCGATTTAGCCTTGGCAGTAGCCTGCGATTTGTCGTGATGGACCCAGGAGTCCTGCTCCCGTATGTTGACCATCTCCATCATATAGGCATTCAAACCGCCAGCCGCAGTGGCTTTGCGAAAAGTCGGTTCATGCATGCGCGGTGAACAGGATGCCACCACCACCTGCTCCAGTTTGTGCTCCGCGATAGCGCTGCGGATCAGTTCCTGGCCAGGATCTGAACACATGTACTTATAGTTGGTGGAATAGACCACCCCCGGCAAAGTCTTGGCAAATTCCGCCACTTGTACCGTATCGACCGTAGCTGCGATATTGGTGCCGCACTCGCAAACAAATACCCCAACTCGCTTTTTCATCTCTCCGTCTCCCTCCTGGTTGGACTGTGTAACCCTCTATAATAAGCCCATGCCAATCGTAATTGGACTAGTCCTGGCATTCACCTTGTCTCTTCAGTTCCTGTTGTACAAAGGCGGCCGCCGCCTTTTTGGCCAATTCCATATCCCGGGCCATCAGATTAGCCAACTTGCCTATCCGCTTCTCATCCAGGATCGACACTAATATACCAGCCTGGGCCGGGTCGGCCACCAGTTTAACCGCCATCTTATCGGGATTCTTGGTCAGAGCGGTGACAAAAGCGTCCACCTTCTTCTGGTCAGGCTCGGCAGTAGCCGCCGGCTTGGCGGGCTTGCCCTGGGCTGCCCCGCTGACCTCTCCTCCCTCCGGGCTCTCGCCGGCTGCACTGGCCTTGGCGGCTGCTTTGGCGGCTGCCGCCGCTCTGGCCGCTGCGGCCGCTTCAGCTTTGGCCCGGGCCTTCTGGGCCGCTTCCTGGGCTGCCTTTTCAGCTGCCGCTCGGGCTTCTGCTCCCCGGACCTCTATCATCTTCAAATACTGGCCAGCTTCTACGAAGTGCTTCTCCAACCCCACTTGTTGAGGCTGGTCACCACAAGCCAGGGCCAGCAGTTCGGTCACGTAATAGACCGGCAAATCGAATTTCTCCCCGAACTGTTTCTCGATTGCGGCCTGGCGCATATCTAAATTCAACATACATAGCGGACAAGCTGTGACAATGCATTCCGCTCCTGATTCTTTGGCGTCCTTCAATACCCGGTACAGCATCGTCATCCCCACATCAGGCCGGGAGGTAACCAGGGCTGCTCCGCAACATTCAGTCTTATGGGACCATTCCACCGGATCTGCTCCCAGGGCCTTCATTATCTGGTCCATCGACTGGGGATCTTCCGGATCGTCAAAACCGGTGTGCTCCGCCGGCCTTACCAGCAGGCAGCCATAGTAGCTGGCCGCTTTCATGGTGGTCCAGGGTTTGGTCACCTTGGCCGCGATGGCATCGATGCCGATCTTGTTGACCAGCACATCCAGGATGGAAAGGGTCTCGGTATTGCCGGCCAATTCCATCTCCAGCACCTGCTCTACTTTTTGGCGCATCTCCGGGTCATGCTGGATTGTGTGTTCGGCGTACCGGTGGCGGCTGTAACAAGCTGCACAAGGGGAGATTATCATATTTAGACCGCTCTTCTCGGCGATGGCCAGATTGCGGGCGGGCAGAGCCACCGACAATAATTTGTCGGTATTGTGACCGGAGGTTGCTCCGCAGCAATTCCAGTCCTCCAGTTCTTCCATCTTGAAATCCATTATGTGCGCGGTTCTCTCCATCGACATATGGTACTCGATACCGCTGCCCTCAGATGCACATCCCGGATAATAGGCAAATTTCATTTACTCTTCCCCCCTGAACTGCTCGACCCGCTCAAAGATCTTCTTCATTTCCTGGCGCCCTTTTATCATATGCGGCAAGGGACTCGCTTTACCCCGCTGCAGCATTGGCAATCCCAATTCCATGTCTTTTAACGGCTGGCCGGTGGTAAGGTTGTATCGCAACAATAGACCCGCTTCAAATGTGCGGCCGAAATTCTTGACGTTGGATAAGAAGGCTTTATTGAAAGCAGCTACTTTCTTATCGGTTTTTCCGCGCTTTAAGGATTCCCGCCGCATGGTATCCATCAGTGATGCTATGTCAACCCCGCGCGGGCAGCGGCTCGAACAGGTCTCACAGGATGCGCATATCCAGATGCTGTTGCTATTCAACGCCATCTCAGCAAGTCCCAGCTGCAGCATACGGATTACCTGGCGGGGAGGGTAATCCATCGCAAACGCGGCCGGACATCCTGCCGTGCATTTGCCGCATTGGTAACACAGGTTGACACTGGTGCCTGCTTCTTTTTCTAATTTGGCTATCAAAGACTTTTGCTTGTTATCGGTTGGAGACAGCAATACAGAATTCCCCAAGAATCTCTCTCCCCTTTCAAATCCAAAGCTTCCTTATAAACACAAAAGTTCGACTAAAAGTCGACCTAAAAGGCCTAGAATGCAAATTATTGTAACACATTTCGCCTTTATTGATAACATTTTATTCTTGGAAAATCAGGTTGGCTATAGAAATGACGAAATCCGAAGTCGGCCCAGGCGCCGCCAAATCAAAGACCATCTATTTGAGGAATATAATATACGTTTGTTTGGAAGTGGGTTGATTGGAGCCATGTCATTACCTAATTATTACAGAATAATACTCGTACAAATGTGCACAATATACTCAGAAGCAGCGACGGTTGTAAGGAGTCGCGACAAAGGTTCAAGTCTCCGCAAGGGATAAATCTTGAATTGGATACCTTAAATCCTGCAAGGGATAACAACCAAAAAGCTGTTTCTTTAAAGGTCCGCCGGGAAAATTTACTGCCATCGTAAACACGATGACAATTAAATGGAACCGGCGGATCTAATTTTACTCTGCTTTTTTAAAGCGGGAAAATAATAATAGAAAGACATTAGCGGCGGTATCAGGAATAGAAAGTAATAATAGAAGGGACGGTCCAGCCAGGTCCACACGGGCAGAAGTGAGATGAAAGGCAATAGCGGCGTGTCCCACAATTCCAAAATAAAAATGAAATAATAGGCAAACTGGGATACGACATCGAGTGACAATAAAATCGATCCGGCCAGGAAATAGCCGGGCAGCTGCCATAACACCGCCACTGCCGCAACACCCGCGCGGCTGCACCTTTGGCGGCAGTATATCGCTTCTTTCCAGACCAGGTAAAGGTAGCAAAAACCCAGGATGAGATCCAGACCGGGAAAGTACATGGCCAGAGAAATAGCCAATATGGCGCTCAGTTGCAGGATTAATGCCCGTAATAATGACCCCAGAATGTTAAATCCCCTTTTCATATAGGATGGTCACCCGTCGGCTGTTGGCCAGACTTTCGGGTGCGATCCACAAGTCGCCTATCTCGTCGAGGTTTATACCCTGGGCATCGTAAGCCCGCCAAATTATTTTGCTGCAATTCCACAATCTATCCCCACTCTTAAAGGCCAACGGATAGAACATCTTTTTCTCCTGTTCCAAAGCCAACCTGACTGCCCTGGCTTTAACATCAGCGGGAGCATTGACCCGCAGCAGACATATCAAAGAATAATCCTCATAAGTGCGCACGTCCTGGACACTCAAACCATAATCCACGTATCCCTCCAACACCTCATCGCCGCCCAGATACAGCCCGGCATGTGAATAACGTCCATAGGCGGTATTGGGCCATCCGCCGAGGACTATATCGCCGGGCTCCAACCGGTCAAAAGGCACCGAACCCTGTATGGGAGCACCATAACCGGTCCCTATTTCACCTTCCGCAAAGCTGGCCACATAAGTGTAGATGACCGATCCTGAACTCCGAGTGAGCAGGTGACGGTTGAACCCCATTACGATCATCAGCAGAATAAGCGCCAGCAAGGGAAAAATAGTTATTCGCGCCCTATCGTTTACAAATATAAATCTGGCCCGGTAGTCTTTCACCGGCTTAACACCGCCCATCCAGGTCGAGCCTGCTCTTTTTTGGTACCAACAAATACTAGGGCTAAGTTGCAAGTCCCGTGTCAAAAATTAGTATATAGGTTATAATCATGCCGAATTATGTTTTTTCCGAATAGTTTATTGCCGCAAGGAGGATCGGGTCATGAAAAAAAATAGCAAGATTCTTATTATAGTTCTAGTCATGATTATACTTGGCTCCCTGTCAGGCTGCAAACCCACGCCGCTGCCGGGACCGGCTCCCAACGACATACCTGGAAACGACATAAGCGGCCCGGTGGACCCGACCCCCAATCCCCCGCCGGCTACACAACCTGAGCCGACTACACCGGAACCACTGCCCGCTTCTCCTGAAACCAAGACCCATTCCTGGTGGTTTACCCGCAATAAGCAGCATCAGATCACCACTGTAAACCAGGAAACCCTGCAGCTGCTCTCGCAATATAATGGTTTCTATGTGCTCCCCAATAACAGCAAGAAGATATATCTGACCTTCGACAATGGGTATGAATTGGGTTATACCGCCAAGATTCTGGATATACTGGATCGCCAGAAGGTCCAAGCCGCCTTCTTTATCACCGGTCAATTCATTGAAACTCAGCCGGGCCTGGTCCAGCGCATGAATGCCGCGGGCCACCTGGTGTGCAGCCATACCTGGAACCATCCTGATCTCAGTACTGTCTCCCAGGCGATTTTCAAACAGGAATTAGCCCGTTTGGAACAAAGATATACGGCCCTGACCGGAGATCAATTGGACCGTTATCTGCGGCCGCCGATGGGAAATTATTCAGCCACTTCATTGCGGTGGGCAAACGAATTAGGCTACCGCACTGTTTTCTGGAGTATGGCTTTCCAGGATTGGGACCCCAGTAATCAGCCCGGGGCCGCTTATTCCTACCAGCATGTTATGGACAACATCCACCCGGGGGCAGTTATCCTCCTCCACGCGGTCTCCCAGAGCAACACTGAAGCCCTTGAAAAAATCATTACCGATCTGCGTGCCCAGGGTTATAATTTTAGTACGTTCAATCAATAAGCTAGCCAGGAGTGCTGCAGATGCGGTCTATATTGCGCAAGTTGTATCGGGGCCAGGATTTGAATGATGAGGAATACGCCCGCCTGGCAGGTTATGCGGATGAACTGCGTGCCAATTCGCCTCATTCCTACCAATTATTCTATGAGCGCTTCGCACCCATCCTTCACCGCGATTATGGTATTCACCTGCCTCGCTTCTATTTCGGTATAGATGATGTCTATGAATATCTGCTCTCCCATCCGGAATTGACCGCTCGCCTCCGCACCGAGCCCCTGGATGCGACCGTTTTTCCCGCTCACCTGCGCGAATACCTCTTATCCCCCGAAGGCCAGAACGCCTTATATACGTCGCTCCTGCCGGCGCTGGAACACCCCGATTATGGCCGGCCTGACAATAAGGAGCTGCCCCGTCCCCGCCTAACCGAGGCAGTCGTCAAATTCGAAAGCGGCAATCCTTTGAAAGAGACCGGGCTCAAGGCTCATTTCAATCGCCTCATCGCCTTCCCGTTCGTAAGCCGGTTGCAGAGTGTGCGTTATCTGCGCGGTACCAAAGCCAGCCAGGACAAGATTGACATCATCACCGGCAACTGTCTGGGAGGTATTTTTACCAACAAAGAGAAATCAATATATTATTATATATTCCTTACGGAGGACGACCGCAGTAAGGCCGAAAATGCTTGCCGACTTCTCAACCAGACTCTGTATGGAATCAGCGGCGGGGAATGAACTCATGCACACCATTATGGAAACACTGGCGGCGGGGCCGGTCGAACAAGATCTGTTCGGTTATTGGCGCAAGGAACTCGAACTGCGCCGGATGCTGAAGGACGCCCTCGACGGACCGACGGTTCACATCGAAAACCAGGCTCAATTCGATTTCCTCAGAAGAGGTCTTTTCTACGGCCCCCACCAGGATTCGTTTTTTAACGTACTATGGCGCAATATGGCGGAACCGGCGGTCATCACCATGGTGATGGATTCATCGCCATCAGTCGTGGTGCAATACTTGGACTATCTTACTATTCATATGACTGATCAGCATCGCCCCGCCCCTTCCCTGCGGTTCTTGATAAATCTCTATAATGAACATTGGCAGCCTCAATATGCCCGACTGATTCAGACCCTGGATGCTGAACAGTGCGGATACCTGGTTTCCCGCACCGGCAATGGGGACCTGCGCCGGATGCTGAAAGATCGCCTGGAGAAGATCAAGGATCATGCTGCCCATAATGAGCCCATGACTGGCGACAAACAGCCGGTGACGGCCTGGCCCAGTATCCATGGCGATAAGGTAGAACTATTGTCGGCCGCCGCCACCGTGTTGCAGGGTTGGGACCAGGCCGGAGCTGTTCCAAACCAAAGCCTGGCGCGAGTGGAGACTCTTATGGATGGAGCCGAACTGCTGTTTCGGGCTGGATTGCTATCCGATTGTATGGCCGTGCTTAACCGGATGTTCTCCGATCGCGAACTGGAAAGACACTCCGCGCTGTTGTCGGCCACCGGTCCCCTGGGTGGGCGGCTGCTCCGGCTGTTGGACCGGGTGGTTCCTATATTTGGCCTGCTGGTGGATCCCTTCCATCCACGCAGTCATGTCCTCAGCAATTACCGCAATCTATTCCCCGGTTGCAATCCCGATCCGGCTTCTCTGCTCTACCTTGACCTTTACGCCCTGGTGCTGGCCGGCTTGCAAAAACGACGCCATTATGCCAGCTTCGAGATAGTGCAAAAAGCATCCGCAATCCGATCCCTGTGTGATGATGACCGGCTGGTTCAACAATTGGTGGTATGGGGGCACAGCGGTGTTTTTAATGGTTCCGGACTATTAGACTTTCTAGGCTCCAAAATGATGCAGCGCCCCCACGAGACCCTGGCTGGTCTGGAAACTCTGCGCTATCTGCATATGCGGGGGGCGTTGTCCCTGGACAGGCCAACCGCCTCTGGGATGCTGTCTGTATTCCTGCAGCTTTTCTATTGGCTGCCCCACCCAAGCTTCATTAATAGCCAGCTTGTCAAACAGATTGGACCGGAGAGCGATGAGGAGGTTAGAAGAGAATCAGAACAGATTCTGGTCTCCTGGCACCGGGTCTGGCATGATAATAAGGATACTCCAGCGGTCCCGCCCCATCACCAGCAAAGCGGTGCAGAGCAGGCGCTGGATAAGATGATTCGCTTGAGCCGATCGATGGGGGTGTTATAGATTGGAATCGGAAAATCCCACCATACAATATAACCAAATCATCGAGGAGATGCTGGCCCGACTGCGCAGCGACCTTGACCGTCAGATTAAACAGTGCCCTGAGTTCGGTGATCAGGATGGGCTGGACCAATACATTCTGGACTTGAATACCTTCTATTATGAAAGCTTCCATGACCATTTCATGCCTCGATACCGGCAAGCGATCGAGACCGACATGCGCCGGATTCATAATCTTAGCCGCCAGGAGGATTCGGTAAGGGCAGATTTGATTACATTGCTCAGATTCCTGATAAGGTCTTTTAATCTGACTAAGGCTACTATGGGGCAATTGCATGTGCAGCGGGGAGAAATGGAATCACAGCTGCTGGCTCTGCAGACCAGCCTGGAAACCGGAAGTGTCGATCTTCTCTACCTGTTAAAGGAGCATGCCGAGGCCTGGGCATCCTTCCGAACCCAGTTGGATGTCGGCCGCACCATATCTTCGGACCGACAGCTGCTCAGCAGTCTCGAACATTCTCCCGTCTGCAGCCTGGCGGCCTCCCTGTTCCGAGTCTGGATGCCCACCAGCAACAAGGACAAACGTGATTTCAACCGCTTGTTGGCGCAATGGCAGCTGGCTTTGAAACTGTTGCTGAAAATGCAGGAAACCCAATCCCCCGGCAAAGACTGGCTGACCGCCCAGCTGAATGAACTGGAAAAGATCGATGCCGGCTGGGATAACCGTAAGGTGCCAGCCCCCATTCGGGGATGGTACAAGCTTAACCTTCAGCCCACCTATCAGCTCTACCAGGAGGTGCTGAACGGCTCGACCGGGAGAAACGACCAACGCAGGATTATGCGGGTGGCCTCCCAGTTTCACGATTGGCTGCAGGCTTGGCTTATTGTTGTGGAGCGTTGCCTGGATTACTCCTCCCGAGGGTGGGACAACTGGATGGATCAGATTACGTCCCTATTAGGCCGAGATGAGAAATACTGGCTGGCCTGGGCTGACTACGCCCAGAAGAGCCTGCACTCCATCGACGAGCTAATAGTGGGTCTGTCAAACTTGCGCAGTGCCAGCTATGAACCATTCAGCGGCCGCAGTCGGCAGATCCTGACCGATGCCTGCCAATACCTGCTGCAGACTATCGGTGAACAGCCGGTTTCGCCTTTGCGAGCGGCGGCGGAAAAACTCCGGTCAGAGGCGGGGATGACTCTGCAGGGGATTGAAATCATGGCTGAACGGGAGACTCATATCCGGACCGCGATGGAAACATATACCGCTATCCGCACCGCCATCGGCTCAGACATCGATACACTTGAATCGGCCCAGCGGGACCTGGAGAAGATGCTCGACAAACGGGTTCTCGCCGACAAATTCGGGGATATGGATATAAAATTGGATCATATCGTCATCCAAACCGGCGCCGCATTTCCCTCCGCCTATGTTCATCTGTTGGATAGAGCTCCTATCGAAACCAAGGCTTCCGATGCTCCGGCTGGTAACGTCATTTACCAAGAAGGGGACATTTTCATAATCCGCTCGGGGGGCCGGAGCTATGAAGTAATACCCAGAATAATCGTGGCCGGGAAAGGATAACCGTATGCACGTAGTTATAGACATGGGCGACAAAAACACCGTACTGGCAGCCTGGCGAGAAGGTCAGCCCCTGGATGACCCGTCCATTCTGGTAAATTTACCAGGTCTTAACGATTCCACCACCGGGGTGAATGATGACCCCTGGAGCCGGGCCAGTTTATATCGCCATGTAACTAATCTGTACCGGGAATATCTGCTGCCCAGCCGGTTGTCAATCAGGTCTCTGGCAGCAGCCATACCAGATATATCCGGAGTGCCATTAAGGCGGACCCTGCTGGATGTTTTCGAGGAAGTATTGGGTTTGGAGGAAGCCATCATTGTCCCTCGCTTCCTGGCCATGGCCGCCGGCTGGCAGCTCCACAGTCCACAGTCCTTGGGGAATATAATGGTGCTGGATGCTCAAGATGAAGAGGAAGAAGTCGCCTTCATCAGCGCCTGCCCCGATGTGACGCTCACCCTGGAAGGACAGTATCCCGGAAATCTTCGGACCATCCGGGAAGCGGCTGCCCGACTGGGGTTTCTGTCCTCTTCCGGGTGGAACCTCGACCACCTTTACCTTCTGAATAATGTTGGAGCCAACAGCCAGATAAGGCGGTTGATATCGGGCCTGCCCAGCCGGGTGACCATCCACAATGGTGACAATCCTGGCCGGGCTGTGATGGAGGGTCTGGTTGCACACGTATATCAGGGCTTCTCTCCAGGGAGATTAAGCGTGATTTATCCTTTTGACTTTTACCTGGCCAGCTTCGACCAGGAGGAACAAATGAATTCCATCCACAGGTTGCCTTTCGATACCAACAATCTTGAGCTCGACTGCACCTCCTGCTACAGGCTGGCCCGTCTGGTCACGACAGATATTCCCGCCAGTGAGGCAGACCCGGAGCAGTTACGGCTCGGCATCTTCGAGATCGGCCACCAGGACCGCATCGAGCTAGACAATTTATCACTGGCTCAATCAATACTCAATATAGATTGCTGCCGCACCGATCTGCCTGACCGGGTGGACCTGATCCTGGATATGGCAGCCGCCGTTATCCGTCCCGACCTGGACTCCGGCCGTGATGAGGGAGACCTTCTAGATCCGGCATCCTTTTGGGAACACTACCACAACAGGCTCTCCCAGGACCATACCATTGGGCAACTATCCACACCAGCCCCTGACCCATCATCATCTTCAAGCGATCCGGCCGTCACTTTCTCCCCCCTGGACAACCAGATAGCTGTTACCCTGGCCCGGCTGCAATCACTATTGGGCCAGTGGAAACATTTCTAGTCCCTGCATTTATATTACAAATTTCGCCCCTAATTAGAGGACATCTTGAACGGGGTGTCGAATCCTCACTTGTTCTATTTTTCTCAATCTTTACAAAGAAAGGAGGCAGGAGAGGGGTAATCCTTTTCACAGTTTAAAACGAATTAGGAGGTTGTCATGTCAGCAGCAAATGAAATGAAGGTCTCTGGACACGTCCAGGAACTGGTCGCCAACCCTACCCCTTTAGGATTACTGGGGCTGGCCATGGTCACTCTGGTTGCTTCTTCACAAAAGCTGGGCCTTACCGCGGGGGTCGCATATATGATCCCCTGGGCCATCTTCCTGGGAGCGGCCGCGCAATTCATAGCCGGCATAATGGATTTCAAACATAACAACACCTTTGGCGCCACCGCCTTCTGTGGATATGGCTTTTTCTGGTTTGCGGTCGGTACCACCTGGTGGATGCAGACCAGTGGCCTTATCGGCAAAGGAGCCGGATTCGACGCCCACCAGCTGGGCTTCGCCTTTCTCGGTTACTTTATCTTTACCGTCTATATGACAGTTGGGGCAATGGGAACCAACAAAGTATTGTGGTTCATCTTCTTCCTCATCGACCTGCTCTTCCTGGGCCTGTTTATGAGCACCCTGGGCTGGGGCGCGGAACATACCTGGCACCAACTGGCCGCCTACTCGGAAATGGCCATATCGATATGCTCCTTCTACTTATCAGGAGCCGTAATCCTGAACACTCAATACGGTTATTCGGTGCTGCCCACCGGAGCCCCCTTCGGCCCGCTGTATCGCAAGTCAGTGGCTCTGAAAGGCTAGTCTCAAATTTTGCCCACCAAATATAAAATACCGCTGGCCATCCCGCCAGCGGTATTTTCTTAACATGGATCTTTTGTTTATCTACCTGTTCCAAATTCCTAAGCCGATGTTGCCAGACTGTCCGGTTGGAGATCTGGCCCCAGTTTCTAATAGGCTTTAGCCCAGTAATCAAATATTATACTCTGGCCGTAGGTTGTCCCCGGAACCGCCCAGCGGGCGTTGAGCCCCAGCCAAGTGGGAGCGATGCCGCGCGACACCAGGGTGTAGCGGGGATCCACCAGCTCTTTGCCAGCCGGCAGCTCTTTCTTGGCCGCATATGCGTAAAGGTGCTGGATATGGGCTTCTACCCCAGCCTTGGGGGTGGCGAAGATAGCACCGTGGACCCCGGGCATCAACCACACCAGGCCCGGGTCAGCCCCATTGACCGATTCCAGGCCCGTCAAAGGGCTGCCGATGGCGTAAAGGCCGCAATAGTTGTTCTGCCAGGGCTGTACACTGCCCATAAACTGCCAGTAACCAGTTTCTTTAGCAGCCTGGCAGAAGGCCAGGTCACCACGCACACCATATTCGGCTCCTATCTTTAGATATAGTTCGGCTACCTTTGGAGTTATGTTGATGCCTTTCCCCTGGCTGGCCAGGGATGGAGTAAGCCGGGCCACTTGCTGATCCACCCAATCCTCGAGTTGGTCCGCAGTCAAGTAGGATTTGCCCATGATGCTAAGATCGGCGGCATTGATAGTCTCCCCGCCGGGCAGTATGACATTGGCGCTATAGCGAGCCAGGTCGCTGCGATATTTCTCTAAGGCCGCAATCTGTTCGCTGCTGAATGAAGAGGGATTCTGGCTGCCCAAGGTACTCGAGTTTATTACTGAGCCGTCCAGCAGCTTGAGATTGGTCTTGTAAGCAGCCAGGTCAGTGAACAGCCTCCGGTCCTCAACCAATTCTTTCGAGTCTATCTGCACCGTATGCGATTGGGCCTGCCACTGGACCTCGCAATCCAGGGCCTCTCCTACCGCCCGCAGGGGGATCATGGTCCGCCACTGGCTGTTGATGAAAGGCTTGCCGTAACTTGATGGTATCTTCAGCATCTGCCCGTCCAGGATTATGTCAATGTCGCCTGAAGTGCGGGGCAGGTCCGGAGTTGATTCGGTCTTCCAATTAATGACCACCTGATGGGATTCCTCTGCCCAGTTTACCTTGGCACCCAGGTTTTCCGATACCACCCTTAAGGGCACATAGGTACGGCCGGCCACGATAACCGGCTGAACATCTGAATCCACTTGGCGGCCGTTGATAATGATCTTGACGGTAGGCGCTGCTTCGACTGCCGGAGCACCAAACCATAGGGCCCATGCGACCATAAGGGATGCTGCCGCCAGGACACGTCTATAGGCAAACAGTTTCAAATCGACACCTCTCTTCGTATGTTCGTATTACCAGCCTTCTTTTCTGCATTACGAGGTCTTCTCCACAAGGGATTCCCTCTGATTCGGGATAATTCCTGCTTTTTTCTATAAAATCCCCCAGTCTGCTGCCAAGCTGCTAAATTTATGCATCCTTGATATTTACGTCTGTCTGTCTCCAATCCTTGCATTTTCGCACAATTTTGTCAGCTCCGGATGACCATTAAGCCCGATTAATCGATGAATACCATTTATTTATCAATATGCGACCCGCTTCGCCAGGAAATTCCCGAAAATTTCTTGCCCCCGTCGCCACGGAAAGACATTTTTTTCCTAATCGATCAGATATGCTATGGGTACGGCCTTGCATGGGGAGATTAGGGGGAGGAGGTCTAATCGGCTTGAAATTTATGGAATTTGATCAAGACGCTGTAAACTTGGTGCTCGGCCCGGACCTTGCCAAGTCTTACTCCACTCAGGAAGAAAAAGAAGTCAAAGCGCTATTCGCCGAGCGGTTCCTAACCAACCTGACCCACGTGCTGCGCACACCTATGATCGGCATCCTGGGTTCGGTCGACTTGCTCGAACACATTCCTATGGACCCTTACCAGGATAAACTGGTGAACGATATCAGGATTTGCGGAGAACTGCTCCTCAATAAAATCGATGATGTACTGGAGTTGTCCAAACTCCAGAACGGATTAGCGGAAATGGAACGCTCGTCTACCGACCTGAACGAGCTGCTGCCCCAATGGACTTCAGCATTTAGGCCTCTGCTCGACAGGAAGGGACTCCGGTTGGAATTGGACCTGGATCGCGCCTTACCTGCCAATGCCAGCCTGGACCAGCTCAAATTAAAGCGGGTGATCAACAATCTGTTCTTCACACTCATGGATTCATCTCATCAGGAAGGAATCAGGATTTCGCTACGGGCAGCGTCTTTACCTTCTCTCCCTCCCCGGCTCCTGATAACTATTGCTGAATTCGGTGCCTCCCCGCCTAACCGGCAAGGTGTAGAGTCAGGTGCACAAGCTCATTCTGAGGCCGACGTCGGTCATCTATCACTGGCGATGAGCCTCGGAATGATCGTCAGCCAGTACCTGGTAGAATTGATGGCCGGGGAATTACATACTGTGACCCGGCCCGATGCCGGTATCAGCTTCGAGGTGAGCCTGCCCCTGGAGACAATCCAGCCAGCCGCTCTCCCGGCAGGCCGCGGCCCCGGCATCGCAGCAGCCCTGGATGAGGCATTCATGGCCTCCTTCCAATCGGTCTCCATTCTGCTGGTGGACGATAATGAGCTGAACCAGAAATTGATCGGTCAGATGCTCACCAACTATGGTTTTGAGGTGATAACCGCATCCAACGGCCTGGAAGCTTTGAACACCCTGGAAAGGAAACACTTCGACCTGATCCTGATGGACATGCAGATGCCCCGTATGGACGGCTATGAAACAACCCGTCTGATCCGAGCCAATCCGATCCAGACCAATATCCCGGTCATTGCCATTACCGCCAACTCGCACAGCAGCGATCGGGACAAATGCCTGGCTTGCGGCTGTACCTCGTATCTGGCCAAGCCGTTCCGCTCCGAAGCCCTGGTGCGGGAGATCAAATACCTGCTTAACAACGAGTTCATCAAGGACAAGCAGGCGGACATCTATTCCCAGCAGATCATACTGGAGCTGCTGCCGGAATTTCTGGAGATGCTGGAGGAGATGCTGAACCAACTGGAAGCCGCCATCAAAGCGAAAGACCGGGCCAGCATCAGGGACATCAGCCACAGCCTCAAGGGGATGGCTGGCATGTACGGATTCATGAGGATTTCAGAGCTGGCCCTGGCCATGGAGAAAGCCATTGCCGGCGATAATTTCGGCAAGCTCACTTCTTTATGTCAGCAGATAACCGCCCTGGCTCAGGAATCGCAATCGCGCCTAAGCCAGCAAGGGATAGTATAAAGATAACCGATCAATGCCCCATTCCAGACCATGGTGCCTGGCGAAAAAATAAATGCCGGAAAGAAATATTACGGGCAGAATATTTTCAATGCCCCGGTCGGTGGTTCAGGCGGGCATGCCAAATCGAAATTTTGTAGGGCATTGATCTACAGCCAGAGATACGCTATCATGCCCAGCTGGATACCTGTCGTCAAAAGGTGCCCGACCACCCGGCTAGTCTTTTCCTACCCCATTTTCCTCTTCTTTGACCAAAGCCGAATGGTCGCGTCCGGTATAGTAGTTATACCAGGCCGAGGTCTGGTAGAGATCCCAATTGACCGGGGGCAGATACCGTTGCAATTCATGTTCGCGATGGTAGGCCTTAAGCATCGAGTAGGCCTTGACCCAAACACATTTCTCCTGGTTGGGAAATACCTCGCACCACCCGTCCCGGCTGCCGCCGCAAGCACCGTTGCGTTGTTTTTTGGGGCACTTCGACATGGGACACAGGTAAGCCATATCCAGCAAGGCACAGTCACCACAGTCCTTGCAGTCGTTACCGACTACCTTGAGCAGATGCTCAATTGGGTAATGGGACGGGTCCCTGACGGCTTGATAGCGCCGCTGTATCCAGGGAAACAGTTTTTCACCAGGGGTGAATGCCAAATGGTGCACGGCCCGCATGATGCGGTGATTGAGAGTCACCGGATAGTCCGCCCGAAGTCCGCTCCGCTCCGCCGGAATCGGGGTATTCAACCCGGTATTCGGATCTCTTTCGTAGTAATAGAATCCGCCTGGTTGGGGATAATCGAATTCGGAGATAAGCGCCAGCCAATCATGGGCCAGTTCCTCACCTTGGTCAATGATGTATTGCACCTGTTGGTAACTGATATTGTGACCGCCCAGGTGCACCCCATCGAAACCCATCCCTTTCATCAAGGCATACATCTTGGCCGCCCTCAGCAAGCGGGCGGCGATCCCTTTATCCTCTTCCGCCCTCTCCCGGTCGATCTGGGCCAGGAGTTTATCCGTAACCACACACCCGGGCAGCTGGTTGGAATTCATCATCCGGGCTGCCCCGAACGGTAGGATGTATATATTACCGATCACCGGTAAGCTGGGCTCACAGGTCCTGACAAACTGTAAAACCTCATGAAACTTGCGGGCATCATAACCCAGTTGGGTGATGACGAATCCGGCTCCAGCAGCTATTTTCTTCTCCAGCTTATAATACTGAGCCATCAGCTCCGCTTCAGTGGCCTTAAAAGGCGACACCACACATCCGGCAAAAAATGGGCGGGATTGGGGTTGGTTGGAACCTTGCAGAACAGGGGCCGTCAAGCCTTGATTTATAGCCTGGACCATCTGCAGGACATGGATCGGGTCCAGGTCAAATACCGGCATGGCACCTCCCTTAAAACCATCAACGGGATAATCCCCGCTCATAACCAACAGGTTGTGAACCCCGGCCCGGTCCAGGGCGTAGAGCTCGGATTCCATCTGGTTGCGGTTCTTGTCTTTGCAGGTGAAATGGACCAGCGGTTCAATACCCAATTCTACTATTTCCATACCCAGGGAAACAGCTGATAAAGCCGGCCTTCCGCCGGGATTATCGGTGATGGCCAGGGCATCTACCCATCCCTCCCCGGCTGCCTGTTGGGCGGACCTCATTAGCTCATCCTGTGACTTCTCCCGGGCTCCCCGACCGGGGACTAATTCCCAGGTCACCGAAAAGGTGTCAGTACTTAATAAAGAGTCCTTGAATCGGTTGCTAATCTCGTTCTCCTCCCTGCCGCAGACGTGTCCCCGACCAAGGCCAGGCCGGCCAACCTACTGCTGGCACCAGCCGCTATAGGTGGCTCGATCGTCGCTACCAAATGCATTATAACACAACCCATCGCCCCCATTTAACTGTTTCGGCCATCGGGCTGGCGGGTGCCAGATACTTTCTTTTTTGCTATCATAAGCAGAAGACCAATTCTGGAGAAAAGGTTGGGTGAGGATGATCAAGCTGACCAAGACACCTTTTATATTCGACGGAGCCATGGGCACCTATTATGCCAGCATCGCCCCGGATCCGCTCAGCACCTGTGAACTGGCCAACCTGTATGACCGGGAAACAGTTATAAACATTCACCGTCAATACATTAAAGCCGGCTGTCAGGCTATCAAGACCAATACCTTCGGGGCCAACCGGCTCACTCTGGGATGCGATGACGGGACACTGCAGAGGATCATCGAACAGGGCTTTTTCCTGGCTATGGAAGCTGCCCGGGGGACTGATACCCAAGTTTTTGCCGACATAGGTCCGCTGCCGGACGAGGATGATCGTGACCTGTGGGACGACTACCGCCAGGTGGTGGACATGTTCCTGGCTCAGGGAGCCGTCAATTTCTTGTTCGAGACCTTTAGCAGCGAGGAATACCTGGCCCGTCTGTCCCAATATATAAAAGATAAGAATCCATCGGCATACGTCATTGTATCCTTTGCGGTGTCCCCGGAAGGACTGACCCGGTTGGGCAAATCGGGGCGCCAGCTGCTGGAGCAGGTGCTGCCGGTGTCAGCCATCGATGCCGCTGGCTTCAACTGCTATTCCGGCCCTTCCCATCTGCTGGAATACATAAAAACCCTGCACATCGGAGACAAAACCATCTCCATCATGCCCAACTCAGGTTACCCGGCCATAATCAACAATCGCACCTTCTTCCAAAATACCAAGGAATATTTTGCCGGCCAGATGCTGGAGATCGCCCGCCAGGGGGCAGCCATACTGGGGGGCTGCTGCGGCACCACCCCGGAATACATCGAGGAGATGGCAGCCCGGCTGAGATCTTTTAAGCCCGGTCAAGTTGTGAACAAGACACCCTTGGGAAAAGAGATGTTAAGGAAAGAACCGTTCCGCAATCCCCTCCTGGAGAAGATGGCCCGTGGCTGTAAGATCATCGCCGTCGAACTCGATCCCCCTATCGATACCGACATCGATTTTTTCCTGGACAGCGCCCGGCTCCTAAAAGAACAGGGCGTCGACGCCATAACCATCGCTGATTCTCCCTTGGCCCGGGCCAGGGTGGACAGCAGTCTCATGGCCTGCAAACTGAAGCGGGAAATGGGCATAACCCCCATCCCTCACCTCACCTGCCGGGACCGCAACATCAATGCCACCAAGGCCTTACTCTTGGGTTTGAACGTCGAGGGGATAAACAACGTGCTGGTAGTGACCGGCGACCCGGTACCCACCGCCCAGCGCGACGAGGTGAAAGGGGTGTTCAGTTTCAACTCGGCGGTGCTGGCCCGCTATATAAGTAATTTCAACCAGACTACCTTCACCTCCCCATTCAACATCTGCGCGGCCCTGAACGTAAACGCCAGGAACTTCTCCAACGAGTTGCAGAGAGCCCGCAGAAAGATCGACAACGGGGTGGCCATGTTTTTGACCCAGCCGGTGCTCAGCCCCACAGCGGTGGACAACCTAAGAATCGCTCACCGCGAACTGGCCGCCAGGATCCTGGGCGGAATCATGCCCATCGTCAGCTATAAAAATGCCTGCTTCATGAACAATGAGATCGCCGGGATAACCGTTGCAGAAGACATAGTTGAATCGTACCGGGATCTTTCCCAGGAGGAAGCTGGTTCTCTGGCAGTCGAGATAGCAGTCCGATTCGCGCAGGAAATCTATCCATTCGTGGACGGCTACTACCTCATAACCCCTTTCAAGAGGATCGATATCGTGACTGCGGTGATAGCCCGAATGCAAGCCCTGAAGCCGCTGGTGTCCGCAACCGATACTATAGGTTGGGATCCACCGTTCCAATTTGATTGACGAAGAAGGCCTGTTGAAACCAAGGGCAGCGATGCCTTCCCACTCCCCGTTTACAATGTATGGATCGCCCAACAAAAAATCAGGGTTTCAGCCGCGAGTACTGAAACCCTGATTTTTTCTGCTTATGGTATGCGATTGCCTGTTGCTGGGGATGGCTGTGGCTGCCAATGGCTTAATCCGGATAGATGTACTCCCAGACTACATGTTTTTTATCAACTCATCGGCGAATTGCGAGCACTTGACCTCGGTGGCTCCGTCCATCAGCCGGGCGAAATCATAAGTGACAATCTTGCTGACAATGGTCTTTTCAATGGAGGCGGTGATGAGGTCGGCCGCCTCATTCCAATGAAGATGCTTGAGCATCATGACCGCCGACAGGATGACCGATGAGGGATTAACTTTGTCCAGGCCGGTATATTTGGGAGCCGTCCCGTGGGTGGCCTCGAAAACAGCATGGCCGGTCAAATAGTTGATGTTGGCTCCGGGAGCGATGCCGATGCCTCCCACCTGAGCAGCCAGGGCGTCGGAAATATAATCCCCGTTCAGGTTGAGGGTGGCAACCACGTCAAATTCGCGGGGCCGGGTCAGGATCTGCTGTAAGAAGATATCTGCGATGGCGTCCTTAATGATCAGCTTGCCAGCCTTCTCGGCGTCGGCCTGGGCCTGGTCAGCAGCCTGGGTACCTTTCTCATCCTTGATACGGTCGTATTCATCCCAGGTGAACACCTTGTCCCCATATTCCTGTTCGGCTACCTCATAGCCCCATTGTTTGAAGGCGCCTTCCGTGTATTTCATGATGTTTCCTTTATGCACCAGGGTCACACTCTTGCGTCCTTCCGACAGAGCATAATCGATGGCCGCCCGCACCAGTCTTTTGCTGCCCTCCTCCGAAACCGGCTTGATCCCCAACCCTGAACTGCCCGGGAAACGTATCTTGGTCACTCCCAATTCGTTCTGGAGGAAATCGATAAGCTTCTGGGCCTGGTCCGAGCCTTGCGGGTATTCGATACCGGCATAGATATCCTCGGTGTTTTCCCGGAATATGACCATATCCACGTCCTCGGGGCGTTTCACCGGGGAAGGCACCCCCTGGAAATACCGGACCGGGCGCAGGCAGGTATAGAGGTCCAGGCTCTGCCGCAGGGCCACGTTGAGCGATCTGATGCCGCCCCCAATAGGAGTAGTCAAAGGCCCTTTGATAGCGATTATATATTCGTTGATATCATCCAAGGTAGCCTGGGGCAGCCATTCCCCGGTCAGGTTGAAGGCTTTCTCCCCGGCCAATACTTCCTTCCAAACGATCCCCCGCTGCCCCTGGTAGGCTTTGTCCACCGCCGCATCCACCACCCGCGATGATGCCGCCCAGATGTCGGGGCCGGTACCGTCTCCGATAATGAAAGGTATGATGGGATGGTCGGGTACGTTCAGAACCCTATCCTTGACGATTATCTTTTCTCCCTGTATGCCAGCCATGATGAACCCCCTACAATTATTATCTCCAATACAACTTGTCCGATTGATGTTACCGGGAAAACTGACTCTAAACCGGTGTTTCCATTTGGATTCCGACCAGACCCCGCTCAGTTCGATCTGTCTGATCTACCCTGCCTGGCCATGTTTTTGCTCGGCCAGGAAGCCCTTATAAATATAAGCCATTTCCTTGTCAAACAGCGACCGCTTCTTTTCGATCGCCATCTGACGGCAGCGGTTCAGGATTTCCTGGGCATCGGCTTCGCTGATTTCAACCCCGTATTCCATAAACTTGGACTTGATAGCCGCCGAACCGGAATGCTTGCCAATAACTATCTGCCTCTCCAGGCCTACCTCCTCTGGTTTGAAGGCCTCATAGGTGAGCGGGTTCTTCAGTACTCCGTCACCGTGGATGCCCGACTCGTGGGCAAATATATTCAAGCCTACGATGGGATTGTTGAGACCTAACGCCCGACCGGAAGCTTCCGCTACATATAAGGCCACCTCTCTGAGCAGGGTAGTTTCATAACCAACATTGATTTTGAGGAGATGCCTTATGCCCATGATCACCTCCTGGAGTGAGGCGTTGCCGGCTCTTTCCCCCAGGCCGTTGACAGTGACTCCCACATGATTAGCTCCGGCATATATACCGGCCAGGGAGTTGGCCGTCGCCATCCCAAAGTCATTATGGGTGTGCATCTCTATATCCAGGCCTACCGCATCGTGCAGAGTCTTGATATAGCGGAAGGTCTTCATGGGATCCAGGATACCTACCGTATCGCAGTAGCGCAGCCGGTCTGCACCGGCATGCTTGGCAATGAGGGCAAATTCGGTCAGATACTCAAGGTCCGACCTTGATGCGTCCTCGGCATTCACGGAAACATACAATCCTTTGTCTTTGGCGAACTTGACCGCATCTGACATACGATGCAACACGTCTTCGCGGGTGGTCTGTAACTTGTGCTCGATGTGGATATCGGAAGTGCTGATAGAGATGGCTACCGCGTCTACCCCGCACTCGATCGATTCCTTGATATCGGCGATCACCGCCCGGTTCCAGGCCATGATACTGGCCTTAAGGCCTAATCTCACTATCTCTTTAATGCAGTCCTTTTCAAATCCGCCCATCACCGGAATACCAGCTTCGATCTGATCGATGCCGATCTGATCCAGGTAGCTGGCAATGCGCACCTTTTCCTGGTTGGAAAAAACCACCCCGGCAGTTTGCTCACCGTCTCTCAAGGTGGTGTCCACCACCTTGATTTTGACTTCCGGGTCCTGGAACCAGTCCCGGTTGATTAATGTCCAAGTCATTTAATTCTCCCCTACCCCTCTATCCATCGTGAATATCTGTAACGCTATTTACTATTGTATGTTATCCAATATGTCTTTGAGCATCTTATTGACCAGCGCCGGATTGGCCTGGCCCTGGGTGGCTTTCATTATCTGGCCGATGAAAAATCCGGTGGCCTTGCCTTTGCCGTTCTGATAATCCTCGACTACCTTGGGGTTGGCCCGGACGATGTCTGCAATGATCGGTGCCAGAGAATCGGCATCGGATATTTGGGCCATACCCTTTTCCTGGATCACTTGCTGAGGGCTCTTGCCGCTGGCAAACATCTCCTCGAAAACGGCCTTGGCCATCTTGCCGCTGATGGTGCCCTGGTCGATGGCCTGCAGCATCTGCACCAGATGGGCCGGGGTAAGCAGGCTTTCGCCTATTTCCTGGTTGTTCTGGTTCAGGAGGCGGCTGAAGTCTCCCATCATCCAGTTGGAGATGGTCTTGGCATCAGGGTAATCCTGCCCACAGCGATCGAAGAAGTTCAGGCTCTCCGGGGTCATGGTCAGGATGGCGGCATCGTATTCAGGCAAACCGTATACCTCCGCCAGCCTCTTCTGGGCTTGTTCGGGCATCTCCGGCATAGCTGCCCGGATCTCTTCCACCCATTCCCGGCTGATATACAACGGCGGCAAGTCGGGCTCGGGGAAATAGCGATAATCGTGAGCCTCTTCCTTGGAACGCATGGAACGGGTCACCTGCTTCTCGTCATCCCAAGTACGTGTCTCCTGGATAATGTCTTCCCCGTCTTCGACGGCCTCCATCTGCCGTTTAGCCTCATACTCGATAGCCCTCTCCAGGGCCCGGAATGAATTCAGGTTTTTTATCTCGGTACGGGTCCCGAATTCCTGCTGCCCTATCGGCCTTACCGATACATTGGCGTCACAACGCAGGGAGCCTTCCTGCATCTTGCAGTCCGACACCCCCGCGAACAGGAGCATGGAGCGCAGTTTTTCCAGATAGGCCCGGGCTTCCTGGGCGGAACGCATATCAGGCTCGGACACTATCTCCAGCAGAGGCACCCCGCAGCGGTTCAGATCGACCAACGAAAAGGGGGTGGTGGTTATGTCACCCTGATGCACCAGTTTGCCGGCGTCTTCCTCCATATGGGCCCGGGTGATACCCACTCGTTTCTTCTGGCCCTTAACATCTATATCCACAAATCCCTGCTTACAGACCGGCAGATCGAACTGGGAGATCTGATAGGCTTTGGGCGAGTCGGGGTAGAAATAATTCTTGCGGTCGAATTTACACATCGCGGGGATCTCACAGTGCATAGCCAGGCCAGCGGTGATGGCCAGTTCCACCACCTTTTCATTCAGGACCGGCAGTACCCCCGGAAACCCGGCGCAGACCGGACAGGTCTGGGTATTGGGTTCCGCCCCGAAAGCGGTAGAGCAGGAGCAAAATATCTTGGTGTGAGTCTTGAGCTCAGCGTGCACCTCGAGACCGATCACTACTTCATAATCGCGGCTCATCTACTTCACCCCCAGCTTCGGCTTGTTGGTATGGTAATCGGTATTCTGTTCAAACGCATAAGCCGCCTTATATACGGTGGCCTCATCGAATGCCTTGCCGATCAGCTGCATCCCTACCGGCAGTCCCTGTTCGAAACCGCAGGGGATAGACATGCCCGGCAATCCAGCCATATTGACCGGTACAGTCAAAATATCATTCATATATATGGTC
>CAZBSD010000004.1:77430-105471 GCA_964494735.1 uncultured Syntrophomonas sp.
CCCCACCCCAAAGGCGACGGTAGGCGTGGTGGGCGATACGATCAGGTCATAATCAGTAAAAACCCGGGTGAAATCATCAGCAATCAGCCGTCTCACCTTGAGGGCTTTAAGATAATAGGCATCGTAATAACCTGAACTAAGGGCATAGGTGCCCAGCATGATGCGGCGCTTGACCTCATCACCGAAACCATGATCGCGGGTCTGGCAGAACATATCCACCACGTTCTCGGCGGTCTGGTCCCGATAACCGTATCGCACCCCGTCGAAACGGGCCAGGTTGGCGCTGGCCTCAGCGGGCGCCACCAAGTAATAGGCCGGCAGCGCATATTCGCTGTGAGGCAGGGAGACTTCTTCGACGATGGCCCCCATTTCTTCATATTTGAGCAGGGCTCGCTTGATGACCTCGCGGATGGATGGATCCACCCCCCGGCCAAAATATTCCCGCGGATAGGCGATACGCATGCCCTGCACCGATCCGTCCAGGCAAGACAAATAATCGGGTACCTCCAGATTGACACAGGTGGAATCGAGTGGATCATGGCCCGCAATGATCCGCATTATGATGGCGTTGTCGCGTACATCCTTGCTTAATACCCCTACCTGATCGAGAGAGGATGCAAAAGCTATTACTCCCCAGCGGGAGACCCGCCCGTAGGTTGGCTTCATGCCTACCACCCCGCAAAATGCGGCCGGTTGGCGGATAGATCCACCGGTATCGGTAGCCAGGCTGAAAGGCACTTCGTCGGCGGCTACCGCTGCCGCCGAACCTCCTGATGAACCCCCGGGGATTTTGGTCAGATCCCAGGGGTTGCGGGTCACGAAAAAGGCCGAGTTCTCGGTCGAAGAACCCATAGCGAACTCATCCATATTGAGCTTGCCCACCAGGACACCATTCTGTTGGTCCAGCCGGCGGGAAGCGGTAGAATCATACGGGGGTACGAAGTTGGCCAGCAGCTTGGAACCACAGGTGGTCTTCACCCCCCGAGTACAAAAGATATCCTTCAGGCCCATGGGAATGCCGGCGATGCCCTGGTAATCTCCGCACCCATCTATTTGGCGGGCCTTGTCCAGAGCCTGTTCTCCGGTCACGGTGATAAAGGCTTTCACATCATCTTCGACGGCCGCGATACGGTCCAGGACCGATTTTACTATTTCCTTGGAACAGGTTTCCCCGCATTCCAGTAATTCCTGCAATTGATGTAAGGTCAGTTCATGCAGCTCCACCCGGCTGGCCTCCTCTACATTATCTTGGGTACTTTGTACTGAAAATCCTCTGCCAGGGGAGCGTTGCCCAAGATCTCACCCCGGTCCATACTGGGTAGGACCTGATCTTCCCGGAAGATATTGTGGACCGGCAGAATATGGGTCAAGGGCTCTATGCCCTCGGTTGGGATCGCCTTTATGGTGTCGGCATAATCAAGGATAGTACTGAGCTGATCGGCAAACCTGGTCTTTTCTTCTTCGCTCAGACTCAAGCGGGCCAACCGGGCCACGTGCTCGACTTCCTTCCTAGTTAGTGCCATTTAAATACCTCCTGACAGATCATCATACGTTGATAATTATAACAAACAGGGTGGGTTTAACCTAGTCCTGGCAGGCCGCCAGCACAGTTTGGGCCGGCTGAACTGCTTACCTCTAAAACTTATGAAAACTCACCAAGGCCAATTATTGACCACCGCCATGGCCAGCGGAACCAGGAACAGACCCGGCAGCAGGTTGGCTATCCGGATGCGGGTGATCCCCATCGCATTGAAGCCTATCCCGGCAATCAATACCCCGCCCAGAGCGGTGATGTTGTTCAACATGGGATCAGTCAGCAAGGGTTTTATAAAACCAGCCGCCAAGCTGATGGAGCCCTGGTAAATAAATAACGGTATGGCTGAAAACAAAACCCCGACCCCCATGCTGGCTGCAAACAACATGGCGAAGATGCCGTCCAGCATCGACTTCACCAGCAGTATCTCATAGTTGTGGGTCAAACCGTCCTGCAAAGAGCCGACGATGGCCATGGCACCCACGCAGAACAGCAGGGTGGCCGATACGAATCCCTTTACAAACAAGTTTTCTCCGTCCCCTCCATTGTTCCCACCGACAACCCGCTCCAACCTGACCCCCAGGTCTTCCAGCCGGGATTCCCAGCGCTGCCCCTCGCCCCACACCGCCCCTAAGGCCAGGCAAACGCCTACCAGGGCGATGCTCTCCGCTTTAAAGGCATACTGCATGCCGATTGCCACTATCAGCAGGCCCAGGCCATCCTGCATGGTGCGGCTGATATTGACCGGTATTCCCTTGCGGAACACCAATCCCAACAGGCCTGCCAGTATGATACTGAGGGTATTTATTATAGTGCCGGTCAAATCATAGCCCCCCGTATGGGTACAATGTTGAAGCCATCCCCCGCATTAAGTGGGGATGGCTCAAAAAGCTGCTTATATTTTATTCCAAACTATATTAACCTGACAAGCAGGAACCTTGCATACATCAAAAGGCTGTGCCCGATCATCCCAGCATGGCCAGGAATTCTTCCTCACTGAGGATCTTGATCCCCAATTGCAGAGCCTTATCATATTTGCTGCCCGGTTCGGAGCCAGCCACCACATAATCGGTGTTCTTGCTTACACTGGAACTGGTTTTGCCCCCGTGAGCCATTATCTTTTCGCTCGCTTCGCCGCGGCTCATGGTCGCCATGGTCCCGGTCAGCACGAAGTTTAACCCGGCCAAACCACCACTGGCTGGGATCGGCTGCGTTTCCTTCATATTTACACCCGCTGCCGCCAGCCTTTCCAACATGATCAGGTTATGGGGCTCGCCGAAAAAGCTGACTACACTCTCAGCCATCTTGGCTCCTATCTCTGGAATACAGACCAGCTGCTCTGCCGTAATGGATTTGAACTGTTCCATATCGGTTATAACCGCGGTCAGGGTCCGGGCCGTCTTCAAACCTATGTGCCTTATCCCCAGCGCCGTAATCAAGCGGTGCAGGGGCCGGCTCTTGCTGTTTTCGATGGCTTGTATCAGGTTGGCGGCCGATTTGGCGCCTTTCCGCTCCAATCCGGCGATAGTATCCTGGTCCAGGTCATATAAGTCGGCTATATTGGCAACCAGTTGGTGGCTCACCAGTTGCTCGACCAAGGCGGGCCCCATCCCATCGATATCCATGGCGTCACGGGAGGCAAAAAACACCAGGCTTTCGATCAAACGGGCCGGGCAGTTCAGGTTCTCACAGCGATAGGCCACTTCTCCCTCCGGTCTAACCGCCTTACTGCCGCAACTGGGACAATGGGCGGGGGGATCAATAATCTCCTCGGCACCGCTCCGCTTCTCCACTACCGGTCGGATAACCTCGGGTATTATGTCCCCGGCTTTATGTACCAACACCGTATCGCCGATACGGATGTCCTTATCCCGGACCAGGTCGAAATTATGCAGGCTGGCTCGGCTGACGGTAGTCCCGGCCAGGGATACCGGCACGAGTAGAGCGGTGGGGGCGATGATGCCGGTGCGGCCGACATTGAGTTCGCAGCCCTTGATGATGGTCTCCTTCTCCTCGGCCAAAAACTTGTAGGCGATAGCCCAGCGGGGACTCTTGGCAGTCTGGCCCAGTTCCTGCCGGGGACCGAATGGGTTGAGTTTGACCACTACCCCATCTATCTCATAGGGCAGGCTGTGCCGCTCCTCTTCGTACTGGCGGCAATATGCGTAAACATCATCTATTGTACTGCAAACCCGGGCCGCCTGGTTGATCGGCATACCCAGATCCTGCAGAAAACTTAGGGCCTGTCCCTGGGTATCCAGTTCCTTGCCCTCGATATGGATTATGTCATATATGTAGGCGGACAAGGCCCGGCTGGCCGTTATCCTCGGGTTCAATTGACGCAGGGAACCGGCGGCGGCATTACGGGGATTGGCAAAAACTCTCTCCCCCTGCTCCTCCCTTTCCCGGTTCAAACGGGCGAACTCGACCTTGGGCATGAAAATTTCGCCCCGCACCTCCAGGCGGGGCAACGCGGAATGCAACCGCAGGGGGATGGTTTTTATGGTCCGAACATTAAGGGTCACGTCCTCACCCAGGAGACCGTCGCCGCGGGTAGCAGCACTTACCAATAGTCCCTGGTCATAAACCAGGGCAATAGATACCCCGTCGATCTTCAACTCCGCCATATAGGAGGATGATGTTCCAGCTTTGCCGGCACGCCGGTCAAAGGCTTGCAGATCCTCCCAGGAAAAGGCGTTGTCCAGGCTAAGTAAGGGGTTGCGGTGCACCACCGTCGCCAAACCGGCCCGGGCTTCGCCGCCCACCCGCTGCGAAGGGGAATCGGCGGTGACCAACTCCGGGTATAATCCCTCCAGGTCCGCCAACTCCTGCATCAGCTTGTCGAACTCCTGGTCCGTTATGCGGGGATCGTCCAGCACATAGTATTGATACTCATGGTGGCGGATAACTTCCCGCAGTTCATCCAGTCGGGCTTGTACCTCGTTCAAAGCCCAGCCTCCTTCGCCACTGATTCACATCTCCAGGTTTACTATACTATCTTCTCCAAGGGGGCCATATCTAAACGGAGCATGCGGGTACCGGCTCTCTCAAAATCGACCACCGCTATCTCATCCTCGGTCAGTTTGAGGACCAGGCCTACCCCGAATTTTTTGTGGATGACGGTGTCGCCCTCGAACAGCGGCCCTCCCATCCGTTTTTTCTCGGGGGGAGCCTCCAACAGGTCCTCGGGTATTTCCTGCAGAAACCGGGAGGGCGGGTTGTTCCTCTCATATCCATACAATAGCCGGGATACAGCGTTGGTAAGGTAGAGACGCTCCTGGGCCCGGGTGATACCCACATAACAGAGCCGCCGCTCCTCCTCCATCTCTTCCATGGATTCGATCCGATAGGAGGGGAACACCCCTTCCTCCATCCCGGTCATGAACACCGCCGGGAATTCCAGGCCTTTGGCCCCGTGGTAGGTCATCATGACTACCGCGTCATTGTAATCCATCTCATCAGTATCCTGAACCAGGGCGATGCGGGCCAGGAAATCTTCCAAACCTTCCATGCCCTCGTTCTCGGACTCGACCGTCAGGGACCGCAGCTCCATCAGGTTGTCGATCCGGGCCTGAGCATCGGACACGTTAACTTTCTTTAGATCATCTATGTATCCGCTCATATCCAACACCTGATCCAGAATCTCCCGCAGGGCTAACCCGGATTGGTTGAGGCTGCTGAAATAATCCATCATCCCATAGAAATCGACCAGCACCGCCGCCATCTTTTTACTGATGCCATTGATTTCGGCCGCCAGAGGCAGAACATCCAATATAGCCAGTCCCTCCCGGGCAGCTACTTCCTCCAGCTTTTCAACCGTTTTCTCACCTATCCCCCGGCGGGGGACATTGATCACCCGGCGAAAACTGAGACGGTCGTTTTTATTGCAGATCAGTTTCAAATAGGCCACTATATCCCTGATTTCTTTGCGCTCATAGAATTTGCGGGCCCCTATTATGCGATAGGGTATGTATTTTCCCAGCAAGGCTTCCTCAATTATGCGGGACTGGGCGTGGGTGCGGTAGAATATGGAACATTCGCCATAACGGCGTCCTTCCCGGTCGACCAGGTCGGCGATGGTAGTGGCGATAAACTGGGCTTCCTGGAAGCTGTCCCCGGCACAGAAATAGGTTATCTTGGCACCAGCGGGATTATCGGTATGGAGGTTCTTGTCTTCCCGGTCCCGGTTATGGCCGATGATGGCGTTGGCGGCAGCGATGATATGACGGCTGGAACGATAATTGGTCTCCAGCTTGACCAGGCAGGCGTCGGGGTAATCGCCCAGGAAACGCCTGACATTGCCGGGGTCCGCTCCCCGCCAGCTATAAATGGACTGGTCCGGGTCCCCCACCACAAAGATATTGCGGTGCCCGGCGGCCAACATATTGGCCCACAGGTACTGGGCATTATTGGTATCCTGGTACTCATCCACCATTATGTAGCGGAAGCGGTCCTGGTATTTGTGCAGAACCTCGGGGTATTCCTTGAAAAGGCGGATACAAAGAACGATCAGGTCTTCAAAATCGAGGGCATTGTACTCCTTCAAGCGGGCGTTGTAGATGCGGTGGACACGGTAATACTTGTCCCTGATCCAGGTGGGGAGATTGGACTCCTGGTAATAAGCCTCAGCGTTTACCAGGCTGTTCTTGGCCTGCTTGATTATGTACATGATCTCATCGGGCTTGGTCTCGTAATCGTTTTCTTCCTTAAGGATGTCTTTAATAAGGGTCTTGCTTTCGCTTTCCCCCAGGATGGCAAAACTGCGCTCATATCCCAAGTGGTGAATATCCATGCGCAGAATCTTGTAGCAGGCAGCATGGAAGGTCTGGATCCAATGGCCGTTGTAGTCGGGGATGAGCCGGGCTACCCGATCCCTCATCTCCTGGGCGGCTTTGTTGGTGAAGGTTATAGCCAGGATGGATTGGGGCCCCACCCCATTTTCGATCAGATGACTGATGCGGCTGGTCAGCACCCTGGTCTTGCCGCTGCCAGCCCCAGCCAGAACCATGCACGGCCCGTCAAAATGAAAGACCGCTTCTTGCTGACGGTCATTTAAACCAGTTAAGATATCGTTCATTATATTACCTGCTTTCTAGTACGAAGGACATCTTGCTCCCCATTAATAATAACATAAATGATAACCCGGATTTAAGCGCTGGTTTCCTGCCAACTAGCCCCACCCTGATTGGAGCCAATGATATGCTGGTCCTGCCACATTGGCTCGGCCAAAACATCCTTCCCTCGGCAGGAAAAATCGAGCCCCTCCGGAAAAGGTCTGGAGGCGGGCTCGATTGGTGCGTCCCTCATGGGTGAAGTGAGTCTGCTTTACTTTTTAACGACGTGACTTAAGTTCTGCAAAGATGTCTTCCAGGGAGACCCCCTGTTCAACCAGCAGGACCAGCAGATGGTAGAAGAGGTCTGAGGTTTCATACACCACTTCTTCCCGGCTCCGGTTCTTGGCGGCTATTATTACCTCGGCATTCTCCTCCCCTACCTTTTTCAGTATCTTATCCAATCCTTTCTCAAACAGGTAGGAGGTGTAAGAACCGGCCGGCATCTTTTCCTTACGGTCAGCGATAACATCGTAAAGTTCATACAGGACAGCGGCGCTGGCCCGGGGAGAATACACCCGGCCAGGATCGAAGACGATCGGCTCTACTTCCTGGCCCTCAGCATTACGGTAGAAACAGGAATAATGACCGGTATGACAGGCTGCTCCGATCTGTTCCACTTGGACCAGCAAGCTGTCCTGATCGCAATCATAGAATATGTCCTTGACCTTCTGGATATGGCCGGAGGTCTCACCCTTCATCCATAATTGCTGGCGGCTGCGGGAATAAAACCATGTCTGGCCGGTGGCGATGGTCTTCTGCAGCGATTCCTTGTTCATATAGGCCATCATCAGTACCTGGCCGCTCCGCGAGTCCTGGATTATGGCGGGCACCAGCCCCTGTTGATCGAACTTGATCTTGTCTATCATCTTCTTATTGTTACTCCTCTTCCCGCCAGGTATTCTTTGGCCTGGTGTATGGTAAATTCGCGGTAGTGAAATATCGATGCACACAATACTGCATCGGCGTGACCGTAAGCACAAGCGGTATACAAGTGCTCCAGATCACCCGCCCCCCCGGAGGCTATCACCGGAATGGAAGCAGCGGCCGATACCGCTGCCGTAAGGGCGATGTCATAACCTTCCTTGGTTCCATCCTTATCCATACTGGTCAGCAGGATCTCTCCGGCTCCCAAATTTTGAGCCCGTTCGGCCCACTCCAGCACGTCTATACCGGTAGGAGTGCGCCCACCGTGGATATATACCTCCCACCCGCCGCCTGGACGGCTGCGGGCGTCGATGGCAGTTATTATACACTGGCTGCCGAACTTGATGGCCCCTTCGGTTATCAGTTCCGGTTTCTGCACGGCCGCGGTATTCACTGATACCTTGTCAGCCCCGGCGTTGAGTGTATCGCGGATGTCTTCGATGGTGCGAATCCCCCCGCCCACGGTAAAGGGAATGAATACCTCCCGGGCGGTCTGGCGGACCACCTCCAGCATGGTCTGGCGGCCTTCGGAAGAAGCGGTAATATCGAGGAAGACCAGCTCGTCGGCCCCCTCCCGGTCATAGAAGGCGGCTTGTTGGACCGGATCCCCGGCATCCCTCAATTCCAAAAAATTTATCCCTTTCACCACCCGCCCGGCATGAACGTCCAGGCATGGTATGATCCTCTTGGCCAGCATATTGTGACTCCTTATCCTATCTGGCTGCCTGCAATGCTTGGGCCAGGCTTATCTTGCCCTCGTAAATGGCCTTGCCCACGATCGCTCCGGTCACTCCCAAAGGTTCCAACTCTTTCAAGGCTGTGATATTTTCTGCGGTTGACACTCCTCCGGACGCGATAACCTTGAGCTGGCTGTAGCGTACCATCTTTTCGATGGCAGCCAGATTGGGCCCCTGCAGCAGGCCGTCTCGGGAAATGTCGGTGTATATGGCCGAAGCTACCCCCAGCTGGCCCATGGTGTGGCCAAACTCGAAGGCATCAAGGTTGGATTTCTCCACCCACCCTTGCAGCGCCACCATACCGTCGCGGGCGTCGATGCCCAGCACTATCTTCTCCGCTCCGTATTCATTCAGGAGTTCCTCCATGAAAGCCGGACTATGGACCGCCCGGGTACCGATTATCACCCGTTCCGCCCCCAGCTCCAGCAATCTTTCCACATCCGCCCGAGTGCGCAGGCCGCCGCCCACCTGGAAGGGGATCTGGATGGCTTGGGCAATCGCGGCAATAGCCGGGAGGTTGCGGGGGCCTCCCTCAAAGGCTCCATCCAGGTCAACCACATGAAGGTACCCTGCCCCCTGTTCTTGGAAAGAACAGGCTACCTCGGCGGGGGAATTGGAGTAAACCGTTTTGTCCTCCTTGCGGCCCTGCACCAGCCGCACACATTGGCCTTCCTTCAAATCGATAGCGGGAAATATAATCACATCGTCAGCTCCCCAAAATTCTTCAATATGCGCAGACCCAATATACTGGATTTCTCCGGGTGGAACTGGGTCGCCATCAGTGAGCCCTTTTCGATGGCGGATACAAAACTGCCCCCGTAATCGGTACAGGCAGCCACCAGCGACTCGTCAGCCGGGACCACGTAATAGGAATGAACGAAATAAAAATAGCTGCCCTCAGGAATGCCGGCCAGCATGCGACTGGCCGGATTTATGGTGATGCTGTTCCAGCCTATCTGGGGTACCTTGTAATCGATGGGCAGGCTAAATCGCTTTACCCGGCCCGGGATAATATTCAGTCCCTGGTGCACCCCATTCTCCTCACTCTGGCTGAAAAGCAGCTGCATCCCCAGGCATATCCCCAAAAGCGGGGTGTGCTGTTCCACCACCTGACGGATGGTTTGATCTATACCCCTCTGGCGCAGGTTGTGGATGGCGTCGCCGAAAGCGCCCACCCCGGGCAGCACCACCTTGTCGGCGGCCAGAATCTCTTCCGGGTGGGAGGTGATACGGGTCGGGTAACCTACTTTAAGGAAGGCGTTCTGGACACTGGCCAGGTTGCCCATGCCATAATCTATTATTGCGATCACTGGGATTTTTGCCTCCTAGAGCCGGCCTTTGGAGGACCATACGACCCCCTCAATGTCGGGTTCGATGGCCACCGCCTCCTTGAAGGCACGGGCAAATGCTTTAAAAACGGCTTCTATTATGTGGTGCGAATTCTCGCCTCTTAAAAGATCGATATGCAAGGTAATGCCGGCATGGTTGACGACCGCCTGGAAAAATTCTTTAATATTCTCGGTGCTCAGCACCCCCAGCTTCTCTGCCGGCACCTCCACACCGTAGACCAGACAAGGCCGGTTGGACAGATCGAGCACCACCCGGGCCAGGGCTTCATCCATGGGGATGGTGGCTGAACCGTAACGAGTTATGCCTTTCTTGCCGCCCATGGCCTGTTTGATCGCTTCGCCCAGGCAGATACCGATATCTTCAACGGTATGGTGGTCATCTACTTCCATGTCCCCCCGAGCGGCCAGTTTTAGATTGCACAGGCTATGCACCGAAAACAAGGTCAGCATATGACTCAGAAAAGTGATCTCAGTATCGATCTGGTGTAATCCGGTACCGTCGAGATCCAACTCTACGAAGACTTCAGTCTCACGGGTCTTGCGCTTGATCTCCCCAATTCTTCTTTCTTCCGCCATATCAACTCTCCTTCCTTACCTGCAGGCAATTGGCGTGGGCAGTCAGACCTTCCACCTGGGCCAGCTTGATTATATCATCCGCATCGGCCTCCATACCCTGCCGCGAATAATAGATGATGCTGGAAGCTTTCATGAAAGTATCAACCGTGACCGGTGAATAAAACCTGGCCGTCCCGCCGGTGGGCAGGATGTGGTTGGGTCCGGCGACGTAGTCTCCCACTGACTCCGGGGTGTTGTGCCCCAGGAAAATAGCCCCGGCATTCTTTATCAGGCTCAATATTTCAAACGGTTTGTCGACCATCAGTTCCAGATGTTCGGGGGCTACCCTATTGGCCACCTGGCAAGCCTCGCGGATGTCGCTCACCTTGATCATGGCACCATGCTCCGCCAGTGATTTCTCTATAATCTCCGGGCGGGAAAGGTACTTGATCTGCCGTTCGATCTCTTTCTCTACTGCGTCCATCAAGCTTTCGTCATCGGTTACCAGGATGCTGCGGGCCAAAACGTCATGCTCGGCCTGGGACATCATATCGGCGGCTGCCTGAACCGGGTCGGCGCTATGGTCGGCTACTATCAGGATCTCGCTGGGACCGGCCAGCATATCGATATTTACATCCCCATAGACCATCTTCTTGGCCACGGTCACATAGATGTTGCCGGGTCCGCTGATCAGATCCACCTTCTTTATGGTTTCTGTGCCCCAGGCCAGCCCGAAAACCGCCTGGGCCCCGCCCATCTTGTATATCTCCCTTAAGCCCAACTCAGAGGCAGCCACCAGGGTATAGGGATTCATCCGGCCATCTTTGTCAGGTGGGCTGACCATGGCTATCTCTTCCACCCCGGCCACCATGGCCGGTATGGCGTTCATCAGTACCGAGGACGGATAAGCGGCCGTTCCCCCGGGAACATATATGCCCACCCGCTCCAGGGGGCGGAACAGTTGCCCCAGGATGTTGCCCTTCTCGTCCGGCTCCATCCACGAATTTCTCAGCTGCTTCTGGTGGAATAAAGTAATATTGTCGATAGCCTTGCGCAGGGCGATAACATAATCATCATCTACCTTGCCCCAGGCTTCCTCTATCTCTGCTTCGCTGACCAGGAAATTGGACTCGTCGATGAGTGCCCCGTCATAGCGGGCGGTGCAGGCAAAGATGCCCTGATTACCGCGGCTCCTCACTTCATCGGCTATGGCTGCCACACCATCGTGATAAATACCCATATCGACTGATCCGGCTGCCAGGAAAGCATCCAGGTTGCCATCCGCGGTATCGATTCGCTTAATGCGCATTACTATCGCTCCTTCACCAGTGCTTTTATTTTTTCCAGCAATGGCTGGATAGTATCATACTTGGTCCGGAAGCTGACCAGGTTGCCGATGAGGCGGGTGGTCGATTCCATTATCGTAACCAGTTCCAAAAGGTTGTTTTCTTTCAGGGTCCGACCGGTGGAGACCAGGTCGACGATGACATCGGACAGTCCCATCAGCGGGGCCAGTTCTATATTGCCGTGCAGTTCGATGACCTCCGCCTGAAGTCCCTGGTGGCGGAAGAAACTCTCGGCCACATGCGGGAATTTGGTGGCTACCCGTTTGTAATTCAAATCCTTGAGGGAAATCCCCTCCATCCCGGCGGGAATGGCTACCACGAAACGGCAGTATCCATACTTGAGGTCTACCATCTCGAAGACGTCCTTGCCCTGCTCCACAATCACGTCCTTGCCCACAATTCCCAGGTCGGCGGCCCCGTGTTCCACGTAGGCCGGCACGTCGGTGGGACGGCAGATTATATAGCGGATGGGGGTCTCACCCTGATAATCAAATATCATGGCCCGGCTGTCCGAAAGGATGCCTTGGGAAGGCAGCCCGGCTGATTCCAAAAGTCCCGCCGTCGGTTTAAGCAGGGTGCCCTTGGACAAAGCGATAGTCAGGCGATTGTCTTCCATGACTCATTTACCCCCTTGCACAGGTTTTTCTACATAGACTAGTATGTCGTCGGGGCACCCGGCTAATTTGGCCTGCAACTGCTCCCGATCCAAGCTTTCCACATCCAAGACCACGACCTTGCCTTCACTCCTCAATACTCCCGCCGTCTCCGCCACAGCTGCCCAATCTTCTCCTCCGACCAGGTAGCGGGGGGAATCCTCCCGGCGGTCCTGCAGGACCAAGGTCAGACGGTCCATCCCCAGGGCGAATCCGGTGGCTGGGCAGGGAAACCCAAACTGGGAAAGGAGGCGGTCATAACGTCCCCCGCCCAGCAATCCATAGCCAAGATCGGGTGAAAATCCTTCGAATACTACCCCGGTATAATAGTCCAATCCCCTCAGTATCCCCATGTCGACCAGTACGTGATCCGCCACCCCAATATCCTGAAGGGCGGCATAGGTGGCCGTCAACTCCTCCACCGCCTGCCGGCCAGCCTCAATCTTCTCTATATAGGGCAGTTTGTGCAAGACCTCCAAGCCGCCATGCAGGGTGGGCAGGAGAACGATAGTTTCCTTAAGCAGGTCGTCGACCGGCAACCGGTCCAGGCTCTGGGTCAATCCCACCAGATCCTTCTTGATAGCCAGGCGGCGGATAGTCTCCTTGTCGTCCGCCTCCATGAAACTCATATCCAGCAGGGAATTGAATATACCTATATGGTTGAGGCTGACCTTAAAATTGTCCAGCCCAAAATCCTTCATCAACGTAACCGCCAGATTGATGACCTCGGCATCTGCGCGTGGACCATTGGCGCCCAGCAGTTCGATCCCGGTCTGCCAGAATTCCCGGTATTGGGCCAAATGGGGTTGGACGTGGCGGAACACATTGGCGGAGTAGAAGAGCCGCCGGGGCAAAACCTCATCCTGCATGTGGGTGGCGGCCAGGCGGGCTATCGATACGGTCATCTCCGGCCGCAGGGACAGGATGCCGCCTTCCCGGTCCATAAACAGAAATAGTCTTTCCCGGATGTTACCCCCCGCTTCAACCACTTCCAAGAATTCGAAAGTCGGGGTCAAGACCTCTTCATAACCATAAGAGGTGAACAGCTCGATTGCTTTCCCCTCCAGGCGGCGGCGGGTTTTCATCTCGGCCGGCAACAGATCACGCAGACCTTTAGGTATCTCTCTATTCCTCATTTCCAACTCCTTAACATGGCTGGGCAGTATGGACCCAAGCCGTTAACACCCTCTTATAAAAGCCGGGTGTCGTTTATGTATAATATGAACTCGCACTTCAAATGCTCGGCGGCATGGCGGCACATCAGCATCTTGGTCAGAAATATCTCGAAATACTCCATCACCGATGTCACCTGGGTGTCTATCTCCAGCCGCATTATTATCTTCCTGGCTTCCGGTTCCACTTCCACCCCGGAGCTGGTTACCGCATAGTTGACCCGGTCCCGGGATGTAAAAGCAGAAAAATCATTCTTGCGTACCCGCGAGCGGTGTACGTCCGATTTGTCAGCCAGGATCAAGGCCGCCGCCACATTGTTGACCGGCTGCCCCTGGGCATGCTCTTCATGGTTGCCGATGGCTCCGATTATGGTGGCCATCTCGTGAGGGTCCATACCCAAATCCATCAGGATGTCGAAAGCGATAAGGGCGCCCGACATACCGTGTCCATAGCGGTTGACAATATTCCCGATATCGTGGAGATATCCGGCGATGGCCCCCAGTTCCGTTTCCCGCTCCGTGCATCCCAGTTGGGCCAGGATGGCGCTGCATAGATCGGAAGTATATTCAGCGTGTTGAATATTATGTTCCAGCGCTCCAATATTGCCGATGTAGTTGTTGCCCATCTTCAGATAATCATTTACCAGATGATTCTCTTTTATAGTCAGCAGGGTCACTTGCATCCGATTACCGCCTTGATGTCATTTACAGATCCCGGAATAATTTCCTGGCCTCCTGGGCGGCTCGGGTCTCGATGGGGATTGCCTCCAGCACTTGCCGGGCTTCCTCATTTTTGCCGCTGTTGATCAGTTGTTTGGCCTCCTCCAATTGTTGGTAAGCCTGTTTCTCTTTCTGAGCCTCCTGGATCTCTTTTGCCATGCGCTCGGGTTGGCCCAGGTCATCCAGTTTTTCATACTCAGCGATAGCCTCGTCAAACCTGCCTTCAGCCACCAGCCCAGCCCCATTGGCCACAATCTGGTGTATTTGAATGCGTTCCGGCAGGTGGATCAGCGTATTGATATAGATGGCAAGAATCGCCAACAGCAACACCGCGCCCAGATTCCAGGCCCAACTGTATCGAGGCCGTTTGACCATGAAACCCATTACAAATATAAATGGCATACCCAGGACAAAGGTTGCCTTTAGGAACTCCCGGGTAGGCAGGAAAAACAACATGGCGATCAGGGCTATGGCCAGGGGAACCCTGATATAGGGATTTCTGTTATTGTCCAAACCCCAAGACCTCCATCCTATGCAGCAGTCAACAACACGGCTGGGATAGTGCCCGCCGGCCAATATCGCGGCGGTAGTGCATATCGTCAAACCTGACCTTGGCTACCTCCTGGTAGACAGCAGTAATGGCTTCGCGGATGCTGCTGCCCCGGCAAACTACGGCCAGGACCCGGCCCCCATCGGTGACCAACTTTCCGTCCCGTTGGGCTGTTCCGGCGTGAAATACGGTCGTGGTTGGGGTCAGATCTTGCAGACCTTCGATAACCTTGCCCTTCTGGTATGAACCCGGGTAACCTCCGGAGGCAATTACCACCCCTACGCAGGCGCCAGCCTCTATCTCCACCGGGAGACCGCTCAGGTCCCCCCGGGCTGAGCCTTCCAGCACCGGCAGCAGATCACTCTTTATCATCGGCATCAGCACCTGAGTTTCGGGATCGCCGAAACGGGCGTTGTATTCCAATAACTTTGGCCCCTCCCCCGTTATCATCAATCCCGCGTACAGCACCCCGGTATAGGGATATCCCTCCTTGCGCATAGCCTCTATGGTGGGCCGTATGACCTCCTCCACGATACGCTGGTGCAGGCCGGCAGTATAAATGGGCGGATTGGTGTAGGCCCCCATGCCTCCGGTGTTGGGCCCTTCATCATTATCGAAAATCCTTTTATGGTCCTGGGCGGACAGCAAGGGGACGAAATTCTCCCCGTCGCAGATGGCGAAGAAACTCAGTTCCTGACCTGCCAGGCATTCTTCCACCACCACCCGGTCCCCGGACGCTCCAAAACTCCTGTCCTGCATGATACTGGTTATGGCCTCTTCCGCTTCCGCTTGGCTGGCAGCCACCACCACACCCTTACCGGCCGCCAGACCGTCGGCTTTCACCACCACCGGGAGTCCCCGGTCGGTATAGGTGGCTGCATAACAACGGGCGGCATCAATATCATCGAAAACCTCAAAACGGGCGGTAGGTATATCGTACTTTTTAAAGAGATTCTTGGCAAACACCTTGCTGCCTTCCAGCCGGGCGGCAGCCGCGGTGGGTCCAAATATCAACAATCCGGCCGCCCGGAATCGGTCGACTATTCCCAGTACCAGCGGGATCTCGGGGCCGACCACGGTCAAGTCGATCTCCCCCTGCCGGGCGAACCCCAGCAGACCTTCTATATCGTCGGCCTTTATATCTATGCAGTGGGCCTGGGCTGCCATCCCGGGATTGCCCGGAGCAGCATATAATTTATCGATCCGGGGACTCTGGGCCAGTTTCCAGACCAGAGCGTGCTCCCGCCCCCCAGACCCGATCACCAATACTCTCATACCCAAGCTCACTCACCTCCTGATTCTAATGTTTAAAATGGCGCATGCCTGTGAATACCATGCTGATTCCGTGGCGATTGCACTCATCTATACTCAATTGGTCGCGGATGGAGCCCCCCGGTTGGATGATGGCAGTTATCCCTGCCTGAGCCGCCAGTTCCACCGTGTCATTGAAGGGGAAGAAGGCGTCGGATGCCATCACCGCGCCCATGCAGGCTTCCCGGTTTTGCAGAGCTATGGCGGCGGAACCTACCCGGTTCATCTGCCCGGCGCCAACTCCAATGGTCACACCGCCTTTGGCGATAACGATAGCATTGGATTTGACATGCTTGGCCACCTTCATGGCAAACACCATCTCCGTCAGTTCTTCGGCGGTAGGAGCCTTGCTGGTTACCACCTGGATATCATTTAAGTCTGGCTGGCCCTGGTCGCTCTCCTGCACCACAAATCCACCTTCGACGGTCTTGACCTGCATCTCTTCGACCTTGCCCACAGGCAGTTCCAAAACCCGCAGGTTTTTTTTGGCCTGCAGGACTTCCAGGGCCGCCGGATCATAGCCGGGGGCGATTATGCATTCCATAAACGGCTCAGCCGCTTGGCGGGCGGTGGCTATATCCACCGGGCGGTTGAAAGCGATTATCCCCCCATAAGCCGAAACCGGGTCGGCCGCGAAGGCTTTGTCATAGGCCTCGGCCAGGGTATCTGCCACCGCTGTACCGCAGGGATTGGTGTGTTTTATTATAACGCACGCAGGCTCATCGAATTCCTTGACCAACGCCCACCCCGCCTGTATATCAACGATATTGTTGTAAGACAGCTCCTTGCCGTTCAACACCCGGGCATCGGCCAAGCCCAGGCCCGGGTTCATATTGCGATAAAATGCCGCCTTCTGGTGAGGGTTCTCACCATACCGCAAGTCGTACACCTTTTCCCCGGCCAGGACCATATTATCCGGGAAAGGTACCCCCTGCAACCGGGCCAGGTAAGATGAGATCATGGCGTCGTAAGCAGCGGTATGGGAAAAGGCCTCCCGGGCCAGCTGGAATCTCAGCGCCTCGCTCACCTGCCCTGCCGTCTGCAGTTCCTGCAGCACCAGGTCGTAAAACTCAGGTTTGACAATTATCACCACATCCTGATAGTTCTTGGCCGCCGACCGGACCATGGTCGGTCCCCCGATGTCGATATTCTCGATGGCATCCTCCAGGTTTACATCCGGTTTGGCAATGGTCTCCCGGAACGGATAAAGGTTGACAGCGACGATATCGATAGGCTCGATCTCATTGTCAGCTATCTGCTGCAGGTGGTCAACGGTGCGCCGGGCCAGTATCCCTCCGTGGATCTTGGGATGCAGGGTCTTCACCCGACCGTCCAGGATCTCTGGAAATCCAGTTACGTCGGCGACCTGCCGCACCTTTATCCCCGCTTCCTGCAGGGTTTTAAAAGTACCCCCGGTAGATATTATGTCGTATCCCAACTGCTCCAGCCCGCGGGCAAATACGATCACACCCTCCTTGTTGGACACGCTTATCAACGCTCTCTTCATCGAATCAACCTCCTAAATTATGTATACCTTCCGGCCTTCCATATAGACCCGGCCTTCCGCCAACAGCTGCAGCACCCGCCAATAAAGCTTGTGTTCCTGCACCAGGATACGTTCCGCCAGGCTGTCTTCGGTGTCATTATCTTCAACCGGCACTACCGCCTGACTGATTATAGGCCCGGTATCCATCCCCCCATCTACAAAATGTACCGTACAGCCGCTGCATTTGACCCCGTATTCGACCGCCTGTCTCTGTGCGTGCAGTCCGGCGAAAGAAGGTAAAAGGGCGGGATGGATATTCAGCACCCGGTCCTTGTAGGCGCTCAGGATGACCCCGCCTACCAACCGCATATACCCGGCCAATACCACCACATCAATGTTCTCGGCTTGCAGTTTACGTACCAGTTCGGCTTCGTAATCATTTCGGCCACCAAAAGCTTTAGGACTGATATGCAAAGCCTTGATGCCCAATTGCCGGGCTCGGTCCAGCGCCGGGGCATCCGCCTGGTCGCTCATCAACAAACATATATCGGCATTCAGCTGGCCGCTTTCGATAGCCGCCTGGATAGCCAGGAAATTGCTCCCCCGCCCAGAAGCCAGGACCGCCAGCCGCAGCCGCTTGGAATCGATTACCTGCCGCATATCAGCGCATCCACCGGTCGTCAAATCCCACCTGTCCGATAACCAGAGGCTGCTCGCCCACCATACGCAACCGCAATAGCAGCTCTTTGGCCTTTTCCGGTGCTACCACCAGCACGAAACCTATCCCCATATTGAAGGTGCGCAGCATCTCCGGCGGGGCTACATTGCCCAGGCGGGCGATCATATCGAATATGGCCGGCGGTTCCAGCGCGTCGGTGACGATTTCGGGACGTAAACCAGTGGGCATGATCCGCTGCAGGTTTTCGACCAGACCCCCGCCGGTTATGTGAGCCATACCGCGGATCTCAACTTCCTCCAACAATACCAACACCGACTGCACATAGATACGGGTGGGGGTAAGCAGGGCTTCACCCAAAGTCTGGCCCAGTTCCTCTACCCGCTGATCCAATTTCAGGCCCGCTTCCTCCAGCAGGACTTTTCGAGCCAGGGAGTAACCGTTGGAATGGAGGCCGGAAGATCTGAGTCCCACCAGCGCATCTCCGTGCTTGATGGTCGAACCGTTTATCAGCCGGGAACGTTCTACCACCCCGACTGCAAAACCAGCCATATCGAATTCATCCGCACCATAGAAACCAGGCATCTCGGCGGTCTCTCCCCCGATCAGGGCGCATCCCGCCTGCAGGCAGCCTTCACTGACTCCCTTGACCAGGTCTTCGATCATCACCGGTTCCAATTTGCCCACCGCCAGGTAATCCAGGAAGAAAAGCGGCTCCGCCCCGTGGGCCAGGATATCGTTGACACACATGGCTACCAGGTCTATGCCCACTGTATCATAGATGCCGTACTTCTGGGCTACCCGTAATTTGGTGCCCACTCCGTCAGTCCCGGAAACCAATATCGGCTCCCGGTACTTGCGATTGTTAAGAGCAAAAAATCCCCCGAAGGCGCCTATCCCTTCCAACACCTCCGGTCTCTTGGTACGGTCCACCCATTTCTTTATCATCTCTACCGAACGATTGGCGGCATCTATATCGACCCCGGCCCGTTTGTAGGTTAGTCCCTTGTCGCCATCCATATTCGTGCTCCCCTTCCTGAATATCGCGCTGGTCCTGAAATTTATCCGCGGTTATTGCATGTACCGCTCGATGGCCTCACTCCATCGCCGGTCCGCATCCGCCACTGTCATTCTAATGATCTCGCTGCCATTGTCATCGATGATCAACTTGTCTCCCCCCACGTGGCCAATGATCCTGGTCTCCGCCTCATGCTCCACCACCAGCTGGACCAGCTGGTCGAGATGGGTACGCCTGACGGTAGCCACCACCCGGGTCGGGGCTTCCGAGAACAGGATGCCATCTACCCGGGAATCACCGCTGTTAATCTTGACAGTACAGCCTATTTTACCTTTTATAGCCGATTCGGCCAGAGCGACTGCCAGGCCTCCTTCGGATATGTCGTGGCATGATTGCACCAGGCCATCATGGATAAGCCGCAGCAATAATTTCTGCAGGGACTTCTCGGCGGCCAGATCGACTGCCGGGACCGCCCCGGTCTCCAATTCATGACACACACTAAGATATTCGGAGCCGCCCAGTTCGTCCCGGAAACCACCCAATAGGACGATCAGGTCACCTGGTTCCTTGAAAGCCATATCGCAGCGCTTGCTGACATCGGGCAAAATCCCGATCATCCCCACCACCGGCGTGGGGTAAATAGCATCCTGGACGGTCTCATTATATAGACTGACATTACCGCTGACCACCGGCGTTTCCAGGGCCAGGGCAGCCTCGCTCATGCCGGCGATAGCCTTCTGCATCTGCCAGTAGATGTTGGGTTTTTCCGGATTGCCGAAGTTGAGACAATTGGTCAAAGCCAGTGGTTTGGCGCCTACGCAGGCCAGGTTGCGGGCCGCTTCGCATACCGCCAGTTTTCCTCCCAGGTAGGGGTCGAGGTAGACCATACGGCTGTTGCAGTCGGTAACCAGGCCCACCCCTTTGCGGGTACCTTTGATCCGCAGCACGGCTGCATCCCCGTCACCGGGCAAAATGGCGGTGTTGGTCATGACCTGATAATCGTACTGGGAGAATATCCATTTCTTGCTGGCTATGTTGGGGTCAGCCAGCAGCTGCTGTAAGGCCTGCTGGGGCGATATCACCGGCAGGCCGGCCAAATCGAAAGACCGGCAGCGCTGATAATATTCCGGTTCCTCGGCGGTGCGTACGTATACCGGGCACCCTTCGGTCAAAGCCATAACCGGCACCTCACCGGCTACCACTTCGCCCTCTTTGACCCTAAATACGCCATCACCGGTCACAACACCGATGGCCACCGCGTCCAGTCCCCATTTGTCGAATATTTCCTCTATCCTGGCTTCTGCACCAGGGCGGGGAATGATAAGCATACGCTCCTGGGATTCGGACAGCATGACCTCATACGGGTTCATGCCAGTCTCCCGGCGTGGTACTTTGAGAACATCGACCTCCACCCCCAGGCCCTTTTTGCTGGCCGTTTCAGCGATGGAACTGGTCAGGCCGGCCGCCCCCAGATCCTGCATGCCAGCTGCCAGATCATGTTTGATCAGCTCCAGGCATGCTTCTATGAGCAGTTTCTCCATGAAAGGATCGCCCACCTGCACTGAAGGCCGCTTGGAGGCAGATTTCTCGGAAAGTTCCTCCGAAGCGAAGGTGGCCCCATGGATCCCGTCCCGGCCGGTTTTGGCCCCCACGATCATTATGGTGGCGCCCACATCGTTGGCTACCGCCAGGGCTATCTTGTCAATATCCACTAATCCGACGCACATGGCATTTACCAAGGGATTTCCCTGGTAGGCCGGATTGAAATATACCTCGCCGCCGACCGTGGGTATACCCAGGCAGTTGCCGTAGTCCCCTATACCTGCTACCACTCCGGACAGAAGTTCCCGCACCCTGGCATCCTCCAGGCTGCCGAAGCGCAGCGAGTTCAGGCTGGCGATAGGCCGGGCCCCCATGGTAAATATATCGCGAACTATTCCCCCTACCCCGGTGGCCGCCCCCTGATAGGGCTCAATGGCCGAAGGGTGGTTGTGGCTCTCGATTTTAAAGACCAAGGCCTGGCCGTCACCGATATCCACCACCCCGGCATTTTCACCCGGGCCTTGGATTACCTGGGGACCCTGGGTGGGGAAGGTTTTTAGTAACGGCCGGGAGTTCTTATAACCGCAATGTTCCGACCACATGACCGAAAACATGCCGGTCTCCAAGTAATTCGGTTCCCGGCCCATAATCGCCACTATCTGCTGATATTCCTCATCGCTGAGGCCCATCTCCCGGTATGTCAGTTCACTCATCAGCGTTTTCCCTCCTGAAAGGACTGCAGCATGGATGCAAAAATATTGTAGCCGTCGCTGCCGCCCAGGATCTGCTCTGAACAACGCTCCGGGTGGGGCATCATGCCCATTACATTGCCGCCCTCGTTCATTATACCGGCGATATTGGCCACCGAACCGTTGGGGTTGGCTTCCTCGCTCTCCAGCCCGCTCTGGTCACAATAGGTGAAGAGGATGCGATTGTCCTTCTGCAGCGCCGCCAGGGTCGGTGCATCGCAAAAATAATTGCCCTCGCCGTGAGCAATGGGCACTTTGATTATCTCACCGGACAGGAGTTGATTGGTGAAGGCGGTATCGGTGCGTTGCACCTTCAGGTTGATCTCATTGCATATAAATTTGAGGCTGCGATTGCGCAGCATGGCCCCGGGCAGCAGTCCCGCCTCCAGCAGGATCTGAAAACCGTTGCAGATACCGATGACCAGACCGCCTTGGTTGGCAAAGTCGACCACCGCCGGCATGATCGGCGAGAAACGGGCGATAGCCCCGGTGCGCAGATAATCCCCATAGGAGAACCCTCCCGGCAGGATAAGGGCATCGCAGCCTTGCACGCTGTCCTCCTTGTGCCAGATGTAATCCGCTTCCTGGCCGAGTACGTCCCGCACCATATTGTAACAATCGGCGTCACAGTTGGAACCCGGAAATACAATAACACCAAACTTCATGTCTATTCTACCTCCGTTATCTCCACCCGGAAATCTTCGATTATGGGATTAGCCAGGAGTTTGTCGCTCATCTCCTCGACCTGTTGGCGGGCCGCGGCCCCATCGGCCGCATCCAGCCACACCTCTATGAATTTCCCTATCCTGACTGCTTCCACGGCATGGTACCGGAGCACATGCAAAGACTTCCGTACCGCTTCCCCTTGGGGATCCAGGACCCCCTCTTTCAAGGTAACAAAAACATTGGCCTTAAACATTCCAATAACCCCCTGAGCGCCAAGCGCGAATTTTTACTGGCCTAATGCGGTCTCGATGCGGTGAACCACTTCCTGGTAGGCTTCGGCCTCCTGACCCAGGTCCCGGCGGAAACGATCCTTATCCAGTTTCTCCAGGCTTTGCTGGTCCCACAACCGGCAGGTGTCCGGCGATATCTCATCTCCCAGCACCACCCGGCCTTGGTAGATGCCGAACTCCAGCTTGAAGTCCACCAGAATTATGCCAATGGAAGCAAAGAATTCGGTCAGGATCTCATTTATCTTCAAGGCCTGCACCTTGATCGCGTCGAGCTGGTCCGGGGTGGCCCACCCCATCACCTGAGCGTGGGATTCGTTTATCATCGGGTCATGCAGTCGATCGTTTTTATAGTAATACTCGATAATGGGCTCCGGCAGCGGGAAACCCTCTTCTTTCCCTACCCGCTGGGCCAAACTACCCGCCACCACATTACGGGTGACTACCTCCACCGGTATTATCTGCAGACTCTTGACCAGAGTCTGACGGTCGTCGATCTCCTTTATGAGGTGGGTCTCAATACCCGATTCCTCCAGCATCTGGAACAGCAGGTTGGAGACCCGGTTGTTGACTATCCCTTTATTGGCGATGACCCCCTTCTTGGTACCATCAAAGGCGGTGGCATCGTCCTTGTATTTCATCAGGAATTCCTGGTCGCTGTCGGTGGAGTAAATCTGCTTGGCTTTGCCTTCATATAGTAATCGGTTGGCGGTCATCTCGCAGGTCTCCTCCATCTCAATTCAATCCGCATCGGGCAAATATGGCGTCAACCTGGGCGGTATAGATGCCATAATCGAAAATGGCATCTATCTCGGCCGGGGTGAAATCTTGCATGATAGCAGGATTCTCCAGCACCAGTTCTTTGTAGCCGGTGCCCTCTGCCCAGCTCTGCATGGCGGTGGATTGGACCAGCCGGTAAGCTTCCTCCCGTAACATGCCTTTGCCCACCAAGGCCAGCATCAGCTGCTGGGAGAATACCAGACCCAGGGTCTTCTCCAGATTGCGGAGCATGTTCTGCTCATATACCACCAGCCCCTGCATCACTCCGATAAATTTCTGCAGCATATAATCGAGCAGGATGCAGCTGTCCGGGATTATCACCCGCTCCACGGAGGAATGGGTAAGGTCACGCTCATGCCAAAGGGCGACGTTTTCCAAGGCTGCCATAGCATTGCCCCTCACTACCCGTGCCAGCCCCGCCACCCGCTCACTCATCATAGGGTTGCGTTTATGGGGCATGGCGGAAGATCCCTTTTGTCCCTTCTGGAAGGGTTCTTCAACCTCCAGGATCTCGGTCCGCTGCAGGTTGCGTATCTCAGTAGCCATCTTCTCCAGAGAGCTGGCGATGACCGCCAGGGTGGTCATCATCTGGGCATGACGGTCACGTTGAATAATCTGGGTTGATACCGGGCATGATTGCAGCCCCAGTTTCTCACACACGTATTCTTCCACCGCCGGATCGAGGTGAGCGAAATTGCCTACCGCCCCGGAAACAGCACCGCAGGCGATCACCTCGCGGGCCTGCTCCAACCGGGTCAGGCTGCGTTCGATCTCGCTGTACCACACCGCCATCTTCAAGCCGAAGGTGGTGGGCTCACCGTGCACCCCGTGGGTCCGGCCGATACAAAGGGTGTATTTATATGTTTTTGCCAAACCGGCGATTATATTCTTCAAGGTTTCCAACTTGTCCCTGATCAGGCCGGCCGCATCGCGCATCTGTATAGCCAGGCCAGTATCAAGGATATCGGAGGAGGTCATACCAAGGTGTATGTACTTGGACTCCTCACCCACAAATTCACCCATGTTGGTAAGGAATGCTATCACATCGTGGCGAACCTCATCTTCTATCTGGTGGACCCGCTCGATGTTGAAATCAGCCTTCTCCCTTATTATGGCCACTGCCTCCGCTGGTATCTTGCCCAACCGGGCCCAGCCTTCACAGGCAGCTACCTCTATCTCCAGCCAGTTGCGCAGTTTGCTTTCTTCAGACCAGACCGCCCCCATCTCGGGCAGGGTATACCTTGCGATCATTACTGTTCCCCCTTGCCTTGGTTAAGGTAGCCTTCTATCCCCAATTCCTTCAGCTGCCGGTCCTTGGCCAGGACTCCGGCCGCCATCCGGGCGCGGTAATCAGCCAGCCGCGCCACCAGGCCGGCATCACTCAAAGCCAGCATCTCGACCGCCAACAAGGCCGCATTGGCACTGCCATTAATGGCTACCGTCGCTACCGGTATCCCCTTGGGCATCTGGACGATGGAATAGAGGGAATCGACCCCTGACAAAGTGCTGGTTTTAATCGGCACTCCGATGATCGGCAAGGTGGTAAAGGCGGCCATTACTCCGGGCAGATGGGCCGCCCCCCCGGCTCCGGCGATGATCACCTTCACACCTTTCTCCCGAGCCGTCCGGGCATAATCGGCCGTCTCTTCCGGCAGACGATGGGCTGAGCAAACGGTAACATCATACTCGATCCCAAACTCTTCCAAGATGTCGGCTGCTTCCTTCATTATAGGAAGGTCTGAATCACTGCCCATGATAATCTTAACGACGGACATCCAGTCCCACGCTCCTCCAGCAGAATTTCGTCTTCCCCAAAACAGTATAAGCCCAGTTAGAACAGGTTCATAAACGAAACCTATCCGCCTGGGCTTTTATCCCTATACGGTGTAGCGCCACGGCGCCTGTGTCACTCGGACCGGCCCACGGTATATCCATGCGGAACCCTAGACACACTTTCGCGTTCCTCGCAATATGCGGTTTATTCACCTAGATATTAGCAAAGCTAGTCGACCCTGTCAACTTTCATGGCAGGGGCTGGCAAAATCGCATAGATTTAAGAGGAACGGGTGGAGGGACGGATCATTTGGGTGTTTGTTTTCTTGCCGGAGTCCCGTTTGATAGTCACCGTTTCCGGCAGCCGCTGCCGCTTGGTGGTAAGGATATCTTCACCGCGCAGAAGCGCGCCGAACTTGGTATTGCGCTGGGTTATCTGCTTGACCCGGTCCTGGTCCTCCCATAGGCTCATCTCTATCAGTTTCAGATTCATCATGGCCAAGGCATCTTCCAGGCAGTTGTAAAAATACATGGCTATATTATCATGAGTAGGCTCAATGATGGTGAATGGATACACATCATTCAATATCACCCCGTCGAAGGGCTGCAGGGTCGACGTCACTGCCGACAGGACCTTGTTGGAGCGGACAACCGCATGATCTTGGCCAGGTTCTTGGACTGTGACCCGGACCTGCCAGCGGTGTTTATGGAGCGGTACAGATATAGTCCCAAAGCTCTGAGTATGACGTGAATCTATGAATATATCCAGTTCCATGATACCCTCCTCATCCAGCATAATCCTCATGGTAGCGGGAATGGCCTTGTTCTTACGCTAGTCCCAGTTCTTAAACATCATACCCAGCATTTTGCGAAAGGGAGTATCTGAATTGCCGGAGTCCTCATTGAAGAGGCTTTCCCTCATCCGTTTCAGGATATCCTCCCCGCGGAGCAGTGTATCTATGTCCTCATTACGGGCATGCATCTGTAAAACCAGTGCCTGTTTTTCCCACAGGCTGACTTCGACCAGGCGCAGACCTTTAATCGCTACCGTATCTTCAAGACAGTTGAAGAAATAACCGGCAATATTCTCATGACTGGGATCAATATGATCGAAAGGAAACACCTCGTTCAGCAGTACCTTGTCGTAGCGCATCAGGGTCGCGGTGACTGCCGCCAAGACATTACTGTAGCCTATTTCCTGGGCCGGTCCTTCAGGAGCTTCGACCTGCACCTTGACCTGCCAGCGGTGTCCGTGGACCTGCTTGTTCCAAGGGTCCACAAAGTGGAAATGACGAGTATCCAGGAACGCATCCAGGTACATGATGCGGGAGTGGTCCCTTTGCTCTATGTTTTCCCGGGGAGTGGTCGGATGAGGCCGGTCATACATCTGGTCATACATCTGGTCAATCATCCGTTCACTGTGTAGAACCGACATGGGTTGGGTGTATGTATCCTGGTCAATAGCCGCCGCCTGGTCTGCAGCCGGTTGCGCTCCGGACTTTTCCCGCCGGGTGTGCTCCTTCTGCAAGAGAGACTTGAGGTCAGCCTCGCCTGGTTCAGCGATTGGGTCTGGGACCATATCATCAATACCGATATCCGACCGCCGCGATAGCTGCTGCGCCCAGCCTACCTCACCGTGCGCCGGTGTCACCCTTTCACTTTCTCCCGGGCCCGCCACAGAAGCCGGCCGGAAAAATACTTCCGTCTGCCTGGACACCTGCTGCTGGTCATGATCAGGGGCCACTGGGGCAATGCCCCTAGATCCTATTTCTTCCTTAATAAGTGCGTCCGCACTGGCTTCTGCTCCCCTCCTATACAGATCAGAAGGCGACATCTCACTGGGAGCAGGGCAGCCAGGCTCCCAGCCTGGATTATCAATCGACATGTTCGTGTTATCGGTTTCCTCGCGCCCGGGGCGCAGTTCCAATACACATACCTTCCCCAAGGGGCCGAGTGGAGGCGAGTCCAGGCCAGTTGGGGCGACGCGCGCCGATCCCTTATAATCCACTGGTTGGAGCGGTTCCGAATGCCATTTCCCCGGCGGAGAGGGCATTGTCTCCGGGATGTCGGCAGGGGTAGGAAGCTGGCTGCTCAGTTCCCTCCTGAGTTCCGCTATCTCCTGCTCCAACCGGGCGATCTCCGCCTGCTGGGGACCGATCTGGTTATGGGTATTGGACATAACCATATAGATCCGGTGCTCGGCGCTTTTACCTATCTCTTCCGCTATCCTGCGCCCCTCCTGCAGAGCTGCCTGCACGTGTCCCTGTCTTTTTTCCATCGTATTGATCTGCGCCGTCAGTTCGGCCGACCTCTGCATGACCAGCCGGTGACGGGCCAGAATGTTTTCCAATTCCGCCGACATGATGTTTACGACCGACTTACCTGATGTTTGGGCGCCGGCAGCACAACTGTCTATCCTATCGTTTGCCCCTTGCTCCACCATCAGCTAACCTATCAGTTTGTGATCACCCTTTTTTTCGCGGGCGACCAGTGTCGGAGTAAACGATACATCCTCAGTGCCGTCGGTAATGTTCTCCACCGAGGTTTTGTAGTGGTCCAGCCGGTTCAGGATATCCTCCTTGAAGAGCTGGGCCCTCATCTTCAGCAGTTCCAACTCTTGTTGCTTGAGGCGCAATTCATCTTCCGTCTCCTGCAACAGGACCTCAGCGCGGGCCCGCGCCTGGGCTTCAGTCCGCTGGGCATTTATCTGGGCCGTGATCATTATCTCAGCAATCTGCCGCTCCTTGTTCACATATTCGTCCGTTTTCTTCTGCAGTTCGGCCAAGCGAACTTCTGATTCCTGCAGTTTCTTGCGCGCCTGGAATATCTCTGCTTTCAAGGCTTCCACCTGCTGCTCCTGATCCAGTCCGCTATAATCGACCTCTGTCTGCACACCCCGGGGATTGCTGCCAAAAACCGGAATACTCATCATATCACCCTTCTTCAGTAATTTGCTTGCATTCAACTAATGGTCATTGGTTTCCGCCCGGAAATATCCGGCCAGAAAAAAACCTGCTGATGCAGGTTGCATAGCAGGTGATCGTTCATTATCGTCCCGGCAACCTGGCAGTCATAACCTCGCGGTCTTAGACCCATAGC
>CAZBSD010000005.1:0-25042 GCA_964494735.1 uncultured Syntrophomonas sp.
TCTGGTCGCAGCCCATACATATTAGCAGCATAAATATTATTAAATATGAAAAAATTCTCATGCAATCAGCCCTTTCTATTTTGCATATGTGTTTTATATACCCTTTTTATTTTAACATTTCACATTTAGAAACGAAGTAACTTGATTTCCACTTCGGTGTAATAATAATTACCTAATACTCCGGCACTTTGGGGTTGATACCAGTTGAGCCAGCAGGCGGGAGTCATTCCACTTGCGGCAACCAATAGGAGAAAAGCTGATACTATTTTCGATAATTTCATCTTACCCATTTGGTTCACCCCCTTTCCAAGTAGCTATACGCTTACCTTAACAGCCCGCATGGGGGACCAGGAAATACAAGAACTGTCCCAGTACTTCCACGTGTCTGCACTTTGTGATTCAAGGTGAGTTGATTTAGACGACAAAAGACAGTGCTGATTGGCCAGCTATCAGTAAGTTTCTGGACTACAAACACCGACTATCTCTGGTCAATTATAGCCTGCTTTAAATATGAAATAACTCCAAAAATTAATATGTTGTAGCCCATGAAGTGCTAAAGGCGGCGTCATTCAACATCACGCCGCCTTTTCTTCGTAGCACCTAATATCTAGATACTCCTAAAGCAGAGTTTATTTGGTTTGCTTTTGTGAAATATCTAGTTGACCCAGCTGCACCCACATGAGTGCCTAAAGTGTATCTGCTGCTCCCAACAACCGAGTATACTATACAGCCACTATCTCCGGCAGCGCTAGAATAATTAGCGCTGGTAAGATTGGTTAAAGTGACCCCCATATCTGTTGTTGCGGTAGCATTTGTGGAGATTATCGTTCCCGAAGTGTGTCCTGTAGATGCGCCTACTTTGTTGATTACAGTGCCAACACCGGGTTCGCTTATTGTTGTTGATAGAGTATTGCTGGTTCCATTAATGATATTGCTGGGAATATAGTTTGAATTAGTAATTTTGCAAAAAGCAGCATCTACCGATCCTGAGTTTTGCCTCGTTGTACAGGTGGCGATATTTACACCATTGAAGTATATGTAGCAATCTTGCCAGGCGAGATGTGCTGCTGTAACTAATCCGTTCTGACCATTTTTTCTAGCCCTATATCCCATTGATCCGCTACTACCGTTATAGACGCTTATTTGTGATCCTGGATTAACATTAATTTCAACTTTTAATTTGTTGCTTGCTTGTTTAAATTCAATCGCAGGTGAATCGACAACCTGTTTCTTAAAGGCTGCAATTTGTTCGTCGTTACATTCATCAAGCTCTACAACCATACGGTTTTCTGCATCCATGAGCGCATAACAATTAAAATTTTTAGCAATTAGACTGTCCTTATTTTTAAGCTTATAAGCATTTATATTGTCAATAATTTTAGTTAAATCTTTAAATGAATACTCACAAGTCTCAAAAACAATATCATCGATTCCTGCTCTATTTATGAAATCCTTTTTATACTTATCTACATCGCCCTTTACGTAAACAACTAATTTACCGTTTTTATTTGTAAACGAGCCACCATAATAATCAGGATAGTCATCTGCTTTGCGCTCTTCAACTTTACCAAATGATTCGTTGAGCTTAGAATAAGCATCACTAGCCTTACCTTGCTCATTCAAAAAAGTCTTATCAAATTGTGCTAAACTTTCTTCCTCAGTTTTGAACCCAATGCTGAAGTTATTTTCCGCAAAAGAAAATCTCGGAACTATCGTAAACAATAACACAATACATAAGCATGATAAGGTCAATATTTTTTTAAATTCAATTTAATTACCTCCCTATTCAAAAGAATTCATTAAAGCAATTATAAATTCGTATTATTCCGGCACTTTTGGTTGATACCAGTTGAGCCAGCAGGCGGGAGTCATTCCACTTGCGGCTACCAATAGGAGAAAAGCCGATACTATGTTCAATATCTTCATCTTGCCCATTTGGTTCACCCCCTTTCCATAGCGTGGCCACAAGCTCACCTTAACAGGCAGCTTGGAGGGGTTCAATAGGCTAAAGCCAAACGGCTAAAATCTAGCACGAACGGCAAAAATGATTTGCCAATGAATCCACAAAATAGAAAAACAACCCTATAAAGTTTGTTCTAAATAACGGGTTTACGAAATTGGAAGGTTGCTTAGTTATAGATCACTAAGCAATTTCCTGAGTTGCTTCTCACGGCTGCGGCTTAATGGGACTTTATCACCGGACTTTAACACCAGGTTATAACTGTAGCCATAGCGGTCAATTTGTTTAACCTGATCAAGATTAACCAGGTAGCTGCGGTGGCTTGGAATAAAGCCAAACGGGGCCAGCTTTTTTGTCCAAGTATCTAGATTGCCTTTAAGAGCATATTGCCCGGTTGTAGTATTGATCAAAATTTGTGCCCGGCGGCTTTCCACATAGATAATTTTATCCGATTGCAGCAATATCGTTTTTCCGGGGATTTGAATAGGGATAGTTTTCTTGCTGTAGCTTGCGGGAAGCAATGGCTCCGTGACCCGGCGGTTGAGTTTATGCAAGGTATTCTTAATACGTTCTTCATCAAAAGGTTTGAGGATATAATCAAAAGGATGAACTTCATAAGCATCCAGGGCATAATCGGGATGGGCGGTGGCAAATATCAAGAATATGCCCCTATCCAACTCGGTAATAGCACGAGCCACTTCCAAGCCATTCATTTCCGGCATATCCACATCCAAAAATACCACCTGAGGTCTATGTTTGCGGGCCAATTCAAGCGCCTCCTGGCTGCTAGTGGTCACTGTCACATCATTGACTTCCGATACTTGCGAGACGATACGTTTAAGATAAAGTCCGATGGGCTTGTCATCATCAACTATAAGTACATCCATTGGCTGCTCCTGTTTATTTATTATTATTTGCTGTCGAGAATATTCTCAACAGAGCGAATAAATCTATAACCCAGGGGGGTTACGGTAAAAGAATTTCACCCAAAAATAATTCCAATCCAAAAGCAATGCGGTTTTCCTGGATACGGTTCGCTCCCAGTTCTCGCGCCAGATATGCTGCCCCTCTTACCGCTAATTCATGAATACTCATATTATCAATCCTTATACTGTATGCTTGGGAAAACCCACCGTGAAACGGGTTCCTTGATCTGGGTTACTGCTCACCACAACAAATCCGTAGTAGGATTCCGTAATATGTTTGACGGACGCTAATCCCAATCCACTATTTTTAGAATTATCTTTAGTTGAAACTCCGGGAATGAACAGAATAGAGCGCAGATCCGGGGCAATATACCCGGAATTATGGATTTGCAGGATGAAGAAACGGCTGTTTTCAAAAATCTTCAATCGTATCTTGCGCTCTGGTATAGTAAGGTTCTCCACCGCTTCCATGGCATTATTGATCAGATTGCCCATTATAGCTACTAAATCAAGGGGCCGGATGGTTAAACGTGACAAATTGGTCCTAACCTCAATTGTAAATGAAATGCCGAGGCTGGCAGCCATTCCGGTTTTAACTAGCAGCAGAGCGCTTAACTCAGGTATCGCCAGCTTGAGCACCTCGCCGCTTACCTGAACTTCGGTATAGAGTTCACTGATAAACGCTTGCGCCTCTGCGTTTTCGCCTAACTGCATCAGCCCATAAACTGTCTGGAGATGATTAACGAAGTCATGACGCTGGGTCTTGATAATCTTGTTCATTTCCTGCAATTGTTCAATATGGTACTGCTGCGCCTTGAAAAGCCGATCTTGTTGAGCGATAAATAGGAGCCGGTTCGCTAATAATAGTATTGTAGAAACAGTTGCCAATATCACCGTTATTATTGAATAGACGATAAAATGTTTATCTAGGTTTATAACTTTGCCTTGAATATATTTCTGGTAATAGAACCCCAGAACAATTAGAATGACGGCTAAACCCAGGATTGCTATAATTTTATTGGTGTTTTTCATCGTCGGAAGATGCATCTGAGGCGGCATTCATATTGAAAATTACTATATTAAATCTTAAGAGTAGCCAAATTATAACGAACAACAGCAGGAACTCAGGCAGCGGGAAAATGAATCTGAGCCAATTATTGGCTAGGGCTTGCTGTACGGTAATTCCAGTTAGAGCTGTAATAATGCTGTTCATCAAGGCTTCGGCTATACCAATACAAATAAAACCCAGGAAAGAGACGATGAGGGCGGTTTTAACCGGAAGTCTAATTAGATAAACTATCAGAATAATTAGTATAGGAAAGTTGAATGAAGACATTTATGCCTGGAGAGAAAGGTAAGAGACGAACAGAATAGTTCCATAGTGATGATAATAATGCAACCAGCGTTACCGGTTTTGCACGAGGTTTTACCCCGATCAAAACCAGGCCTAGTGAAACCAGCAAGGCCGTTTCGGGCATTGATTGTAAAAATATTAGCCACCAAGGCATTTTATCCATACTGCAGCCTCTAATTTCAATACTAAAAACTTACAATTGTTAATATTATGGCACATCACCTATTCCGCTATACTTGCTTACCGGTAATTACGGGCTAAAGCTATATTTTCATTTCAAAGAACGTTATTGGGGCAATTATGCATAGGCCACATCTAGCAATAATTGGCGCCCGCCCATCCTTGACAAGAACATATGTTCTGTTATAGCATGGTTATACCAATCGAGGATGGGTGATTTTGATGCGCAAGATAGTATATGTTTTCCTGGCCACCGGATCATTCAGTGATGAACTGCTGCAGGCTTGCAGTCAGCATTCCTCCCTGCTGGAGCCGCTAACCAGCCAGGAATTGCTGCTGGACCTGAGCTCCTTCAAGCGGATCGGTGATCTCCTCGATAAACTGGCTGCCACCCTATCCGACCTGGTCCCCGGCCGGGCTTCCATCGGCCTGGCCACCTCGCCCCTGCTGGCCCGGTTGGCAGTCCGCTGCGGCACCTGCCCCGGTCCGGGGCGCTCCAGCTGCCGTTCTTTCCGCCGCGCCGATATTGATATCATCCAGCTCATCCCCGGGCAGGAAGCCCTGTTTGTCAGATCCCTGCCCCTGCCTGAGTTTACCCCCCTGTCGGCCCGCGAGTGTCGTATGCTGAACCGACTGGGGTATTCCTATGTCGGGGATCTGGCCGGTTTAGGCCCTTATCGCCTCAAACAACTTCTGAAACGGGATGTTTCCCAACTCTGGCAGAATATCCAGGGCCGCGATTACACCCCGGTGCGGGGATTGTATCCCCCCGAGCGGCTCGGTTATGCCCTGAGCTGGGAAGAGGCCGGTTCGGGCCAAGAGCAAGTGCTGGAGGTCATCCGCGCTGGGGCCCGGGAGCTGAGCGACCGGCTGGATAAGCGCCAGCTAGGCTGCCACCGGGCGGAAATGGAGCTGGATTTGTCCGGCGGGACGACCATCATCAAGGAGCGGCGGTTGTCCCCGGCCTGTCATGACCGGGAGCGTCTGGTCATGATCCTGGCGGGACTGCTGACTGACATCGATAGAACGGTGGAGGGGGTGCGGATTTTCCTGAGTGAGTTGAAACCGCTGGAGATGCGGGCCCAGGACCTCTTCACCCTGCGCTGCACTTACCAGCAGGAGGCCCGGGAAAGGAAACGGTCCGCCATCCTGGAGCAACTCCTGCAGCGTTTCCCCGATCGCCTGAGCCTGGGCATGGACATCGACCGCCGCGAGCAGGTACTGCTTTTCTGGGATCCCTGGCGTTTCTCCCCCGGGGGGTGAAGACATGAAAAGCTATGTCCGCCTGCAGGTGGAATGTGATGGTGAACGCGCACCAGTCCTGGTGAGCTGCCAGCAAAAACCTCTCGAGGTCATCGCCCGCCTGGAATACTGGCACGATACCGGCTGCTGGTGGACCGGGGAAAGCGAGAAATACTTTTATCGCCTCATCCTGGCCGACCAGAGCATAAGGGAGATTTTCTACGACCTGGGGGAAGAAGAATGGTTTTTATATAAGACTTACGATTAGGTGTAGATATGAGCTTTGTTCACCTGCATTGCCACACCCCTTTTTCATTTCTGGACGGGGCCAGCCAGGTGGAGGACCTGGTCCAGCGTGCTGCTGAACTGGAGATGCCCGCCCTGGCCGTAACCGATCATGACAACCTTTCCGCGGCGGTACAATTTGCCCAGGCGGCAGCCAAATTCGGGCTCAAGGCCATCCAGGGAGCAGAGGTGAGCCTGGCTGACGCCAGCCACCTGACCTTGTTGGCCGAGGACGCCCGGGGTTACGGTTCCCTATGCCGGTTGGTGACCCGTTCCCATCTCAGCAACCCCCGCGGCCAGCCGGCGGTCCAAGGAGCCGACCTGGAAGAGCTGCGGGGGGTGATAGTCCTGTCCGGCTGCCGGCAAGGCTCCATCCCCCGCTCCATCCTGAAGGGCGATTATCGGCAGGCCCGGCAGCAGGCCGAATATTATAAATCGCTATGGGGGCGGGGTTCTTTCTATATAGAATTGCAAAACCGGTTGCTGCCCGGCGACCATTACCTCAACCAGCGCCTGCTGGAGCTGGCCGGCGAGTTGGACCTGGAGGTGGTGGCCAGCAACAATGTGCATTACAGCCGCCATGAGGAGTTTTTCCTGCACGATGTGCTGGGCTGCGTGAAGAAGCTGATCACCGTCCATGACATCGCCCCAGGCCGCCCCTTGAATGGTGAGGGTTATATGAAAAGCAGCGCTCAGATGCAGGCCCTGTTCCCCCGCTGCCCGCAGGCCCTGGCCAACACCCTGCGTATCGCCGAGCGCTGTCAGCCATTCCTGCAGCAGTCAGTCTTTCATTTTCCCCGCTTCCCTCTCCCCCCCGGGCAGGAGGCGCATCTGGTCCTGCGCCAGCTGGTCTGGCAGGGAGCCCGGCGGCGCTGCCGCAAGATAACCCCGGCCATAACCGAGCGGCTCCAATATGAATTGGGGATAATCGAGCAGATGGGTTTCCCCGATTACTTCCTGGTGGTTTGGGACCTGGCCCGCTATTCCCGCCAGGAAGGCATACGTTATGCCGGCCGGGGTTCGGCGGCCGACTCCCTGGTGGCTTATTGCCTGGGGATAACCGAGGTCGACTCCCTGCAGCGGGGGCTGCTGTTCGAACGCTTCATGAATCCGGAACGGGTAGGCATGCCCGATATCGATATCGACTTTGAATCCCGTTACCGGGACAAGGTGATAGATTATGTCTACCAGAAGTATGGCTCTGAATATGTGGCCCGGGTAGCCACCTACAATACTTTCCGGGCCCGTTCTGCCTTGCGTGAACTGGGCAAAGCGCTGGGTTTCCCGGCGGCCGAACTGGACCCCTTGTGCAAGCGCATGCCTTTCTATGCCCGCGCCGATCAGATCCAGGCTCTCCTGCAGCGGCTGCCCGAGCTCAAGGACAGCCCTCTGCACCAGCCCCGCTATGAACTGCTCCTGGATTGCTGCGCCCGCCTGGCTGGGTTCCCCCGTTTCCTGGGCATGCACCTGGGCGGCCTGGTCATCAGCGACATCCCTATCACCAGCCTCACCCCCCTGCAGGAATCGGGACTGGGCCCGCTCATCAGCCAATTCGACAAGGATGATATCGAGGGGTTGGGACTGGTCAAGCTGGACCTCCTCTCCCTGCGCACCCTGTCGGTGATCCAGGACGCCACCGCCCAGATCCGTCAATCGGGCCAGGTCATGGATTATGAGGCCATCCCCCTGGATGACCGGGACACCTTCGCTATGATCAACCGGGGCGAGACCATCGGCGTTTTCCAGTTGGAGAGCCCGGCCCAGCGTGCCTTGCAGACCCGTTTCCAGGCTTCCGAATTCGAGGATGTGGTGGCCAGCATGGCCCTGATCCGGCCTGGTCCCATCAAGGGCAATATGGTCGATCCTTATGTGGCCCGCCGGTTAGGTCAGGAAGAGGTCAGTTACCTGCACCCCTGGCTGGAACCTATCTTGAAAAAAACCTACGGGGTGGTGCTTTTCCAGGAACAGGTGATCGAGATCGGCCGGGCCATAGCTGGATTCAGTCCGGCGGAGGCCGACCAGCTGCGCCGGGTGATGACTCACTCCCGTTCCCAGAAGATGATGGAGGAATTGGGCCGTAAATTCGTGGAACGTTCTGTCCAGCGCGGCATAGAGCCGGCCCTGGCCGAGGAGATATTTGAATGTATGCTGGGTTACGCCAGTTACGGATTCTGCGAGGCCCACGCCGCCGCTTTCGCCACCACCAGCTATAAATCGGCCTATCTGATCCAACATCACCCGGCCGAGTATTATACCGCCATCCTCAACCACCAGCCGATGGGGTTTTACCCGCCGCGCATAATTGGCAATGAAGCCCGGCGCCGGGGCATCACCATACTCCCCCCCGATGTTGGCTGCAGCCAGGCCGACTTTACAGTGGAGGGCGGGGCTATCCGGGTGGGGCTGAAGCAGGTCAAGGGACTGAGCGGGGCGGCCCGGGAATCTATCCTGGACTCCCGGCGGCAGGCCGCTTACGCTTCACCGTTGGATTTCGTGGTACGCACTACCGTCCCCCAGGACAGCCTGGAAAACCTGGTGCGCTGCGGGGCCCTGGACAGTCTGTGCAGCCACCGGCGGTTCCTGTTGAGCCAGCTCTATGATTTTCTGGAACAAAGGCAGGCCCGGGAGAGCGGGGCTGGTTTGCTCTTCGAGGAAAGTTCTGCTCCAGCGGGCATGGATTTCAGTGATGCCGAGAAGCGCACCTGGGAATACAATCTGCTGGGGTTGTATGTAGGGGCACATCCCATGGCCGCTTGGCGCGGGGTCCTCCAGCAGAAGGGGTTCAGATCCAGCCGGGATCTGCCGGATTGCGCCTCCGGTATGACGGTGCGGGCCGCCGGTCTGTTGCTGCATCCCCACCGTCCCCCTACCCGCAGCGGGCGCATCACCGTCTTCTTCTCCCTGGAAGATGAATACGGCATGATCGATGCCACCATGTTTGAAGACGTGTATATGCGCTGCGGGGCCCACATATTTGGCCCCCGCAGAGGCCCTCTGCTGGCCTGGGGCAAGATCCACCGGCGCGGCGAAGGGGTGAGTCTGATCGTAGAACAGGTGCTGCCCTGGCCCTCATCTTCCCCCTCGGGCTAAAGCCGATTCACTCTCCGGCCTACCCTGTTGATGAATAAAAAACGCCAAAATTCAAATAATATCGGCACAACCATTATTCAAGCAGTAAAGGAGCTTTGAGGATGAAGAAACATAAACCCGATGACCGCAGCGACAACGTAGAACGCATACAGTCCAACATCGACAACACCCTGCGTAATATCGAGGCCGCTGAAGAAGTGATGGCGGCCACCCCGGACAGCAAAAAGAAGAAGGATCTAAAGGCCAAGAACGAACGCCGCAATGATGCTTTGGACGCCATGCGCAATGAGATCAAGGACGAAGCCCACGACCGCCAAAAGCACAAAAAATAACCGCTGGAAAAAGCGGTCACAAACCAGCAACGGGCAGGTTACCGGTCCCATGACCAGGTAAGCCTGCCCATTCAAATGTCAGTATTTACAAAGTACCCCTGGCATGATCTAAATAAAATGACCCCACATGCTCCCTACCGGGGAGGATGCAGCAGAACGCCTGCACCTTCATCATGGACCATGTTAACATGGTCCCTACCGGGGAGGATGCAGCTGCTAATGTCGGGCCGGACCAAGGGAAATCATTAGCCTTGGCTAGCAGCCATTAAACTATCAGTGCGTCCGGAGCCGGGCAAAGATAAGGTAGGAGTATACCATGGGTACGATGGCCATCACCATGATGGCTCCAAAAAATATCGCTGCCGCCCAAGCCGTTTTGAATGGGGCCATTGCCAGGCACACCAGTCCGCATACCACCCATAGTTTGCCGCCCATACGATGGGTCTTCTGCCAGACCTCCTCGTTGGCCAGGGTCCAGGGGGTTTTGATACCGACGAAGTAGTTGTGGCGAAACTGCCCCATATAATTGCCGATTATGGTGAACAGCCCGGCCACCATGGCCTTTATCAGCACATCCACATCCACCCCATATCCTAAGGCGCTCAGGATAGTTACCCCATACAGGATGGCCATGAAAAGCACCATTCCCCAGCGCAAAAAGGTGTAGGCACCGCGGAACCGGGGGTAGTTTTCGCGCTTGGGATCTATGACCGGCAGCACCAGCATCAGCAGGTAGATGCCCAGGGTCATCAGGGGGATAAAGAAGGCCCCTCCGAATTGGCCTTGGTAACCATCAACTTCACCCCGGATATTCCAGTGGCTGGGCACCTGGTCCGGCAATTGCGGATAAGCCAAGAGAGCAGTTAACACCAACCCTGCCATCACCACCCATATCGGCCATTCGCTCTTCAGATTCTCCCAGTTGAGGCGGTAGGTGGTCCCATTTTTCTGTTCCATCAGGCTCTCCTCCTTCATGGTGATAACCGATAGGTTTGACGTTGTCCCCCATAGATTATGGCGCTGCAGATTATTTACCTTCCGTTTCCTCTGCCACTCCCAACAGGTCATAGAACCAGCCGATCAGTTGCTGAAAAACGGTAGTATTCAAGGAATAGTAGATGTTCTGACCCTTTCTTATATCCTGGACCAGCTCGGCTTGTTTCAGGATGTTGAGGTGATGTGAGATACTGGGCTTGGTCATGGCGAAGTGGCTGGCGATATCACCGGCAGTCATGTCGCCTTCCTGCAGCATCTTGAGTATCTGGCGGCGATTGGCATCGGATAGCGCTTTGAACGCCTGACTGTAAGTCAAGATCACCACCCCTGTCTCTCATATAGTTAGACATTTATCTAAATATCTAACTTAATTATATTCAGGCCCAGTGTGGAAATCAATAGTCTGCCAAAAATTTTATCGGCAACGGCAAGATCATGCCGGTCACCGTTGGTTCTTGTTTATGGGCAATTGATCTGTTGGCCGTGGGTATTTCCGGCTCAGGGACGGGAAAGGGAGCCGACAAAGGCTTTGAGAAATGTGGACATGAGGTGTGGTGGCGGCAAAGCGGGAAGGCGTCAGCACTTCCAGTCGATCTTGGCCGGGTTGGTTTCATCTGCAACTGCCACCGCCTGCAGCGCTTCCATCATGCGTCCGCATTCGACCGCCGCACATTGCTCAAGTTGCTCCCACGGAGCTTTGGTTCCAAGAGCATCATAGGCCACCGCTAAAGCTCCATATAAAGGAAGCCCAATACAGTGACGGGGTGAGTGGATGGTCGAGGCGCACTGACCGATGGCCCGGGCCGCGGCTTGGGCGGCGGGATGCGGGTCTGCTTCACGGGCGGCGGCATGGCACTCGAGAATTGACTTCTTCGCTGCAGGCAGCTTTATTGCTCCCGACAACCACTCCCGTGCGGCGCCGAGTGCATCCCCGGGCCGCGGGTCATGGGGGTAATGCTGGCTCCACAACGGTAATAGAACCCGCTCGGCATAATCGACCGCCCAATTGGCCAGGGTCGGTTTGCTTTGGGTTTCGATCAATTGCATGAGCGACTGTATATAGGGCGCTTGCCAGTCAGTCAGCATCTTGCGGGTTTTCGCCATTCTCATCCCCCATTCGATTATTTTCGGTCAGAAAAAATAACCGGGTAATCCCGGCTGAAAAACCGTCCAAAAGAAGAACAGCCGCATTGTGTGCAATAAGATTGAATCAAAGTACCCATTGCTCCTCAGTCGCAGACTTCATAATTACCCAGTTCCAGGACATTCTATCTCCATCTGCCTACCAGCCTCGGCTGCTGCCGCCTCCTCCGAAGGAACCGCCACCGCCTGAACTGCCGCCAAATCCTCCTCCGCCGAATCCGCCGCCTCCAAAACCTCCTCCGCCTCTTCCTCCGCCGCGGAAAAAGGTCCCCAGGATGAAACCAAGGATAAAACCGTTTAGGAACTTCTGGTCGAACCACACCAGCAGGATCAATCCTACCACCCATATTATCGTCACCCACCCGGGCATCTCACGGCTGGCGCCGCTGTCAGGGCGCTGGGCGGGGGTCATGTTGATGGTCACGCCGTATTCCTTGGCTACCTCGGCCACCACCGCTTTATAGCCATTGAGCAGACCCTGGTCATAGTTGCCCTGCTGGAAAAAGGGCACCATGTATTCGTCTTGGAGGCGGCCGGTCTTGCCATCCGGCAGGGCCCCCTCCAAACCGTAGCCCACCTCGATGCGGGATCTTCGTTCGGAAGGCACCACCAGGATCAATACCCCATTGTCCAGTTGGGCGTCGCCCAGCTGCCATTGCCGGCCGATCTGCAATCCTACCGACTCGATACCCTGTCCCTCCAGCGAATTCAAGGTGACCACCGCCACCTGGGCTTTGGTCTGGCGGGCCAGTTCCTGGCTGGTGCCGATGATCAGGGATTTGGTATCGCTGCTCATCACTCCGGCCTGATCCAATACATACAATTCCGGAGGCGGTGCCGGGATGGCCGCCTGAACAGGATGGGTGTTGATTGCCAACAGACCCATCAGGAAAAATAACCAGACCCATATTATAACCGACCAGGGGGCACGCTTTATCAAAGCCCCCGGTGTGTGGCGGGACGATAACCGGTCCATAGATTACAGCTCCTCTATGTTAAAAATTAACCTGGGGAACTGTCTGGGCACTCTCATCCGCCTGGAAATACTCCCGGGCGTCGAATCCGAGCATGCCCGCCCAAATCGAGGTGGGGAAAGTCTTTATCCTGGTGTTGAAGGTCTGGACCGAATCGTTATAGTCTTTTCGAGAAGTGGCGATGCGGTTTTCGGTCCCGGCCAACTCATCCATCAGCTGGCGGAAATTGGCATCCGCCTTCAAGTTGGGGTAGTTTTCTACTATTACCAGCAATCTTGACAAGGTGGAACTCAATTCATCGTTGGCGGCGGCTGCTTCTCCCGGTGTTTTGGCTCCTACCAGGCTGGCCCGGGCGTTGGCCAGATTGTTCAATATCTCTTGCTCGTGGGCGGCGTAACCTTTGACGGTATTGACCAGATTGGGGATAAGGTCGGCCCGGCGCTGCAATTGCACGTTGACCTGAGCCCATTGACTGTTGACGGTTTCGTTCATCTTAACCAGATTGTTGTAACTGCCTACCGCGGAGAAGCCCAATAAGAGCACCACCGCCAAAACTATGATCCACGCTTTTTTCAACCTGATCCCTCCTCCATATTGATAGCATCACCCAAAGTATAACATTGTATCAAATCTTGCGGGTAACGTATGCTACCCCGAGGGTTCCCGGTCCCACATGCAGACCGATGACCGGGCCGATAACTGAAATCGTCGCTGTCAGACCGTAACGACTGTGGATCTCAGCGGCCAATTCGGCTGCCTTCTGCTCAGCCACCACATTGACTACCACTACCTGACTTAATCCCTGGGTCTGATGCAGATGGTCCAGCAGATTCAATATGTTGTCCAGGGCAGCCCTGGTGCCGCGGGCCTTTTCGAATACCGTTACCTTGCCCTCGGAAAGATACAGGATCGGTTTTATCTTCAGGATGGATCCCAACAAGGCCGCTGCTCCCCCAATACGTCCCCCCTTTTTCAGATATTCCAGGGTAGCCGGGACGAAATATAGGCCGCCACGAGCCTGCACGTCCCGGGCAGCGGCGGCCGCCTCCTCCAGCGACACGCCTTGCCGGACTGCTTCAGCGGCAGCCAATACCATCGAACCCATCGCCATACAGGTAGTGCGGGAGTCGATGATCTCGATCCGGGCTTGAGGATTGACCTGGAGGATGGATTGCTTGGCCCCGTAGGCGGATTGGCAGGTGCCGCTGAGATCTCCGGAGATGAATATGGCCAACACCTCGTCACCTTGGCTGATGATGCGGCTGAATACCTCCTCCATTTCGCCTTGGGATGGCTGGGAGGAGGTCGGGATAACACCCTCCCGGTCGATCTTGCCATAGAAATACCCGTAATCCACTTCGGTTTCCTTGAAGGACTCATCCGGGAAGATCACCGACAAAGGCACGATGGTCAGGTCATACTCTTTTTGCAGATCGGCAGTGATGTAGGCGGTACTGTCGGTCACAACTTTTACGCTCATATAGACCTCCATTTCTATTAATAGGTAGTATTTCGGGATATGTCCTCTCTTTCCTGCTTATGCTGGCAGAGGCTGGATTAATAACCGTTTCGGGATTATCAAATTATGGTAATATAATAGGATGAACCTGAGAGTCGGCTAAACCCCAGGACAGACGAGTTCAGACCATAACAACAAGGAGGATGACGGATGGAAAAGCAACCCAGCTCCCGCACCTGCTTCATGTGCGGGCGCCAAAATGATATAGGCCTGCATATGACCTGGTACAATGATTACCAGGCTCAGCAGATAAGGGCCGAACTGACAGTGCCGGAACACTTCAACGGCTACCCGGGAATAGTACATGGCGGTATCGTAGCCGCCATCCTGGATGAGACCGCGGGGAGAGCCCTGATGCTCAACCGGGCCTTCGAGGAGACGTTCATAACCACCAAACTGGAGGTCAGGTATCACCAGCCTACTCCCACCAACCAGCCCCTGACCGTGACTGGTTGGATAGTCAAACGATTGGGCCGTTTTGCCCGGGTGGCAGCGGATATACGACTGTCTGACGGCACGGTCTGTGCCGAATGCGCAGCTGCCGTGGCCCGGCCCCCTAAGAAGTTCATGGAACTGAGCGGCTGGGACAAAGAAAAACAATACTGGCGGGTGGACGAGTAAGCCTACATTTTACCCTGTCAATATATGTCGCAAATGACCGGTGTCCCTCTCTTGCAATCGGAGCGTCCCTCTTATATACTTGATTCAGGTGGCGGAGAGCTGGGATTCCTTATATCTTGGATTAAATGACACTTGATTGCCTTCCCGCTATTTGGTTCTTTTTTTAAATAAATCGGTTCACTTGCACAGGTGGTTCGTATCGAGTCATTTCGAGTTTGAAAGAGGTTATCAGTTCTGGATCAGAGCTTCAATGTCTTTCTCCGCCACCTATAAAAAATTAGACAAACATTGATATCCTCATGGGTTCACCTCATGAGGGTATTTTTTTACCAGTCAGACGATTTATCAACCATTGTGAGGATTGTTATAATTATAGGCAGAGGTGATGATAGTGAATAAGGAAGTTGAGCAGGTGGCCCTGATGCTCAAGACATCCAAAAATACGGTGGTGGTGACCGGCGCCGGTATCAGCACCGAGGCGGGTATCCCCGATTTCCGGGGACCGAACGGCATATACCGCCAGCTGGGGGAAGACCGGGTGATGGAGATAATCCATATCAATTGTTTCCGCAGCAATCCCGACCACTTCTATCTCTTCTACCGCAAGCATTTCCAATCTTATGCTCAGGTCCAGCCCAGCAAAGCTCATCTGGCGCTGGCCCAACTGGAACAAAAAGGGCTGGTCAAAGCGGTCGTGACCCAGAACATAGATGGTCTCCACCAAAAGGCGGGCAGCCGCCGGGTAATTGCTGTCCATGGCATCGCTGATCGCTACGTCTGCACCAACCAGGCCTGCCAGGAAATCTACGACCAACATTACGTGGATACCTATCCCCTGACGGTACCCTGCTGTGAAGAATGTGACGAGGTGCTGAAGCCCGACGTGGTGCTTTTCGGTGAGCCGATCAAGAACTACTACGATGCGGTGGAAGCTATAGCCGGTGCTCATCTCTTGGTGGTGATAGGTTCTTCGCTGACGGTCTATCCCCTGGCTGGTTTTGTAAGGGATTACTGCAACTCCAACAAGGATCTGCTGATCATCAACAAAGGACCGACCCAGATGGACTACGCCGCTACCTTGAAGGTTGACGCCGGCCATACCGGTGACTTCCTCAATCAAGTGGTGGCCAGGATCTAATAGATTTTTCCCGGAGAAGGCGGTTGGATTAGGGACAGGAAGTGGGTCACGATGAGAGCGGTCAACCCCCAGATAACATGTTCCTGCCAGATGTAGAAATGTTGGGGATAGTTGGCTTGCCGGAAGGGGTATTGGCGGCCGTTGGGTATGAGGTCGTATGGGAAATCATCCGGGGGGGCCATCTTGAAGGCCAGATTCTTACGCAGCGGTTTGTTGTGCAGCAGGTAATCCACCGGAACGTAGAAGATCGTCTCCACTTCATCAGGATTGATGCGGATACGTTGACTGTCCTTGATATAACCAAGATAAGGATAGATGATGGCACTGAAGGGGGTGATGACCACATCCAGCGGAGCTATCACCTCGATATCATCCGTCTCCAGGCCCAGCTCCTCGCAGGTTTCCCGAACCGCGGTCATCGCCGCACTATTATCGTCTTCCTCGACCCCGCCTCCTGGAAAACATATCTCTCCCGGCTGTCTGAAGAGATGGGGAGCCCTTTTTTCGAACAGGATCGAAAGTTCGCCTTCCACTTCCACCAGGGGAAGCAGTACAGCTGATTGGGCCGCCTGTCTATGGCCCATTATTTGACGTCGGCGCCCTTGCAGGGCTTTGATGTTTTCGGGCAGCATTCTTTCCTTTCCCGCCAAATCGGATCGGCGCGACAGTGGTGGTTAAAATTTAGGTATCTGTATTTTGCTCACCATCATATACGATAAGAAGAGAACCAGCAACAGAGCCAGGTAGCCGTTTAAAGCCGACGCCAGCAGTGACAGCAAGGCCATCAAGAAACCGGCCAGGGTGATGGGCAGGCCTACAAAATAGTCGCTTATGTTGAGGACGTTGAAACGGGCCAGTCTGAAGGCCCCGCACATTATATAGACCAATGCCGCCGCTACCCCCAAGAACAGAGGCAGATGGTAGAGTAATTGCGAATATATCAGTATAGCTGGTGCTACTCCAAAGGAAACCAGATCACAGAGTGAATCGAGCTGCTTGCCGATGTCCGACATCACATTGAATTTACGGGCTACCCGACCATCGATGCCGTCCATAAATACGGCCAGAAGTATGAAAATGGCTGCCATCAGGTAGTTCCTCTCCAGAATCTGGATCAAGGACAGCGAGCCGAATATGATATTTATCAGGGTTATGGTGTTGGCACTGCCTTTTCTATTCATTAAGCCTTGCAATCAGAGACTCCCCTCCTCTCACCTTCTGACCGGGTTCCACCCGTATCTCGGTTCCAGCCGGCAGGTATAACTCGGTACAGGACCCAAAACGTATCAGACCGAATCTTTCACCACTCTTGATCATATCACCGGGTTTTACCCAGCAGACCAGACGGCGGGCTACCAAGCCGGTTACCTGCACCACCAGTACTTTTCCCCATTCGGTGGCTAAACCCACATAATTGCGGGCGTTCAACACCCCGGCTTCATCCCGGTAAGCGGCCAGATAGACGCCCGGAACCCTGTTTACCCATTCCACCCTTCCGGTTATTGGTGCCCGGTTGATATGGACGTTGAAAAGGCTCAGGAAGATCCTCACCCGGATTGCCTCGGCTTGGATAAACTCATTCTCGATGACGTCAGTCACATCCATCACCCGGCCATCGGCGGGAGCCAATACATTAGCCCAGTCTTGAGGTATCTGTCGCTCCGGATTGCGGAAGAAGAAGATGCAAAAAAGGGTCAAGACCAATCCCAATACGGCCCAGGCAGCACTCGCCAACAAATACAGCAGCCAGGTCACCAGGGCGAATACAAATATGAACGGCCAGCCTTCCCGTGCCACTGGTTCACGATGGGTCATATTCTCTCCTGTGATTATCATATTTAAATATTTTTAGCTTATACCTATGGTTTAGGTGAATACCTATATTCAAATAATTGTAGCCTATAACTGCTTAATATGTAACAGAACACTAGTTTGCCTTCGGGTTGAGGCCTGCAGCCGGGGCGCCCTTTTTATGAAGGTCCCAGCGTACAGGTACGTCGCCGCTGAGATCCAGAACCTGGATGGCGGTAAGAGTAACCGGATGGTAGACGAACATCAGTTGCACATCCCTGCTCTCCCCGTCATCACCGGGCAGCTTAAGATATTCCAGGTGGAGCAGCTTTTTAATTTCCCGCGCAGTCCGGCCTTCCCATCCGGGCAGGTAACGATGGACGAAGTCCTTGTCCCGGGTATATGCGTAGAGAAGGTCATTGAGGTTGGCGGGGTTACGACTGACAAGGCCGTCAGGCAGGGTGTAACGATGATGATGGAGCAAGTAATCGTATTTAAGCCGCTCCTCAACCTGGGAACAGTGAGTAGAATGTTGGTCGCAAATAAACCTATATATGTAAGAGTAGAGGGATTCCTTACGGTGTCCCCGCCCCCACCAGGCGTTACTGTTCCAATAGTCGGCCAATTCATGGTAGAAATCAGCTGGTTGACGAGCATAAATGACAGTAGTGATGTAATCCATACTGGCTGCCATCTGCCCGGAGTTATAATATCGGTCCAGCAAAGATTCGATCCGGGTCAAAATCAGAATATCCTCAAACTTCAAGTGGGGATTGGAAATGACTTGGTAGGGCGGGTGGGATTGGTATTCAAATCCCAGGCTCGCACATTCCTGCGCCAACGGTGAGCCCTGCAAAATCTTAAGGAAGCCCAGCTGCAGCATGTCGGGACGCAGATTATAGACCATATTGAACGAGTTCTTGAAGCTGGCCAGGTCCTCTCCCGGCAATCCCGCGATCAGATCCAGGTGGATATGTAAATTGCGGTTGGCCACCAGGCGGGTTATGTTGCGGCTCAGGCGCTCCCAGTCCTGTTTGCGCCCTACTGCCTGTAAAGCCGGCGGGTAGGTGGACTGCACCCCTATCTCGAAATTGAACCGGCCCGGAGGCAGGGTGGCCAGAAAATCAAGCATGCCATCGGAGAGCAATCCTGCGTCGATCTCGAAATGGACCTGGGTCTGGCCCGGGTGGGACAGGATATGTTCCATTATCGCCCGCGCTCTTCTTTCGTCCAGATTGAAGGTGCGATCCACAAATTTAATCTCCCGCAGCGGTAAGTCCATTATTAGGTCCAGGTCCGACTTGACCCGCTCCAAAGAGTGGAGGCGCACACCGGGGTGGGCTGAAGACAGGCAATAACTGCACCGGAACGGGCAGCCCCGCGAACTCTCATAGTAGACCAGCCGGTCGGTCAACTCGTCTATCCCACAGTCATAAGGAAAAGGCAGGTCATCCAATGGTGTCATCAATGGCCGGGGCGGATTGGAGCAAGGTTGACCGCCCGGGTCCCGATAGGCTATCCCCAATACTGCATCGATGGCCTGCTCACCTGCCAGGACTGCCAGCAGTTCAGTCAGGGTCACCTCCCCTTCTCCGCAGACTATGTAATCCACCCCCGGGTTTTGCTCCAGCACCCGGATGGCATCATAGGATACCGCCGGGCCCCCCAGTACGATCGCGGTATCTGGGTCGGCTTTCTTGTAATCGTCACATAGCTTCAAAATGGATTCTATGTTCCAAATGTAACAGGAAAAGGCCAAGACCGCCGGCCTCTGCTGGTACAATGCGGCCATGATATCGGTCAGTGGCTGGTTTATGGTGAATTCCATGATGCAGATATCCAGGCCGGTGCGGGGGCGATTATAGGCCAGCAACGTTCTCAAGGCCAGGGAGGTATGCAGGTAGGTCGCATTCAGGGTCGACAGGACTACGCAGCCGCAAGGATGGGTGTTGGGCATGGTTTAAGGCTCTCCTAATATCCGTATTTCCGGGTGCAGGTTGATACCATAGCAGTCTGAGACTTTGACCTGGATGGCAGCGATGAGCTGCAATACATCGCTGGCGGTAGCTCCGCCGGTGTTGATTATGAATCCGGCGTGTTTGGCAGAAACCTGAGCTCCGCCGATGGAAAATCCTTTCAGCCCCAGTTCCTCGATCATAGGTCCTACGAAATGACCGGGTGGCCGCCGAAAAACACTCCCCGCACTAGGGTATTCCAGCGGTTGTTTGTCCCAGCGGCGGGAGGAATAATCCTGCATCTTGGCAAGAATAGACTCCTCTTCACCATTATTGAGCTCCAGTCGGACTGCCAGGACGATATAGTCATTGTGTTGGAAAATACTTTGCCGATAGCCGAAGTTCATCTGCCCGCGGTGGAATACCTTGCTTTCCCCGGCGAGGCTGATAGCCTCCACTTCCAGCACCACGTCGGCCATCTCCCCGTCATAGGCGCCAGCGTTCATCACTACCGCTCCACCCAGGCTGCCAGGGATACCTTCCGCAAACTCCAGCCCCGACAGGTTGAATGGAGCCACTGCGTAAGCCAATTCCGTGAGCTGCACCCCGGCTTCGGCGCAGACCTGGTGGCCGCATATCTCAATCGAATTGAGCTGGGATATCTTGATCGCTGCCCCGCGGATGCCGTTATCCCGCACCAGCAGATTGCTGCCGGCCCCGAAGACCAGCCATGGCACTTGCTTGGCCCGCAAGTATTCCAGGGTTGTCTTCAGTTCGTAAATGGATTGGGGGGTTACCAGGACGTCGACCGGCCCGCCTATCTGGAATGTGGTATGGTTCTTCATCGGTTCGTCGAAACTGACGCTCTGGGGCGGGAGTAGTTTGAGCAAATCTTCGTACATGCCGGTCTCCTTTTGGCTTTTTATATCTTTATGGCACGAAACATGAGATTATTCGCCGCTGGTCAATTTGACCCCCAGTTTGGGCGCATCCGGCATTACGATCAGGGTCGCATCCGCCCCGTGCCGGTGCCAGGCCAACCGCAGAGCATCATCGAGGCTGGCCGCTGGGATCATAAAAAGACGTTGGACCAGTTCCGGGACCATGCTGCTGACCAGTATTATCTCCGCCTGTTCCAGGGTACGGCAGATTGCGTAGGCTTTATGGCCGCCCAGTTCAAAATGGCGGTGGAACCGATCCACTATGTCCTGCCGGCAGCCAGCCTGGTCGATCCAAGCGGCAAACACATCTTCGCCCAATCCTTCTCGGCATTCGGCGGCCAGCACGATGGTGCCGCCCGGTCTTACCGCCAGTGCTGCCGCATCCAGGGCTTTTTGGGCCTGGTACATATTGATATCTTTGGGATATCCTCCGCAGCTGGCGATAACGATGTCCGCTTGGGCTTTGATGGGGATGGTGGTCATCTGTTCACAAAACTTGACTGCCGCCAGCCAGGCTTGTTGGACTTCGCCCGCCGCACAAAAGGCGATGTCATATTTGGAATGGGTCACCACGTTGAGGCTAAAGTCTACTCCGGCCTGATAAGCAGCTTCCAGCATCAGGTTGCTGACCGGATTATCCTGGTAATTACCCAGGCAGGCGCGGGGATCGCTCATCATCTTGTGATTGGCCTGGATCACCGGGCGAGAAGCGATGCCAGGGAGGATGGATTTACGCCCCCCCGAATAACCGGCTAAATAATGCAGCCCCACCACCCCGGTGACCACCAGCAGGTCAGCTTCCGCGGCGGTGCGGTTGATCGCCAGGTCCAGACCGTTGGACAACTTGCCCAGGGAAGTCAGATTCGAATCCGGGTCATGGCTCAAAATATGGTATTGCCGGCATATGTCAGCCCCAAAAACGGCTTGGTTGTCCTCTTCCGTATGGGGCCGATGGATGCCGGTGGCAACGATCAAAGTGATCGCCTCGGGTGTTATTCCCGCCCCTTCTATCTCCGCCAGCAGCGGTGGCAGCATGGTCGCATAGGGAGTAGGACGGGTCATGTCGTTGACCACGATAACTGCATTGCAGGCCCCATTGCGCCTGATTATCTCCCCTACCCGCTCAGTGCCCAGAGGGCGTTGCAGGGCCGCGGCGACCATGTTCCCGTTTCCGCCGGTTGGGGGCACCGGACGGGGTTCCAGAACGCACAACAATCGGGCCGGGTCAATCTCTATCGGCAGGTGGGTTTTTCCATAGGCAAGTTCGAATTTCACGACTGATCTCCTATTTTTCCTGGGATTGGATCCACTCCAAATATTAGTTTATGTCTCATCCTCCAGAAAATCAAATTATGTTCTGAGGGGTGATTGTATACCCCAGCCCTCAAATTTCTTATGTTATAATAGGCACGGGATTTCCGCCCCGCCTCATATTCATCTTAGGCAGGAGAGTGATAATTTGGATAAGTCAGCCATACAGAAGGAACTGCTCAAAATGTTCAGCCCCGACCGGCTGCTGAGTGATGAGCTTGATTTAATGTATTATTCATATGACAGCTCCTTTTTAACCAAATTGGAGAACACCTCCCCTTATGCGGTGGTGTTTCCCAAATCTACCGAAGACGTACAGAAGGTGATGCAGTTCGCCTGGGCCAACCATGTCAACGTGATCCCCCGCGGAGCCGGCACCGGAGAGACGGGGGGGTGTGTAGCGGTGGAAGGCGGCATCGTGATGGATCTGTCCCAATGGAACGAAATCGTGGAGATAGACCAGAAGAATATGCAGGCCGTGGTACGTCCGGGGGTTATCCATGCCGAATTGAATAATGAATTGGCCAAATTCAACCTGTTCTTCCCTCCCGACCCTGGCAGCAGCCTGATGTGTACGGTGGGCGGTATGGTCGCCAACAATGCTTCCGGATTGCGGGCTGTAAAATACGGTACCACCGAGCAATATGTGCTGGGCTTGGAAGTAGTGGCTCCCAATGGTGATGTCATGATCACCGGGGGCATGAAATCCCGGGCTATCAAAAATGTTTCCGGCCTCAATCTCACCAAACTGATGGTGGGCTCGGAAGGTGTGCTGGGGGTCATAACCAAGATCCGCTTAAGATGTTTTCCCAAGCCCCGGGCCCGGGGTATCGCTTTAGCGGTTTTCGATAACCTGGACGACGCCCCGGCTACCGTGTTGGATGTTTACCAAGCCGGTATCCTGCCTTCGGGAATAGAGATCCTGGATGGTTCGGCTATCAAAGCGGTGAATGAATTCAAGCCTCATATTAAATTACCGGAGGCTGAAGCCATTCTGCTTTTCGAGGTGGATGGAAATCCACCCAGTGTGGAGTTTGAGGGTGATGTGATCAAAGAGATGGCCGGCAAACGGGCCCGCTCGGTGGAATGGTCCACCGATCCCCAACGAATGGGCCAGTTGTGGGAGGGGCGCAGCGTGACTGCAGCCGCCGCTTCGCGGGTACGTCCTGATGGCAGCCGCATCTTCGCCGGCGAGGATATCAGCGTTCCCCTGTCCAAGGTGGCAGATGTATTGAGGGCTATCCGGGAACTGGGTAGGAAATATGACATCCAGGTAGTCAACTATGGTCATATCGGGGACGGCAATGTCCATACCGCCCCGGTCATCAACCCGGAAAACCCCGCCGAGGTGGAGAAAGTCCTGCAGCTGGTCGATGAAATTCATCTGCTGGCCATCGAGATGGAAGGCACCACCACCGGCGAGCACGGGGTAGGTGCGGTACGCAGGCGTTATGCACCGCTGGAGCACGGTATCGCCCATGAGTATATGCTGAAGACCAAGCAGGCGTTTGACCCCAAGGGTATCATGAATCCAGGTAAGCTGATTTAGCCCTGGCAATGATCACGGCTTAAATTTCGAGGAGATTTAGATAATGGAATTCAAAGAACTGCCTCCGGTCAAGGAACAATTGATGAAATGCGTGCGCTGTGGCAAATGCCGCAGTGTTTGTCCTGTTTTCGCGGAGATAGGCAATGAGACGGTGGCCCCCCGCGGCCATGTGTTCATGGTGCAGATGCTCCGCGACGGCGCCGTGGCCCCCGAGCAGAGGGTATATGATCGCCTGACCAATTGCCTGATGTGCGAGACGTGCAGCGTCAACTGTCCGTCCGGCATCGATATCCACGAGCTGAACGCGGCGGCTCGTTCCTATATTTACGAGCACAATCCCAGCCTGGCCAAGGATATGATCTTCGATACCATGTGGACCAACCCCGCTTATCTGAAGAATGCGGTGCGCATGATCTGGGGGGCTCAGGTCAGCGGCGCCCAATCCCTGGGCCGCAAATTGGGCCTGACCAAACTTTTGCCCGGTGACATGCCCAAAGCGGAAAAGATATTGACGGGGGTCCCCTTCCGTTCGGCCTGCAGCCAGATAGCGGCGGTCAATAAGGCCATAGGTGAGAAAAAATATACGGTGGGCTATTTTCTGGGCTGTGCCACCGATCTTTTGAATCCAGAGGTGGCCAAAGCCACTGTCGATGTGCTGACCCGCAACGGCTGTGATGTTATCATCCCTCAGGGTATGAAATGTTGCGGGCTGCCCCAGATCGCCAACGGCAAGATGAAGACTGCCCAGCAGCTGGCTATCGAGAATATCAAAGCCTTTCAGAAATACGATTTCGATTATATAGTAACCGATTGCGCCTCCTGTTCCTCGGCCCTGGCGGCCAAGAACATGGAACTGCTCCTGGGCGCAACCGAGTATCGGGAGCAAGCCCAGGCCTTTTCCTCCAAAGTCATGGATCTGACCTATTTCCTGATCCATGTGCTGGATGTCAATCCGCCCGCCAACGACAAAGCTCCATGGGTGAGGGTCACTTATCACGATCCCTGTCACCTGGCCAATGCCCAGGGGATCAAAGAGGAGCCGCGCGAATTGCTGCGCCGCATACCAGGGGTGGAATTGGTGGAGATGAAGGATGCCAATCGCTGCTGCGGCGGATCGGGCACCTTCAGCCTCACCCACTACGATCTCTCCATGCAGATCCTGGACAAGAAGATGGACAATATCGATGCTGCCAATGCCAGCCTGATCGCCACCTGCTGTCCCAGTTGTATGATGCAGCTGCGTCACGGGGTAAGTCGGCGCGGACTCCAGGCCACCCTGGTCCACCCGGTCCAACTTTTAAGTCAGGCTTACCAGAACCAAAGTTGAGCGCAACCCGACCGATATATAATATGCGAACACATGTTTTCAAGCTCGTCGGGCTTGTGCTATAATTTAACAAAAATGGCGGGAGGATTTAATATGTCGGGCTTATCTCCGCTCAATCAACGGCAGCGCCTTATTCTGGAATTCATCCAGGAACGGATAAAGACCAAAGGTTATCCCCCCTCGGTGCGGGAAATCGGGGAAGCGGTTGGATTAAAATCGAGTTCCACCGTCCACGCCCACCTGGTTCAACTGGAGGAGAAAGGTTATATCAAGAAAGATCCGACCAAACCGCGGGCCATTGCTCCGGTAGGAAAAGAACCAGCCTCGGATCTGACCGCCATTTCCCTGCCGGTGGTGGGGCGGGTGGCGGCCGGGACCCCTATCCTGGCCACCGAGAATATCGAGGCT
>CAZBSD010000005.1:25052-53367 GCA_964494735.1 uncultured Syntrophomonas sp.
TCCGGTGCCGGTGGAATTCGTCGGTCACGGCAACCACTATATGTTGAAGGTGCAGGGTGAAAGCATGATCGATGCGGGCATTTTGGATGGCGATTACCTGATCGTCCGGGAGCAGGCGGATGCTTCCAATGGAGAGATCGTGGTAGCCATGCTGGAGGATGAAGCAACCGTCAAACGCTATTACAAGCGCGACAAATACATCGAGTTAAAGCCTGAGAACAGCACCATGCAGCCGATCATCTCCCCGCAGGTGGCTATCCTGGGCAAGGTGACCGGACTGCTGCGCCATATATAAAGAACCCGCAGGAAAAAAACAAAGCCACTCGGACGGTCACTATAGGCGGTCCGGGCGGCTTTTCTATTGGCAGCAATTGGGAGTTAGAACTTCTCCAGGTATTCATTCAGTTCCCAGTCATATACCCGGGCACTGTAACTCTCCCATTCATTGGTTTTGGCTTTGATAAAACGGGAATATATATGTTTCCCTAAGGCTTCCTGGATAAGCGGGTCATGGCGCAATTCCTTGACTGCTTCATAAAGGTTTTCCGGCAGTGAAGAGATACCTTGTTCGATACGGCTGGCCAGATCCATCTCATAGATGTTCTGTTCCACCGAAGATGGGGGCTCCAGCTTCTGGCGGACGCCATCCAATCCAGCCTTGAGCAGAACCGCCATACCCAGGTAAGGGTTACAGCTGGGGTCGGGGCTGCGAACCTCCAGCCGGGTGCTCATACCCCGTTTGGCTGGAATCCTGATCAAAGGACTGCGGTTGCGGTAAGACCAGGCGATATAGACGGGCGCTTCGTATCCAGGCACCAGTCTTTTGTATGAATTCACGGTGGGACTGGTGATGGCCGAAATCGCTGGGGCGTGTTTCAAGATACCGGCGATGAAGTAACGGCAGATGTCACTGAGTCCATCCTCCTGGGCTGGATCATGGAATGCGTTGCGGTCACCATCGAACAGCGATATATGCATATGCATACCCGAACCGCTGATACCGAAGATCGGTTTGGGCATGAAAGTGGCATGCAGTCCGTGACGCTGAGCCACAGTACGGACCACTATCCGGAAGGTCATTATGTTGTCGGCTGTTTTCAGGGCCTCCATATATTTAAAATCGATTTCATGCTGCCCCGGGGCGACTTCATGATGGGCGGCCTCGATCTCGAAGCCTATACTCTGCAGGGTCTCCACCATATCACGGCGGGCCTCTTCGCCCTTGTCCACCGGGGGCAGATCGAAATAGCTGGCTTTGTCGTGGGTTTTCAAACTGGGGGTGCCATCCTCATTGACCTGGAACAAAAAGAATTCCGGTTCGGGACCAACCTGCATGGTGTAGCCCATTTCACCGGCTTCGGCCAGAACCCTGGCCAGGGCGTGGCGGGGGCAGCCTGCAAAGGGATTGCCGTAGGGATCGAAGACGTCACAAATCAGGCGGGCCATTTTACTGGACGAGGTTGGACTGGTCCAGGGCAGGACCAGGAATGTTTCCAGATCCGGGTGCAGATACATGTCCGATTCTTCTATGCGCACAAATCCCTCAATGGATGAGCCATCGAACATAAGCTCCCCATCCAGGGCCTTGGTCAATTGATCGACGGTGATCGATATACTCTTGAAAACACCCAGGATATCAGTAAATTGCAGGCGGATAAACTTAACATTTTCCGCTTCGACTATTCTAAATATTTCTTCCCTGTTCAAAATATATACCCCCGTTCAAAAGTCGGTATGACTCTGAAAGATTATCACATTAAACCAAACCCCACAATCACAAGATCCTAAACAGGAACGATAGCAGCATGCCCACCCCGATGGCGACCTTGAAGATGATGCCGGAAAACAGTCCGATGACCGCTCCCATACCGGATTTCACAGCCTTTTGGGCATCGTGGCCCTGGATCAACTCTGCGCCCACCGCCCCCAACCAGGGAAAAATAAATATCCCCAGGGGCGGAATTATGAACAAACCCACAACACTGCCCAGCACGGCACCCCACATTCCCAGCCGGCTGGAATCATAGTATTTGGCTCCCAGATAGGTGGATAGGTAATCGACCACCATCGATATTAAGGTAAGACCAGCCAGGACCATGAGGTATCCAACGGTAATAGCCTCAAATTTCTCGTACCATCCATAAGCGGCGATGGCCGCAAAGATCATGGCCACCCCCGGCAAAACCGGCAGAAAAGTGCCCGCGATTCCTATCACCATGAACAACACCGCGATTATCAGAACCAATGTGTCCATTATCCAACCTCCTTATTCGTTCTGGTGGTCAGCGGCCAAATTCCTGCACCAGATTATGTACTGCCAGCCGGCAGTGTTCATAGGTCATACCGCCCTGCCAATATGCCACATAGGGTTCTCGCAGCGGGGCGTCACAGGATAGTTCGATCGATGAACCCTGCACGAAGGTGCCGGCAGCCATAACGATTCGGTCCTCATATCCCGGCACCGGGCCGTACTCCAGACGGACGTCGCTGTCTACCGGGGAACTGTACTGGACCATTTGGCAAAACTTGATGACCTGTTCAGCACTGCCCAAGCGGATGGCTTGGACGATATCACCACGGGGCGCATCCGGTCCTGGAAAGACCTGGTAGCCGAGATTACGGAAAACCTGAGCTAGCAGAATGCTGCCCTTCAGAGCTTGCAACACTATGTGAGGGGCCAGGAATAGTCCCTGATATAAGCTGCGCTTATCGATCAGACTGGCTCCCAATGCCTTGCCCAACCCTGGTGCGGTAAGATGAAAGGCGACCTCTTCCACCAGGTCCTGGCGTCCGGCAATGTATCCCCCTGAAGGCGCCAGTCCTCCCCCCGGATTCTTGATAAGCGAGCCGGCCATCAGGTCCGCGCCAGCGGCAGACGGTTCGCGGATATCGGTGAACTCGCCATAGCAGTTGTCTACAAATATGATGGTATGGGGATTGGCAGAGCGGATGATCTCCACCAGATCTTTAATTGCATCTATACCCAACGAGGGCCGGAGGGTGTAACCGCGGGACCTCTGGATCAAAGCCAGCTTGGTAGCGGCACTGACTTGAGCCGCGATGGCCTGATGATCGGGGCAGCCATCGCTATCCAGGGCTACCTCCCGGTAATCGATGCCGCGGGCGATGAGGGTACCCGGTCCGGCCTGATTTTTACCGATGACCCGGACCAGTGTGTCGTAGGGACTGCCGGCCACGGAAATCATCTGCTGGCCCGGTTTGAGCAGGGCGGCCAGACAGGCGCTGATGGCATGGGTTCCCGAAACTATCTGGGAACGTACCATGGCTGTCTCGGTTTCCATGACCTCGGCATATATCCCTTCCAACTCGTCCCTTCCCTGGTCGCCGTATCCGTATCCCGACGAAGGGGCGAAATAAGTCTCCCGTACGGTATGGTTTTGGAAAGCTCTTAGAACCTTGGCTTGGTTTGCATAGGCTATTTCTTCGTAATGGGAGAATATACCGCCCAGTTCCTTTTCAGCGGCACGTATCAAACTGATGGGGTCCAAACATTTACCTACTTTCTGCGGTGATTACCGAGATTATACTTGAATCTACAGGTCAGTGTCATCAGGGAGGTCGATCTCCTCCACCAACATCAGATCCCGGCGGGTAAGGACCTCACTGTCGACAATGCGTATGGCCTGCAATCGCAGTGACTTTTCCACCAGGTTGCGGACATAGCGCGCGTTTCCGCTGTGGGGATGGCGTCTCTTGACGAATTCGTCCAGGCGCGTTTTCAATCTCCAGCGGCATTTGCTGCTCAGTTCGTAATCGCGCTCACCATACATCTGCACGGCTATGCGGAACAACTGCTCGCTCTCATAGTCGGCAAAATCGATCTGGATCGGGAACCTGGATCGCAGACCGGGATTGGATCTCATGAAATAATCCATCTCCTGGCAGTACCCGGCCAGGATGACGACCAGATTGTTGCGTTCGTCTTCCATGGTTTTGACCAGGGTAGCGATGGCCTCCTTGCCAAAATCCTTTTCGCCGCCCTGGGCCAGGGTGTAAGCCTCATCCACGAACAGCACCCCGCCCAATGATTTCTTGATTATTTCCTTGGTCTTCTGGGCGGTATGGCCGATATATTCACCTACCAGGTCAGCGCGCTCGGCTTCTATCAGGTGGCCGCGGCTGAGGATGCCGATGTCACGGTAAATGGTGCCCATTATCCGTGCCACCGTGGTCTTGCCGGTGCCGGGATTGCCTTTGAAGATGGAGTGCAATACGGTGGGGCAAGCCTTTAACCCTTTGGTGTCTCGTTGTTTCTGGATCAACGCAAATGCAGTGATCTCAGCAATGGTTCGCTTGACCTTCTTGAGGCCGATCAGCTGTTCCAGTTCAAAAAAGGCGTCGGTTTTGGTGAAACCGGGGGGGGCGGATTGCTCGGCACCGATACTTGCAGCCGCTGCCGCTTGATTGGGAAAGCGCATGGATATCTCCATTTCTCATCACCATTTCTAATCAAATCTACCTTATATATATGAGAATTGGAGCGGAGTGGTGACACTTTGTAAACCCTGCAAATTCAATCCAACCGTACTTATTACAGCTTAATCCTTATGACTCGAAAGTCAATCGGGACTCCCCAATCCAAAATAAAGACTCCCTGGGATTCAAACCAGGGAGCCACATCCTTATAATCATTTCCCGCCGCCGGTTAGGCTTTTTCAGTCTCCGGTTTGGCATCCATGGCCAGGATCGCCACTGGTTTCATAGGAGATATCGTTGATATGGCATGCTTGTACACCAATTGCTGCTTGCCGTCCAGCTCCACTACCACTGTAAAATTATCGAATCCTTTGACCATGCCTCTTATCTGAAATCCGTTGACCAGATATATGGTCACCAACATCTTTTCTTTCCTGACCTGGTTGAGGTATGCGTCCTGTAGATTGAACTGGCTCTTATTGATCAAGGTTACAGCCTCCACTCCATCTAGTCTGATTATTCTATACCAATGTTATGATTATATTCTACGCCTTCGATAATTGTCCATCCAAAATCTCACAAATTTCCGTCACCAGGACCTGGATATCATCATAGGCCCCCACATCCAGCCAGTGAATGCGCTTATCCTTGTTGAACCATGTGTACTGGCGCTTGGCGAAACGGCGCGTCTCGTCCTTGATGGCTTGCCCCATCTCTGCATAGGTTAGCCTCCCTTCCAGGAAAGCCCAGACCTGTTTATAGCCAAGGGCCTGCATGGAATTCAGGTTGGCTGTATAGCCCTCCCTGCCCAGTCGGGTCACTTCCTCCACCAATCCCTCACCTATCATCCGATCTACCCTGTCCTCGATACGACTGTACAGCACCGAGCGTTCCAGGTACAGCCCCACCGCGCCCAACCGGTAGGTATCACGCTGGTTGGTCTGGAGGGAAGTGAAAGACTGACCGGTAAGTTCATATACTTCCAAAGCCCGGATGATCCGCTTGCGATCGTTGGGGCCGATCTTGGCAGCATAGTCGGGATCTACCCTACCCAGTCGGGCGAAAAGGGGGGCCAATCCAATCCGGGAGCACTGCTCTTCCAATTCATGGCGCACTGGCAGCAGCGACTCTACCGGAAAGAAGTTGTAATTATCGACCACCGCCTGGTAATAAAGCCCGGTGCCTCCGGCCAGCAATGGTATCCTGCCCCGTTCATTAATGGATTTGATCAATGCCTGGACCTGACGCTGATAATCGGCCACCGTAAAATTCTGGTCCGGGTCGGCCGCATCAATCATGTGGTGGGGTACCAAGCGGCGTTCCAGGGGGCTGGGTTTGGCAGTGCCGATATCCATGCCCTGGTATATTGCCATCGAGTCGCAGGATATTATCTCGGCTCCGATTTGCTCCGCTACCAGGACGGCGATCTGGCTTTTGCCAACTGCGGTCGGACCAACCAGAGCTGCCAATTTAAACATCATTGTACTCCTTTGCAGGCTTAGCTTCTATTTATTGATTACCCCGTAGGTGATGGGATTATGTCGGCTGCCGGGAACCCTCTGCATCCCCAGCCTTTCTATTTCTCCCCCCGCCGCTTGGGTCTTCATGACCACCCTCCGCCGGGCCACCCGGATAGCCTGGGATACGGTGGCCAGATCCAGGGATTGGGGATTGGCCAGTTTGCGCAGGGGGCTGAGCGGCTGGCTTTTAATCACGGGGTGGTCGAACATTGGGTCGAAGTATACCACGTCATAAGACTCATCCGCCAGTCGGGGCAGCCAGTCTTGGTGGTTGCCGGCCCACACCTCGATACGATGGACAGCCTGATCGAGCCATTCCATCCGGCTGGAATACATCTTCATCCCCCAACCGATGACGGCGGCGATGGCATCTTCCGATTCCAACCCGGTAATCCGCCCCCTCCCGGAAAAATAGGATGCCACTATGGCGTCGGCGCCCATTCCCAGGGTGCAATCGAGGAAACTCCATCCCGGCTGCAACTGGCAGGCTTTGATCATCAGATCGGGTTGGCACTTTTTGCGGTAGGCAGCGATACGGCTCTTGGCCATGTTGGGATGAAAGAAGAGTTTCTCGCCGTCAATGTACAGCACCGGGCGGCCGTTTTCCCAGACGATAACTCCATCGGCGCCTTGTTCGCCGGCCAGATTGGCTAGCCCGGTCCGCCGCCGGGGTATGAAAGTAAATCCAGTCTCGTTTATGAAGGCGGCCAATCCAGGGTCTGTGCCTGATTGCGATTGGGTAGTGGTGACCACAAATTTCATTTCTATTTCCTTTTGAAGCGTTTCTCCAGTTCCTGGCGGCTGATCTCGATCATGGTCGGCCTGCCATGGGGGCAATGCCTGTAATCGGGGGTTTGGCAGAGATCATTGATGAGAAGCATCATCTCCGCTCTTGACAAGCGGTCACCTGATTTGACTGCCTGTTTGCAGGCCATCATGGCGTATAGCTCATCTTTGAATTCCAGTGATCGCTCCCCGTCCAATACTTCCAGGCATTCATTGATAAAGGTTGTCTCCTGACCCTGCAGGGCTGGCGGGGCTCCCCTAAGGATGACTGAATTGGGGCCCAGCGGCTCGAGGTCAAAGCCTATTTCCTCCAAAACCGAACGCTGGTCCTGGAGTGCGTCCATGGCTGTGCTGGAGAGATCGAAGACCTGGGGGAAGGTGAGTACCTGACCCAAGTTGGTCTGACCGCGGCCTTGCTCCCGCAGACGATGGAAGAGGATACGCTCATGGGCGGCATGCTGATCGACCAGCCAAACCGTCTCGCCCATTTCGACAATTATATATCCATCGAAGCACTGACCGATAACTACCAGGTCGGGATCCTGATTCGGCTGGTCCCCCATCCACCCACCCAGGACTAAACCGGTCTCCTTTTCCCGGTCCACCATCAACGGACCCGATTCCGCTGCAAACAGGGGTTCAGAATAGATCTGCTCTTTGGGGCGATAAACAACCGGAAAAGGGTTGGTAGAACGCCAGGATTGGCTGCGGTGAGCCGGATCGGATTTATCGGGACCATTCAGGGTGGCTTTGATGGCCTGGCTGACCAGTTGGAAGATAGCTTTGTCATCCCGGAAGCGGACTTCTATTTTCTGTGGATGGACGTTGACATCCACTTCGTCGGGAGGCATGTCTATGAAAAGAAAGACCGCCGGATACTCTCTGGCCAGCAGTGAACCACGATAACCTTCATCGACGGCCCGGGCCAGCATGGGACTTTTGACTAGACGCTGATTGACATAGAATATCTGATTCTTGCGGTTCAAGCGGCGGAAATCCGGGGTGGAGATCAACCCCCGCAGCTGGTATCTCTCCCCGCTCCAATCGAGATCGATGAAGTTGGCCGTGAAATCCCGGCCGTAGATTGAGATGACCGTGTCCCGCAGGTCGCCGTTACCGGGGGTTTTAAAATAGAGTTTCTTTTCATTGGCGTAACTGAAGGAGATATCGGGGCGGGCCAGGGCCAGCCGGCACATCACGTCGTGTACCTGGATTGCCTCGCTTACCATCGATTTCAAAAACTTCTTACGGGCCGGGGTGTTGAAGAACAAGTCCTCGATCACCACTTTCGTGCCTGGCGCGGTCGGAAAAGGTTGGCGGCTGACATCTTTGCCGCCGTTCATCCTGACTCTCACCCCCGGGTCCTGCCCGTATTGCGTGTATAGCTGCAGGCGGCTTACCGATGCTATACTGGGTAAGGCTTCGCCACGGAAACCCATAGTGGCAATGGCTGACAGGTCACCCTCAGCAGCGATCTTACTGGTTGCGTGACGCTCCAGGGCCAGCAGCACCTCATCAGCAGGGATACCCTGGCCATCATCGACTACTTCGATACGGTCGATGCCGCCATTGGCGATCTGCACCGCTATGCGGCGGCTGCCTGCATCTATGGAGTTTTCCACCAATTCCTTCACTATCGAAGCCGGCCGTTCGATCACTTCTCCGGCTGCGATCTTGTTGATCAGGTGGTCATCCAGTAATCTGATGGCCATTATTACAATACCGTCTCTACTTTGCGGCCGCTGTTGAAGCTGCGATATACATCGGCTACCCGGTCCTGCAGGTAAATGTAATCGAATACGCCGGTTTTTGAGCACATTTCTTGGTAAATCCGCTGACTCTCCTGCTGGCAGCGGGGACAACCGTAGGTGGGCACCGCGATGCAGAATACTTCGTAATTATCCCAGCCCGAATGGCGGGCGCTGGAATGCATAGTGCGGTATCCGGCACAATCTTCGCACATCCGCAGCCGGACCGTCTGCTGTTCACTTATCCCATCGGTGTCATAATAGATTTGTTGGGGATAAGCATATTCATTTGGGAAACGACCGCGGTTTTTCTGCACCGTCTGTTCCCGGCTTCGGAAATTGGCCAGCTGGGTGGTTATCAACTTGTCGAAATAGTCGTTGGAACCAGAACTGCGAGAAAACCGCGTGGGTGAATAATCGGGTTCGCGCAGGTTGGAATAATCGATACCGGCCATAGCCATTATTATGCCCAGGTTGACATAAGGCAAGGCTGTTTCAACCGAGTATCCGCCTTCCAGCACCGCTATATCAGGCGCCAGTTTCTGATTAAGTATCGCGTAGCCCTGGGCGGAAAAGGCCATATTGGCCAGCGGGTCGCTGTAGTGGTTGTCCTGCCCGGCCGAGTTGACCACCAATTCCGGTTGGAACTCATCCAGCAACGGCATAACCAGGTTGTCGAGCAGGTAATGAATGCCGGCATCGTTGGTGTTGGGGGGCAGAGGGATGTTTATGGTGGAGCCATGGGCCAGCGGTCCCCCTAATTCATCCGTAAACCCCGAGCCCGGGTAAAGAGTGCGGCCGTCCTGATGGAACGAGATGAACAGGATATCGGGGTCGTGCCAAAATATCTCCTGGGTGCCGTCGCCGTGATGGACATCGGTATCGACGATGGCTATGCGGCGCAGACCATGTTTTTTGCGCAGATACTCGACCATGATAGCCTCATTGTTGATGTTGCAGAAACCGCGATTGCCATGGGCTACAGTCATGGCGTGATGTCCGGGAGGACGGACCAGGGCAAAGCCATTGACTATCTCCTTGTTCATGACCGCGTCGGCAATCACCAGGGCGGAACCAGCCGATACCAGGTGGGCTTCGGTGATCTGGGCGTCGACATCCGGGACGCAGAAATGAACCCGGGCGATGTCCTTGTGAGTAGCCAGTCCGCTTTTGTATTCCCGTATCTGGGGAAGATCCATAACACCTTCTTCAAACAACTGATCGCGGGTATACAGTAACCTCTCCTCCCGCTCCGGATGGGTGGGAGATATGGCCCAGTCAAAGGCCGGAAAAAAGACCAAACCTGTCTGTTTCATCGGCTCACCCCCTGGTATTCATTGATCAACCCCGGTGCGATCTGCACCCCGATGTCAAATATCTTGCCGGAAGTGCTCCAGCCTCTGATAACGTTGAATTGTTCCTGAAGGAAGACTTCCGCCTGATCAGCGTAGGCCTCCATGTTGCGCTCGCGGGCCAACTGGTTAAGGTTTTGGCGGGCTAATTCCAGGGCTTCGGTCATCTGCATCTTGGGACCGGTCTTGACATCCCCTCTCTTGCCCGCCTGATCCATGACCCAATATCCGTTCTGGGTATCGATGTGTACCTTCACGGTCAAGGTCGGCCGGGCCACACAGGCTCCCAAGGCGTTGGCCACCGGGGCGAATTCGGGGATGGTACAATTTACGGCCATTATTTTGGCCAGAGCCGGGATGATGGCCCCGGCCGCTGCCCCGATGCCCACTATCTCCTGTACGTCGAATTTACGCCCGTGTATTACCTCCCAGACCCGATAGGCAGGCTCATTCTCCCATTCCCGGAACATATCCACGATGGCCGTCCGCAGTTGACTGATGACCATATCCTGAACATGTCGGCAGATGACTTCCGAGCTGATCCCACTTTTATCTGCCAAGGCGGCCAATGCCCGCTGCGACAGGTCTGGTTGACCGATATTAAGGGCATACATTTGGTTGAAGGCGTCGGTGACGGTAGGTTCCGGTCCTCCGAAACAGGCCGCATTGCCCCTGCGAAGGGGCTCGACTCTTATGTTGCCGTTATCGGCTGTGAGCGGGCTGTCACCGCCCAGCGGCACAGATTTCACCGAAAAGGCTTTGATGTGGGTGTATTGGCCTTGGATACGGGCCCCTTTGGAGGCATAGAGCGGCTCGCCGTCGATCAAAAGCGATATATCGGAGGTGGTGCCGCCGATATCGACTATCACTGCATTGCGGGGATGGGCAGATAATGCTACTGCTCCCATGGTACTGGCCGCCGGACCCGAAAAAACCGTTTCACAAGGTCGGGGGCCGGAAAATGCCATGGGCATGGTACCGCCATCGGCCTTCAATATCTCCACATCACCGGTGATTCCCCGTGCAGCCAGAGCCGCGGCTATCTCGCTGATGAATCGGTCCCAAACCGCCTGGGTCATGACCGAGTAATAAGTTGTCACCAAACGGCGGCGGAAGTTGAGCTGCCCGGCCACATCGCTGCCCAGGGCTACCTCCAGATGGGGATGCCTGCGCATGACAATATCCCGGGCTTTTCGCTCCAATTCATTATTGCGGTTGGAAAACTTGGCTACAATGGCGATCTTCTCTATCCCCTTGGCCGCGATCTGGTCCACTGCCTTCTCGATTTCGGCCGTGTCCAGCGGTTCCGTGACCCGACCGCGAAAATCAATACTGCCTTTAAGAAACCAGGTGTTGGGGAACAGGGCGTAAGCATCAAGGGGCAGACCCGGTCCGGGCAGGAGCAGCAAGGCTGTGCCCGGCAGATTGCCAGTTGCCAACATATTGGTGACCAGGGTAGTACTCAATACCACCCGCTGGATGTCTCTTCCTTCCTGCCCCGTCAACAGACGGTCCAACACATCGATGATGGTACCCTTCAAGTCCATGTTGTCAGTGGGCTGTTTCGCCGTTGCAGTCACCTTGGTGCCTGATAAAATGACCCCGTCGGTAAACGTCCCGCCTACATCGATCCCGATCAACATCCGTCGCACCTCCTTATCTTGATTCCTGTTTAAGCTGGTCCTGCCAGCGATATAGAATGGTCATGGCATCTCGCGGGCTGATCTCATCTATTCTAAGGGTTTCCAATTCATCCAATATGGGACTGTCTTGAGAGTCGAACAGGCTCAGTTGTTCGGCTCCTCTTTTGGAGCTGTCGTGTTCCTTCTCCAGGCCTTGTAAAATCTCATAGGCGCGGTTGACAATCTTAACCGGTATACCCGCCAGTTTGGCGACATGAATGCCGTAGCTCTTATCGGCCCGGCCTGGCAGTACCTTTTTAAGAAAAGTGACGCTGTCACCCGATTCCAGTACTGATACCGACAGGTTGACGATTCCCGCCCGGCTTTCAGCCAAAGATGTCAATTCATGATAATGGGTAGCGAACAAGGTCTTGGCCTTGATATGGTCATGTATGTATTCACTGGCCGCCTGGGCTATGCTAAGTCCATCGTAAGTGCTGGTGCCCCGGCCGATCTCGTCCAGTATCACCAGGCTGTTGCGGCTGGCACTATTGATTATGCGGGCCAGTTCCAGCATCTCTACCATAAAGGTGCTGCGCCCTGCTGACAGGTCATCCGAGGCCCCAACCCGGGTAAAGATACGGTCCACCAGCCCGATACGAGCAGCATCGGCGGGAATGAAACTACCCACCTGAGCCATGATCACCAGCAAGGCGGTTTGCCGCAGATAGGTACTCTTGCCGCCCATGTTGGGGCCGGTGATGATGCCGAAGCGGGCATGATCGTTATCCATCTCCACATCGTTAGGAACAAATCGGGTGGTGGCCAATGATTTTTCCACCACCGGATGACGGCCGGCACGTATGTCGATGGAGCCATCCCGAGTCAGAACCGGCCGTACATAGTCGTTCAGGTAAGCCGCCTGGGCCAGGGATTGCAGAACATCAATATTGGCGACCGCTTGGGCACATTTTTGCAGCGCCGGAATATAGGGCTGCAGCTGTTGACATAAATCCATGAAGAGGTCGTATTCCAACTGGTAAAGACGTTCCCTGGCTCCCACAATCTTCTCTTCGTGTTCCTTCAGTTCGATACTGATGAACCGTTCAGCATTGACCAGGGTCTGCTTGCGTATATAATCGGCCGGCACCAGATTCTGATTGGCCTTGCTTACCTCGATATAGTAGCCAAAGACGCGATTGTAACCAACCTTGAGAGAGCGGATAGAGGTCCGTTCCTTTTCCCGGCTCTCGAACTCGAGCAGCCAGGTCTTGCCTTGGGTGGCCAGTTCCTTCAATTTGTCCACTTCGGCACTGTAACCGGGTTTGATAATATCGCCCTCTTTTATTCCGGGCGGAGCGGCCTCGTTGACGGCGGATTCTATAAAATCGTAAACCTCGCGTAAGGGATCCATGGCCGCCAGCTCTTGTAGCTGATCACTGGACGCTGGGGCCAGGATTGCCTGCAGCATTGGTATGGCCCCCAGGGATGTTTTGAGTGCAGCCAGATCGCGGGGAAAGATCGCACCGCTGCCCAGTTTGCCCGCCAGGCGCTCCAGGTCGTTAATCTTCTGCAGTGTATAGCGGCACTCCTGGCGTATGGGCAGGCTGTTGACCAATTCCTCCACCGCATCCAGGCGTCTGTTGATGGCCTCCAGATCTTTTAGAGGCAGTTCCAACCAGCCCCGCAGACACCGTTTACCCATCGAGGTGCAGCAATAATCCAATATCCCCAGCAGACTTCCTTCCTTCTTGTTGTCATGGAGAGCGGCGGTAAGTTCCAGGTTGCGCCGGGAATAGGAGTCAATCTGCAAAAATACGGTATTCTCATAGGCGGTCAGGGAAGATATCTGGCCCAGGACCGTTTTTTGGGTACGGTTGATAAAATCAAGTATGGCCACCGCTGCCTGTAATCCGGCGGTATGATCTTGCACTCCGAATCCGTCCAGAGACATCACTGCGAATCGATCCGCCAGGATGCGCCGAGCCTCTCCAGGGCTGGGCAGGTTTTCGATGCGGGAAAGGGGCATACCCGGTCGGACCAGATTGTCCTGCCATAGACTATCCATACTGCTGCCGGCCGGGATAAGGCATTCCGCCGGGTTCAGCCGCTGCAGCTCACTCTCCAGGTTAAGGAAACGATCAGGGCCTTTGAGTTCAGTGACAAAAAAGGTACCGGTCGAGATGTCTACTGCCGCCAGGCCAATCGTATGTTCATCTTCGGCCAGGGCGATGAGGAAGTTGTTGCGATCCTCATCCAGCATGGCTTCATCAATAACTGTGCCAGGAGTGATCACTTTGGTAACTTCCCGCTTTACTATTCCTACCGCATGTTTGGGATTCTCCACCTGATCACAGATTGCCACCCGGTATCCACGGCTTATCAGCCGTCCTATATAGTTGTTGGCGGCATGATGCGGTACCCCGCACATGGGTATCTTTTCGGAACTCCCCCCATCACGGGCGGTCAGGACGATATCCAATTCCCGGGCGGCGGTCCGGGCATCCTCAAAGAACATTTCGTAGAAATCACCAAGGCGAAAAAACAATATCTCATCCGGGTATTCCCGTTTGGTCATCAAATACTGCTCGATCATAGGCGTGTAGCCGGCCAACTATCATTCCCCTCCCCGGAGAAAAGAAATCTCTATGTATTCCGCCAATTATCATCCCCTCATCCTGCCCCTGCCGCATCAGGATATGAACGCTGGAGGGACAGGACTGGTCACGGATGAATTGATTTAATGCGCGCAGCTACCGCCACAGGTACTGCAATCTGCTTCACACTCATCGTTGAACACCGCCTGGTTGATAACGAAGTAGACACTTTCCATAAGGTTGTTCAAATTCTGCTGGGCGGTGGCAAGATCCCGGATCAAGGGGTTGTCGTTGAGTTGCTGTTGGAGTGCTTCCAGATTCTCCTCTTCAGCCGGGACTATCTGCAGTCCATCCTGTACCTTGTGTTCCAGCTGGGTCCTAGCCTCTTGATAACTGTCCAAAAGGGCAGCTGCTTCAGTGTTTTCCAGCACCTGGGTCTGAATGCCCTTGAGAGTATGGACCTGCTCCGACTCGGCGATGGCCAGGCCTAATTCCATGGCTATTTGAATAATTCTGTCTGTTGACATGGTGTCCCCTCCATTTTATGTTCACCCTGGGTTTCGCCAAACAGCGAGAAGGTCTTGCCCCGGGTTATTTCGACCTCTATCAGTCTGCCTACCAGGTCAGGCTCACCTTTAAAGATGACGATTCGGTTGCTGCGGGTGCGGCCGGTAAGCTTATCAGGATTGGTCTTGCTGGGTCCTTCCACCAGGACTTCTGCGCTGCTGCCCTCCAATGACTGATTCAGTTCCAGGGCAATTCCGTACTGAACCTCATTGAGACGCAGCAGACGATCCTTTTTGATCGCCTGGTCCACTTGGTCGTTCATGGTGGCCGCCCTGGTACCTGAGCGTACCGAGTACAGAAATGTAAATGCGGCATCGAACCGGACCTGCCGTACCATATCCAGGGTTTGCTGAAAATCATCTTCCGTCTCTCCCGGAAATCCCACGATCAGATCGGAACTGATGGACACTCCGGGAATATATGACCTCATCCGGCCCACCAACTCCAGGTAGTGTTCACGGGTGTATCCCCGGTTCATGCCTCTAAGTATACGGTTGCTGCCCGCCTGCAGGGGCACATGGATATGTTCGCAAACCTTATAACACTCCCCCACCGCATCGATCAGTTTGTCCGACATATCTTTGGGATGAGAGGTAGTGAAACGTATCCGCTGAATGCCATCCACTTTATCAGCCAATTTGAGCAGATCGGCGAAATCATAATTATCATCCAGGCCCTGGCCATAAGAATTTACGTTCTGGCCCAGGAAGGTGACCTCTTGGAAGCCTTCCGCCGCCAACTGCTCCACCTCGCGGATTATGTCGCGGGGGTGACGGCTCCTTTCCCGGCCTCTGGTATACGGCACGATGCAGTAACTGCAGAAGTTGTTGCAGCCATACATGATATTCACGAAGGCGCTGCAACCTTCCTTGCGATGGGAAGGAAGATCCTCGACAATATGGCCGTGGCCGGACCATACCCGCACCACCCGGCGGCGCTGTTGGCGATATTCCCCGATCAAATGAGGCAGTTCGTGCACATTATAGGTTCCGAAGATCACGTCCACCCCGATACGTTTGACTTTGGCCACGACCTCCGGCAGCTGGGCCATACATCCTCCGAAAGCGACGATCAGATTGGGGTTGGAACGCTTCATCTTGGTGAATTCACCCAGTTTGCCATAGACTTTATTCTCGGCCGAGTGTCTTACGCTGCAGGTGTTAAAAATTATGATGTCGGCCAGTTCTGCCTGGGGTTGTTCGATGTAGCCATGCTTTTCCATCAGGCCGGCCATTATCTCGGAATCGCGGACATTCATCTGGCAGCCGTAGGTTTCGATATGATAAGTTGGGTGAGTGTGCATCGATGAAATTCCTTATCTGCTGTAGATATTTATCTTTCTATCGCGCAATGCTTCTGAGGTTCTGCACGGCTTGCTTTATGTCGGCGGCCCCAAATAGGAAAGAACCGGCTACCAGCACATCAGCGCCGCAATTGACTACCAATTGACCGGTGTCGAGATTGATACCTCCGTCGACCTGGAGATGGGCAGTAGATCTGGATTGCCCTATCATCTGGCGTAAAGCTGTGATCTTGGCCAGCACCGAGTTGATGAATTTCTGACCGCCGAATCCGGGATTGACGCTCATGGCCAGTATCAGGTCAACCTCTCCCATGACATTTTCCACCATTGCCACCGGGGTTGAGGGGTTAAGGGCCACACCTGCCTTCAATCCAGCCTCTTTGATCACGGTCAGGGTGCGATGGAGGTGGGGACAGGTTTCGGCGTGAACCGTAATCAGATCGGCACCGGCGGCAATGAAAGCCGGCAGCAGATTCTCCGGTTTCTCGATCATGAGATGAACATCCAGCAATAATCCGGTTTCTTTTTTGATGTCCCGGACTACCAGTGGACCAATAGTAAGGTTGGGAACAAAATGACCATCCATTACGTCTACATGCAGCCAATCGGCCCCGGCCTCCTCCACCCTATGAATATCCTCGGCCAGATGGGCAAAATTGGCGGACAATATCGACGGTGCCACCAACACCATTAGTAAACCCCCTCCTTGGCTATGATTTCCTCCAACATGGATAGGTAATTTTTATAGCGCGACGCTGGTATCTGGTTCTGCTCTACGGCCTCTTTGACTCCGCATTCGTTTTCCCGGTAATGGATGCAGTCGCCAAAGCGGCAATTGCAGCTATAAGCTGTAAAATCAGGAAAATAGCGGGTAAGATCTTCCCGCCGGATAGCTGGCATGTCCAGTACGTTGAAACCCGGTGTGTCTACTATCCATCCTCCCTGGGGCAAAAGATACAGTTCCACATGACGGGTGGTGTGTTTGCCCCGGCCGATTTTGGCGCTGACTGAGCCGGTACGTACGGTGCTCTGGCCGGTAAGCTTCTGCAGCAAGCGGGATTTCCCCACTCCTGATGGTCCCGCAAATACGGCGATCTCACCGGTCACTGCCTGGGCCAGGGCATCAATGCCGATGGCCTGCCGGGCCGAGGTTTGAAACACTTTATAAACTTGTGGATAATAGTCGAGTATCTGACCTGTCGATGGGTGCATTTCCAGATCACATTTATTCAATATGATGAAGGGCTCAATATGATTGTATTCGGCCAGGAAGAGCAAACGGTCCAGCAGGGTCAAGTCCGGTCGGGGCTGATTATAGGCCATCACTACCAAAACCCGGCTTACATTGGCGACCCGGGGGCGGTAAAGCTCATTGGTTCTGGGCAACACCTTTTCCAAGATGCCTTGTCCCAATTCCAAGGGGGTAAAAACAACCCGATCACCGCTGAGAAGTCTGTCTTTGACCTTGCCCCTTACTTTGCAGGTATACACAGTACCGGTATCATCCTGCACATAATAGAAACCGCTGTAATTCTTTATAACCAGGCCATCCAGGTGTTCCAGGACCATGACACCCCCTCTAATCGGCACCTCTCATCATTGCAGGGTGTAGGTGCGGAAACGGGTACCATCCAATTGGACTTCGGCCGACCCGGAGCCATAATAGGTTATGCCCACCGTAACCGAATCTCCACCATCCTGCCTTTCGCTGTACACTTCCCTGCTTCCCTGTACATCTGTCACTTTTATGACCACCTCATAGGAGCGCTTATCGTCGGGTATCGAAAATTCCAAACGCCGGGTCTTGGAGGTGGGCCCTGGCCCGCTGCTGACTACTACATTCACCTTGGTGCCTTCCTCAATCTGGACGTCGGCGGCCGGATCCTGGGAAGATATCTGTTCCGCATAGAAGGAGTTACTAGCGGAGCGTGTCACCGCTCCCAGATCCATCTTGGCGGCCTTTAATTTTGTGGTAGCTTCGGTGACGGTCAGACCCTTGACGTCTGGTACTGCCGCCCGGGGAGGCTGTTTGCCCTTGCTGACCACTACATTGACCTTGGTACCCGTGCTGACCGTGGTATCAGGCAGCGGATCTTGGGAAATGACTATCCCGTCCGCATACTTTTCGTCATAGACAGGTTCGATAGTGCCCAGATTTAAACCCTTATTGGAAAGCCGGGTGGTGGCATCGTTGATGGTGACCCCAGAAATATTGGGGACCTTGACCTGGGCTACCCCCTGACTGATTATAACCTCTATCTCGCGTCCCTTCTTTACCTTGCGTCCTGTATCGGGGTCCTGGGAAATGATTGTATCCGGATCAGCCTGATCGTTATTTTCCCGCCCTATAACCTTTAGAACCAAGCCCAGTTTGGAAAGCTCTGCATCAGCTTGTTTGATATCCATTCCAACGATCTTGGGAACGGCGATCTCGGGGCCAAAAAGGTTGCCAGCCATCATCCATAGGATACCTGATAAAAGTCCAAATATGGCGATAGCTATGATACCCTTACCCAATGGTTTCATCTTCTTTTTGGACTTCACCGCGTCCTCCTTTTTGCCGGTTAGAGCACCACCGTTGCCCTGCTGAATCTTAAGCAGGGTATTACGCATCTCCTGCGCAGTCTGGAAACGCTGTCCCGGTTGTTTGGCCATGGCCTTGTGGATCAGGTTTTCCAGCCCGACCGGAACATCGGGATTCAGGGCCCGTGCCGACGGAGAGTCCTCATTGATATGCCGCAGTGCGATGGTTATGGGGCTATCAGCGTTGAAAGGCACCTTGCCCGTGACCATCTCATACATGATGCATCCGATGGAGTATATATCAGTGGTACGGTTGATCGGTTCACCTTTGGCTTGCTCGGGGGAAAAATAATGGACCGATCCTACTATATTGTTGCCATAGGTTATAGTCCCGGCACTGACCGCCTGGGCTATCCCAAAATCAGCAACCTTGACCATACCCTGCTCGGTTATCAAAACGTTGTGGGGTTTGATATCCCGGTGGATTATCCCCTTTTCATGGGCGTGGTGCACGCCATCACAGATCATGATGGCGATGTCGATCGCCTTTTCCACTGGCAGGGGGGCTGATTGGCGGATCAACTGCTTAAGGGTATGACCGTCCACGTATTCCATAACGATATAATAAGTTCCGTCCTGAACACCTACATCAAATATATTGACGATGTTGGGGTGGGATATGCGAGCCACCGATAGGGCTTCGGTCCTGAACTTTTCCACAAAACCCTGATCTTTGGCAAATTCATCCTTCAGTATCTTGACCGCAACAATCCGGTCGAGGATATTGTCCCGGGCTCGATAGACAACGGACATACCCCCTTCTCCCACCACATCCAGCAGTTCGTAACGACCGCCTAAAGTTTTGCCGTTCAACATTCTACCTCCTATTTAAACGGTTACCACTACGACTGTAACGTTATCAAAACCGCCCTTGGCCAAAGCCAGGTCTACCAGTAAGCGTGCCTTTATCTCCGGTTCTTTGGCCATGGCCATAAATGTGTAGATCTCGTCGTCAGTAACCAGGTCTGTCAATCCGTCGCTGCAGATCAGAATACAGTCCCCTCTATTTATCTCCTGTTGGTATATATCAACATTGACCTCCGGTTCAACTCCTACCGCCCGGGTGAGTATATGACTGTAAGAGTGGGCAGGCAGATCGCCGTTGGAGTAGACACCATCTGCCACCATCTGTTCAGCCAGGGTATGGTCACGGGTGATCTTGATCAGGGCTCCGGAATGAAAGAGGTACAGGCTGCTGTCACCGACGTGGGCTACGGTCATCTCAGTTTCATCCTGGATGATCGCCACTGTTGCAGTGGTACCCATCTCGCGTAATTCATCGACACTGTTGCCCATTCGGTAGATGGCCATATTGGCGGCCTGAATCGCCTGGTGCAAGACAGTGACTGTCTGTTCCCCGGACTCGAGGTTCAGGTTGTCCTGGATAGTCTGTACCGCCAGCCGCGAGGCCACATCTCCGCCTTTGTGGCCGCCCATCCCGTCACATACGATAAAGATCCCCTGGTCTTCATTGATAGAGTAACTGTCTTCGTTTCTTTTGCGATGCAACCCTATATTGGACATACCTGCCGATTTCATGTTTCACCTCTAAATAGCCTGCGATGTTTTTATATTATATGCACTATTGTTGGGTCTAACGCTCGTTTTTAGCGCTAAGCTGCCCACAGGCGGCTTCTATATCGGCACCCCGTTCGTCCCGCAGGGTAACATTCAACCCACCATCAGCCAAAAGGTTATAGAAATGTCGGATTTTGGCGGACGAGGGCTTTTTGTACTCCAAGCCGCTGACTTCATTATAAGGAATTAGATTGATGTTAGCCAGCAATGGTTTGATTAATTTGATTAAGGCCTGGGCATCACCAGCCCCGATATTCATATCGTCCAGCATGATGTATTCGAAGGTGACCCGCCGGTTGGTGCGTTCGATGTAGAAATGCACCGCTTCCAGCAGTTCTTTTAGTGGGTACTTGCGGTTGAGGGGGATCAATACATCTCTTAGGGTGTCGTTGCCGGCGTGCAGGGAGACGGCCAGGGTTACCTGCAGATTCTCTTCCGCCAGCCTTCTTATCCCCATGGCCTCGCCGCAGGTAGAGATGGTGATATGCCTTTGTCCGATATTGATTCCCTTGTGGTCATTCAGGATGAATATGGAACCGATCATTTCGTCATAGTTCAACATGGGCTCTCCCATGCCCATATAGACCACATTGGTGATCAACTCCTCATCGGTCTTGAGTTTACGGGCCATCTCGCGACGGGAGCCCAGCAGCTGACCAACCATTTCATACGCTTTAAGGTTGCGTTGAAAACCGGACTGGCCAGTAGCACAGAATAAACAACCCACCGGGCATCCCACCTGTGTGGATATACACAGTGAGAAACGGCTATCCTTGTCTCGGCCTTGGGGCATGACTACCGTTTCGATCTTCTTTTTGTCATTCATCTCAAACAGGAATTTGCGGGTTCCGTCTGCCGATACCCGCTGTTTCAGAACTCGGGGGATGGATACCTGGGCTTCGGCATCGAGGCGGGCCCGCAGCTGTTTTGGGATATCCGACATCTCGTAAAAAGAGCTGACTGCTTTGCGATAGATCCAGGTATGGATCTGGCTGGCGCGAAATCGGGGCTCACCCAGAGATTGCAGGTATAATTCAAAATTATTGGAGTCCATTCCTAATAGCTCAGTTTTTTGTGGCATGTTCATGTTAAGCGCTCTTTTTCCTCCTCAATTTGGCATAGAACATTCCATCGGTACCATACTTGCCGGGCAATATGGACAGCATGCCCTGGCTGGCTTTAAGGCGATCATGGTTGTCGAGCGGAAAGAAACTGATCTCACTGCCCAGATCCTCCCGGCTGAATTCCGGGTGGTGATGCAGGAAGTCCTCGATAATGTCTTCATTTTCGGATCGCAGTATAGTACAGGTAGAATAGACCACCCTTCCTCCGGGCTTCACCATCTGACCTGCTTTTTCGAGCAACTGGGCCTGCAAAGTCTTTAGATCATCCAGATCGGACGGTTTTTTGTGCCAGCGGGAATCGGACCGGCGGCTCAGCACCCCCAGACCAGAACACGGTGCATCCAGGAGCACTCTATCCCAAAGTTGGGATCCCGGGGTCAGGCTCAATATATCCTGCCGATGGCCGGTCACAATAGATATGCCCAGCCTCTCACAGTTTGATTTTAACAGATCAATTTTATGTTGATGAATATCGTAGCCATCTATCTGTCCCTGGTCTTGCATCAATTCGCCCATAAAGGTGGTTTTGCCGCCCACCCCACAACACAGGTCCAAAATCAACTCACCCGGTTGGGGATTGAGGATAGCCACGGCCAGCATCGAGGCTTCATTCTGAACATAGAAGAATCCCTGCTGGTATGCTCTGGATTGAGCCAGACTGATATCGGTCTGATCCATCAGCACCGCCCAGGGAGAACGGGGGCTGGGTTGGCTGATGATCCCATCTTCGCTCAGCCAGATCAGCAATTGTGTCCGGTCGGTTTTCAAGTTATTGGTACGCAACACGACTTGGGGCCGCAGATTGAAATAATCCAATAGGTTCCGAACCTGCTCGACAGGGTAGGTGGCCAGCAGCTTTTCCACCAGCCATTCTGGCTGCGAATAATAAACAGCATAGAAAGTAATCGGATCGGATGGATCCGGGTAGCGGAAATGATCGCGGCTGCGGCTGATGTTGCGCAGGACCCCATTGGCCAGACCGGTCAAATTGGGGCTGGCTTTGGCCCGGGTCAAATCGACAGCGCTGTTGATTACCGCATAATCAGGGATAGCGTTCATAAAAAGCATCTGATAGACCGACATTCGCAGTATATTGCGTAACCACGGATTAAGAGCCGAGACGGGACGATTCAGAAAAAGATTAAGCACCCAGTCCAGGTGCTTAAACATTCTGATGGTGCCGTTGGCCAGTTCGGTAACCAGATGCCGGTCCTGAAGCGTCAATCCAGCCCTTCGAAAAGCCTGATCCAATAGCAGGTTGGCATAACCATCTTTTTCCGCCACCTGGTGTATGACTTGCAGGGCGGTTAAGCGCGGGTCATCGTCCCGCTTTTTGTTATTCATAAATATCTCCCAGCCGTCAAATCAATCGTCCCGGCCGCCCGCGAAAATCATCACGTAATAGAGCAGGTTGGCAACTGCGGTCAAGGTTGCGGCCAGATAGGTCATGGCTGCCGCGCCCAGCACTTTTTTGACCATCGGTACTTCATCGCTGCTGACCAGACCCGCTGCTGATAATTCGGCCACCGCTCGCTGGGAAGCATTGAATTCGACCGGCAGTGTCACCAGGTGAAAGATCACTACCGCTGAAAACAGCACTATGCCTACTAATACCAGATCCATGCTGTTTAGCAGCATACCTACCAACAGGATCGGGAAAGACGCCGAGGATGCAAAATTAGCCACAGGTACAATACTAGACCGCCATCCCATGGGAGCATACTTCTCACTATGCTGTATAGCGTGCCCGACTTCATGGGCGGCAACACCTATGGCTGCGATAGATGTGCTGCCATACACTGTCTCGGATAGGTTCAGAGTTTGATTGCGGGGATCATAATTGTCGGTCAGGTCGCCGGCTATATGATTGATAGCCACCCGCCCCCCCAAACCGTTCCGCTGCAGCAGCGCCCCCGCCGCATTGGCCCCAGTAGTCCCCCGACCGGATCGGACCTGGGAATACTTCTTATAGGTAGACTTGATATTGAACTGGGCGTACAACGAGATCAACAAGGCCGGGATAATAAAAATCAGATAATAACCCATCTTTCTTTAGACTCCTTTACAAATAGATTGCAGGGCTTGCTCCACATCGGCCACCACTACGCTGGTGTTCACACAGGGGCCGTTGGGACGGCAGTTGAGGACTCCTATGACCGGTATCTGGACCGCATCCTGGATGCCCAGCGACAGGTCTCTCTCGCAGGCTACTGCTACCACCCCGCGCGGTCTGGTCTCTTCTATGAATTTACGGGCCAGGGTACCGCCGGTAGCCACCTTGACTACCGCATGATACTCTTCCCCCAACTCTATAAGATCACATACGCAACATTTGTGACAACGCTTGCAGTTGCTTACGTCCATGGTGATTTTGTGGGGGCAATCAGAATCCTGCAGACAATGGGGCAGCAATATCATTACCTGCGGTCCTTCCAAGACCAACTTCTTGGATTTTACCAGATAATTGTTTACTGCTATGTAAGATTGCAGTATTTTATCCTTGCTGATACCAGCCAGCCGGCCAGTTATAAGGGTAGCCGGGAAGAGCAGCTCGTTGGCAATCCGGATGAAGTTCTCCAACGAGGGAATACTCTTGGATTTCATTATCATTATGATGATGGCCAGCACCCCGATACCTACCAATATGAATATCATTCCCATGATACTGGCGATTATTGTGAGTACTACCCGCCCTACCAACAACTGCCGGTTCTGGAGCAGAAACCAGACCGCTGCCACCAAACCTGCCGCCAACACCAGGCTGACCATCAGCAAGCCTACATAGATCCTCTTTTTTATTTCCACAACTGCACCTCCTAGGAGAGAACCTCTCCTGGCTCCAGGTTAAAGCCTTTAATGAAGTCGCGGCTGGAAATTCTCTTTTTACCTTCTTTCTGTACCTCCAGAATCTCCAATACCCCCTGGCTGGTCTGGATAGTGAAGCCGTCAAAATCAATTGCGATAATCTCACCTGGGGTCGGACCAGAGTCCTGGTTGAGCACCCGGACTCTGAAAATTTTGAAACGTTGTCCCCGTAACGAAGTATAGGCACCGGGTTGCGGGCTCAGAGCCCTTATCTTATTCTTGATTGTCTCAGCATCGGCGCTCCAGTCGATCATTTCTTCCTCTCGGGTCAAACGAGGCGCATAACTGCTGCGCTGATCATCCTGTTTGCGGCGGGGATTGGAACCGCTGGCCAAAACCGCCATGGTATCCAGCAGCAGTTCAGAGCCTGCCTGGGCCAGAAGATCGTGTATCTGACCGAAATCCATTTCTTCACCTATCTCGACTGGAGTCTGTAAAATGATATCCCCGGTATCAAGACCGGTGTTCATAAACATGGTGGTAACTCCTGTCGATCTGTCCCCGGCCATGATGGCCCGCTGGATTGGGGCGGCGCCACGATAATGAGGAAGCATGGAGCCGTGCACATTTATACATCCCAATCGAGGCAGATCGATGATCTCAGCCGGAAGAATCTGACCATATGCGACCACCACGATGACATCCGGTTCCAAGCTGCGCAGGGTGTCGATGGCCTCGGTGTCTCTTATACGGACCGGTTGAAGTACCTCCAGCCCGTGTTTAAGAGCCAATTCCTTAATCGGGGAAAAGGTTACCTTGTTGCCCCGTCCCCGGGGACGGTCGGGCTGGGTGACTACGCCCAGAATATCAGCCTTATGGTGGATAAGTGTAGCCAGCGAGGGTACGGCAAAATCGGAGGTGCCCATAAAAACTACCTTCAATATAATTTCCTCCCTCAGACATTAAAAATCGTCCAGCCTCAATTCAGTGGCAATATCCGGAAAAAGGATACCGTCGAGATGATCGATCTCATGTTGCAGAACCCTGGCCAGAACTCCGTCTGCTTCAATGTCAATAGGTTCTCCCAGGGAATTAAGTCCGGTTACCCTGACTTTGCGGGCCCGGTTGCACCACCCTACCTTGCCCGGTACGCTCAGGCATCCTTCACTGCGGTTTTGCTCCCCCTCGCGGGAGACTATCACGGGGTTGATGATCTCCAAATAATTGTCGCCGGGGTCGACTACGATCATCCGCTTCGACACCCCTATCTGTGGTGCCGCCAGTCCTATTCCTTCCGCAAAATACATGGTGTCACGCATGTTCTCCAATACCCTCAGCACCCCGGCATTTACGTTTATAACCACCTTGGACTTCTGCCGTAATACTGGATTAGGGTCGATGAGTATTTTATAGACAGACATTTCTGCCCTCCTTATAGTGTACTGATGGGATCAAAGTCTATGTCCATTTTAACATTTTTAAAAGACGGTCTGGCCAAAATATATGTGGCGATACTCCTCAACAATTCCGGTGCCGCACACCTAACCATCAATTGGTAACGAAAACGGTTCCTTATCTTGCCGATCGGGCAGCTGGCCGGCCCCATCAGTTTGATGTCAATTTCGCTGGCATCGATGAGTTCTTCGATAAAGTGAGCGGCCGCCTGGCTGGCCGCTAGTACGGCGGATTCTTCCTCTCCGCTAAACACCAGTCTCAACAGCCGGGTGAAAGGAGGGTAATCCAACCGTCGCCTCAACTCGGATTCGTATTGGTAAAAACTAAGGAAGTCCTGGTCGGCGGCCTTATTAATAATAAGGTGGTCGGGATTAAAGGTCTGTATGACCACCTCACCGCGGGATTGTCCGCGGCCGGCCCGGCCCGCCGATTGTACCAGCAATTGGAAACATTTCTCTCCGGCTCGAAAATCGGGCAGATTCAGCATCAGGTCGGCATCTATTATCCCGACCAGCGAGACATTGGGGAAGTCCAAGCCTTTGGCCACCATCTGGGTGCCCACCAATATGTCGATCTGGCCATTCCTCATCCGGTCCAGGATGGATTTTTGAGCGCCTTTACGGCGGCTGCTGTCAATATCCAATCTGGCCACAACCGCCTGCGGAAAAAGGGTCTGGATATGCTCCTCGATCCTCTGGGTACCGGCGCCCAGTAGTTGCATGTGGGTGCCTCCACAAACCGGGCACTGGCTTTCCACTGGCAGTCGCAGATTGCAATAATGGCATACATTTACACCAATATCACGGTGATAGGTCATCCCCACCGAGCAGGATGGGCACGAGGCAATATTACCACATTCCCAACAAACAGTCATGGGTGAATATCCCCGGCGGTTAATAAATAGGATGATTTGTTCGCCTCGGTTAAGATTCTCTTCGATTTTTTGCCGTAGTAAGGGGGAAATGTATCCCCGTGATTCGTGGCGGAAGGCGGTTTTGAGATCCTCGATAAATATCTGCGGCAGCTGTCCGCCTCCTATCCGGTCCATAAGCGGCAGCAACTGAATCATGCCGGTATAGGCAGCATGGAAGGTCTCGATGCTGGGGGTGGCACTCCCGAAAACCAGAACGGCCGATTCCTGCCGGGCCCTTTGCCGAGCCACCTCCCGGGTATGGTAACGGGGGCTTTCCTCCTGTTTGTAGCTGCTCTCCTGTTCCTCGTCCATTATGATCAGACCCAGATTAGGCAAAGGTGCGAAAACCGCCGATCGGGCTCCTAATACCAATCGGGCTTCTCCGTTCTTGATACGGCGCCATTCCTCATAGCGCTCCCCCGCCGACATACCACTGTGGAGGACTGCCAGGTCATTGATGCGGGAGGCAAATACATCTACCATCTGGCGGGTCAGGGCGATCTCCGGGACCAGCACCAACACCCCTTTACCCTGTTGGATGGCGGCGCGGGCAGCGTCGACATACACCTCGGTTTTACCGCTGCTGGTTACCCCGAACAGCAGGAATTGAGTCATAATCCCACTCTGCAATGCCTCCTTGATCCTGGCGGCTGCCAGTGCCTGATCATCGGTTAAGGTAATTTTTGCCGGGTCATTATGGAGTTGTTCAGGTTGGATCTTGATATAACCTTTTTGGAGCAACGATTGCAGGCTGGCCGAGGAGATGCGATGCTCGGCAGGGTCATGATCCAGCCGGCCGTTTCGCAGCAACGCTTCCATTATCTCAGCCTGGCGAGGGGCTTTCTTTTGTAGGGGAGACAATTCGGCTTGAGGATCAAATTTGCCCAGAATATACGTGTGCGGCTGGCTGCCGCGCCGGCCTAAATGGTAGGTACCGGTAGGGATGATATACCCTGTTTCAACCATCTTCATGAGCTCCGGCTGGCTGGCGTACTTCAAGGCTTGGCGGTGATTCAGTTCCCCGGCTTCCCAAAGACGGGAAAAGAACTGGCTGTTCAGCTGGATCCCTTGTTGGCTAAGATGTTGGTATTCTCGCTCATCTATGGCGGGTATATATTCGGTATCTTTCTTTGTACGCAGCAGTTTAGGTACCATGAGTCCCAGAGCGGTTGCGATGGAGCACAGACAATACTCCGCCATCCATCCCGCCAAATCCAATAGAGCCAAGTCGAAGACGGTTTCGGTATCCAGTACCTTGAGGATAGGTTTGAGGTCGGCTCCATCCGCTTCATGATATTCGGATACAACATATCCTTCTTCTTTACGGCCGCCAAAATCCACCAGTACTCGTTTGCCGAATAGATTCTCCGACTCATACTGACCAGGCACCAGATAAGTGAAGGTAGTATTTAATTTGCTTATGGGCAGGTCTACTATCAATTCAACTGTTTTCAGCAATGCTCACCGCCAATGACCAGGTTGAATCCCCATTTCGATGCGGGGTGATATCTATGGAACGCGGTTAACCTGTTTTCCGGGTTGAAAAATAAACAGACCGAGCAAAATGAGAAGCGGCAGGACGATTCGGAATGCCACGACTGATGCGTACCCGGTGTACGAGGATCACTCGGCCATTGCGACATAGTGTGCCTACTTGCCTTATTTGACGGTCTGAGGGCGATGTTGCGCCCTAAGTATTTCTTGGGATTACGCCGGCAGTTGGCTTAAAGGCCGGCTGAGGCCTTGATAGCATCGGCCTTGTCCAGTGTCTCCCAGGTGAAGTCAGGATCTTTACGGCCGAAGTGACCATAAGCCGCCGTCTTCTGGTAGATGGGCCGGCGCAGGTCCAGGTTCCTTATTATTGCTGCAGGCCGCAGATCGAAATGCTTTTTGATCAGTTGGCGGATCTCATGATCCGGTAATTT